>QZKS01000083.1 GCA_003599865.1 Desulfobacteraceae bacterium
CCGGCGACGATTTCCACCCGGTCTCCCTTGTAGATCGTTGGCGGTGTTTCCAGGGAACTGATCCGGAGAAAGGTCTCCGCCTGCACGCGCTGTTTGACTCTTTTGCCGAGGGCGTCTTCAAAGCTCCTGCAAATATTGTCCGGAGCCCTGGATAGATTCATCTTCCGCATGTATAAATCTTTTTCCGCGATCAGGGCATTTCTGGACAGGGCGTGTTTGGTAAAAACAGCATCCTCATACCGGTCGACCCACGAGGAGACATATGCATGAACGGCGCTTTGTTCATCGACCGTTACGGACAGAACGAATTTCACGTTTCCCAGAAGATCGTCGGAATGATGGCGGGTCACGGAGGCTTTCAGCTTGCCGACCGGGAAACAGTTTTTTCCATGAAATTTAATGGTTCCCAGTTTGAAGTCGGCGTTCGGAATCTTCCGGTCGATATAGTTCCGGATCACCTGCCGGAGATATTCGTCCGGAATCGGCTGGTATGCGCGATGAATTTGAATGAAATCAGGGCCTTTTAGAACAATCCCGGGGTGCTGTTCTTTCCGGGTGTTCAGGGAGTAAAAAATTTTTGCCTTGGGAAGAAGCCTTTTCATTCCCGGCCGCGGTGACCGGGCTATCCGCATGGAACCAAGTTCTTCCGCCAGGGGGCCGTCCGGCCGGATCACGGCAATGTCCCGTAAAAGAATTCCGGAACCAATGATCTCGGCAGATGGCTGAAGGTGGATGATAACGGTGGATGAATTCCTTCCGGCCGGGACTTCCGGTATTGCCGGACTTCCGGATGCAGAGGCGCATATCCACCCGAAGAAGATCACGATGAAAAAACCCTTTCGGCAGGCGGAACATAAATGAATCGGCAGATGATACAAAATACGCATTTTTTCCCCCATCTTATCGTTTCACACTGTTGGCGATTCCCAGCATGCTGTCCGCAGTCTGAACCGTTTTGGAGTTTGCCTCATAAGCCCTCTGGCCGACAATCATGGCCACCATTTCCTCCACCACACTGACATTGGACATTTCCAGAAAGGAATTGGAGATGGTTCCCACACCGTCCGTTCCGGGAATCCCTTCAATCGCGTCTCCGGAGCCTTCGGTCTGCCGCAGCAGGTTCTGCCCGACGGCAAAAAGGCCGGCGGGATTGACAAAGGTGTAAAGGTTGATCTGTTCGGTCAGAAGAACGGTATCACCTGCTCCATGAGCGGTAAGCTGACCGTTGGATTGCACGGTGACAAGTACGGTTTCTGCCGGGAGACTGATTTCCGGTTGCAGCCTGGCTCCGGCCGGAGTGGTCAGAAAACCTTCGCTGTCCAGCGAAAAATTACCGGCGCGGGTATACAGTTCTTCATCCCCATTTAAAACCCGGAAGAATCCGCGCCCTTCAATGGCCATATCCAGGTCATTTCCGGTTTGCACATAATCTCCCTGGGTGAAAATTTTTTGTACGCTGGATGGCTTGGTTCCCATTCCGACCTGAATTCCGGATGGAATCTGCCCTCCTCCGGGAGTGGTGGCGCCGGCAATCAACTGGGTCTGGTACATAAGGTCCTGAAAATTGGCGCGGCTTTTCTTAAAACCGGTGGTATTGGAGTTGGCCAGGTTATTGGAAATCACATCGACGGTCATTTGCTGCGCATTCATTCCGGATGCGGCTGTCCAAAGAGATCGAATCATTATCATCCTCCATGTTGATGTAAGACGGAACGGGTTTCTTACGGTCTTCCCAGTTCCAGAATGGCCTTTGAATCAATTTCATCAAAGGTCATGATCATTTTCTGATAGGCTTCATACATTCTGTGGGTCTGAATCATTTCCACCATTTCAACGGCCGTGGAAATATTGGATTTTTCCAGAGCGCCCTGCCGGACATTCACATTCTGCGTGATTTGCTCATCGACTCCGGCATCGCCTTCATACCGGAACAGGGATTGCTCGGTCTTTTTCAAACGGGTCAGGTCTTCAAAGGTGACGATGTCCAGGTTTCCGACAGCCTCTCCATCCACAAACACTTCTCCGGACTGATTGATGTGAATTTCCGTTCCCTGAATGGCAAGGGGGGCGTTGTTTCCCAGAACCGCATTTCCGTTCTGGGTGACCAGGGTCCCATTCCGGTCAACGGTGAAGTTGCCATCCCGGGTATATTGTATTCCCTGCGGGGTTTGAATTTTAAAAAAGCCTTTGTCTCCCAGAGCAAGATCGAGCGTGTTTCCGGTGACGTTCAGGCTTCCCGGACTGTGATCGGTGACCAGGTTGGCCTTGAACACGTCATCAAACGCCAGAATATCGCCTTTAAACCCGTTGGTGTCGGAATTGGCCAGGTGGTTGGCAATGATATCCAGTTTTCGTTCCTGCCGAAGGCCTCCCTGCACCGCTCTGGTCATTTGCAATATCATTTGATTTCTCCTTTTGTGTCCTGTTTCTGCAATATGAATGCCGGCTGCCTGTATGGCGGATTCCGCAGAAGCCGGTTTTCGTCAAGCAGCGCCATATATGACTTTTCTGAAATTAATGGGGAAGACGGGCTGGATGACAGGCGCATGTGGCAAAAAAGCCGGAAGGAAAAAAATACCTAAACAGGCTGTTTTTTCCCATTCATGGAATAGGCAAAGGCCAGCAGCTCGGCAACCACGACATACACGTTCGGTGGAATTTCCGAGTCCAGTTCCAGTCCGGACAGAACCTCAACCAGGTCCGGATCATCTTTAACCGGTATCCCGTGTTCTTTTGCCAGCTGAATGATTCTTTCGGCAACAAGCCCCTGCCCCTTGGCGGTTACCCTGGGGGCTTTTCCTTTTGCAGGGTCATACTTGAGCGCAACCGCTTTTTTGGTTTTTTTTTTCATATCACAATATTCAGCATGCCGTCTTCAGGACCGGATAAGAATGTTTCGATCAGAGATGTTCCGGCCAGGGTTTCCGGGCTGAGAATACGGCAGGTAATCGGATAGACGATAAATCCGTGAGAGATCAATTTCGTTTGCAGATCCGGGATGTTTTCCCGGATCAATTGTTGAACATCCGGATTGGCCACACCAAATGATCCGCGGATTTGATTGTTCAAGATCGAAAAATCAGCCAGAAATTCACCGAGCCGGGTCATTTCGAGCAAAAAAGATACCCGAAGCGTTTTTTCCTCTGGTGGGTGTTCTTCCAGGGCATGGTTCAGATCGATGAAAAGCTGCCCGAATGTCAGGGTTCCATCAAACAATATCGGCAGGTGAAGAAAGAATCTGCCGGAATCATCAAACAGTTGCTGATTGAGCACCTGAAGATTTTCCATGCTCCGGGAAAAAGACTGAATGGAATGGAGAATGCTTTGCTGTTCTTCGGGAATCCGGGCGGATGTTTCCAGGGCCAGCGCCTTGAAGTCATTGTTGACAAGCTCCTGAACTTTGGGGGGTGAAAAGTCGGTATTGCCGGAAAAAAAGGAAAGAAGCTTGTTTTCCCATTTCATGCCGCTGTTTTCGATGAATCGGCCGAGAACCCCGGTATCGGGCTTTCCGGATTGCAGGGCAGCGGTCTGCACCAGACGGACAAAACGTTCCAGGGGTTTCATGGCTGCGGACGGATTGGGGGAGGCTTCCCATTCGACCGCCTGCTTGAGAAGTCCTTCCATGTGTTTGAAGGGTCCGGTCCGGCCAAGCGTTTTTACGGCATCATAGAGCTGTTTTTCCGGAAGTACATTCGGCGGTTCTATTTTAAACACCGTTGTGGGGGTTGTCTTCATGACCCGCAGAAAAATGGTTTCACCGGGCTTTAACGGAGTGTGGGTTTTGGCGGTAATGGTTTTTCCCAGAAGGAGAATCTGCGCTTGCCGGCTGGACAGTAATTGGACAACCTTGGCTTGAATCAGGCTGCCTTTCTGAAGAGGAGGCAAATTGGGAGAGGAATTATTTTCTTTCACAACGGAAATCTTGGAAGAGGAAAGAAAAATTCGGTTGATGATGGATGTCATAATGATTTTGCTTTTCAAAGCGTATTCCGCTTATTGAAGTTCGATCAATTTTTTTTTCAGATCCAGAACCAGATCGATCTCTCCTTTGGGAAGAGACAGGATTTTGGCGATTTCGGATGAGCTTTTTCCCGTATGGTAGAGCTTTATAATGGATTCCTGCTGGTCATATACATGAAATGATGTGGATTCCGGATCGGCCGGTTCCGCCATATGGATGGCTTCTGTCCGGTTCAGCAGCAGATTCAGGCTGATGATTCTGGCGTCCAGTTTTTCATTCAAGGTGTTGATGAGATGGTTTTTTTCCCGGAGCTGTTTTTCGAAAGCGGTGGCCACATGATTTGCCTGTGAAAGAAGCGGTTCGATCATATCCATCACCTTTTTCGAGGTTTCTCTGGAAACGTCCTTCTGCAGACGGATTCTCATATTCCTGATCAGCCGGAAAATGAGAACAATCAGGATAACATCAATGATAATCTGGAAGAGTACCCAGAATTCAATTTTCAGTCCTTCAAAAATCATGAAGCAAGTTCCCGGCGTTTATGGTAATCGGTATCCTGACACTGTTTGCTGTCGGAACGGAATCAGGCGATGGTATCCAGCAGCCTTCCCGGTGAATCCGGATTTTTTTCCGCTTCTTTTTTTTTCTTTTTTTCCGCTTCTTCTTGTTCCCGTTTCTTTTTTTCCCGCTGCTCCTTATCAGGCGTAATGGCATCGGATTGTTCGGATTCGGGAACCGATGACAGTGCGGCCTGATCTTTTTCCTGTTGTTCCGCGGCGGTCAGCTGCCGTGGATCCATGGGCTGGGATTTGGTGCCTTGTGCCGCTTCCCTTGCGATGTCGCCTTGCTGAACGACAATGTTGAGATTTGATATCGTGGTCATGATTTCCCCTGAAAATGTTCAGAAAAACAATACCATGCCGGCGGCTTACGAAAGATGGATGTTTTTCAGAACAATCTCCTGAATTCCTTTTTCCGGCAATGCTTTTTCCAAAGCAAGACGGATTTCCGATTTCAGCTTTGTCTGATCGATCACGGGTAACGGCGGCTGTTGTGCTTTGGATGTATCTGTTTTCTGTTTTTTTCCGGGCTCTTTCGTTTCCGTCTCCGAAACTTCCAGCTTAGCCAAGGCCTGTTTCAACGTGTCATAAATGATAAATCGAAAGAACGGCATTTGTGAAACCATCTTGTCGGCAGCGGCATCGCTCGTGCAGGTCACCTGTATATCCGCCTTGAGAATGGAGATATCATCTCTCTGCATCGGTGCGAGAATGATAAAATCATTAAATGCAACAGACAGATCCGTTGGGGCAGCTTCCACAACAGGAGCCGCTTCCTGCAAGGTTTCGGATTCCATCACAGCCATTTCCGGTTTCATTACTACATCCTCATCGCCGGATAAAAGCAGGAACAGGGAAATGGAAGAAACCAGGAAAATGAATGCGCCAATGGAGCAGGCGATCAGCAACTTGGATCGGTACCATTTTTTCGCACCGGCATTTTTGGCCTCCGGCTGATCTTCTTCGGAACCGGTCAGGGTATCATCATCTTCCTCTAAAACGACCCGGTCCAGTTCAATTTGCGGTGCGGTATCAACCGGCACGTCTTCGCATTCGACTTCATCCCGCAGAAGAGCATCGATATCATCCTGAGAGACCAGACCGGAACCGTCACCATCGGGAAGATCAGTATCCGCTGTTTCTTCCACTGTCTCTGCAGGATCTTCGGGAGAATCTTCACCCACTCCTTTGAGCAGCAGGTCGATATCTTCTTGTGAAATCAGGCTGGATGACTCTTCTTCCGTTTCTTTTTCTTCATCGGAGCCCTTTAGAAGGTTATCGATATCATCCTGGGAAATGAGTCCTTCTTCCGGGTTCGCCGATTTTTGGGGGGCATCATCGGCTTCCGTGGATAACAGCATGTCAATGTCATTTTGAGAAATATCCGTGGCTTTGCCTTTTGTTTCCTCTTTTCCTTTCCCATCCGGAGGATGGCTGTCATACTCTTCCAGAAGTTGATCCAGCTCATTCTGAGAAATGAACAGGGACCTTTCCTCTTCCTGCGGCAGGGCATCCGGTTCTTCCGGAATGATGGATTCGGATTTGGCTTCTCCGGAAAGCAGTTTGTCGATGTCATCCTGTGAGATTTCTCCTCCCGGCTCGGATGGCATGTCCGGCTCGGTTTCTTGTGGAGCATCCGGAGCATCCATATGGATATCTGCTGCGAGGAGTTTGTCGATGTCATCCTGTGAGATTTCCCCTCCCGGCTCGGATGGCATGTCCGGCTTGGTTTCTTGTGGAGCATCCGGAGCATCGGTATGGATATCTGCTGCGAGGAGTTTGTCGATGTCATCCTGTGAGATTTCTCCTCCCGGTTCGGATGGCATGTCCGGCTCGGTTTCTTGTGGAGCATCCGGAGCATCCATATGGATATCTGCTGCGAGCAGTTTGTCGATATCATCCTGTGAGAAGTCACCGCCTGCAAAGGCTGCCGCTTCGGGTTCGGCTGCCGCTTTTGACTCCACGCCAGCAGTCTCGGGATGTTCAGGCAGCGGTGTATCGGCATGATCCCCGGATGGTTCATCCGGGAGGATAGCCGTGGGATCCGGATTGACGGAATCGGCGCTTTTCCGATTCGGGGACTGAGACTGAAGCAGATCCGCTTCCAGATCATCCAGGGAGATTTCAGCAAGCGCTGTGTTCAACAGGGACTGGATATCATCCGGGGTCAGGTCTTCCGGCGGATGGCTCCCCTCCTCTCCGTTGTGATCCGGAGCGGACTCTTCATGGGAGATATTTCTCAACAGGTCGTCAATTTTTTCCGGTCCCTCTGGATCATCCCCGTCCGCAGCCCGGAGCAGCTGGTCAATATCATCCTGTGAGAAGGAATCAGATTCCGGATTTTGATTTTTTGATTCAGCCATGGTCATTGCCTGCGGTGCGTATTTTTTCTGAACGGAATATCGTAAGGGTTACTATTCCTGATAATACAGTCGAAGTTTGTTTTTTAATTTGATCAAGGCGCTTGTATGAATCTGGCATATTCTGGATTCGGTTAATTTTAAAATACTTCCGATTTCATGCAGTGTTAATTCGTCATGATAATACAAGGAAATCACCAGCTGTTCTTTTTCGGAAAGGGTTCGGATGGCTCCGGCCACTTCATTTTTCAATTCTTTCCGGAACATCAGCCGGGATGGATCATCCTTGCTTTTCAGTTTTTCCTGAAATGTTTTTTGAACGGAAGATTGGTTGTCCTTGTTTTTAATATAGTCATCCATGCTGAGCAGCGCTGCGCCATGGATATTGGAAAGCTGCTTGTAATATGTTTCCAGATCGATCCCGAGTTCCTTGGCGATCTCCCAATCATCCGACAATCGTCCCTCACGGGCCTCCACAGCGGCAACGGCTTTTTCAATATCCCGTATTTTCTTTCTCATGGATCGGGAGTACCAGTCCAGACTTCTCAGCTCATCCAGAATGGCTCCCCGGATCCGGAATTCGGCATAGGTTTCCAGGCTGACGTCCCGCTCAGGATCAAATTTATCAATGGCATCGATTAATCCGAGACATCCGGCGCTGATCAGTTCATCGAAAATCACCGAAGACGGCAGCCGTGCAGCCATTTTTGCGGCAATGCGCTTGACCAGGGGGGCATGTTTGACAATCAGTTCTTCCCGTGCCTTGGGATCAATCTTTTTGTTGTCATCGGGTGCCGGTATTTTGGTGTAGTCTGTAATCATTGTTCAAGTAACATTCATCAGGTTGTCATTCCGGATGCCGCTTTGTAATCCATAAAACGCTTTAAAAAGAATTTGATATTTCCTTCGGAACTCCATCGGGCCGGAGCCTTGACAAGATTGTTTGCGAGCGCGCAAAATTGAGCGCTGGATGCGGCGGACGGGTACATTTCAATTACCGTACTGCGATTGATCAATGCCTGTCTCAGCAATGGATCGGTCGGCAGGAATCCGATATATTCCAGAACCACATCATTGATGAAACGTTCTACGGATTTGCTCAGGGTGAGATATACCATTTTGGCCTGCATTTCATCCTTGACCATGTTGACCAGAATTTTGAAATAATTGGTTCCGTGCCGGGAGGACATTACCTTGATCATGGCATAGGCGTCTGTAATGGATGTGGGTTCATCGGTTGCCACAATAATGCATTCATCCGCCGCCAGATTGAAATAAATCACATTGGAAGAAATTCCGGCGCCGGTATCGATGAGAAGGATATCGACCATTTCTTCCAGAGATTCGAATTCGCTGAGAATGTTCAGTTTCTGCCCTTCCGTCAGATGGGTGAAATCCGCAAAACCGGAGCCGGCAGGAATAATTCGAATTCCTTCCGGTCCGTCGGCCATGACTTCCGAGAGGGCTTTTTCCCCATTGATCACATGTCCCATATTGTAATGGGGATGAATCCGGAATAAGATATCGATATTGGCGAGACCGAGATCCGCATCAAGGATCATCACTTTTTTGCCCAGCCGGGAAAACGCAATCGCAAGGTTTCCGACAATATTGGTCTTCCCAACTCCTCCCTTTCCGCTGGTTACGGCGATTACTCTTGGCAGGTTGCTTCCTTTGGATAGCGGAAGGTTGTTGATACGGGCTTTTTTTTGCTGCTGGTGAATTTCGGTTTTGACGATTTCGCGTAAACTGTTTGCCTGGTCCAATTTCGATCTCCTTATATCGGTATTTCAGGATACATACCGGCTGCGGTTTAATATCAGTCTGGATAAGTTGCGTTTGGTTGCGCACAGGATGTCTTCCGGCACCTTCTGTCCGGTTGTGACAAAGGAAACCGGAAGCGGATAGTCCAGAATCTGATCAAGGATTCCTCCGCGTTGCCTGGTTTCATCGATTTTTGTAAAGATGTATGTTTGCGGGTGCAGTCGGGAAAAATAGGTAACCGCATCTTTCATATCATTTTGTTTGGTCGTCGCACTGAGGACCAGATGGCAGGAGCCTGAAAATTTTTCCCCAAGAAGAGACACAAGATCCGCCATCCTTTCCGTGTCCAGATGGCTGTGACCTGCCGTATCGACCAGCACGATATCCCTGTTGTTCAGATTGCGCATGGCGGCCGTGATATCTTCTTTAGTAAAGGCCGTCAGGCAGGGGAGCCCGATGATGGAAGCATATGTCTTTAATTGCTCTACGGCTCCGATTCGATAGTTATCCACGGAAATGAGACCTACTTTTTTTTTGTGCTTCAGATAAAGATCTGCGGCCAGTTTGGCAATGGTGGTGGTTTTGCCCACGCCGGTCGGACCGATCAGGACGGCAAACGTCGGCGATCCCGAAGGCTGCAAAGAGGCCTCTTTCTGAAACGGATTGCATACATGGATGGAATCCAGAAGTGTCTGATAGACCTGTTTGGCGATTTCCACATTTTCCGGGTTTTGATGTAAGGGATTTTGGAAGACCTTATGAAAAAATGTATTCACCCGTTTTTCGGAGATTCCGGACTTGATCAGCCGTGAATACATTTTTACGCTGTCCGGACAGGCCTGGAACGCTTCCGGAAGTCCTTTGGGCTGCGAAAGCAGAAACAGCATTTCCTTGATGTTTGAGATTTCCTCCCGGATGGTTTTGGCGCCGGTCGGATATCCGCTGTCCGCCGGTTGACCGGGAAGCGCCGTTATTTCAAATCGATCCTTCCCATAAGGGTCACAGGCGTTTTTTCGAATACGCCGGGTGGATAGAATCATGGCGTCCGGACCCAGCTCTTTTTTAATCTTGCTGACCCCTTCCTGAATACTTTTTGTTTTATATTTCTTAACGACCATGTCGCAACATTACCCTGCCGGTTGATTTGATTTGAATATTCTGAAGGATTTCCGCGTGTGAAAAAACAAATACGGATGGCGCAAACTGTTCGACGAGCTTTCTCAGATGCCGTCTTAATAAAGGTGAACAGAGAATAATCGGCTGAATACTGACGGCCATGATTTTTTCGATTTCCTCCTTGATGGAGCCGACAATCGAATCCACGATTTTGGGTTCGGCTGCCAGGTAGGATCCGTGGTCCGTATGCTGGATGGATTTGGTCAGAACGTTTTCCACTTCCTGATCAACGGTGATCACGGGAAGAACCCCCTCATCCTGGACATAGGGGCTTAACATCGAACGGGCAAGCTTCTGTCTGACATATTCGGTCAGCAGGTCCGGGTCCTTGCTCATCGGGGCATAGTCTGCCAGAACTTCCACAATCGTCAGGAGGTCCCGAACGGAAACCCGTTCTCGCAGGAGGTTTTGCAGGACTTTTTGCAGAATCCCGAGAGGAAGCTGATTGGGAATCAGCTCTTCTACCGCTTTGGGATGGGTTTTGGCCAGATTGTCCAGAAGATGCTGAACCTCCTGCCTGCCCAGAAGATCCGATGCATTATTCCGGATCACCTCCGTAAGATGGGTGGCGATAACCGTAGCGTTGTCGACTACCGTATAGCCGTTGAATTTGGCATCTTCTTCTTTTTCCGGCGGAATCCACAATGCCGGAAGATTGAATGCCGGCTCCATTGTGGGAACGCCTTCAATCTTGCGGGTTACATTGCCCGGATCCATGGCCAGAAGATGATTGACCATCAGTTCGGAGCCGGCCATCTGGACACCTTTAATCATCAGCCGGTATTCCGAGGGTTTTAATTTCAGGTTATCCCGGATATGAACCGGTGGTATGATAATTCCCATTTCGGTTGCAAACTGTCTCCGGATGGATCGAATTCTGCCCAGAAGATCTCCGGCCTGTTCGCTGTCCACCAGCGGTATCAATCCATACCCAACCTCAAGCTCCATGGCATCGAGGGTTAGGAGATGCTCGACTTCTTCGGGGCCCGCATGCTCCGTTGCTTTTTTATCCGCCGCCGCAGGAAGGGGTTCTTTGACCTTTTTTCGGATAACAGACTGATAATAATAAACCGCTCCGATCAGGATCAGGGAAAGCGTCATAAACGGAAATGCCGGGAGCCCGGGAACCATTCCGATCATGAATACGACAGCAGCTCCAATATAAATGGGATTGGGATTGGCAAAAATCAGATTCAGAAACTCTCTGCCCATTCGATCTTCGGATGCGGCCCTGGATACGAGGAGGCCTGCGGAAGTGGAGATGATGAGTGCCGGAATCTGTGTGATTAGACCGTCACCCACCGTAAGCAGGGTGTAATTTTCCGCGGCATCGATCATGCTCATTCCTTGCTGAAATACACCGATGATAAATCCGCCGATAATATTGATGGCGGTGATGATAATTCCGGCAATGGCATCGCCTCGTACAAACTTGCTGGCACCGTCCATGGCGCCATGGAATTCCGATTCTTTGGCAATCACCTTTCTCCGTTCACGGGCTTCATTTTCATCAATAATGCCGGCATTTAAATCCGCGTCGATGGCCATCTGCTTGCCGGGCATGCCATCCAGTGTAAATCGGGCCGCTACCTCTGCAATCCGGCCGGAGCCTTTGGTAATAACAATAAAATTGATCAGAACCAGAATGACAAAAATGATCATTCCGATAACATAGTTGCCGCCGACGACAAAACTGCCGAATGATTTGATAATGGCTCCTGCCGCCAGGCTTCCTTCACTGCCGTGCAACAGAATGAGGCGGGTCGAGGCGACATTCAGGGAAAGGCGGAACAGGGTCAGAATCAGAAGGACGGAGGGAAAAATGGAAAAATCCAAAGGGGATACGGTATACATGGTGGTAATGAGAACAATGATCGCAATGGTAATGTTCAGAGCCAGCAAAAGATCCAGTATGACAGGAGGGAGCGGGAGCAGCATTGCACAGAGAATGCCGATCACGGTCACGACCATGGCCATGTCCGTATAATCTTTTACGATGTCTTTCAGGATCCTGAGGATTTCCTTTTTCATTCCATACTCCTGCTTTTTTATTCAATACCGGTAAAGGTTTGCTGAAAAATTCCGGATGGAGTCGACCATATTTTGACATTCATGTTGAAAGAATGACGTATCCTTTGGCAAAGATCCTGCCGGCCAGGATCGGGAACAACAGGCTTAAGATGTTTTTCCTTTGAGTTTGTAGACATATGCGAGCAGTTCTGCGACAGCCTGAAAGAATTGCGCCGGGACCTCTTCTCCGATATCGATTAATTTATACAAATTCTGAGCCAACTCTTTATTCTCAACCACAGGAACATCGTGTTCATGGGCAATTGCCTTGATTCTCTCTGCAATCCGGCCGGCACCTTTGGCAACAATTCTGGGCGCATTCATTTTTGAGGCATCATATTGAATGGCAATGGCCAGATGTGTCGGGTTGGTGACAACCACGTCGGATTTCGGCACTTCCTGCATCATTCTTTTTCTTGCCGCCTGGTACTGGAGTGTCTTGATGCGGGATTTCACCTGCGGATCACCTTCGCTTTGCTTGGCTTCTTCCTTGATTTCCTGCTTGGTCATTTTCATCTGTTCCATGAATTGCCATCGCTGAAAGAGATAATCCAGAATCGATAGGAAGATCATGACCACAATGACCCAGAAAAAGATTTTAAAGGCTATCCGCACTGTGTATAAGAGAATAAAATCAATCTGCACGGTGTGCAGCATTTTGATTCCGGCGATTTCACTAATGACAATATACCATGCAATCACTCCGATAATGATCAGTTTCAGGGTTGACTTGACGGCCTCAAAAAGCGCTTTTTTGGAAAATAATCTTCCGAAACCTTTGATAATACTTAATCGATCCCATTTGGGTTCGATGGCCTTGAAGGCGATCACAAATCCGACCTGAACAAATCCGCTCAATAGCGCCATGATAAATACAGCCGTAAAAACAGGAGCAAGGATTATCAGGGTTCGAAAGCCGAATGTCCGAAGCAGGAAAACACAATCGATGAAGTTCATCTCCGGGATGTGGTGAAACGTAAAACTTTGCCGCATAAGGGAAAGCAGTTCTTTGTAGTATAACAGATAACCAAATCCATACAAGGTCAGCAGGCCTGCCAGCAGAACGAAGACGGACTGGATCTCCGTGCTTTTGGGAACCTGACCCTCTTCCCTGGATTTTTGGAGTTTTCGCGGGGTCGCCTGTTCGGTTTTTTCCTGAAAACTGTCATCCGCCATTTTGGAATCCTGTTATTGGGCGCCCAATAGGGTTAATATGGTGGTAAATAAAAGAGGCAGTTTGATGAGATAGGATCGGGTTGCCATAACGATAATCTGAAGCGAAATTCCAAAAAAGAATAAACCCACGACAATATTGACCGGAAAAGCGGCAATGAGAATATTCATCTGGGGTGAAAATTTTGCACTCAGACCAAACGCGGTACTGACAAAAAGCAAGGCGACCATTCCCGGCGCGCCGATTTTTAAGGAAAGGATGAAGATGTCTGCAGAAAGCGTCAGGAACTTCTCCATCAGTTCTTTTTGCAGGGAGACCGTTCCCACATCAATCAGCTGAAAGCTTTCGGAAATCGCACAGATCATAATGTGATGGCCTCCCAGAAGAAGAAAGACCAGAAGTACAACCCAGTAGGCGAGCTGATCTAAAATGGATACCTGTCCACCGGACTGCGGGTCGATTACGTTGATCATGGCAAAACCCATCTGGAAGCTGACCAGCTGTCCGGCAAGCTGAATGGCGGTAAAGAACAGGCGGACACTCAGTCCCAGAACCGCTCCGACGATCAGCTCGGAAACCATAAAGATTAAAAATCCGGCAAGGGAATGGGGAAACAGAAGCGGATCAATGGTTACGACGGTATACAGTCCCAGGGAAATGACAAGGGCAAGGCCGGTTTTCACCAGCCCCGGCAGCACCTGTGTGCCGAAAATGGGGAATAAAAACAGGATAACACTGACCCGCGTCAGCACGAGCAGAAACACTTTAAATTGATCGGGTGAAATGTTGATGATTTCGGTCATGGTATATTTTCCGGACGCTGCCGACACCATCAGAAAACTATCGAATGTACATGGGGATGTTGATGATGATCTTCTGGGTATAGGTTGTCAGTTTTTCCAGCATCCATGGTGCAAAAAAGAGAAGACCAAGAAAAACAGCGAGAATTTTCGGGATAAAGGAAAGTGTCATTTCCTGAATAGATGTTACCGCCTGGAAAATGCTTACCGCTAATCCGACAATAAGGCCCAGTCCCAGCATCGGCATGGAAACGATAATGGTCAGTATAATGGCTTCTTTGGCAAAATTGACGACAAATTCAGGGGTCATGTGACAAACATCCCGAAACTGTTCAGCATGGACCCGACAATCATATGCCATCCATCCACAAGAACGAACAGCATCAGTTTGAACGGGAGTGATATCATAATCGGCGGAAGCATCATCATGCCCATGGACAGGAGAACGCTGGCCACCACCATATCGATGATTAAAAAGGGAATGTACAATACAAAACCGATGATAAACGCGGTTTTCAGTTCACTGATCACAAAAGCCGGTATCAGCGTCAGCAAAGAGACATCATCCTGCGTCTGGGGCCTTTTTGCCTTGGAGGCCTTGACAAACAAGGCCAGGTCCTTTTCGCGGGTATTGCTCAGCATGAATTTTCGCATGGGGGTCTGCGCATTGGCAAATGCTTCCTGATAGGTCATTTTTTCCGCCAGATAGGGACTCAGTGCGTTTTGATAAATATTTTGCCAGACCGGCGACATGATAAAAAAGGTCAAAAACAGGGAAAGGCCGATCAAAATCTGGTTGGGAGGGCTCTGCTGGGTCCCCAATGCCTGACGGAGAAAGTGAAAAACAATCACGAGCCGGGTAAAGGAAGTCATGAGGATCAGTATGGCAGGGGCCAGAGAAAGGATGGTCAAGAGGGCGATGATTTCCAGAACAACGGCGACCTTGCCCGGATCATTTGTTTTTTCCAGACTGAGATTCAGGGAGGGGATCGTGAGATCCGCGCTGTTTCCCATATCAGGGAGTAAAAACAGAAGGATGAGGGATAGAAAGAGAAGCAACAGGATGGTTCGTTTTCCGAAACCGGGTCCGGATAAACGGTTATGCAAATCGATATGTTGTTTCATGAAATCCCATTCTCCATCGATCCTGTCTTCTGAGGTTGCGGTTTCATCGGTTTGACATTGTTTTCCGCAGAAGCGTTTACCAGCTTTTGGAAAAAGCTCCTGCTCTCTTTCGGTTCCGAAAGGGAAAAATCTTCTTCTGTTTCAATCGTTGAAAGACAGTTGATTGAATTGGATGTGATACCGATGAGGATTTTCCGGCCCAGCACATCCAGCAATACCACTTTTTCCTTGGGAGCCAGATGAAGGGATGCAATCTGCCTGATCATGCCTTGACCGCGAAAGCTGCTTTGTCCGGAGAGGATTTTTTTCATCCAGTACAGGACGAGAAAAAGAACCGCCAGAACAATGCACAGCATGATCCCGCTTTTCAGCATGGTGACCCAGAGATCCGGCATGACGGCAACCGATGTGGATGGATCCATTGGATTCATTGGCCAAGACTCCGCACTCGTTCGAGTGGACTGATGATGTCCGTCAGCCGGACACCGAATTTTTCATTGACAACCACGACCTCACCCCTGGCAACCAGTTTCCGGTTGATATAAATTTCAAGAGGCTCTCCGGCCAGCTTGTTGAGTTCAATCACCGATCCCTGGCCCAGTTGAAGAAGATCATTGATCAGCATTTTGGTTTTTCCCAGCTCAACGGAGAGTTCCAGCGGAATATCCAGAATAAAATCCAGATCGGTTCGTTCACTGTTGTCTTCATTGGCGCTGAGATTTCCGGATCGGGCGTCTTTTGTTTTGTTTTCTTCGTTCATGGCAACCTCATTCTAACGGTATCTGTTTAGTTACACGAAATGCTTGAAATCCTCTTTGAACTCCGGCATATCCCTCAAGTTTGGGAAAGCCTTCCACCATCCCGGTCAACGGGCCGTCGGCATCCTGGTCTAGTTGTATAATATCTCCTGTTTTCATATGGATCAGTCGTTCACCGGTGATCTGGACCGTTCCCAGCTGAACCCTGACATCCACCTTTGAGTCCAGAATGATTTCCCGTAACCGTTTTTGCCAGGTACGGTCGACATCCAGGGTTTCCGCCTGAAACCCCGCGGTGAGGATGCTTCTGAGCGGCTCCAGCATGGCATAGGGAAGACAGACGATGAACATTCCGGCGGATTGTTCGAGTTCGATTTCGAATTTTGTGACGATCACCAGATCCGTAGGAAGAACGATGGCTGCGAATTGCGGATTGACTTCTGATTTGACAAAAACCGTTTTGATGGGTTCTACCGGTTCCCATGCCTCCTCAAGATCTTTCAGACAGGCGATGACAACCTTTTTGACCATGGTTTCCTCGATTTTGGTAAAATCTCTTCCTTCGATTTTTGCCTGTCCGGTTGCTTTTCCGCCGAAAAAAGTGTCAATCAGATTAAAGACCAGTTGGGTTTCCAGAACCATCAGGGCGTGTCCTCTCAGCGGATCCATGCGGAACAGATGGAGACTGGTCGGAACCGGAAGAGATCTTATGAAGTCGCCGAATTTCAGGGTTTCCATTGCTTCTGCACTGATATCGATGGTTTTATGAAGAAGCGATGACATGGTTGCCCGGATTTCACGGGCAAAACGTTCGTTGATTACCTCAAACGTGGGCATCCTGCCCCGGATCACTCTCTCCTGACTGGCAAAATCATATAGGTCGGTCTTCAGGTCATCGGATGGCTTGTCTGTTTCAGCCTCGATCTTTCCGGCGCTTAAACCCGATAATAGACTATCCACTTCTTCTTGTGACAGGATTTCGCTCATATTGTTCCGTTGCCTTTTGTGCTATGGAGAAGCCGGTTCAGGTTGTTCATTTCCCATACGTTTATATTGTTGAACCAATGGTACGTCGTTCACTGGATGTAGAAGTCGGTAAAATACAGATTGCGGATTCCGGGCTTTTGTAAAATCGTATTAATTTTTATAATCAGTTCCTTCCGCAGTGAAATTTTTCCTTCGATACCCTGAATGTCGGCAAGCGATTTGCCGCTCAGTATCATTACCACGGCATCTTTGATCTGCGGTTTTCCGGCTTGAATCTCTTCGGAAAATCCCTTGTTGGATGATTCCAGTTCAATGGTTGTTTTCAGGAAGCGTTTTCCGCCCGGATCATTCAGGTTGACAACAAAGCTTTCCAGCGGAATGATCTGTGACCATTCACCGTTCCGGGAGCTTGTTTTGCCGGTTTTCACAGGGGAAATAGGTTTCGGATCCGTTTCAGCCGGGGACGGCTTCAGCAGAAAATAGCCGAGCACGCCTCCGGATACAATGACAACCGCCGCGGCCGCAGCAATGACCCATTTCAACGGGAGTTTGTTTTTCCTGCCGGATTCTTCTTTGACTTCCGCTTTTTCTTCCGCCATGATTTTCTCCGGATAAACATTTTTAGGATGTTGCTTTCATGAGAACAAATTCAATGCGATCCTGTTTAATCGTATTCTCCGCAGCATCGGAGGCGGGTTTGGATTTTTGATCCCCTACCCCTCCCGCAGCAAGCCGGCTTTCCGCCATGCCGAAGTTGGCCGTTAAATAGTACCGTACATGCAAGGCTCGATACAGTGCCAGATCCCAACTGGTTTTGATTCCGGTTGTGCCGGGCGGAAGGCTGCCGGCATGCCCGAGAATCAATATATTGTTGGAGGTGGTTTTCAACAATTCTCCGGCAATGTCCAGAAGGTGGATTTTCGATGGATGGATTTCCGCCTTTCCCGGTTCGAACAATGCTTCCGTCCGGAAGGAAACGACCACCCCTTTGGGGTCATCTTCAATGAGGATGGATTTCCGGAACCGGTCTGCTTCGTCCTGTTCCGGCGCTGCGGTCTGGATATCCCTCATCAGGGCAAAAATCCGTATCAGGATGTCCTTGCTTTCAACAAAGACGGCTTTTTCATTGTCTCCATAATAATCCGGAGCATTTCCGGTAAAACCGGTTTCAGCATAATCCAGCGGTCCTCCTGTCCGGGAAGCATGGGGAAACAATTCCTTGACATCCTTCCGGTCCAGCGACTTCATGGTCAACAGCATGACAAAAAAGGTGAGAAGAAGCATAATCAGATCACCAAAGGTAATCATCCAGGAATCGGAAGTCGTCTGCTGCGGTTTCATTTTTCGGGATGATCCGGATGAGCGCATGTTGGGGTTTTTCCTTATTCAAATGACTGGAAAAAGAAATCTTTGAAAATAAAGCCGCCTTTCGGCTTTTGTTTTTTCAATTTGTGTACAAAAAGGATATCCGTCCTGTTGTTCAGTTTTCTGGTCTCGATTGTCCGGTTGGAATATGCGGGCTGGTATTCGCCCCAGCCGAAAGCGGTCATCCGGTCCATGGGAATATGCTTGGTTTCGGCTAAATATTGCAGAATATGAAGGGCACGCATGGCCGATATTTCCAGGTTGGATTTCTCCCCGGCAATAACGATGGGAATGTTGTCGGTATGGCATGAAATTTCAATCGGATACTGGTTGCTTGAGAGGGACTTTACGATGGAATCCATCAGCTTATAACCGGAAGGGGTGATCGCTGTTTCCGAATGGTTGAACAGTGCCTCTGCCGGTATCCGGAGCCGGCTTCCTTTTGGTTCGGTCAGAACGTGTATGTTTTGTGAAAGAGCCGGATGATCCGTCACAATATCGGAAAAATCGATTCTTCCGGTATGGGTGGTCAGGGGGACGAGCAGGTCTTGTTCGCCGGTTCCGTCAATGATCGAATATCCGCCGGATTTTTGTCCAAAACTCCCGAGAAGGGAGCCGATGGCGACAACCACTTTTTGTTCATTCAAAACAGCAATGGAATTCAGCAGGATAAAAAAAGCGAGCAGGATGATAAACAGAGAGATCGTCATCATCTGCAGAAGATTCCCATCGGAAAGTATGGTCAAAGGATTTCTTTTTTTCAATTTCATGGAATGCCTGGCCTGCCTTATGAATGGCAATCGTTCAGTTAAAAGCGCTTTCTCGGAATTTCGGCGCTAAAAAGGAGAGCAGTTTTTGTTCGATCAACCGTGGATTGTCTCCCCGGGAAAGAGAGATCACACCCTGAACGATCATCTCTTTGATCAGAATTTCCTCCTTGCTCCGGGTTCGCAATTTGCCGGCAATCGGCATAAATACAAGGTTTGCCAGCACCGATCCATAAAAGGTGGTCAATAAGGCGACCGCCATGGCCGGTCCGATGGAATTCGGATCATCCATGGATTGAAGCATCTGCACCAGACCGATCAGTGTTCCGATCATTCCGAGCGCCGGCGCAAATGATCCCATGGTGGTAAAGATTTCCGCTCCCAGCTGATGCCGTTCACGCAGAAAATCGATCTCTGTTTCCAGAATTTCCTGTATGGAATGGGGCTCTGTCCCATCAATGGAAAGCTGCAACCCTTTTTTTAAAAAGTCATCCGGCATGGACTGGACTTCCGATTCCAGCGATAAAATGCCTTCGCGCCGGGCTTTTCCGGCATAGGTGACGAATCTTCCGGCGACCTTTCCGATGGGCACCGGTTTGGTGAAAAACACATTTTTCACGACCGTCAGTGCACCCAGAACATCCCGGAGCGGATAGTTGATCATGGTTGCCCCGAGGGTTCCTCCCACAACAATCATGAGTGAAGGCGGATTGATGAACAGGGAGAGACCTCCTCCCATAAAAATGGCCAGGATTACCAGACCAAATGCAGAGATAGTCCCAAGCAGTGTTGCAATGTCCATTCGATTTCTCTTATGATTTCGTTAATGCCAATCCCTATAATGATGAAGCCGGATGATCTTGACCCAATTATTCTGTCCCTGAAGAAACACTGATTTCGGAAGCAAATGTGCAGATTTTATAATACCGGTTACGGATCATTGTCACCATACCAGACAGCAATCTCTATGCCAAGCCCGTGCAGATGGCGGCATGGATAAAAACCGCTGATTATCAATTGGTTACTGTGCCGTTCCCGGAGGCGCTTTCCATGGATTTGAGAAACCATGTCAATCCTGTTTGAGAAATGTCAAGATAATGACGAACCACAAGGCGGGATACTGCCGGGTCATGGGGATGTTTCATGCAATGGACGATTCTGCAATGCTGGAAAATATTGCAGTTCCCGGAATGTTTTTCCGGATACGGAAAAACAGTGTTGCCATGTTCTTAATGCTAACAATCCAAAATAAGGATTAAAATTGAATTTTAATCCCATGGCATAGCCTTTGCTTTTCTTCGCGGCAAGCCCTGTTCCATTCTGCTGTTCCCAAGCATTTCTTGAGGAGAATACATTATGCAAATGAATAATTGTTTTTTCAATATCCGATGGATACCGGTAATACTGCCCGCCCTGATCCTGTTGTTCACCGGATGCTCTACCAGCCATGAAGTGATCAAATATGAATCCAGGATGAATAACAGCGACCTGAATCTGATACCCGGCCTTGAACCGGAAGAAGCATCGCAAAAAATTCTGATCAGTGTCCGGGGACAGGGTATCGAGCCCGAAACCGGGACACCCCAGCAGAAGAAGCTGATGGCGGAAAGAGCGGCGGTCGTTGACGGGTACCGGAAAATTTCGGAAAGAGTCGCCGGTATGATCATCAAGGCCTATTCCGCCGCCGGTTACAATAATATTTCCGAGGATCAGGTGACCAGTGAGACCAATGCGTATCTTCGGGGAGCACAGGTAAATTCCGTCAGCTTCAAGGACGGAGTCGCGGATGCAACCGTAAAGATTTACATGGCACCGCGGGAGTTCAAGTTTTATAACGGCTCGATTTTTTCCAGAGGCCTTCTGGGTTCTATGGGCGGTGGGTCAGCCGGAGCTGCCGGAAGATAAAGATCTTTACGCTCTATGATCAGGATGCCGAATCGGTTGTCCTGAAAAGGAAGATCGCCAATCAGTTGCACCGGGCGATATTCCTCCCGCAGCCAGTGCATAATGGATTGACCATAATCCAAACCAAAGAAACGGTAACCAAATTCGCTGTCATCTCGATGAACCAGCGCAATAAAGGTCGGAGGTGCTTCTCGGATCAATTGGAGGATACGACTTTCTCCGAACATAACAATGTCGGGAGGAACAACGGTGATTATTGGGGAAGAGTTTTTTCGGCGGGTGAGGTAATTGATCATAGTACCTTCCGGGAGAACGGCGAGTGTTTCATGGGTCTTCATATTGCGATTCAACCAATCAACCGCAAGGTTCACAAGCTCGCCGCGGCGATCTGCCAGGAAACGATCCGCACACTTGCCAACAGGAACGGACTTCAGGGCATAGCGTTTTTCAGATATATCCATGTAACGAATCGTGATTACACCAAACAGTGCAAATGCAGCGGCGTAGAATATCACCGGCCGTCCACCCTTGTCTTTTATTGCCGCCGGAATCCAGTCAAAAACTGCCACAACGCTGACCATCACGGCGGGCATTGCCAAAACAAAGCCATAATGAAAGATGCGCGTATTGAGCAGCATCTTTGCCAACA
Source organism: Desulfobacteraceae bacterium (assembly GCA_003599865.1). Classification (GTDB taxonomy): domain Bacteria; phylum Desulfobacterota; class Desulfobacteria; order Desulfobacterales; family SURF-7; genus QZKS01. The sequence goes on from QZKS01000083.1 coordinate 21,422, forward strand.
GAGCCAATGAGAATACGATCAGTATCACAGCGGCCTGGTGTTTCTCTTCCCGGTGACGGATCAGCTCAATTAATTTCCATCCGAACAATAGTATCAACAGAAGCGGGAGCGGTCTGGCGACTTCAAACCAGAAAAGGTTTTCCCAGAACAGACCGGCGGAACCCAGCACGATAAGAACCTCCATGAATGCGATCAGGAACACGGCCTGCCTTCGGCGGAACACCATTGCCGGCGCTGCCGCAGAAAGGAAGATGTAGGCATAAATCCCAGCTGCGGTCAGCATCGCTTTCAGGTTGACCAAAGGGTTTTCAATACCCATTCCGGTACGGAAAAACGATAACGCTGAGACACGGCTATTCAGGATATACCACCACTCGCCAAGTGCTCCAACGCCCGCTTCCGCCCATGTCAGCTGGGTGGATAGCAAGGCAAATGCCGCAAAGGGAGAGATCAGAAGTGTGACAATGAATGCGCCGATAGACCTGGCTGCCAAGGCAATGCCCGGCCGCATCCGCCAGGCCCATAATCCCAATGCCGCAGCAGATGCTGCCATCAGAGCGACAAAAAATTCCGGCTTGATCAGAAAAACCATGCCGGTCAAAAAGCCGGATAGAGAGGGCCATGCCATTTTGGGTGAGCGAACATGCTTCATCAGGCATGCCAGGACGACCCATGAAAGCAGCATCGCGTGTGTTGTTTCATGAGCGTAGGGACAAACATAATTGTAATTCGCGATTCCTGCGTGCTGGCTGAAAGCAAAAAGAAGAATGAACACCAGGCAGGCAGCGAACGAGGCGAAAGACGAACTCACACGGCGCAATACTTGATGCATCACCACCATCATGATGGCGAGCAGCGCCAGGTTCACCCAGACAAGAGTATACAAACCAGGCCCAAACAAAACAAACCACAAAGCATTCCAATAAGGGCTAAATGGGCCCCTGAAGTTCAGCAGGTCGCGATACAGCATCTTGCCCTCGGCAAGCATCCAGGGTATGTATAGCTCGTGGCCGAAGTCAACCAGTACATCAGGCCACTTCCCCCAGCTGATCCACAGCATGGCGGCTGCCGCTCCGGCAAGCGCAATGAGCCCGGCAACCCTTGCCGCCCATACGGCACCGGATGAATTCCGATCAAATACGATCTTCATGATTTGAAACGCACCTTTGAATGATAACCATTTATAGGGAAACGCATTCCTTTTTACGGGTTTCCGTGTGGTTTGTATATACCACCATACTCTTTCCGTCAAACAAAGAGGGCCTATGATGGAATCAGGAGCGGGAATACTTTTCGGCTGATCAAACGGCGATTCATAAAGAAAAAACCAGGATAAGGGAGGATATTCCCTGATCCTGGTTTTTGACTGGTTCCGGCTGGAAAGGATGCTTTTACCGTTTCATGGCGATGACCTCACCCAGCATGGCATCAACCGTGGTCACAATCTTGGAGTTGGCCTGGAATGCTCTCTGGGTGGTAATCATCTTGACGAATTCATTGGCGATATCCACATTGGACTGCTCCAGCGAATTGGGTGTAATGCTTCCAAGTCCGTTGGTGCCGGGTTTGTTGGTGATGGCGGTACCGCTGTTACGGGTTTCACGATACAGGTTGCCGCCGAGTTTATACAGTCCGTGTTCGTTCAGAAAGTTGGCGAGTGCGATCCGGTAAAGCGGTATGAGCTGTCCGTTTGAATAAATGCCGGTCATGACGCCGTCCGTATCCACGTCAACCCCCTCAAGATCTCCTGCCCCATATCCGTCGGCCGATTGAAAGGTTGTGGTGGAAGATCTGGCATACTGGGTGGTCGTCAAGGAGTCATTGATAAACTGACCGGTTCCGTCATCCTTGGTACCAATGTTAAACTCAATTCCATTTTCGGTTACGCCAAGCTCACCGCCTAAAAAATCAGCCATAAATTCATAATATCCGTTTGAATTGGTGGATACTTCATTCCAGGCAGTGGTCCCCTCAATATCGAATTTTATGGCACTGTCCTGAGCGGATGCACCGGATGGCAAAGGTGTGTCAAAGGTGAAAACGATATCATTTTCACCATCATTATTCATGTCTATCATTACTTCATCTCTGTCTCCTGAAAGGGTTGCAGTGGAATATTCCGTTGGCGGGACTCTTGGATCAATATCAAAGACAAATGTTCCGTTATCGGTCAGGGCCTGGGGTACTCCTGCGTCAAGAAAGGAGAAGTTCACATCATTGATATTATCCCCATTCAGGTCCACATAGAGTGCGCTGGCATTGGAAGAAACGTTGTCAATGGATGCATTGGGATACTCGAATGGCGGAATATGGGTGTCGATATCAAACGTAATGGTTCCGTTAGAGGTTAGGGGAGAGAGGAAGCTTAACACCAGGTCCGAGGTCCCGTTTCCGGTCATGTCAATGCTCAGTATATCGGACCCGGATGTAGAGGCGATGTCGGCAGATGAGTATTCCGGTGGAGGATTGCCGGCGGGATCAATGGAAAAATTCAGTGTGCCGTCGGCAGCAAGGGCAGCGGTAAAGGTGTAGGTGACATCGGCAAGGCCGTCCGCATCAAGATCAATGGAAACTTCATTTTCGTTGTTTACGATAAAGGTTTCAGAGGCATAGGTTCCATTGGTTGCCCCGGCTCCCCCTGCGGCAGGAGAATGACCGGCAGCATCCCAACTCCAGGTGTTGGTGGCATCCGTATAAACAAGGTTGTAGTTCGGACCGCCGACATCGGTTGCGGAATCATAATATGCGGCCGGTGCGGTCAAAGCGGAGGAAATGTTCCCGGTGATATTGGTCGGGACAATACCACCGGTTGTACTGGCAATGTTATAGGTGGGCATGGCCCATGTCCAGCTGCCGTCTGCATCGATGCGAAAGGAGATGGTGTCGCCGTCCGATGCGGCAGTCAGTCCTCCGGCTACCGAAAAGTCGACAATAAAATCAGCTCCATCACCGGTCAGGTCCACGCTCAGCCGTTCGGAAACGGAATCCCATGTCGGGTTTTGCCGATTCAGGTAATCCACGACAGGGTCTCCTCCGGCACCCCAGACCCAGGTGTCGCCAACACCATCATACTCTAGGATATAGGCAATGCTGGAGTCCCTGGTGAAGTTTTCTTCCTGGGAGACGGTAATGGCTGTGTTGGTTGCCAGAATTTCATTGGCTCCGCTGGTATTGCTGTAAGCGAGATCGGTCAGACCGACAATGTTGTCCCATGCCAGCTGGATACCGGTCGAATGGTTCTGCAAAACAGTAGGATCTGAGATCACAACGGAGGTATTGGCCTGCGTAATGCCGCCGGTAAAATTCTGATTGCTCAATTCCCGCGCATGGGGAGAGACAAAATTCCATAGACCTGTATTGCTGTTAAACCAAACGGTTGTGTCATTGGAATAGCTGGTCATGACTTCCGCATTGGTTACATTGGCAGATCCGGTCAGGTTGGCGGGTGTTAAAGTGGATGTATCCATGGTGGTAATGTTCTGAAGCAGCGGCATCGCCCAGTACCAGCTCTCTTCACTGGCATCCCAGTTGATGCGCAAATCAGAGGAGTCGGTAGTGAGTACTTCCGGATGGCTGATCTCCAGCTGGGTGTTTTCATTTCCGGTATCACCGATATACTGGGTGTTGGTGACATCCTGAATATGAATATTCTGCGGGTTGATAATATCAAAGCTCAGGGAATCGGTTGCCTGGGCTGGATTTGTAAATGCGATGGTGAGGTCGGCGGTCCTGTCCGTATCCCCATCCAGATTGATCCGGATACCGTTGGCATCACCGCTGATAATGGTGGCAAACGGGTAATTTGCCGGGAGATCCGAGGCTGTAATGACACCGGCTGGAGCGGCAATGTCCTCAAAAGACCAGTTGGTACCGTCAAATTCCAGACTGAAATTGTATCCGTCCAGAGACAGGGCGTCATAGTTGTTGATGGTAAAATTGGTACTCTGGTCTGTGATGGCACCGTTGGTAGACAAGTTGCCGATCCTGCCGGTAAATTCTCTCATGGTCATGTTGGAAATGGTTCCACTGCTGTCTGAAAACGTGATCTCTCCCTTTGCCAAAAGCCCTTTGGCAGACGTTTCCTGAACCAGTCCTCTTTTATCTTCATCCGGATTGCAGGTAACGATGTATTCCCATTTGGATTCGGATTGTTTGTCATAATAGATGGTAATATCATGGGTGCTGCCGAGGGAATCATATACCTTGACAACAGACTGATAGTTATAACCGGAGCCGGCTATGGGTGTCGTTTCCTCCGCATCCCATGCATTGGCCAGAACCACGGATTTGCTGAGCGCATCCGAATCCAGATTGGTGATCATGGTGAGATTGGAACTGACTTTGGGTGGTGAAGTAAAGGAAGCCAGCTTGATATCGGTAACCGAACCAACCTCATCCCCTTCATCATCCAAAGCCCAGCCCTGGGCTACATAGCCGGAGGAGTTGATCAGAACGCCGTCCCGGTCAAATTTAAAGTTTCCGGCCCGGGAATAATACAATTGCTCGGTCGTGGATTCCCGAAGGACAAAAAAGCCTTCTCCGCCGATGGCCAGATCGGTCGTGTTTCCGGTTGACTCAAAAGAGCCCTGTTCAAATACGGAAGCAACCTCTCCAAGGGCCATACCGCGACCGACCTGAGCAGTACCGGACTGGGTGGCAATCTGTTGGCTCAGCAAATCCTGAAAAACATAGTTGCTGCCTTTAAATGCGGTTGTATTGACATTTGCGATATTATCACCGATGATCTGCATGGCATTCCCCAGGTTGGTCATGCCGCTGATACCCGAAAATAATGAACTGGTTAGAGACATCTTGATACCTCCTTGACAGCGATCTTACAATATATTGTTAATAATAAAGAACTGAAATCAGGTGCTTTCAACAGATTCATCCTCCTTCGTTTCCTGGGGTAGAAGTATTTTGGTAATCGTTGACGGATCGAGCAATCTTTCTCCGATTTGCAGATAGGGAATATCATGCTCGTACGTCACACCGGTGACTTTTCCTTCTACAGCGGTTTTGGCTTCGACGTATCCTCCGATGTCGCTCAAAGCCAGGATTTCAAACGTATAGGCGCCGTCCGGCACCGGGCCGCCTTCCAGATTTTTGCCGTCCCAATCGATTTTGTGTGTTCCGGCATCTTTCTGGCCCGCATAAATATTTTGCATTAAACTGCCATTGCCGTCATAGATGGCAATGGATACATCGGCAGTGTCATCAATCGTATAGTATCCGGTTGTGGTATTGCCTTTTGAGATGGATATGCTGTTGGATTCTCCCACTACCTCTTTTCCGATATAATCGATAAGGTTCTCCTGTGTTTTGGTTCCAAGGGCATCCAGTATGGCCTCCAGGCTTTTGTTCATGGTGAATTGCTGTTCCAGGCTTGAAAACTGTGCCAGCTGGGCAGTGAAATCGGTTCCTTCCATTGGGTTCAAAGGATCCTGATGCCGAAGTTGCGCGACCAGCATGGTTAAGAATGCTTCCCGTCCCAAGGGGTCTTTTTTTTCGGCGACTTCTTCGGTGTGCCCGGTGAATAATTTATTGATGCTGCTGTTTCCGTACGCGCTTTGGTTGATATTCATGTTCACCTCCAATAGATAGTGAAATATTCCATGCTGCCGATCAATGAAATGGTTCTAAAATGTTTCAGGCAATCAGATCGAGTGTTCCGGCAGCATTCCCGGTCAATGGATCAAGATGTGCAATGGATGGGATGCCAACGGTTTCAGAGAGACCGTCCATATTGAATACCTGTTCTTTATGATCAGGCGATTTCCGGGAATCCTGTTTTGCCTGAGACATGGACTGGTCAAAGTTGAACGAGATTTGGACATCAATTTTTTCAAGCCGGATTCCATGCTCCAGGAGAGCCGCCTTCAGCTCGTCGGAGTGGGTTTTTAACATTTTTTGAGTCGTATTGTTTTCAGCAATAATGCTGACCTTCAAAACATCGTTGATGGTTTTCATGTGAATCTGAAGCCGTCCCAGATGAGGTGGTTTTAATTGTAACCGGATTTCACTCAGACCATCTTGAAAGGATCGGATAATCTGCTTGCTGACCTGATTCAGAACATAGGAAGGCAGAGGCTTATCGCCAATCGTTTTGCTTCCTGCAACAGAATGAATATCCCTTTTCATGTCGATCAACGGGTTGCTTTCCATTCCGGAATCCATTTCCTTGGCCGCACCCTGCTTATGGATTGCCTGTTCCATGGTTTCCTGCATGGAGGATTTCAACAACTGCCGATCGTTCTGATCCGATGTTTCGTTAAGGAGAGATTGAATATCCTTTCCGGTAAAATGGCTTTCCCGATTCATCGCCTGGTACAGGTTTTGCCCGGAGCGATCGGAATCATAGGATGCCGGCTGCATACTCCGGGTGTTTGAGAAAAGAGAATGTTTGCCGTTTGCGTCACTTTTGGATGCCTCAAGAGGATTGGTGCTTTTCAGACGGGTCAGTTTTTCCGTCAGCGCATGATTGTTTGAAAAAACAGGAGCCATGGTCAGGCTGTTCAGGAATTCGAGCCATTCTTTTTTCTGTTGGGTCCCGGAAGTGGATTTGCCGGCTTTTTCATGAAGCATCATTTCCAGCCGTGAAACAAACTGAGGAAGGGACAGTCTGGTTTCCGGACCAGCGGATATGGGAATACCCAGACTCTTCATCATTTGGGATACCGTATCCGGCAATTGTTTGTCTGCACCGGATTCTGAATTCAAGGCACCAAGGCCTTTTAAAAAGGATATCAGCCGCTCCGTATGGATATTGCCGCCTTGTGCTTTTGCATAGGAGAGAGCGGACTCAACGGTTTGTTCATCAAGACCCAGTACCGGGAGGATGGCTTGAAAAAAAGGAACCGCAGAGCTCGGCATCAGGATTGATCCTTCTTCTTCCTCTTTTTCATGCAAACCCGATAGTTTGGCGAAAAGATCGGAAAGCTTGACTTTATGGCCATCCGATGCTGTCTGGAATGAATCAAACAGGTTCTGAATTTCTTCCGGGTCAAAATCATGCTTGAGCAGCATTTTTTGCAGCCATGCCAGGGATTCTTTTCCGGCATATACCTGTTCCGATTTCAATCCCAGTCCTTGAAGGAATTTTTTGATATTTTCCAAAAAGTCTTTTCCGGATGTACCGTTTATGCTGCTGAAAAAAGAGGATGGAGAAAGAAGATTGTTTTCTTTCGAACCCGTAAGCTGTTTTTCGAAAATTTCGTCAAATGATCGGGTATTGTTTGAACCGGTTCCACGCCCTGCTTTGATGGACAAAAAATCGTTCAATAGTTGTTCAAGCTTTATACCCTGAGAGATCATGGATCACCTGGTGTGCAATTCGTGGTTGCCTATTTTGAATCTGGTTAGCGGTTCGATATAGATTCATGTTTGATTGTGATATGAGCAATGAGTGTGCCAACCGGAGGACGGTTTTATAAAAGATATAAATTCAGATAGATACAGTGATAGTTGGGCGGCGGAAAAAAATGGAATGCAAGCGGGAAAGCATTTATTTCCAGGAAGATTTTTTGGAGGCGGGAAATTTTTGCCTATACTCCCGGATTTGAAAAACGGGTTCCGGGGGGGTGGGCAATGAAAAAGGACAATGGAAAGATAGAGGGGGTCATTCGGCTATTTTTTGTTGATTGGCATTGATGAGCTGTTGGCTGATTTTTACGGCCCGCTCCTGATTCACAAAGGTCAATATTTTTGAGGCCTGATCACCTTTCATCCGGAGGAAAATGGTCAATGCATCCTGAAACTCCAGTTTGTCGATGATGGAACCCACATCTTTGGGTTTCATTCCGGAATAGATTTTGAGAAGCTGTTTGATCTTTTGTTCTTTGGCTTCTTTTGCCTGAATTTCCTGAGCGGTTTCCTTCTTTTCGATGCGGATCATCTTTTCTTCGATTTGCTTATGGATATTGTTAAGGGTTTGAACTTTTTCTTCCATTTCTTCCTTCAGGGCTTCGAGCTGCTTTCTTTCTTCTTCAATTCGGATTTCTTCCTGCTGCAGGAACAGACGCTTTTTTTCCATGCTTTCCAGTATGATTTTTGTTTCAATAACAGCGGTATCTTTGTTTTCCGGTTCCACAGCGGTCGGGGTTTCTTCCACTGTTTTTCCTTCCGGCTGTTTGGGCGCTTCCGGCTTTTCATTCTGCGCATGGGCGAGCTGCGGGACATGAAACAGATGGGAGAGGCTTTCCCATCCGGTCAATATCAAAATGGATGCGGTAATTTTGATGGCAACCAATCCGATTAAAAGAAATTTGAGGAAGGGGTGAAGATATTTTTTCATTTTTTATTCTCCTTGATTTTTCTCATGATAATCATATCCTCAGATTCCTTTTGAAGGTAATCGTTGAGATCTTTATAATAGGTTTCCTTTTTTCGCTGTTTTAAATTTTCAATGGCTTTTTTTTCAATGGACCGCTGTTTCAGAACCTTTTGCTTGTGCGAAAGCTCTTTTTGCAGATGAGCATATTGCAGGTTTTCATTTTTTAAAATCAGATTCAGGCGATCATGATAAGAAGTATATATCCGGATCTGATTGGCATCGATACCGGAAGTCATTTTTTCATGTAATTCCGTGATATTCTGTTGCTGATTCGTTTCATATGAGTCGATCCGTTTCCGGCAGTCACTGATTTTGTTGCGTGTCAGGGACACATCCTGTTTGGCTTCCTGCTCCAGATGTTTTCGATAGCTGAGAAATGAATTTAGACGAAACCGGAATTTTTTCATAATGTTCAATCATATAAAAAGAAATGATGATCCTTTATGACACGATTTTCCGAAGTCTTTCGAGAGAGGTTTCATATGGAATTGTTTCCGTGACGTTCTGCTTGAGAAACTGATTCAGGGCCGGCATGACTTTTTTGGAAAAGTCGACATTCGGATCCGATCCGTCCCGGTAGGCACCGATGGTAATCATGTCCTCGGCATCCCGATACGTGGCAATGGTGGCAATGGCTTTTTCCCGGAGTTTCAGGTGTTCCGGTCCGACAACACTACTGGTAACCCGGCTGATGCTTTCGAGGACATCAATGGCTGGAAAGTGTCCGCGGTTGGCCAGTTTTCGGGATAAAACGATATGTCCGTCTACAATGGATCTTACGGTATCGCCGACAGGATCATTCATATCGTCGCCTTCAACCAGAACCGTATAGATTCCGGTGATGCTGCCCTTGTTCTGCACACTGCCGGCTCTTTCCAGCAGGATGGGTATTTTGGAAAAAAAGGACGGAGTATAGCCCCGGTTTGTGGGCGGTTCTCCGGCAGCCAGACCAACGTCCCTGGATGACATGGCGAAACGGGTGATGGAGTCGACAATCAGCAGGACATTTTTACCTTGATTCATGAAGTATTCCGCCATGGTAGTGGCAAGATATGCACCCCGCATCCGGATCAGCGGCGGTGAATCGGATGTCGCTGCCACAACCACAGCCTTCTTCAGTCCCTCGGGGCCTAAATTTCCTTCCACAAACTCTTTGACTTCGCGGCCTCTTTCTCCGATTAATCCGATGATGGTTACGTCCGCTTTGGCATGACGGGTCATCATACCGATCAGGATGCTTTTGCCGACACCGGAACCCGCCATGATGGCGATTCTTTGTCCCTGGCCCAGCGGAACCATCATGTTGATTGCGGTGATACCGACATCCATGAGCTGATTGATCTGTCTGCGTTTCATGGGGTTAATCCGCTTTCCATACAGCGGATAGTGTCCGGATGGTATGATCGGACCGAGGCCGTCTATGGGTTTTCCCATACCGTTGATGACACGTCCGATATAATTGTCGCCGACAGCGACTCTCGGATTGTTGTCCAGAAAGGAGATACGGCTTCCGGGCTTGATCCCCATCATCTCGCCATAGGGCATCAGGAGAATCCTATCCTCTCTGAAGCCGACAACTTCCGCAATAATGGGCGGGCCGTGATCATTATCGATTTTGCAAAGACTGCCGATACTCATCCCAAGACCATGGCCTTCTGCAATCAGACCGATCACCTGAACGATCCGGCCCTCAAGCCGGGTGCACACGGATCGGTCAACAGCCTTGAAATATTGGTTCCAATTGATATCCATATCCATGTTTTGGATGGTTTCCATGATCAACTCCTATTGATCGTCTGCTATTTCATTGGCTGCATCCATAATACTTCTGGATATGGCATCCAGACGACTTCCGATATCCGCATCCACTTCTCCGGATGTTGTTTCCACACGACAACCGCCGCGGCTTAAAGAGGGATCGGAAACGATGGAAACGTTTTTTAATGATTTTATCTTTTCAAAAAGATCTTCCTTTGCGGTTTCGATAAACTCATAATCTTCGGCGCTGACGTTGATCGTTGCTTCGGTTGGGTCCGGAATCAGTTCAAAGGTCTTTAGAATGGCTCTTTTCACAATTTCATTGTCGATCTGGGTTTGTCCATATATCACCTTTTCCGATATTCGTTTCACCAGTTCGATGATTTCATTTTCATAGCGAGACACCATACGATGCCATAAATCATCCAGGGACGACATGATATGGGCAAGACTATCAACGGTCTTCCCGGCCTCCAGCATTCCGGCATCATATCCTTCTTTTTTCCCCTGTAAAAATCCTTGCTCATGGGCATCCTTTTTTAATTTTTCAAGAATTTCCTTCTGCATGAGTTCATTGGCAGCGGTATCCGTTTTGATATCCTTTTTATCCGGCAGGTTCGATTCCGGAGAAGCTGCGGATGCCTTTTTATCCTGATAGGTGTATATCGGCTCAAAATGGTCTTTTGCGTCGTTCTTGCCGGTTCTTTCATACATCCGTTTAAATGACTCCTGTTCACTCAGAACGCCGGTTGCATTTTTTTTGGCGGCACCAGCCTTATAGAACTGGTCCTGCCCGGATATCAGGGGTTGCCATTCCGGTGAACGATGATGATTTTGCCGGATCGATTTATCAGACAAGGATCTCACCTGCACCCTTTCCACCTAAGGTGATTGTGCCATCGGCCTCTAGCTCTTTGGCCGCATTGACAATTTGCTGTTGCGCTTCTTCCACATCGGAAAGCTTAACCGGTCCCATGACCTCCAGGTCCTCAAGCAGCATTTCTGCCGCACGGGATGACAGGTTGGACAGAATCTTGTTTTTCATATCTTCGCTTGCTGTTTTGAGCGCAAGGGTAAGCTGCGTGCTTTCCACCTTTTTCAGAATTTCTCTCATGCCGCGATCATCCACCGCATTCAGATCCTCGAAAACGAACATCAATTGCCGGATTTCAGTCGCCATTTCAGCATGTTCTTCTTCGATGCTTTCCATGACGATATCTTCTGTTGCCTTATCGACGTTGTTCAGGATTTCAACCAGGACCGGAATGCCGCCGCCCCTTCCTCCTCCCTTGCCGATGGAACTGAGCTCGATCTTCAAGGCCTCATCCACGTCCCTCAGAACTTCTTCCGGAACCTGTCCGAGCTGAGCGATTCGGATTGCAAGATCCCCCTTTTTTTCTTCCGGAAGTCCGACCATGACTTCTGCGGCTATTTCCGGAGGGAGATTGGCCAGGATCAATGCAATCGTTTGCGGGTGCTCACTTTTCAGGTAGCCGGTGAGCGTGGCTGTATTAATATTATGACTCCATTTAAAAGGCTGTTCCCGTTTGCTTTCTTCGACTTCTTTAAAAAGCTGCTTTGCATTTTCAGCGCTCAATGATTTTCCGATCACATTTTTGAGAAAATTTCCCCCCCCTACAATGAGGCGATCCCTATCTTCATATATCGTCACAAAGTCTTGTGTTACGGCATTGAGAATCTCCGGGGTAATTTCATCAATTTCGGCCATTGCAGAGGCGATTTGCCTGATTTCATCATTTCCCATTTGCTTGAAAACTTGCGTCGTGTATTCTTCTCCCATATATAAGAGAAATATCGCTGATTTATGTATTCCCGTTAATTTCTGGGGATCAAGCTTGTTTTTTGCCATTATTTTGCCTCTGAAAGCCAGCCCCGGAAGATATTCACCGCTTTTCCCATATTTTCTTTTGCAAGGTATGCGGATTTCTCTTTTGGACTCATCTGCGACGGGTCGGTCAAGGCGCCGGTTCCGTCATCTTTTCCCAGAAGAGCTCTTCTCTCATCAGGCGATGGAAGAGCTTCTACGACCTTAACCTTGATTTCCTTCATGGTTTTCAAAAGGGGCAGTACAACAAATATAAACAGTAAAAATATCAGAAAAATGTTGGTGAACGACCGGCCATATTGCCGCATGAAAATTTTCCAATCAAACTCCTCCTGGCTGAAGTCATCCACATGTGCAAACGGGAACGATTCAACCGTAATTTGATCTTCCCGGTCTTCACTGTATCCCATTGCATTTTGAACAATTTTCCGAAACTGACTCAGTTCTTCATCGGTTCTGGCAATATATTTTCGAACGCTTTGTCCGGCTTCGCCGGTTTCCATGATGTAGGTACCATCGAGGACTGTGGCTACGGAAAGACGTCTCAGGGTGCCGACCGGTTTGACCGTCCTTCGCAGGGTCCGGTTGAGTTCATAATTGATGGTTTCATCCTGCTTTTCACTTCTTTCACTGCTTTCCGTGTTCGCCGGTTCACCACCGGGCGGCACAATCGGATTGACGCTTGAAATTTCCCCGGGTCCTCCGGTTCTGTTAAATGTTTCAACCAGGTTCTGCCGGCTTCGAATCACCCGAATATCAGGATCATACAGTTCCTCATTCATATCTACCTGGCTGAAGTCCAAATCGGCCGTGACGCGGACAATGGCTTTGCCGGTGCCGACAATCTGTTCCAGCATGGTCTGGATTCGTTTGGCCAGGTTGAGTTCCAGTGCATTTTTATATTTAAACTGGGTTGTGGCAGCATCGCCAAGTTTTTCATCATCGGACGTTTTGTGGGAAAGAACCCTTCCCTTTGTATCGACAACGGTTACCAGTTCAGGCGTCATCCCTTCCAGGGAACTGGCCACCAGATGCACTACCGCACTGATTTTTTCCGGGGACAGGTCTGATTTCAGTTTGAGCAAAACAGAAGCGGAGGGCGGTTTGGACTCTTCAACAAAAACAGATTCCTTGGGCGTGACAATCATCACCCGAGCATCTTCCACTTCCCGGAACTCTTTGATCGTTCGGGACAATTCTCCCTGCAGGGCCCTTTTGTAATTCAACTGCTGAACAAACTCCGTTGTTCCGAAATCGGTTTCATCGAACAGCTCATAGCCGACATTTCCTCCTTTGGGGAGTCCGACAGCAGCCAGAGACAGTCGGGCGTCATATAATTTTTCAGCCGGAACACGCACAATATTGCCATCTCCGGCAAGTTCATATTTAATCCCCAGCTCTTTCAGTTTTTCCACAATGGCGGATGCATCGTCAGCCGAAAGTCCGGTGTATAAGGTCTGGTAATCGATTTTGTTTGCCCAGAAAAACATGCCGGCAAAGCCCAGAATCACCATGAAAATGACGATGCCCATAACCACCTTGCGTGAAAGAGGCATATCTTTGTATATCCGGACGATCTGATTGACGACCGGATTTTCCGGACTTTTGGCTGCGCTGAGCTGATTTCCTGTTTCCGCCATATTCGGCATCCTTATTTTAAATGAAAAGTCACTACAAAACGTTGCTTCGTCTTTAAGTTAATTTTTGGTTTTGACGGACGGAATTCCGGGTACGGGAATTTTCAAATCTGGATGAGAAGAGTAAGCTCACGCAACATCTTGTTGAACCATCGGAAGCGCTTTTTAAAATTGCATTCGCATAATTTCCGTATAGGCGTCCATTACTTTCCGGCGAACCTGAAGAAGCAGTCGCAGGGATATATCCGCCTCTTGAATTTTGAGCATCCCCTCATGGATACCCAACTCTCCTGTAATCACCTTTTCAATCGCCTGATCCGCATCCTGCTGACGTTGATTGACTTCCATGATCGATTCTTTCAGTTTTTCCGCAAAGCCGGCGTCTTGTGATCGGGCGGCTATTTTCCGTTGTTCTTTCGGGAGGATTTCACTCATATTGTTGAAATTGATTTTTTCCATGATTTATTTCCCGATTTCCAGTGCTTTGTTGACCAAGCTTCTAGTGTTTTCAATGGCGGTAACATTTGCCTCGTAGGCTCTTCTGGCGACCATCATATCGGTCATCTCCGTCAGGTGATCGACATTCGGCATGGCCACATAGCCGGTGACAGGATCAGCATCCGGATGGGCCGGCTTGTAGACCATCCGGAAATCTTCCTGGGACCGGACGATTTCCGAAACCTCCACACCGCTGTAATTTTTTTTTACATTATCCATTGCACTTTTAAAGGATCGTATCGGCTTTTCCTTAAAAACAACCATTCGGCGCCTGTATGGTCCGCCTTCTCTGGTCCTGGTTGTTTCCGAGTTGGCAAGATTTTCAGATATGACATTCAATTTCGTCCGCTGGGCCGCCAGACCGGATGAACTGATTTTAAAGGCTTGCAGAAGGTCCATCAATTCCCTCCTTCGTTAATGGATTGCCGAAGAATGGCTATTTTTCGCAAAAGCATTTCCACACTGGTTTTATATTTTCCATTGTTGGAAATCAGGCTGGTCATTTCCGTATCGATATTCACCCTGTCAAGGTTATGAGGATCACCGCTGTTTTCACGCGGCTTTCCCTGATAGATCCTTTTTTCCGACCGTTGTTCCATGTGATCGGGGTGGGTTTTGTATAGTTCACCGCCGCCGGAATTCATGGCTCTTTGAAGCGTTTTGTCAAAATCGAGATCCCTGGGTTGATACCCGATTGTGTCCATGTTGGCGATATTGCCTGTGATCAAGCTGTGTCTTCGGGCAGCGATATTGAGGGATTTGCCCAAGAGATCATACGTTCGATCAAAGGGATATATTTTGTCCATGATCATCTCCTGATGAGAAATATTTTCAGCCTTGCATCTGATCATCTGAATAAAAGCAAAGAGTATGCCGATTAAACCGATTCCATAAATTCCCGGTATTCGTTTAATTTGTTCCGGAGCGTCCGGACGCTGATACCCAGGATTTTCGCAGCATGTGTCCGGTTGCCATGGGTCTGATCAAGGGTTTGGAATATCATTTTTTTTTCAATTTCTTTGAGCGGTTCCACCATGATTTTGGCAGCCGGTTCTTCCGTATTGCCGGAAAGGTCGGATACAGCCGGTTCCTGATTTTCAAGAAACAGATCTTTTTCCTGAATGGTCTGACCGTCAGAAAGCAATACAGCGCGCTGAATAATATTCTCCAGTTCTCTGACGTTCCCGTTAAACCTCAGATTTTTAAGGATATCCAAGGACGGCTTAGTCAAAGTTTTGACGTTGCGTCCGTCAACCCTGTTATATTTGCTGATCAAAAACAATACCAGCGGTTCAATGTCTTCCGGTCGCATTCTCAGGGGAGGTATGGTGATGGGGATTGTATTTAACCGGAAATACAGATCTTCCCTGAATTTTCCCTCTTTGACAGTCTGGCTGATATTCCGGTTGCTGGTTGCAATGATGCGGACATCGATCTTTACCGGTTTTAGTCCACCGACCCGATCCACTTCATGTTCCTGGATGATTCTCAACAGTTTGGATTGCAGATGCAGCTGCATTTCCGTGATTTCATCCAGCAGTATCGTACCTTTGTCCGCCAGTTCAAATTTACCGGGCTTTTGAGAGATGGCACCGGTGAATGAGCCCTTTTCATGACCGAATAACTCACTTTCCAGAAGTGTTTCGGGAAGAGCGGCACAGTTCACGGCAATAAAGGGTCCATTTTTCCGGTTGCCGGCTTCATGAATATATCGGGCAAACAGTTCTTTCCCGGTCCCGCTTTCCCCCTGGATAAAAACAGAAGCCGTACTGTTTGCGATCTGCCTTGACAAATCCAGCAGGTGTAAAACGGTTTTATTTTTGGTAATAATGTTGATCCTGCCGTTTGTCTGCCGGCTGGATGAACCGTTCTCCGGTTGATTTTCGCACAAGGCTTTTTCAAGCGTATATTGCATCTGGGCTTCGTCTACCGGTTTTACCAGATAATCGATGGCGCCGGCCTTAATGGCTTCTACGGCATTCCTTACGGAGCTTTCCAGGGAAATGAACAGTATCCGTGTGGTTTCGCTGATCGAATGAATATGCCGGATCAGGTCTGCACCATTCTGTCCGCCCGGCATCATATAATCGGAAATAACCAGCGCATAGTCTTCCGATTTTATTTTTGACAGAGCGTCCGCCTCATCATGGGAAGTGGTGACATAATATCCCCAATCCTCCAGCAGACTGGACAGACCGGATCTCTCCCGAACGTTTGGTTCAATGATCAGAATGTTTCGATTGTTCATGTTTTGTTTATCTTTTTGGTGAGATTCAGGCCTTTTAATTTTTCCGCTGCAAGTTTGCTCCAAAACGCGTCACCTGAAGAAACAACCGCTTGATATGCCTGAGATGCTTCATTCAGATGGCCCTCTTTTGAATAGGATTCTCCGAGCAGGAAATGTAAACCGATCCGATCTTCATCAATTTCCGAAAATTTGAGAGCCATGGCAAATGCATCGGCCGCTTTGAGAAAATCGTGAAGAAACATATAGGACTTCCCGAGTTCCCGGTGTGCGTTTAATATCATGGCTTTATCGCTTTCCGGCGAGGAGGATAGGATGTTGACCGCTTTAACCAGCAAGGCCGCACTTTCATGATACTGATGATTCTTATTGAAAAGGTCTGCGTGCTCTATCAGAATATCGGCTTTCTCTACTTCACGCCGGCTGCTGTTAAATGCCGTCTGAAAATATTCAGATGCTTTCCGGTCCTTATTGTTTTGTTTTTCAATTCGCGCCATTCTTCGAAAAGCATCGGCGGTATATTCACTTTTCGGATTCGATTTGATATAGCGGAGCAAATAACTTGAGGCTTTATCATTTTCACCGGATTCCTGAAGGGAAACACCGATCATATAGGTGTACTTGTCCGGTTTCCGGGTATCTTTTGTATAGTTATCCGCTTCCAGGAGGAGCCTGGCGGCACTTTCATAGAGATGCCCCCGGAAATAGGATTCTCCAACCAGGTAGAAAAGACCCGGATTTTCATAGGTGTCCAGAGATTGTTTGTCTCTTTCATACATGGCCAGCACCTCCGGATAGTTCCCCTTTTCCATGATCCATTTAAAGTAGGATTCAAATGAATTCTGTTTCAAAAACAAAGCTTCCTTATTTAACGCCCGGGGATTCTCCAGGAAGAGTTCATTGATGGTTTCGATGGATTTTTTATATTCTCCGGCATTGTTCTGGATTTCTGCAATTCGAAGTCTGGCCAGATTCGCCATTGGGTTATCCGGATAATCTTCGATTATCAGCCGATAGACTTTTTCCTTTTCTTCTCTGGTTTCAAAATACTTGGCAAGCCGCACGGAGCTGATAACAAATCCATCGGTTCCCGGGTATTTTTCGATTACCAGTTGATATAACTTTTTGGCCCTTTCAATTTTTTCTTCATCGGCAAGCGTATCGGCAATTCGAGTCAGCACAATATGGCTGGAATCGATTTCCGGGTAAAGATTGTAGGCTTTTTCCAGAATGGTTCGGGCCTCTTTATACTTCCCCGTATGATAATAACTGTTGCCCATAAACAGCAGCGCATCAGAGGAATTATAGATTTTCCGGGGATTTTCGTTGATCAGCAATTCCAGCTGTTCAATCGCCTTGGAAAAATTGTTGATTTTAAAATGTGCTTTTCCCAGTTCCAGTCGGGCATCGGAAATGAAAATACTTTTGGGATATTGGGAGATAATTTTTTCGAAATTTTCGATGGCGTTTCGATGGTTGTTTTTTTTCTCTTCCAGAACCCCGAGTTCAAAAATGATTTCCGGAGATCCCCTGTATTTTGGATACTTGTCCAGAACAATTTTAAAATATCCTTTTGCTTCCGCCTGATTGTTCAGCGCAAAATAAAGTTTTCCGATCATGGTCATCCCATAGGGCAGATATCGTGAGTCGGAAAAGAGGTTGACGGCATCCTGGCAAACGGAAATGGATTCGAGTATGTTGTCTTCTTTATCGAAATCGACTTGTTTATAGAAACCGTAGGCTTTTAAAAAAAATGCGGAATCCCGGCAGGTTTCATCTGTGTTAGTTTTCAGAAACCGGGTTAATTCCGACGCTGCTTCCTTCCAGTTTTTGTTTTT
>QZKS01000089.1 GCA_003599865.1 Desulfobacteraceae bacterium
ACATCAAACAGCCAATTTTAACCGTAACAAAATGGCATACCCGACTGAAACCCCATGCCGGTCATATTTCCGGATTCATCGCTATGCCGTAATGGCATGATTCCTGAGTCACTTTCTAAGTTTTTCCCCCCGTTGCCGTCATTCCGAGGAGGTCAACCAATAGCGATGATAGATCATACAGCACTGCGTTTTGAAAGCCTGGCACAAAAATTGAGTATATAAAGTTTACGCAACCAAAAATCAAACAAGAGGAAGACCATGAAATCAAGCACAAAAGACAAAGCGGAAGGCAAGATGCATCAGGTAAAAGGTAGTATCAAGGAGAGCGGCGGAAAAGCAGTCGGTAAAGGGGAATGAGCGCTGTTGGGGAACTTACCTTGCAGATAAAAAGTAAATTTTTATGAGGTGAACCATGAAAATAAATTATTGGAAAGCTGACAAGGCTGAAGAAACCTCGGCAGAGTCAACCGGTTTCGAGAATGTCAAAACCATTATTGCTGATAAGTTGCATAATGCCGCTGAGATCTTAGGCGAAAAAGCAACAAATTTAGACGCGCCTTACGGCATGGCTCAGTACGGGAAACAGGCATCCGAATGGCTGGATCAATCAGCGGATTACGTTCGGCAATTCGATTATGTACAGGCGGATAACAGGGTCCGGGAATACGTCGGGCAGAGGACGGGTCGCAGCCTCTTGATCGCAGGAGGTGTCGGCCTGATTATCGGAGCCATTTTACGACGCAGGTAAGGAGGTGGTTTTTCGATGAACAACAAATTGGTAAACAGAGACAACATAACACAACGTGACTCCTTCAGTGAACTCTTAGGACAGCTTGCCAACAACTCAGCCACGGTGGTTCACGACGAAATTGAGCTGATGATCCAGGGAATTAGGGAGAAGATGACGGCCGGCCGCAACGGAGTAATAACCGTGATGATAGGAGCAGGAATCGGTTTTGCCGCCTTCATGTGTCTTTGTGTTGTATTGATCATATGGCTCACTTCTTATATGGCCCTGATTATGGCGTCCCTTGTCACTGGAGCTGCGCTTACTATACTTGGCGGCATGATTGCCTTTATCGGCTACAGGAAATTGAAAAAGTCGATGCATAACACATGACAGTGGAAATACTGAAAAGGAGACCTGAAAATGGCTAAAAGAGTGCATTTAAGTAACGAAAAGGAAGCGGATGTCGAGCGCAGTTCCGACGATATTCGCCGGGATATAGCCAAAGAAAAAGAGAATATTTCCCAGAAAGTCGATCAGATCGGCGAGAGGATCAAAGAGAAGTTCGATTGGCACGAATATGTTAAGGAATCTCCATACTTGGCGATAGGGGTTGCTGCCGGCCTTGGTTATATCGGCTCAAGGATATTTATATCACGCCCCACTCCTATGGAACGAATCATGGACTCCATTGCCGGGGAAGTTCGTGGCTCACTCGGTGGCCTGAGTACAGGCCCCGGCCTGATCAAGTTGACCCTGCTGGGCATTGCCACGAAGGTTGCCGCCGGATGGATTAAAAGTTCAACTTCGACAGAAGTGGTAAACAATGCCGCTGGTCCCCGACCACCGGCAGGACATGGTTCAACCGTTGGGCCGAGGGCAGGTAATTAAATTACCTGAACCAAAATTCCTCTTCCTGTCGGGAGGGGTTGGGGGAGGGAAAAAAGGGAGTTTTTGTTCAGACCCTATATAACCATCAATGTTTAAATTTTACCAGGAGGATAACATGAATATGGAAAAAAATAATTACTATGGCGCCGAACAGAAAACTGCAAAAGAGTCCGGCAACGGTAGCGGTGATCAGACAATTTTTGAACGAGGTGCAGAGGCTTATGAGCAAGCGGGCCAGGCGGTAAGTGATGCATATGATAAAACATCTGAGAAGGTCGGCGAAACGTATGAGAAGGCCAGGAGTTATAGCAGTGATAATCCGGGCAAGACGATTCTTATCGCATTAGGGATCGGAGTAGGCCTGGGCCTTCTTTTGGGCGCAAGCACTCATCGTTCGGGTGTCAGCAGTCGGCTTGCCCGACCCGTGGTTAACGCGCTTTCCGACATCGCTCTGGAGTTTTGGCGTTAACGCGATTTTTTTCCGGGAGGAGCCAGCCGTAAACCTGACAGAGAAAGGAGGTCATCATGAACCACATCGACAAACACATACAAACCAAATGGGCCGGACTAAAGGCAGGAATATCCGAACTTAGACGAAAGCCCGCACGCCCTGGATTTCAAGAAAGAGGCGAAGTCTTGCGCAACACCCAAGACCTGAACATGCCCATGGTTGAAATGTCCGGTAACGAGTACCCCACAGATCGGACACCCCAGGGAAAAAAGCGCGACAATGACTTTGTGGATACGCGTGCCAAGTATGTGCAGCGTCACCGGCTTTCCTGGACAGGGCTTTACGGAAAAGCACCGTGGCCACGTGAGCGGAAGCAATGGGAGAAAATTTGACCCGTGGTTAACGCACTCTCCGACATTGCTCTGGAGTTTTTCCGTTAAATTGGAGTTGCTGACAAAGGGGATCAGTCATGGAAAAAGAAAAGACAACGCGCAGTTCAACAAAGCGCAAACAGGAAAAAGGCACGGCTCTCAAAAGTGGCTCACAACCGGCTGCCGGCGGCGAGCTGCACCAGGTCGCCGGCGGAGACCACCCCGCGCTCACCACGAACCAGGGCGTGGCAATCTCCGATAATCAAAACTCCCTGAAGGCCAATCCGAGCGGCCCTACGCTTCTGGAGGATTTCATCCTTCGCGAAAAAATCACGCATTTCGATCACGAGCGTATCCCGGAGCGTATCGTTCACGCGCGAGGGACGGGAGTGCATGGGTTCTTCGAGCTGACCGCCTCATTGAAGAAATACACCACCGCCAGGATACTCACCGAAGTCGGTGAAAAGACACCCCTGTTTACCCGCATATCGACCGTCGCAGGCGGCGCGGGTTCCGTAGACACCCCGCGTGACGTACGCGGATTTGCCGTCAAGTTTTATACCAAGGAAGGCAACTGGGACCTGGTCGGCAACAACATACCGGTCTTCTTCATCCAGGATGCCATCAAGTTCCCCGACCTCGTACATGCCGTAAAAATGGAACCCGACCGCGGCTTTCCGCAAGCAGCAAGCGCCCACGACACCTTCTGGGATTTCATTTCGCTCACGCCGGAATCCATGCATATGGTGATGTGGATCATGTCCGATCGCACCATCCCGCGTTCGCTGAGGATGACCGAGGGCTTCGGGGTGCATAGTTTCCGGCTCATTAACGATGCCGGCGAATCCACCTTCGTCAAATTCCACTGGCGTCCCAAGCTCGGTTTGCAGTCTACCATTTGGGATGAAACCGTCAAAATTGCCGGCGCTGATCCGGACTTCCACCGCCGCGACATGTTCGAAGCCATCGAATCGGGCAATTTTCCCGAGTGGGAGTTTGCGGTTCAGCTTTTTACGCAGGAGGAAGCGGACAAGTTTCCGTTCGATCATCTGGACGCTACCAAGCTGATTCCCGAAGAATTGGTGCCTTTGAAGGTGATCGGCCGCATGGTGCTGGATCGCTGGCCGGACAATTTTTTTGCTGAAACCGAACAGGTTGCCTACTGTCCCGGTAATATCGTACCGGGCATCGATTTTTCAAATGATCCACTGTTGCAAGGCCGTTTGTTTTCCTATATCGACACGCAGCTGTCGCGCCTGGGCTCACCCAATTTCCATCAGATCCCGATCAACGCACCCAAGTGCCCGTTCGGCAATCATCAACGCGACGGACACATGCAGATGGAACAACCGAAAGGCCGTGTGGCGTATGAGCCCAATTCCTTGTCTGAAGATTCACCACGCGAAACACCGGCCAAAGGTTTTAAATCCGCCGGAATAACCGAAACCGGAGAAAAAAGCCGTATCCGTGCCGAGAGCTTCGCCGACCATTACAGCCAGGCGCGGCAGTTTTATCTCAGCCAAACCGCCTATGAGCAGGCGCACATCGCTTCGGCGTTAGTGTTTGAGCTTTCCAAGGTCGAACATGTGCACGTGCGGGAGGCGATGGTCGGGCACCTGCGACATATCGATGAAGACCTTGCCGGGCGGGTTGCCAAGGGGCTTGCGTTGGAAAAGATGCCCGATGCGCCGTTGGCTGCAGCGTCCGTGCAGGAGATGGAACCTTCGGCCGCATTGCAGATCATCGGTAAAATGAAAGATACTCTCGAAGGGCGGGCGATCGGCATCCTGATCGCGGATGGTTCAGAAGGCGCAGCCATCAAAAAGATTAAAAAGGCCGCAACCGATGCGGGTGCTGCCGTGAAGATCGTCGCACCCAAGGTGGGCGGTGCGAAGCTTGCCGATGGTTCGATGCTGGCGGCTGACGGACAACTGGCCGGTACCCCTTCCGTGCTGTTTGACGCCGTCGCCGTCATCCTCTCCGACGAAGGCGCAAAGGCACTTTCGAAAGAAAGTTCCGCGATCGATTTTGTGCGCGATGCGTTCGGTCATCTCAAGGCAATCGCCGTCGACAAGGGTGGGCAGGCGCTATTGAAAACAGCGAATATCGGGCAAGACGCGGGCATCGTGAATGCCGACGACAAAGACGACTTTATTACCGCGGCCAAGACGCGCCAGTGGGACCGGGAAAAGTTTGTTCGAATGTTGGCCTGACCGATAGTTCCGTAAAGCTCCGGCGAAGGTCCAAACCCGTCAAATAAAAAAGTTTCTAAAAGTTGATACCCAACCGCCCGTCTCGGAGCACCCAAGTCCATTTTACTGAAAATGGCATTTAACATCGCCGTTGATGCCTTAGCAGGTGCGCTGCCAATATTCGGAGATCTCTTTGATTTAGGCTGGAAAGCCAATCAGCGCAACGCTCGGATATTAGGGGATTACTTGGACAGCCCGCGGGAAACTTTGGATAGCAGCCGCCTGTTTGCATGGGTTCTTGTCGGGTCGCTTATTGGGCTCTTTATATTTGTCGGCCTGTTCCGTTTTTGGATAATAGTGAGCAGCAATAATAAAAGATTGAAGCATAAATGGAGGATCGATTATGAAAAAACTTGAGGCTCAAGAAATTTATTTTGTATTTATCTTACTCCTGATTGGTTTATTAACTGTAGGATGCGACGGCGACGGAGGAGGCGGAACTTGGGATACACCCATACCCATTGATATAGACCTGGTAAGTTCCACAGTCCCTGTTAATGGCTCCGCAGGGGTGCCGATAGGGAACAGACTCACAGTAACCTTTAGTGAGGCGATGGACCCCGCGACGATCAACACGACAACATTTACCTTAGAAGGGGCAACGGCTGTTGAAGGCACTGTGACCTACTCCGGCGTAACTGCTGTCTTTACACCGACAAGCAATCTCGCACTCATAACCACCTATACCGCCACGGTTACCACCGGGGCCAAAAACCTGGACGGCAATCCACTGGCAAATGACTATGTCTGGACCTTTACCACCGGTGCGGCACCGGACACTACCGCGCCCACCGTGTCGCTCACAAACCCAGCCGAAGCTGCCACAGGCGTCGCAACCAACAAGAAAATCGCCGCAACCTTCACTGAGGCGATGGACCCACTGACGATCAACACGACAACATTTACCTTGTATCAGGGGGCAACTCCTGTTTCAGGCACAGTGGACTACGCCGGCGTAACTGCTGTCTTTACACCGGCAAGCAATCTCGCACCCATAACCACCTATACCGCCACGATCAGCACCGGGGAAACTGACCTGGCCGGCAATGAACTGTCAGATCACTATGTCTGGACCTTTACCACCGGTGCGGCTACGGATACCACCGCGCCCACTGTGACTCTACTGAACCCTGATGATGGTGACATAGGTGTGTGTATCAACAAGACAATTTCTGTAACCTTCAGCGAGGTGATGGACTCCTTAACGATCAACACGGCCACCTTTACGGTGAAAAAAACCGCTGGCGCGCTTGTGACGGGGGTAGTGGAATACGATCCGGTGACGAATGTCGCAACTCTTAATCCGACACTCAATCTTGCGGCTAACACTTCGTATACCGCCACGATCTCAACCGGGGCAGAGGATCTGGCCGTCAACGCCTTGGCAGTTAACGAAGTATGGACCTTTACAACGGGCGCTACGACTTGTACCTCGCCCGTAGCCCTCGGCGCGGCCGCACCGTTCGGAGGTTTCGGGGGTGGGGCCGGGGTGACCAACGAGGGGACGCTTACCATCGTAAATGGGGATCTCGGGACCACAGGTGTTTCGACCACGGTAACCGGATTCCAGGATTCGGTAGGCGACGTTTATACGATAACGCTGCTCAATGACGGAATGGTGAACGGTAGAATCTACACGGATGCCCCGCCTCCGGGGGGCGCGGGTGTGGGCGGAAATGCGGAAACAAAGGTAATCGCGGACGCTGCCGCAGCCGATGCGCTCATCGCGTTTAATAATCTCTCTCCGGCATCGCTGCCGGGAGGTGCGGATATCGGCAACAATCTGGGCGGTCTTACGGTTGCTCCGGGCATCTACCTGGCGCCGGGAGCCGGTGAATACCTCCTGACGGGATCGGATCTTACCCTCGACGCTCAGGGGGATGCAAATGCGGTTTGGGTATTCCAGGCGCCGGCTTCACTCACGATCGGCGTCCCGGGATTCCCGCGCAGCATTACCCTGATCAACGGCGCCCAGGCCAAGAACGTGTTCTGGTACGTGGGGAGCGCCGCACGCATTGAAGATCAATGCAACATGGTGGGAACCATCATTGCCAGCGCCGGTGTTACGATTTCGACCAGCGGTCAGGCGCTAATGACGACGTTGGACGGACGAGCGCTGGGCCTGTATGCTTCGGTGACCATGGTGAACACCTTAGTTAACGTGCCTGCACCCTAATGTCCGGGTATATTCGGCGTGAAAGTCGATCTTCCCCCTGTCAGAATAGGGGGAAGATCGGAGAGCATCAGATGGTAACGCAGGTGAGAAGGCTCAGCAAATATGAAAGCGCTGAATTCCACGGTTCGAATAGCCGATGGAGCCGTTATAATCTTAATCAGAAAATTTTATGGCCGCAAACCGGTTGGACGGTTTAGCGTTTATATCTTTTAAAGGAGGTTCCAGATGAAAAAAATATTTTTAATGGCCCCTGTTATAAAAACAGCGATGGTTTTGTTCGCCCTTGTTTTTCTCTTTCCCTTGTCTGCCCGTTCCGAGATAAGGGCAGGAAGTTTTGAAGTGAATCCGTTTGCGGGTTACAATTTCTTCGAAAGCCGGCAGAATCTGGAAAACGATTTTGTGTTAGGCGGACGGGTTGGCTTTAATTTTACGAAGAATTTCGGTATTGAAGCCGTCGGAGAATATATCGGAACCGGCGTTGACGACAAAACAACACCGTGGGCCAAGGAAGGACAGTTCACAAGTCCTATTGATGACGTGGATATTACCTTTTATCATCTCGATCTCGTCTATCACTTTTTACCGGAAGGTAATTTTAATCCCTTCGTGGCTGCTGGCTACGGATACGCCCACTATAGTCCGGAGATAAATAGCAGGGACATGGCCATTATTAATTTTGGTTTAGGAGCAAAGTACTGGCTGAAGAAGGATGTCGCATTAAGATTCGATCTCAGGGATCATGTGGTTTACGATGAGACAATCCACAATATTGAAGCTACCATAGGAATAGTCTTTGCGTTCGGTGGCAAGGAAAAGCCCGAACCGGCCCCTGTTGCCAGGTTTGAAACAAAACCCGAAGCGAATGTCGGTGAGTCGATAGTTATCCTTGCGGCTGAGCCGAATGTCGAGGAGAAGGTCAAGGTCGCCGTAGTTGAGCCGAAGACCATTATCCTGGCGTTTGAGGACGTACATTTTGATTTCGATAAGTCGATACTCACGCCGGAAGCACAGGTGATACTTAAAAGGAGCATCCAACGGATTAAAGACAACCCTGACGCCAAAATTCGTATCGCAGGGTATACCTCTGCTTCCGGTTCTGAAGAATACAACCAGAAGTTGAGCGAAAGAAGAGCAAAGGCTGTCTATGATTATCTCACAAATGAAGAACTCGTTCCATCGGAGAAGCTTGCCACAATAGGATATGGCGAGAGATCACCGGCAATGTATGAGCCTATACCGAAGAATTTATACTCATCGGAAGCAAAGACTAACATGAGAGTTCTTTTTGAAGTAGTAGCGAAGTGAAAACGCATGAAGGACCAGATGAAGGGCAAGATCAAAGATTGCCAAATGACGACGTTAAGAAAGAATAATAATTCGTTAGGAGTCGCCTGTGGATTTGAAAAGCGGATATCCGTACTGGGCGGTCAAGAATGGCCTGATGTATGCCTTCCCGCAGCTTGATGCCGACCTGAGCTGTGACGTTGCGGTGGTGGGCGCCGGCATCACCGGTGCGTTGATCGCTGATGAATTGGCCGCCCATGGTCACGATGTCGTCGTGCTCGATCAGCGCGACGTCTGTTGGGGGAGCACATCGGCCAGCACCGCCTTGCTGCAGTATGAAATCGATACCCACGCGACAGATCTCGCCAAGCGCTACGACCAAGCCTCGGCGCTTCTGGCGTATCAATCCTGTTTGCGCGCGATCAGCGAGCTTGGCGCGTTATCCCATGCGGTCGGCGATGTCGATTTCGCCAAGTGTGAAAGCCTTTACTACGCCAGCAATCGCGCTGATCATCCGCGCTTGGCTGACGAATTTGCCTGGCGGAAACAGCACGGCTTTCCGGTTCGCTGGCTTAGCCGCGCAGCACTCAAGGATGAGTATGGACTGACCGCTCCAGCCGCTATCCTCAGCTCGGTGGCCGCTCGGGTTGATCCCTACCGGCTCGCCTCACGACTGCTGAACAGAATGCAGCGAGAGGGCACGCGAGTGTTCGATCGCACGCAGGTTAAATCCATTACGGCGAAGACGCGTATGGTACAGCTCACCACCGACAGTGGCCTGTCGATCAAGGCAAAGCACGCAGTGATTGCCGGCGGTTACGAAGCACAATCCTGGTTGCGCCGGCGCGTCGCGAAGAATCTCAGCAGCTACGCCTACATGAGCGATCCCGTCGATCGTGCCGAACTGGGCTGGTTGTCAAGCACATTGCTGTGGGAGTCCGCGCGCCCGTATCTGTATTTGCGCAGCACCGGCGATGGACGGTTGTTGGTGGGTGGCGAAGACGACGATCGCGACATACCGGCGCGCCGGGATCGCATGGTCGACCGCAAGGCGGCGACTTTGCAGCGCAAGGTCGGCCGGTTGTTGCCTCACATTCAGGCGCGACCGGCATTCGCCTGGGCAGGCACGTTTGCTGAAACCAGCGACGGGCTGCCGCTTTTCGGTCGCCATCCGCAGTACGGGCCGCGCGTGCTGTTCGCGATGGCCTACGGTGGAAACGGCATCACTTACAGCATGCTCGGGGCTGGATTGCTGCGCGCGCAGATTGAACGCCGCCCGCATCCATTGACAGCGCTGTTCTCCTTTGCCCGACTGTGATGTCATTGACTGGGAGATGAAATTTTATGCTCTGGGTTATCGGAATCACTGTGCTGGCTACCAGCCTGATGCTGCTATTAATGCAGAACTTCAAGACACCCGAGAAGGTGCTGGGGCGAAAGGTCGAGCATCGCTACGTTGTCTCAGATCCTCAGTTTCGGCGCGAGATGTCCGTCTTGCTGGGCCCGGCCATTGTACGCGGCAATCAGGTGACCGCGCTACAGAACGGCAGAGAGATTTTTCCGGCGATGCTGCTGGCCATTCGTTCGGCGCAGACCTCGATCACTTTCGAGACCCACATTTACTGGTCAGGTGAAACAGGCGATGAGTTCTCGCAGGCGCTTTCTGAACGGGCCCATGCGGGCGTGCCGGTTAGCGTCATCATCGACTGGGTGGGCAGCATTAAGATGGAGCAGTCGTTGCTGGATTCCATGCAGGCTGCCGGTGTGCAGTTGCATCGGTATCGGCCGCTGCACTGGTACAACTTCGGCCGCATGAACAACCGCACCCATCGCAAGCTACTGGTGGTCGATGGTCGCATCGGGTTCACCGGAGGGGTAGGTATCGCGGATCAATGGTCCGGCGACGCCGGCGATCCCGAGCACTGGCGAGACACTCACTTTCGGATTGAAGGGCCCGTAGTGGCGCAGTTGCAAGCGGCCTTCAACGACAATTGGATCAAGACCACCGGCCAGGTGCTGAACGGCCCAAGCTACTTTCCGGCCCTGAAGGAGGAAGGCGAGATGGAAGCGCACATGTTTGTTGCCTCGCCGGCTGACGGGAGCGAGAGCATGCACCTGATGTATCTGCTTGCCATCGCAGCGGCCGAGGCGACTATCGATCTGGCGGCGTCTTACTTTGTGCCCGACAGGCTGCTGATCGAGGCCTTGATCGCTGCCAGGGGTCGCGACGTTCGCGTTCGCATTCTGTTGCCTGGGCCGCACATCGATGCTTTTTCGGTCAAGATCGCCTCCAAGGCAGCTTGGGGCGAGCTGCTGAAATCAGGTGCCGAGATCTACGTTTATCAGCCGACCATGCTGCACACCAAGCTGCTGGTCATTGATGCCGAGTTTGTTTCGGTGGGTTCAACCAACTTCGACATCCGTTCGATTCAGCTCAATGACGAAGCAAGTCTGAATATCTACAACAGCGATTTCGCTGCTCGGATGACGGCGGTGTTCGAGGCCGATCTGCCGGCGGCTGAGTCGTATTCCCTTGCCCGCTGGGAGAACCGTCCGTTGCGCGAAAAATTTTCCGAAAAAATTTTGCTGCCAATCAAATCGCAACTTTGATTAAAAATTGACTTTGCTTACGGAAAAACTTTGCTGGAGGAAGAAAGATGGAATCAGTAATTATTTTCGGTGCCGGAATAGCCGGATTAAGTGCCGCACATGAGCTCAACCAGTTGGGATATAAGGTTTCGGTGTATGAAGCCATGGAACAGCCGGGAGGATTCTTTAGAAGCGCCCGCACCAGTAACAACAACATGCCATCGGAATATTCCTGGCACGGCATGGGGCCATGGTATCATAATACCTTTGATCTCATGAAGAAGATTCCTTTGAACGACAAGGGGAACCTCTACGATCTCGCCCTTTCACGGCCCATCGATTTCGGCATTTTTCCGGACGACACGCACCCCAGGTTTTATGAGAAGGGTTGGCAGAGTATTCCCGGCATGTTCAGGATGAACAGATGGGAATTTGTCAAATGGTCGTATCTCATGCTCAAAACCTGGACGGCCAACCACCGCAGTACAGAAAAATACAGTGGCCTCAATGCAGCTGAGGCATGGCGTCCCCTCCTCAAGAGCACAGCCTATAGAACCTGGCGCGCCTGTTTCGGACCGTGGATCGGCTCGGACTGGTCCAGGGTTTCTCTGCATACCACTGGTGATTTCTTCAGGAAGCAATTGACAACCAGGCCGAAGCATCAACACTGGGCAGATCAGGACGGGCCGGCATGGACCCAAGGGGCGGGAGACGGCTGGCTGTTGCTCAAAGGTCCCAGCAGCGAATACTGGTTCGATCCCTGGACTGCCTATCTCCGGAAAAAGGGCGTCGAGTTTCACTGGCAAAAGCCGCTGACAAAAATTGAATTTGACGGCAGAAAAATTATTTCCACCGTTTCAGGCGATGAGACAATTGTCGGCGATTATTATATCCTGGCCCTTAACCCCTTTGCCACGGCGGAAATTTTAAGCAGGACTCCCGAACTGGAGCAGTTGGAGGTTCTCCGATTGTTTAAGCCCCTTATCCAGGATGGACCGCACACCCAGGTATCCTTTCGGGTGCCGTTTTCCGAGGAAATCCGTTTTCCCCGTGAAAGAGTTGCGGTGGTGGTGAGTGATTCAGAATTCAACCTGACCCTGTTCGCTGAGGAACAGGTGTGGATGAAGGAGGTGGACCTGGGGAAAAACGTGAAGTCGCTGTGGACCGGGACCTCCTGCATCAGCAGTGTTCCCGGCAGGATCTATCATAAACCCGTTAGTTTATGCACGAAAGAAGAGTTCCGGGAGGAGGTGAAAGCCCAGATATTGAGCTGCGGCGCACTTGACGGAATGATTCGGGAGGCGAATCAGGGGAAAGGGCTGCAGGATTTTTCGATGATGGAAATCGAGGTCTGGCATGAGTGGGAATTTTCCGCTGAGGGGATCAGGCCGTATCAGCCGAAATGGGTGACCACTACCACAACCCATCACTCTATGCCGCCCCAGACCACACCGCTTGCCAACCTGTTTCTTGCCGGTTCGCATACCCGGACCCAAGCCCATGTCTGGAGCATTGAGGGCGCTGTGGAAAGCGGCAGGAGAGCCGCCAAGGCCATTGACTCGCGAGTGTCGGTGATCGACCAATACATTCCCGGATGGGTCAGGATAATTTCCAAAATTGATGATGTATTCTATGGTGTTAAAGCGCCTCATGTTATTGATTTGACGATTGCCCTGCTCCTTTTTCTGGGCTTGTGGTACTTGTTTTAACGTCAATCCCATAACAAGGATCAGAACCCCGACAGTTTAAACCAGCCAGATAAGCCATAAAACTGCTTATATCTACTATTGCCCAAATACCAGTTTGCGAATAATATTCACCTGAATTCCGCATATTTTCGATTGAACTCTGCTGTTTATTCAGGGCCTTAAAGCCCCTGTGCCACCATGAGCGCTAAGTTAAATTAATTATTGATTATCAACAATTGATTATTGATTATTATTTTTTTGTTAATTTCGGCAGATTCCGGATTCCGGTTTTCGATGGATTGATTTTTTATGAATTTGGCTTGAGGGATCACCGGTGGGTTATGCTCCGAATTAGCGCTGTTTCACATAATTTTTCATACTTGTCTTGACAAAAATCTTTTTTTATCATATAGATAGAAACAATTTGATAAAGGTAGACAGTAACTATCTGATAAAGGCAAATTCATCGAAAGATGAACGCGCAAAGTCACCGGTCTAAAGGGACGTGTTACCCTAAGACAGCGGGATTGCCAGATACGGATCAGAACGAATTTTCCTGTAGGCTTTCCCGCCCGCGCGACCCATATAGCCGGAAGAGGGGAAACAACAGGAAATGCAGTTTTTTACATATCATACAGTTCGCCACGCGCACCACTGTGCAGCATCTGCATGCAGCACCTTGATTGCCGCAGCCCAAAAGCCTCTCTCCGGTATTTCTCTTGTCATCTGTACATTGCTGGTTCTGTCTACCTCGGGGAGCATTGTTGCATCACCTGAGCATTCACATGATTCAGTCGGATATTTTGATATGCCTGCGGAATATGGTGACGTTATCTTCCGCATACATCCGCATAGCCCCAAACAGCTGTATATTATCGGAATCAGCCATCGGGATCCGAACAGCGGTGCCAATAACAGTACCACTGTCAGAACCCAAATGGAGATATTCCGCATCGGAGAATGGCTGAAGGAAAAAAGAGGTCTGGATCTTTTGCTTCCCGAAGGATATTTCGCCGCTGGAAAATCCATATCCTCTCCTGCACCCTCAGCCATTGATGCTTCGAAACGGTTGCACCCTGTACCGGACAATGCTTATCTCCAGGAGAGTCTTGCTGCCGACTCACCAGGTATAAACGCGGAAAAGCTGCTTATGCAGCATTATAATCTGCATGCCAGTCAGGTGGAAGACTGGAAAATCTATAATGCAGTGCGCAGCAGTCTCGGCAAACTGAAAACCACTAGTGACGGATCAGATGAAATTACCGGCAATATCGCTGAACTGATATACCTTCAAGAAGTCAGGACCGCTCAACTCCTGCAGAACATACCCGGTGTGATTGAGTATGAATTCCTCCGCGGGACAGTTGACAACCGCTCTGCTCTCTTTACCATCGGCCTGAACCATATAAAAGATATTTTCCGCTATATCGAAAATGAGGAAATCTATATTGAGTCGCCGAGTGGTATTCAATCCGATAGCCTTACTTCCAACCTCAACCTTCTGCAAAGCGGGTATGGCATCACGATCATCATTCCCCGTACTCTGGCAGATGATCATAAACTCCTGCAGATAACCCATATTGATCGCATTCTTTTGGCCGGCGGTGAGCATTCAGGACGGAACCGGCAGAAATAGCAAACACCCAACCGAACAGCAGGAAAAAATTGTCGAACCGCCCATCATCTGTCGTCATCAAGCAAAGAGGGGGCGCCGAGGGCACCCCTCTTTGCTTATCGTAATGAATGCTTCGACAACGTCACTGATGCAACGCTGCCGTTTGCAGATAACGAAGATTCTCACTGGATATTCGTCGGTGAATCAGTAGAGTCGTTATCTATGGGCTGGTTATTGAGGTTGTCGCTCGACTCTTCTCCTTGATTCCATGCCGGAGCCACGCCATAGTGAGTCTCCAGGTCGCGCAGGTAGTCGCTGTCCGTAGCCTTTGCTTTCCGATTCGGAACATTTTTGAGTTTAGACTGGTCAACATTCAATCTGGCCTTGTCATCGCGAATGTCAAAGGCGCTCAGCGGAGCTGCAATTTCCGTGGTGCCCATGCCGAGAAAACCGGATGTGGAAAAAGTGACGAATTGTACTTTACCGGACTGCTTGTCAATCGTGATTTTTTCGATTTCACCAATCTCTTTTCCCTCTTGGGAAACTACATCCATACCTTGAAGCTCATCGGCAGTTATCCTTTGACCGGAGTGCATTTTACCGGTCTGGTGCTGAGTATAACCTGTCTTCTGTTGAGAGTCGGATTTCATACCAGGGCCATCACCGGCATAGAGTGGAATGGCAAAAGCCAATGCTGCGGACGCGATAAAAATAATTGTTGCTTTCTTCATGTTGTTCCTCCTTGATAAATTAATCGAGATGTGTTGGTAGGTAAAATTGCCTGATCAGACAACCACGGCTGTTTTCTGCAGCCGTTATTCCGATTCAGAGCAACTATTGTGCCATGCTTCGAACATACTGCCCACGGCACCTATGCATTGTTTTCCATTCTTTGCAACTGATTCAGACAATCGGGATGACTTAACAACGCCAAAGCTTCTGCCGGTTCCAACCATGATTCCAATTGCTGCAGGCTGTCAGCGTGATGCAATTTCCATTCGGCAATTATTCGGGGTGGATCAAAGCTCGGTTTCCCGCCTTCCATGTCCGGTAGCTGAGATATATGCCATTCACATAATTGTGGATGATTAACAAGCCTGCTTAAAACGTCCATTTTTTGTGGTTGCGGCATTTCAGCCAGGTTTCGCTTTAATTCAATCAGAATTTGAACAGGGTCTTTTTCTTCAGGTGCACGAAGCAATCCGATCATTTTAATCAATTTAGTACGTCTCGTCCCCCCGCTCAGCCATGACAGGGGAATCGATAAGATCAATCCGGCCGAAATCGGTAACAACCAGTAAAAGAGTTCTTTGCTGAGCAGCAGTGAGGTGACGGCAAGAGCTGTTCCAAAGATTGTGTGATTGGCATGGTGGCGCATCACTGATTTCCAGCTCAATGCACCATCATCCCTTGATTGCGGCAGCCAGCCGCTATCTTTACCTCTCAATATGGAAAAAACTACGCCAAACTGGGATACCATCAGAATCGGGGCATATAAACCCGACATCACCGTTTCCAATAAGGTGCTGAGTGTTAACAGGATCGGCCCGCCAAATCGTAAACACCGGGGAATATTAACCATGGCGGCAAACCAACCAAACGCTTTCGGCGCAAGTACAATTGCCATTGAGACGACAAATAAACGTAAGGCCCGTTCTGCATCAAATACCGGCCAGGTGGGAAACAGGGATGGATTGGCAAAATACTCCGGGCGTACAAAAGTCGCCTGAATGGCAATGGCAAGCCCCACAATAATCAACGATAACCAGAAAACAGCGCTCAGGTAGGACATTACCCCTGAAAAAAGATGCAGTCTGGTCGGCAGCGCAAAACCTTTTGCAAATATAAAATGCGTATGCTGCAAATTGCCCTGACACCATCTGCGATCGCGGATAAGCACATCAATGAGCGATGGTGGCGCTTCTTCAAATGAAGCCGGAATATCGGTATCAAAACGCACGCCCCAACCGGCACGACGAAGCAGGGCAGCTTCAATAAAGTCGTGACTTAAAACATGGCCGCCAAAAGGCGGTTTACCGGATAGAATCGGAAGGTGACAGGATTCTGCAAACGCTTCTGTGCGGATGATTGCATTGTGCCCCCAGAAATTTGATGACAAACCATGCCAGGAAGACAAACCCTCCGCATAAATAGGGCCAAAGCATTGATTGGCAAACTGTTGCAGCTTGCCGTAAAGAGTATTGGCAAGAACAATAGTCGGCAGGGTTTGAATCAGGCCCACACCAGGCGCTGCCGCAAGGCGGCGGGATAATTTCACGATGGACTCTGCACTCATTATGCTGTCGGCATCCAGCACAATCATGGCCCCATAACCACCGCCCCAACGTTGAACCCAGTCGCCGATGTTGCCTGCCTTACGTTCACTGTTCTGGTGACGACGACGGTAATAAACAGGACAACCCTGTTCGTTTTTATTGACCACATCCATGAAGGTATGTTCCTCAGCAATCCATGCATCGGCTCGATTGGTGTCACTGAGAATAAAGAAAGCATATTTACCCGGAGCTTTCGCCATGAGATCGGAATTCATAGCCTCTATCGTGGCCCTGATACGAACGGGATCTTCATTATAAACCGGCAGCAGGATAGCCGTTTTAAAGGGTGCATCTATTTCACGCTGTTTTATGAAACGCGGCTTAAGGTGGATCAGAAAGCCCAATAATGCCTGTGAAAAAGCAAAAACAATCCAGATAAAATTGATGCTGAACAGAACCAAAAAGACCCACTGTAAACCTGTGGCTGTATTGGTGGTAAGCACCCCAACCATTTCAACGATACCATAAAGAGACAAGATCACCGTGACGGCAAGCACAAAGAGTCGGGAAAAGAGCGTGGAAACAATCTGGAAAAAAGTCCGTTGACTATTTTTGATCCCGAAGCCTTTTTCAGAAACCCCATGACGAGGCATGGAAAGGGGGGATTCATCAGGCAAGGCGCGTTTGTCATGGGTTCTATTGGTAATTTGAACCAACAAAAGATCATCCTTTTGACTCATAAAGGCCAGTCCTGGGAGGTAACCCGGTAAAGCCAGGTCATGCCGATCGGTTTATCATTCTGCCTGAGCTGTACACGCAATTCAGCAACATCGGAATTTTTAAGATCAAATGTGATAAATACTCTTGCGCCGTCAATATTGGGATTGGATTCAATCCGTGTCTCCAAAACAGCTCCATTGCTGATACTTGCATCTATTTCAATCCTGTTGACCTCATCTGCTTTCAGGGGGCTGTAATCGATTACGATTTCGTTTTTTTTATCAGCAAATAACTTTTGGCCGCCGGCAGTGCGAACAACGCTCATTTTTCCCATTGTTTTTGGAATATTATCAGGCCAGGTAAGTCGGTATGAATAAGCAAATGGCCGGCCTTTTTTCAAGCCCTCTTCCGGTTTCCAATAGGCAACAATATTGTCGTTAGCTTCAGAATCAGATGGAATCTCAAAAAGTTCGATATGCCCTTTGCCCCAGGCACCTGATGGTTCAATCCAGGCCGATGGCCGAAGATGATATTTCGCCTCAAGGTCCTGATAATAATCAAACTGCCGATGCCGCTGAATAAGACCAAATCCTTTCGGGTTTTCCCCCATAAATGAGCTCACCTGCAATTTGCGTGGATTATTGAGCGGCCGCCAGATTTTTTCACCATTGCCGTTTTCCATCAGCATGGCTTCAGAGTCATGCACCGCAGGGCGGTAATCTGCGGTATCAGACCGATCTATTTCGCCATGCATAAACATTGAGGTTAAAGGTGCCAGACCAACATGCGGAACATCCTGCCTTGGGAAAAGGATGACATTGACATCCATCCGGGTGGGTGCGCCGGGGTAAATACCAAAACGATAAGCACCCGTTGCACTTTTACTGTCGAGCAAAGCATGTACGACAATAGTATTTTGATGTTTCGATGGACGTTCAATCCAGAAGCTTTTGAACAGAGGATATTCTTCACCTTTGAGCTCTGCCTCATTGATCGCAAGCCCACGTGCGGATAAACCATAAACCTGACCTTTGGATATCCCGCGAAAATAACTTGCCCCCTGAAAAACAATAAACTCATCATTGTAGTCATTGCGGTTAATTGGGTAATGCAGACGAAAGCCTGCATATTTACCAATTTTCGCCAGAAGTTTGCCAATTGATTCATCCGGTACCCTGAATGATGATTCAGACAGTTCAACCGGAAATGATTGACCATTCTCAATAACTTCAATATCAATCAACTCTTTGTAGAGATATCCAGGAGCAAATAGTTGTATGGAAAACGGAGTTGGGGTTCCACCCCAGATAGCCGCATTTTGTTGAAAATTAATTTTGCGGTAAGTTGAATAGTCTATTTTCGTCAAAGCTTCAGGAGCTTTTTGCGGTTCCACAAAGAGCGCCTGGGAGAGTTTCTTCGCTATCTCCACCACAGTGCCATGGGAAAATGGCTTTCCATCGGTATTGGATACTATTGCACCCGCAGAAACGACATTGATCCATGATAGAGATAAGAACCATAACAGCAGCCAGGTCAAACCTTTTACAGAAAATCGATGATCAACCATAATATAAAAGACTCCTCCTGTGGTAATTTAACAAAGGATTTCACGTATTCTTATCAAAGAATGTGCCGGATAAACATATTCAGTCGATATTTGAATAAAGTTAATGAGATAAAAAATTGTATATGGATGGAATAAAAAGACTTGTTCTTTGGGTTCGTTCAGACGGAATCCTTCAGTATCCCGATTTGGAACGTCTGCATAAAACTAAGTCAATTAATCTGGTCATTTAATGGGAATAAGACCATTTTGGCATAAGCTTTTTTGAAACATCCACGTCCTCATTGGGAGATGCCAAGTCCAAAACGGTATTGGCGTTTATCATCCTGGGAACCGAATCGTTGGCCTTGCTTCTGCGGCTATCGCTGTTCATGGAGCACCGCGAGAGCCCGTTTGAGAAAAAGTTCCTTGTAGCGCTGCCGACGAGGCTTGCCGCTGGAAGTCTTCTCCAGGCTTCGGGGTTCAACGAATACCACGGATCGCACCGAAAGGCCGTGTACCTGGGTGACGGCACCCTGTACTGTTTTTACTGCCGAGGTCCAGAATGCATGTAGAGATTCCGCTTTCAAGGCCTCGGACTGCTCATCGGCAGGCATCCGACGTTCATCCACTTCCGCAATGATAACCAGTTCCTCGAGACCGTTGACTGTCTCCGAGATGGCCGCGCAGGCCCCCATGCGAACCGGAGCGCCGGATTGCTGAACCGTGAGTTCAATATCGCTCGGGTAGTGGTTTCGTCCGGCGATGATAATCATGTCCTTTAACCGGCCGGTTATGTAAATCTCGCCATCCATGATAAAGCCCAGATCCCCGGTGCGGAGAAAGGGACCTTCGTTCGTGCCGGCGAGACGCCCCTCAAACGTGGCTGAGGATTCCTCGGGCAGTCCCCAGTAACTGCCGGGTACACTGGGACCTTGCACCCACAACTCACCCACCTGATCGGGAAGGGACGGGGTGAACGTTTCAGGGTCAATGGCGATCACCTGGTGGTCGGAACCCGGCTTTCCGCAGCTTACGACACTTCGTCCTCCGGGCTCGTTGTCGGCCAGGACGCGGACAATGTGTTTCTCCAGGTCTACGGCGCTCAGGTTGAGTATTTTCGGAGGATCGGACATCGGTTTCAGACCGCCCACAAAGAGAACGGACTCGGCCATGCCATAGCAGGGCAGGAAGGTCTGCGGCCGGAATCCGTATGGTCCGAATTTTTTGATAAAGTTTTCCATGGTCTGCCGCAGCACCGGTTCCCCGCCGTTTCCGGCGACTTCCCAATGGCTCAGGTCAAGACCCGCGCATTCTTCGGTCTTGATCCGCCGCGCCGAGTACTCGTAGCCGAAGTTCGGGCAGGCGGTGTTGGCGATTTTGTAGTGGCTGATGGCACGCAGCCACCGCACCGGCTTGAAGAGAAAATCCATCGGAGACATCAGGGTGGACTCGTACCCATAGAAGACCGGGCCCAGCACGTGTCCGACCAGGCACAGGTCGTGATAGTGGGGCGCCCACACGATCGCCGGTTTTGTCGACTTGATGCGCAGCATCTGACCCATCACACGGAGGTTTGCTATAATGTTGGTGTGGCGGACAGCGACTCCTTTGGGATGCCCGGTGGAACCTGACGTGAACTGCAGGTAGGCGACCTCGTTCATTTCCGTTTCATGTCCGGCCCAGTCGGTCGCAACATGATCGGTCACCGCTCTCAGGCTGACAGGCAGTCCGGATGCCATTGGCGCAACCATGTCTGCCAGCTGCCGGTTGGTCAGGGCGGTCGAAGCACCGCAGGCATTGGCGGTGTTTAAAATTCTTCCGAGAGGGTTCTTGCTCCGGGGATTGGGCAGCGGCACAGGAACCGCCCGCGCCCCGGCGAGGAGGCATCCGTAGAAGGCTTTCACAAATTCAAGGCCCGGCGGAAAGACGAGCAGGACGCTGGAACCCGTGAGACCTTGTTCAACCAGGTCTTCAGCCACGCCGGCGCTCTGGTGATAAAGTTCGGAGAAGGTCCATTCCGTGATCGGCCCGTCCAGTTCGCCGTTGCCCATAAATCGAAAGGCAAGTTCGTCTGCATTCCTATTGGCCCGGTCCTTCAAAAAGTCGATAATGGTCATGTTGCGCATAAAAACCTCTTTGCTGTTTTCTTGATTGAGATGCTGTTTTCTCCATCCAAAACATGGAATTTTTGATAAACAGGCAATACATGAAAAAAGAAACCTTTACAAGTAAACTTTGAAATGTCGATGGTTTGTGTCATATCAAGGCGAGGGCAGGGGGCAGAAAAACAACACATAAAACTGCAATCAGATGAAACAGATAGGCGGTAAAAAAGCTGTGAGAGCGCTCACGGACGAAGCC
This sequence comes from Desulfobacteraceae bacterium, assembly GCA_003599865.1. GTDB lineage: Bacteria > Desulfobacterota > Desulfobacteria > Desulfobacterales > SURF-7 > QZKS01. Next base: position 20,948 of record QZKS01000089.1, read on the forward strand.
CAGGGAGATACTGAAAACAAAGGCGGCAAAATAGACGGTTCCATGCCGGAGATCGATGGAGAGCGGATCAAAGGATTCGTTGTTGAAAAACGGCAGAAAGGTTGGAAAAAAACTATACAGACAGGCGGTTCCCAAATTGGGCCAGGAAAGGAAATAATGACCGTCGTGGCTTTGGATTCTTGATCGCTGCGCCAGGATACCATGTAAAACGGACCGGAAAAGATATTCGGCGCTCAGCGGCAGAAAAATGCAGGCCGGCAGCAAGCCGGTATCCGGAAAAGCAGTTAAAGATTGTGCTCCCGCCGGTATCCAGGCACCGCCGGCAAAGGCAGCCAGTATGGTGATCGGCAGCAGGAAGGCCCATTTTTTCCCCATAGGCGGTATAATACCGAATTGCCATAACCGCCGCCCCGATACATGGATCAGGAGGATGGTCGAAAGCAGGACGACTCCGATACTGAATCCGAATGCCGGAGCGGAAATGAGCGCATTGATCAGGGGCGAATCGAACCATTGATATGAATACCAATACGCAGCAAGGAATTCCGCGAAGAGCAACACCGTCATGGCATACAGGACGATGCGCCCAAGATCCGTCAGTTTCTGGAAAACAGTATATGTCTGGAACGTATCATGACAGCCTTTGGCGATTTCCTCCGGTGTCAGCAGGGTTCCGGTATCCCGGGGAGACCCGCCGATATCGGAGGACCCGCCCCATCGATTGTTGAGCTGCCGGTATTTTACGGCAGGGTCCATAAAGTTTAATGTTTCATATACATCTTCCAGATTTCCACGCATAAACGGATCGACCTGACGCAGGGTATAGGCGTCTTCTGAACGTTTGAGTATTGCCAGACCGACGTTGCCGCCATAGATTTTTTTGAGCTGGGGTTCGATTTCGTAAATCCCCTGATCGGACTGCAATACCACCGCGACCCGGTTATCCGGAAGGTTGACCCTCGCCAGCTCTTCGATGCCTAATGATTTGCCGAAGTTTTTCGATTCGTAAAGGATCTGGTCGATTTCGTATAATATGTCGGCCGTGTATTCGAGAAAATCCGTATCTTCCCACAACCCGTCTTTTTTGATCTGAACTTCCTTCCGGCGCAGATGATCGATGATGCGCCGGTTCTGATTTAAAACCCCGGGCGGCAGGCCGGTAAAGTTTTGCAGTTCCAGCCCGAGTGAATCAATCCCGCCCTGAAGACGCACCAGCGGGAACAGAATGTGTTCCCGAACCGATTCCCGTTCGTTGATGCGCAAATGGTTCAGCAACAGCCATATGGCCATAACCGTATCCAGATCCGGATCATTGGCATATATTTTCCATTCCCTGCTGCGGAGATCGAGCCCTTTTTTGATCATCAGAAGAACCTGCTCGCAGGTGGAAAGCGTAAAGAGCCGTATACATCCTTCATGATGATCGAAATTATATACCTGCCGGGTGTGGTCAAGAAGCGGTCCGGTCTGGGCAACCCCGTCGAGATAAATTGTACCGGGGGAGGCTTTGCTTACAGCGGCTGCGGAAACAGACAGGCCGAATTTGACCTGGACAAACAGGTTCGGGGCTTCAATGCACAACAGTACCTGTTCCGACCCTATTTCGCGGATTGAGTACCGGTTGGGAATTTCGTGGGGTACGCTATTTTGTTTATTATTTTTTCCGGATACGGCGATGGGCTTCTGCGCGGGTAATTCCGATTTGGGTTTATGAGATATCGGCATATTATCGTCGGGATGCGGTATCGGCACCGGTTTGTATGCTGTTTATGAAAAAAGAGTGGACGATTGACATCAATCCACTTCAGGTGTAACGATGCATAAATTTTTACCGGCAGTCAACATTTTTTCTGTTTCGTCTGCATTTAATAATCGGTGAACCCGCCGGATCATGCAAAAAAGAACTATGGAACGGATGAAAATATATTTGACATCTTTGTAAAAGCCCGTTAGAAACCTTTTTATAATGGCGGTTGAAACCGCCTGTTTTTTGCTTGAACAGCCGGAAAATATACCGACATAAAATCTTCCGCCCAAGATGGCGGGGATTGGATAACATACCGTAAACAAGGCCACGAAGGTCGATTCACCCTCAAAAAGGGATGAGACTTCGTGGCTTTTTTTGTTTGGCATGCAGGGTTGAAGAACCATGCTTTACAATTTGTTTTTGAACATTTATATTTGCCGTTATCCTTTTTGGAGCGGTCGAAAGAAAGGAATTCAACATGATGCGTAGAAACATTTTTATGCCGGCCTTTGTGATGGTAACACTGATGATGGCTGTCAATCCGGCTTTGGCCCATTTTGGAACGATTACACCGTCCGATGACATCGTCACCCAGGATGATGACAAGACTTTGAATATTCAGGTCAAATTCATCCATCCCATGGAATCGCACTACATGGAGATGGTCAAGCCGAACCGGTTCGGCGTATTCCATGACGGCAAAAAGATTGATCTGCTTGCCACCCTTCAGCCGGCCAAAGGGAAAAGCCCTGATCAGACCGAATCATTTACCTTCTGGACCACCAGTTACAAGATCAAAAGACCGGGCGACTATACCTTCTTTGTGGAACCTGCGCCTTACTGGGAACCAGCCGAGGATGTATTCATCGTTCATTATACCAAGGTCTGCGTGAATGCGCTGGGACTCGAAGAAGGATGGGACAGCCCTGTGGGACTGGAAACCGAGATTATTCCCTACACCCGGCCTTACGGGCTGTGGACCGGGAATCTGTTCACCGGACAGGTGCTGCTGAAGGGCAAGCCGGTTCCTTTTGCCGAGGTGGAGATTGAGTACCTGAATGATTCGCCGGGGAATCCCGGTGTTGTTGTGCCGCCGTCGGATCCTTTTGTGACGCAGGTGGTCAAGGCCGATGTCAACGGCGTTTTCAGTTACGCCATGCCCAGGGCCGGCTGGTGGGGATTTGCCGCGCTGAGTGAAGCGGACTGGAAGATGAAGAATGATGGCCGGGAAAAGGGTGTGGAGATCGGTGCTGTCTACTGGGTGCATACCCGTGATATGAAATAATCGCTTTGCCGATGGAGGATATTATGAAGATCATGCATTATCTGCTGATTCCGGTGTTTTTGCTATGGCTGGGCAGCGGGACCTCACAGGCGCATAAGGTGAATCTGTTTGCTTATGCTGAGGGCGGCAGGATATATACCGAGAGTTATTTTCCGGATGGCAAGGCAGTGGAAACCGGGAAAGTGCTGGTGTATGACAGCCGGGACAAACTGATCATAGAGGGTGTGACCGATCAAAAGGGGCTGTTTCAGTTTGCGATCCCCAAGGTCGATGATTTGACCATCGTGATTGATGCCGGTATGGGACATAAAAACAGTTTCAAGCTGAAAAAATCCGAAGTGGAGGCTGGGAAATGACATTCATTCCAAAAGGCATTGTCATGGGCGTTCTGTGCCTCTTTCTCATGGGTCTGCCGGTTTCTCTCCGGGCCGAGACTCCGGGGCAGGAAGACGTTCAGGAGATGATGACCCTGCTCCGGGAGAACAACAGTAAGCTATCCGGCGATCTCCGGCGGATTCAGCGGGAAATCGCAGCCTTGCGCGCGGATCTTGACAAGCCGGGAATGAAAGACGTTTTCGCGGGCATCGGTTATATTTTCGGCCTGTTTGGTGCGGCGGCCTTTGTCGCTGCGCGGCGAAGGGAGTAAATCATGCATATTTCCGACGGGGTTCTCCCCCTTTCGGTAACCATCGGCGGTTATGCAGCCGGTGCTGTCCTGACGGCATGGAGTGCCCGCCGCACCCGCAGCCAGGACCTGCCCAAGGTGGCGGTGGTCACGGCGGCCTTTTTTGTCGCATCGCTGGTGCATATACCCTTTGGGCCGACCAGCGCTCACCTGCTGCTGCCCGGCCTGGCCGGAGCACTGCTGGGACCCGTGGCTTTTCTTGCCATCGGCCTTGGCCTTCTGCTGCAAAGCCTGCTGTTTCAGTTCGGCGGATTGACCGCCCTGGGTGCCAATTCCCTGATGATGGGATTGCCGGCCATGGTGTGCGGCTGGTTTTTTCAAACATTCAAAGGCCGCACCTCCTTTCGCCAGGCCATTGTCGGTGGGCTTTCCGGTGCTTTCGGGACGATTCTTGCAGCCGTCATTCTGGCCGTACTCCTGGTTACCGGCGGGGAGGATTTTTTCGGGGTTGCCAAAATCGCCCTGGCCGCTCATGTTCCGGTCATCATCATCGAAGGCATAGTCAGCGCTTTTACCATCGGGTTTCTGTTTCGCGTCAAACCGGCCTTGCTGGAGCCGTCATTTGTAAAGCCGGTCAAGTCGGTTCATGTCTGAGCTGATCCCTATACAGCTGCCTTTGTGGCAGATGCCGTTGCTTGTGCTGCTTCCACTGGCCTTGCCGGCGGTAATGATTGCCGGACTGCGGCGCATGGTGAACAGAAGGCGCATTCCGGAAGAGGAGCGTGACTGGTCGATCCCGCCCCTTACGGATGGCGACGGTAAGTCCCTGCTGCATCGCTGGGATGTGCGCTGCAAGATCCTGACCATACTGGTCTACAGTTTTATCATCGCTTCCCTCCGCCATCCTGAACCGGCTGCGGTTGCCGTCGCCGCCTCACTTCTTGTCTTGATGATCGCAAGGGTTCCCCTGGTCAAGGTGCTGCTGCGGCTATTGGCGCTTGCCGGTTTTCTGGGGATGCTGCTGGTCGTCATGCCCTTCACGGTTGCCATGCATCCCGGGGATACGCTTCTGGTTTTCGGCGGGGTAAACTGGCTGGGCTTGAATCTGCGCGGCCTGACGCTGGCCGCGACCATTGCCGCCAAGGCCGTGGCCATTGCCCTGCTGATGGAGCCGCTTTTGTCTACCGCGCCGCTGCCGGTCACCCTGCATGGGCTTTCCCGGCTCGGTGTGCCGGAGATGACCGCGCAGATGGTATTGCTCAGTTACCGGTATCTGCATGTCTTTCGTCACGAGGCCCGGCGCATGTCGTCCGGGATGCAGCTGCGCGGATTTGAAAAGCGCACGAATCTTGCGACCCTGCATGCGCTGGCCAATTTTCTGGGGATGCTTTTTGTCCGCAGTTTTGAACGGACCGAGCGGGTTTTTGACGCCATGCGCGCCCGGGGCTATCAAGGTCAATTTCCGGCACCGGCTGAACTGCGGATGCATTTCACCGATGTTTTGATATCCATCATCTGGATATCGGCGGGCATCGCCCTGATCGTTTATGACCGCATTGTTTTGCAGGGTTAATCATCATGCATGATATCCACAAATCCATTCCATGGCCTCCTTCCGATGACGCGCTGGTGAGCGTTAAAGGTCTTTCCTATTCCTATCCGAATCACAGGAAGGCGTTGACCGGCATTGATCTGGATATTTCGTCCGGGGACCGGATCGCCCTGGTCGGGCAGAACGGCTCGGGCAAAACCACGCTGATCAAGCTGCTCTGCGGACTCCTGTCGCCAACATCCGGGGAGATTCTTTACAAAGGAAAGCCGTTGCCGGATCATCATCTTGACCGTTCCCGTCCGGAGATCGGTCTGCTTTTCCAGGACCCGGATGATCAGCTTTTCGGACACACGGTAGTGGAGGATGTGGCCTTTGGTCTCCGCAATCAGGGCTTGTCGCGGGAAAATGCCCGGCATGAGGCACTGCATGCCCTGGAGCAGGTCGGCCTGGAAAAACTGGCCTATAAGGAGCCGCATAATCTCAGTTACGGCCAGAAAAAACGGGCGGCGCTGGCCGGCGTTCTGGCCATGCAGCCGGATGTGCTGCTGCTCGATGAGCCGACCGCCAATCTGGACCCGCGTCAGGAGGAGATATTTCTGGATCTGCTGAAAGGGTTTCACGGCACCCTGATCTGCATCAGTCATGATCTGTTTTTCCTGTATGAACTCTGTGAGCGCGCTGTCGTTCTGGACCAGGGGCACATTCATCACAATTACACCATGCGCGATCTGGTTTCGCAGCGCCGGTCCTTGCGGGAGCATGGCCTTGATTTTTCCTTTCGACTGGTGGTGGAGCCGCCGGCGCATCTTCCGGATTCGCCCTTGCCGGAAGATATGCAGGTTCAGACTCCCTCTATTCCGGATAGAGCCGTCAATGAGAAGCTGGTAGTCATGCGCAATTATCAATATTGCTATCCGGACGGCACGTTTGCCCTGCAGGGCGTTCATCTGTCGATCCATGCCGGCGAACGGATATCCATTGTCGGGGAGAACGGCGCCGGAAAGACGACCCTGTTGTCCTGTCTGATCGGCCTTCGCCGGGGGGAAGGAGATTATGTTTTTGATGGAAAGCCGGTGACCAAAAGCAGTCGAAAGGATTTATGGCGTCATGCCGGTATGGTATTCCAGGACTGCGCGGACCAGCTGTTCTGCGCGAGTGTGCGGGAAGAGATCGCTTTCGGGCTGCGGCGGCTGGGGTATTCCAGGGCGGAATGCCGGCCGCGGATACATCAGGCACTGTCGATGGTCCGGCTCGAAGGTTTTGAGGACCGTGTTCCCCTGCATCTGTCCGGCGGCGAGCGCAAGCGTCTGGCCCTGGCATGCGTTCTGGCCATGGAACCCAGACTGCTGATACTGGATGAACCGACAGCCGGGCTCGATCCGCATGGTGAAGAGATGTTTCTGGAAATTCTGGGGAATCTCAGGACAACCATCCTGCTGGTGAGCCACGACATGTTTCTGGTGAAAGAATTGACCCAAAGAACACTGGTGATACACGATGGGCGGATTGTTACGGATCTGCCGACCCATGTTTTCATGAAGGATGAAAGCCTGAGCAGTCTCAACGGCCTGGCCTTCTCCTATCGGCAGAGGAGCAGCAGCGCCATCCGGATATTGCAGCATGAACACGAGCACAGTCATCTCCATGAACATCTGCACACGCACCGGCATCGGCATGGAGAGCTGGAACACGAGCATCCGCATGAGCACGCCCATGAACACACCCACCGCTTCGTTCACCGTCATACAGGGGATCAACAGCAACATGATCACATACCCAGCCGTTATCATGATCACGACCACCCTGAGCACGGTTCCGAATCTCATGATCACAGCCATCCGGGAATCATGCCAAACGGCAGGGAACCCAGGGATTAAACAGCCTGGGAAAAATGAATTTGGATTTGCACCATACAATGAATATATTGTATGGTGATCCTGTCTGAAGGGATGCGATCATTTTCAAAAAACCGGATTCATACATGCGTAAGGAGGCAATCAATGGGGCAATGGCATAAAACCGGGTGTGTCTTGTGTGCACAGAACTGCGGCCTGGAAATATTGGTGGAAGACAACCGCATGGTCAAGGTCAGGCCGGACAAGTCCAATCTCCGCAGCGAAGGATATGCTTGCCGCAAGGGCCTGAATGTGATCTATCACCAGTATCCCAAAGACCGGATCACCGAACCCCTGAAACGCGTCGGGGATCGATTTGAGCCGGTTTCCTGGGAGCAGGCCATCGGTGAAATAACGGAAAAAATGAAAGGGCTGGTCGACACACACGGTCCGCGATGTCTGGCGTATATGGGGGCCAGTGCGCAGGGGGGGCATTTTGAAGGCGCTTTCGGCATATCCATTTTAAAGGCCCTGGGGTCTCAGAATTTTTATTCCTCGGCCGGACAGGAGTTCTCAAGCAGTTGGTGGCTTTTCGGACGGATGATGGGAAAACAATATAATATTGCGGTTCCGGACGAACACGCCTCGGAGATGCTGGTCGGATGGGGATGGAACGGCATGGAGAGCCATCAGATGCCGCAGGCCCCGAACGTATTGAAAGCATTCAGCAAAGATCCGGATAAAACACTTGTCATCATTGACCCCCGGAAGAGTGAAACCGCCGCCATTGCCGATATTCATCTGGCGGTCCGGCCGGGAACCGATGCCCTGCTCATCAAATCCATGATCGCGATCATAATTGAGCAGGGATGGGAAAAGAAAGATTATCTGAAAAATGTTGTGGAAGGATGGGATCGGGTTCGGCCCTGGTTTGAAGATGTTGATGTCAAGGCGGCGCTCGCGGTCTGCGAACTGGACTATGACCGGGTTTTGGAAGTGTGCCGTTTGATGACCACCGGAAAATGGTGCATGCATCCGGATCTGGGAATCTACATGGGCCGGAAAAGCGTCCTGAACTCCTACCTGATGAATATCCTGGGCGCGGTATGCGGTATTTTCGGCGTCCGCGGCGGCAATGTGATTCCCGGCATGGTGATGCCGATGGGCTTTCATGCCGACGAGCGGGACCCCAAAACATGGCGGACGCTTATTACCAATATGCCGCCAGCCGCTGCCGGATCGTTTCCTCCGGCCGTGATGCCGGAAGAGATTCTGAACGATCACCCCCAGCGGCTGCGGGCCGTGTATGTCAGTGCCTGCAATCCCTTGCGTTCCTATCCGGACACCACGGCCTATGAACAGGCCTTTCAAAAACTGGATCTGCTGGTCGTCAATGATATCGTCATGAGCGAAACCGCCCGTCTGGCCCATTATGTTTTGCCCTGCCGCACCTATTATGAGTCCTGGGACGGCACCTTCTTTCCCTGGACATTTCCCAAGGTGTTCTTTCAGATGCGCCGCCCCATTGTTTCCCCGCCGGAAAAGTGCCTGGAAGCATGCCAGATTTTCACCCTGATGGCGGACAGGCTGGGTCTGATTCCGGATATTCCGGATGCATTGTTTGAAGCAGCCAAAGGTGACCGCCTGACCTTCGGCGCAAAACTCATGGAATGGGCCGCCGCCGGACCGGAATCTTTGGCAGCCATGCCCTTTATTCTGGCCAAAACCCTGGGAAAGGAATGGGACAGCGCGGCCCTGGCAGCCCTGTGGGGCGTACTCATGACCGCGCCCAAAGCCTTCCGGAAAAATGCCGCCCGAATCGGCTTTGCACCGGGTATGGATCAGGGAGATCGGATTTTTCAGGCATTGCTGGACAAACCGGAAGGACTCTGGGTAGGGGAGGTGGACCCGGCGGAAAATTTCAAGGCCATCAGGACCCCTTCCGGAAAAATCGAACTCTATGTTCCCGAACTGGAAAAAGATGCGATCGCACTCGATGCGGCAAGTGAGGAGCACGACCTGAAACTGCCGGACAACTATCCCCTGATTTTAAGTGCCGGAAGGCATACGCGCTATAACATCAATACCCTGATGCGCAACCCCGAATGGAATAAGGGAAAGCGGGATTGCACAATATCTGTTCATCCGGCTGATGCGGAAGCAATGGGGCTGACCGACGGTCAACAGGTAACCGTCACCACCGAAGCCGGTTGTGAAAAAGGTGAACTTCAGATATCGGATCAAGTCCGCAAAGGAACGGTTTTGATTCCGCATGGGTTCGGGCTGATATATGACGGCAAGGTTTACGGCATGAATGTCAACCGGCTGACCAAAAATACCCATCGTGATCCGCTTGGCACACCCATGCACCGGTTTGTGCCATGCCGTATTGAACCGGCGGCCGCTTAAACATCGTTGATTGCCGGTTACTCATATCGCAGGGCCTGAATGGGGTCCTGGAGGGCTGCTTTGCGTGCCGGGTAGACGCCGAAGAACACGCCCACGGCGACGGAAAATGAAAAAGCCATGACAATGGACCAGGCGGAGACGCTGGTAGGCAGTACGGTGATGAACAGGGGGATGGCTATCGCGATACCGACACCGGTGAGAATGCCGATGATTCCGCCGGCGCAGCTCAACGTGACGGCTTCGACGATGAACTGGGCCATGATATCCCGGTTGCGGGCACCTAACGCCTTTCGGATTCCGATCTCCCGGGTTCGCTCCCGCACCGAAACCAGCATGATATTCATGATCCCGATTCCCCCCACCAGAAGCGAGATACCGGCAATACCGCCGAGCACCGCGGTCAATACACCAAGGATCGTGTTCATGGTTTCCAGAATCGCTCCCTGGGTCTGGATCGTGAAATCCTCCTTATGGGCATGGCGGCGGATAAGGATGGTTTTGACCTGGGCGATGGCGCGGTCGACATCCTCGGCCCGCGGCGTGGATGCCAGGATTTCGAACAGTCCGTCGGTATCGAAAAGTTCCTGACCGCTCGTTACCGGAATGAAAACCACATCATCGATATCCCATCCCAGACTGGTTCCCTTTTTCCGCATGACGCCCACGACCCGGTAGCGCGCATCCGCCAGCCGCACGATTTTTCCGAGTGCGCTTTCCTCTCCGAACAGCTCATCCTTGACCGTTCTCCCCAGGACAACCACTTTGGCCTTGGAATCCACATCACCCTGGGATACGAAAGAGCCGATGTCCACAAAGAGATTTCGTACGCGTTCAAACTCTTTGGTGGTGCCGATGATGCTGGTATCGCGGCCGCGGTTTTCATATCGGATCCTGCCGGTCCCGAACACGATGGGGACCGCATCGGTCAGCAGCCAGGCACGGCGTTTGAGGGATACCGCATCATCGTAGGTCAGCTTGCGGACGGTTCCGGCGGAAGGCGGATGAAATCCGCCGCTGGTGCTCGTCTTGCCGGGGGTAATGATGAGAAGATTCGTCCCGAGTCCGGTCAGTTCTTTGGTGATGTAAGTCCTTGCGCCTTCTCCGATGGAGACAAGCAGAATCACGGCCATGACGCCGATGATCACGCCGAGCATGGTCAGTCCGGAACGTACCTTGTTGGACAGGATCGCCTCAAAAGCTACCCGGAAGGTTTCCAAGGGATTCATGGGTTCACCTGGTCATTCAGGATCCGGCCGTCCTTCAGATTGATGATCCGCTTGCACTGGGCGGACACATCCGGGTCATGGGTAACGATGATGACGGTGACGCCCTGGCGGTTGAGTTCCGTCAGGATATTCAGGATCTCTTCTCCTGAGCGGCTGTCCAGGTTGCCGGTAGGCTCGTCGGCCAGCAGGAGGGGGGGATTGTTCACCAGGGCCCGGGCAATGGCAACGCGCTGCTGCTGGCCGCCGGAAAGCTCCGTTGGCTTATGCTGCATGCGGGTCCCCAGGCCGACTCTTTCGAGCAGCGGCACAGCCCTTTCCCGGCGCAAACGGTTCGGGATACCGGCATAGATCAGCGGGACTTCCACATTTTTCAATGCCGAAAAGCGCGGGAGCAGGTTGAAGGTCTGGAAGACAAAACCGATTTTGGCGTTTCGCACCGCGGCCAGTTCATCGTCCGTCAGGGTGCTGATTTCGCGGGTTTCAAAATAATAGACGCCGCCGGTCGGCCGATCCAGGCAGCCTAAAATATTCATCAGGGTGGACTTGCCGGAACCGGAAGGTCCCATCACGGCGATCAGCTCTCCGCTTTGGACGGTAAGAGAAATGTCCTCGAGTACGGTGATGTCCATCGAACCCATTCGATAGGTTTTGGTGATGTTGACAAGTTCGATCATGGGTCGGTTCCTGACGGCCTGGTTTCATCCGGCTCGATTTTTATCCTGGCCTGGTCTTTCAGGCCCTCGGCTTCCGGGGTGGTGATGACCAGTTCGCCTGCGGCAAGACCACCGGTTATCTGGGTGAAGCTCCAGTTGGTCTCCCCGATTTCAACCGGTTTCAATACCGCCCGGGAAACGTCGCCGGGCTTCAGGGCCGATCCGGCGGCGCAGTATATCTGTTTTTTGCCGTCCCGTTCAATGATGGCCTGGGACGGTACGGAAAGCACGTTCGAAAGAACCATCACCAGTATCTCCACATCAGCCGACATTCCCGGTTTGATCCTGGGCTGCGGCTCATTGAAATAAACCCAGACATCCGCCGTGCGGGTTTCGAGCTTGCCGCCGCTCACGATGGGTGATATCCGTCTCACATGCCCTTGAAATATCTCCCCGGGGAAGGCGTCAACGGTGATGCTTACGGGCTGATCCGGACGAAGCCGTCCCAGGTCGACCTCATCGATCGTGGCAAGGACATAGATCTGTTCCGGATGGACGATCATTACGATCCGGGACCCGGGAAGCAGCAGTTCGCCCACTTCGGTATATTTTTGGGCGACAACCCCGTCAAAAGGCGTGCGGATGATGGAATATTTCTGTTTCACTTCCGCATCGGCCATGGCCGCATGGTATTGCGCCCGGGCGACCTCATGGGTTCTGCGGGCCGCATCCAGATCCTGCTGGGCGATCATGCTTTTGTTGAACAGGGCCTCTGCCCGGATTTTGTTTTTTTCCGCCTCCTGGAAGTTGGCCTTGCTTTGTTCCAGATTGCTTTGGGTCTGTACCGATTCCTCGCTCAGATCGAGCCGGGTGATGATATCCCCGGCTTTGACCCGGTCGCCTTCCCGGACCGGCAGCCTGACGACGCGTCCGGTGCGCTGGGCGGACAGGGTGACCTCGATTTCGGATTTGACCGTGGAGGTGGTCGTGGCATTCACGATGACGCGGAGTTCATCCGGTTTGAGTTCGGTCACCTTGACCGGTATGGCTTTTCCTTCTCCCAGCAACCATAATCCGGCGGCAACGGCCGATCCGACCAACAGCAGCCATAACCATTTTCGTTTCATCAACCTGCTTTGGGGTTTCATTCCAGAGTTCCTTGTAATTGTTCGCCTTTTCCCATGGCATGCAGAAGTTTCGCCGCGGCAAGCTGAAAATCATACAGGGACTGTACATGGTCGGTTTCGGCTTTGACCGATGATACCTGTGCATCCGTTACATCGATGTAGGGTCCGACCCCTTCCTCATACCGGCCCTGGGCGATGGCGAAATTTTCCAATGCCTTTTGAAGCGAACTCTCCATCACCTTGATGCGGACTGCCGCACTTTCCATATCCGCATAGTATTGACAGATCTCGATCAGAATGGTCTGCCGCAGCATGTCCTGCTGCGCCTCGATCAACTGCAGGTCTGATTTTGCCTCGTTCACCCTCCCGTTCGTGAGCCCGCCTTCGTAAAGCGGAACGGAAAGAGCGATTCCCGCATTCCAGCTGTTTCCGATGTCTCCTTCCAGAATGCCCATTTCAGTGTTTCCGTCGACCCAGTTATAGCTGCCGTTGAGAGCCAGGACCGGCAAATAATCCGCCTTTTCGGTCCTTACGCGCGCTTCGGCGGCAGCGATATCCGATCCGGCCTTGCGCAGGTCCGGACGGTTTGCCAGGGCCTCGGCCTTGACTTTTTCCAGGGAAGGGACAGCCGGCCACGTCTCCAGGCTGTCTTCTATTTCAATCGGGCCTTCGGGATCGACCCCCATGGAGTTGTTCAGCGCCATGCAGCCGATTCGTTTGCGATTGCCGGCGTTGATGAGATCGAGCCGGGCGCTGTTTACCTCCACTTCGGCCCGGGTCACATCAAATATGGGCTTGGAACCGGCCCGATAAAAGGCTTGGGCTTGTTTCAGATGGTTTTCCGCCTGTTCCCGTGTTTTTCGGGCAAGATGTACAAGCCGTCCGGCCTTCAGCAGATCAAAATAGGCCTGCTTCACGTTCAGGATCACATCCTGTTTCACCCGCTCCGCATCCAGCTCGGCCGATTGGGTATTCAGGCGGGCTGAATCGCAGGCGCTGCCGGTCCGGCCGAAGTCATAGATCGTCTGATTGAGGGATAAGGAGGTATGGTAGGTTTTGGTGACGGTGTCGCCAAAGGCCCCGCCGTCCTGGCGTTCCTCTGTGTATCCTGTACTTGCCGTTACCTGGGGCAGATAGTGGGAGACGGCTTGCTGTTCACGGCCCTTTCCGGCCTCCACACCCGAGGCGGCAATCCGCATACTCGGATGGTTTTTCAGCGCCGTGTCGATACAATCGCCAAGGCTGCGTTTGTCTTCCGTCATCCCCGGCCGGACCGATAGAACGAACATCTGAATCAGAACAACCGATAATCCAATCCATTTTAATTGCATGGTAAATCCGCTCGCTTTCCTGTTTTACCGAATCTATAGGAAAGAGCGGAATGGATCAAGAACTTTAAGAAAAGTCGGGAAAACGGTAAATATCCGGAAACGATCTTGCCTTTGATGATTACTTTTGTTAATGAATAAAATATATTAGCCAATTCCGTATCCATATGACCGGGTTGGCTGATGGCGGATGTCAAAAACATAAGGATTTCATAACAAATGGAAGAAACGAAAATCGGCCCCATACAAATGCTGCGCGGTCCAAACAAGGGCAAGTATCCTCACTGCCATTCATTGTATATTGAAGGGGCCGGTGTGCTCATCGATCCGGCTTCGGACAGGGAAAGGCTTGTGCGCCTTCGGGAAGAAGAGGGCGTTCGCATGATCTGGCTGACACACTGGCATGAGGACCATCTCATGCACTGGGACCTGTTCTCAGACGTGCCTCTCTGGATCGGCCGCCTGGATGCGCCGCCGCTTTTGGATATGGAGACTTTTCTGGACTGGTATAACATGGACCGGCCAACGAATCTCCATCTGAGGGATATGTGGCGTTCTATTTTGAAGGAGCAGTTTCATTACATGCCCAGAACGCCCGATCGGCTGCTGGATGATGGGGAAATGATTGACCTCAACGGAATCCGGGTCAAGGTGATCCATTCTCCGGGCCATACCCCCGGCCATCTGGCGTTCTGGTTCCCGGATCATGAAATTGTTTTTCTGGGTGATTATGACCTGACACCATTCGGGCCCTGGTATGGGGATCGGCATTCCTCCATAAACCAAACTCTGGCGTCGGCCGAAATCCTGCGAAATTTACCGGCAAGCACCTGGTTTACCTGTCACGAGACCGGTATTTTTTACGGCGATACGCAAGCTTTGTGGGACCGGTATCTTGCCGTTATCGACCGGCGCGAGGAAAGATTATTGGAATATTTAGGCAGTCCCAGAACAATGGAGGATATTATCGGTCAGTGGATTGTTTACGGAAAGCCTCGCGAACCAAAGGATTATTTTATTTTTGGTGAACGTTCCATCATGGACAAACACCTGGAACGGCTCAAGGGTCATAGAAAAATCTACCAGGACGGAGCATATTATTGTATCCGGTAAAATTTTCGCCCCGTATAGAACCTATGGTTTCTATTCTATGCTGGATGAAAAAAATCGGTTTTTTTGAAAAAAGTGAGTACAGATTATTTTTTGTTTTTTTGATCCCGAATCTGTGATAAGTGTATGTCAAATCGATTACCTGCACCTGATTTGGAAAAATCCAACCACTCCCATTCTGATCGCGACTGCGGATTTAGCTGGAAAACCGATGGATAATTGCCTGATTTCCTGTATCGGCAATTTTTCGTGATAAATCGTATGGCATGTCTGTCAGACCATTGTGATTTGGCAATTGTTTTGCATGTCATATTTTATGACCAGCCGTCATACATCGAATTCAAAAGGAGATGAATATGCGTTTTGCTCAAAATAGCATCGTTGTCATGTTGGTCATATGCTTGGTAAATTTCTCCATGCAGCCGATTTTACACGCCGAACCGGCTGAATCCCCAAAGGATTCAAAAATAACCGCCAACCCGCCGGAAATGATGACCTCGGCCGAGGAAACCTTGCCGATAGAGACGGTGAAAGAAACCGGAATCAGCAAATGGGTATGGATCGGTCTGGGTGTTCTGGTGGTGGGCGGCGCTGCCGCAATGGCATCCGGTGGCGGTGGCGGCGGCGACGATGGAACTTCCACACCGGCAGCCACATCCAATGAAGGGAATGTTGCAGTAACCTGGTGAAATTTTATGACCTGTGTCGGCTAATTTATTTTCAAGTGCAATAGGGTGATGCGATGCGACGCGAAAAATTGCTTACGGGAAAATTGATTCTGTTTTTTGTTTCCCTGCTATTTCTGATTTTGAGTGCTTGCAGCAACAATCCGGATTCTTCTGAATCAGAGACCGACGGATCGGGCAGGGTTTCTCTCAGCATCCGCTGGTTGAATTCCACGAACCAGGAAATGGCGGTGCTGAATCCGGATGGAACCCTGAACTGCGCAGAAAGCGGTATTGTAAGAATTCATGCCGAAATATATGACGCCGAAGACCTTTTCCTGGCCGACAGCGGAGCGGATGGGTGGGACTGTGAACATCATTCGGGTCTGATTGAGGGGGTTTCTTCCGGTACCGGTTATAAGCTTGTGATTTACGGCAAGGATGAGCAGGGCAATATCCTGTATCGCGGCGAGCAGGCGAATATCACCGTTGTCGAAGGGCAGACAACCCCACTTGAGAAAGTGGAAGCGTTCAGTTTTGTAACCGAACTGCTGGAACCGGCGCATCAGGAAACCGTCACAAACGGTGCGTTTACCCTTCATTGGAGCGATACTCCGGGGGCCACGCAGTACCGGGTTTTAATATCCCCTAACCGTGATCTCAGCTCCCCTGTCATTGATACAGTCACAACCGCCACCACCTTTTCCCCTACCGGTCTTGTCACGGATTTTATCTATTACTGGGGGGTTTCCGTCATGGATCAATGGGGAAATGAAGGTCTGCCGACCGATCCTTTCATATTGATCATCAAAACAGGTGTGAATTTCCCCCCGGAAATGGAAGCCATCGGAAACAAAGCTATTCCGGAAGGGGAAATCCTGATTATCGCCGTCAGGGCAAGTGACCCGGATGGGGACAGTCTGGTTTTTTCCACCGGAAATCTGCCGGACGGCGCTAGGTTCGATCCGGCGACCGGCCAGTTCGTCTGGACACCGTATTATCATCAGGGCGGCAGGTCATACCCGGATATCTTGTTCCGGGTCACCGACAACGGTACTCCGGCGATGAGCGACAGTGAAACGATCACCATCACCGTGGGTGACATCGGCGTGAATCATCCTCCGGAACTGAACCAGATCGGATCCAAAACAGTATTGGAAAACAGCACGCTGCAATTCACCATATCAGCGGCTGATCCGGATGTCGGCAGTGATGACGGTATTACGTATGCTGCGGGCAATCTTCCGGAAGGAGCTGTTTTTGACCCCCTGACCAGGATATTCTCCTGGACACCCGGGTATAAACAATCCGGTTCCTACCGGAATGTTCTGTTCACGGCAACGGATGACGGCACCCCTCCCATGAGCGACAGCGAAGCCATTACCATCACGGTGGGGAATGTCAACCGGCCTCCTGTTCTGGCTGAGATCGGAAACCAGAATGCAATTGAAGGTGTTGAACTGGAACTGATCATCACCGGAAAGGACCCGGATGGGGATTCCTTAACCTATACCGCTGTTTCCGAAGGAGCTGATGCGCTGCCTTCGGGCTGGGATTTTGATGCGGACACGCAAAGGTTCAGCTGGACTCCCGGTTTCGAAGAGGACGGCAACTATCAGGTTACGTTTGCGGTAACCGACTCCGGTTCGCCGCGCTATGAGGATGCAAAAACCATTACGATTTCGGTCGGAGATGTGAATCGCTCACCGGTCTTATCGCCGATCGGAAACAAAACGGTAAATGAGGGTTCCACATTGTCTTTTACCATTACGGCGACGGATCCGGAGGGTGACAGCCTGAGTTACTCGGCGGCAAATCTGCCTGCCGGTGCAAGTTTTAACCCGGTGTCCCAGCGGTTCACCTGGACGCCTGGTTATGATATGGCCGGATCGTACAATAATGTCCGGTTTACGGTAACAGACGACGGGGTTCCTTCCCTGAGCGAAAGCAGGAGTATTGCCATTACGGTTGTAAACGTGAATCGTCCGCCGAATCTCAATCCCATAGGAGACAGAACGGTAGGTGAGGGGACTGAAATTTCATTTGCCATAACAGCCGCTGACCCGGATGGCGGCAGTCTGACTTACTCGGCGACAGGCCTGCCTGCCGGCGCAAGTTTTAACACCGCCACTCAGGTATTCCGATGGATACCGTCATTTGATGCATCAGGAGAGTATGATATCGGATTTACCGTTGCCGACAGCGGTTCACCGAGCCTCAAGGACTCGGAAACCATTACCATTACCGTCGTGAATCAAAACGGACAGCCGGAACTGGAACCGATCGGGGATAAAACCATCTCTGAAAACAGCACGCTTTCCTTTACCATTCTGGCCGTTGATCCTGACGACAAGGATAAGTTGACCTATGCCGCTACCTCCGATGAACTGCCTTCCGGTTGGAAGTTCGATGCGGGAAAGCGAAAATTCACCTGGACTCCTGATTCTGATGATTCCGGCAGCTATGATGTGACGTTTACCGTAACAGATGACGGTAAACCCAGTCGGAGCGATTCGGAAACCATCACCATCACTGTTCTCAATGTAAACAATTCGCCGGTTCTCAGCTCCATTGGGGATAAGATGTTGAATGAAAATGAGACGCTGAGCTTTACCTTATCGGCGACAGATCCTGACGGAGACGATCTGACTTACTCGGCAACCGGCCTGCCGTCCGGAGCGTCCCTGAATCCGTCGACCGGAGTTTTCAACTGGGCCACGGACTATGGT
>QZKS01000001.1 GCA_003599865.1 Desulfobacteraceae bacterium
AGGTGATTATCGGAAATGCCCTGAAGCCAAATTCATTATTATCCTTAGTTTTTAGATCCATAAACACTTTCCCCCAAAACGATGAATTAAAAAAATCTTTTGTATTGAGGCGGTTTTCTTTATTGCCTTGATGGCAACAGCATAACCGCCGCCATGCCGGATGGAAATCAAAAGACGGTTTTCAGTCTTTTCATTGTCAATAAAAGGAGAAAATACATGAACGCATTTACGAATTTAAAGGTCGGAAGAAAACTTTTGATCAGTTTTTCCATGATGATCATCTTAATGGGAATCATCGGCATCACCGGATATTTGAGCATGAATAAGATACAGATGCAGCTGAACACAATATTTGCCGTTCGCCTGCCGAGCATCGACTATTTGATTGAGGCGGATCGTGACCTGCAGCAACTCCTCGTGGCTGAACGTTCCATGATTTTTACGGATGTAAAATCGGATGAATTTAAAACATTGCTGGATGAGTATCATGAGAATCTGGAGCAGGCAAAAATGCGCTGGGAAAAGTATAAATCGCTGGCATCCGCACCGGAAGAATTGGCCATAATCTCCCAATTTGAAAAAGCCAGGGAGGAGTGGCAAGCCATATCCCGGAAAGTGGTGGATGCCAGAATGACCGATTCAAGTCAAGGAAGACGGGAAGCCATTGATTTAACCAAAACCATCGCAAAAGAAAAATTTGAAACCATGCGGGATTTTATCAACAAGTTAACCGAAATCAATCTGTCGATTGCCCAGAAAGCAGATGATTTTGCACGGAATACCTATTCCCGGACCACCTTATATCTGTTTGTCATTTTAGGCGTTGGCATTTTGATCGGAATCGGCTTTACATGGATCATCAGCCGGCAAATCTCAAAGCCAATCAACAAACTGGTGATTTTTGCCGAACATCTTCGTAACGGCAATCTGAAGGCCCGGCTTCAGGATACCTATGATGAAAAAAATCAGGATCAGGAATTGTCCAAACATGTCCTGACCAATCGCAAGGATGAAATCGGCGTTCTTTTATCTGCCATGGATAAAATGCGGGACAGCCTCGTCGCCAAAGCCGAGGTGGCGGAAAAAATCGCCGGCGGGGAACTGTCCACCAAGGTAGAGATTCTTTCGGATCAAGACATACTGGGAAAATCGCTGTCCATTATGGTGGAAAACCTCAACCGGCTGACCGATGAAATCAATCAGCTTACCGGAGCCATCAGCGATGGCCGGCTCAGTATCCGGGGTAAAAGCGACCGCTTTCAAGGCGGCTGGAAAAATCTGGTTGACAATATCAACGACCTCATTGAATCTTTTGTACGGCCGATCAACATGACATCCGACTACATCAACCGCATTTCCAGCGGCGACATTCCGGAAAAAATCACCACGGAGTACAAAGGCGATTTCAATAAAACCAAAGAAAACCTGAATCAATGCGTGGACATTATAAAAGGCCTGCTCAACGAAATCATGATTCTGATCGAAGCCGTGGATGCCGGCGATCTGGCCAAGCGCGGAAATCATGAAAAATATTCCGGGAACTGGGGCACCCTGGTCAAAGGAATCAACGACCTGATTTCAGCCTTTGTAACTCCTTTCAAACTAACCGCTTCCTATATTGACCGCATGTCCAAAGGCGATATCCCGGAACTGATTCAGGAAGCCTACAAAGGTGATTTTAATGAAATCAAAAGCAATCTCAACTCGCTGATCAGCGCCAACATTGATGTTACCAATATCGCTCAGGAAATTTCAAACGGGAATCTGAAAGTCAAGGTGGAAAAACGCTCGAAAGAAGATCAGCTCATGGCATCTCTGGACCGCATGCTGAAAGGTCTCACCCATATTGTAGTGAACGTGCAAACCGCAGCCAATCAGGTTGCCGCCGGTAGCCAGCAGATCAATACCTCCGGGCAGCAAATGTCCCAGGGATCTACGGAACAGGCTGCCAGTGTGGAAGAAATCTCAAGCTCCATGGAGCAGATGAACAGCACGGTTCAGCAAACCGCCGACAACGCAAAGGAGACAGCGACAATTGCGCAAAAAGCCGCACTGAATGCGGAAGAAGGCGGCAAAGCTGTTTCTGAAACTGTTTTGGCAATGAATACGATTTCCGCCAAAATCAGCATTGTTGAAGAAATCGCCCGGCAGACCAATATGCTCGCCCTGAACGCCGCCATTGAAGCAGCGCGGGCCGGTGAACATGGCAAAGGATTCGCGGTGGTTGCGGCAGAAGTCCGGAAACTGGCGGAACGAAGCCAAAGCGCAGCCAAGGAAATCAGCACCTATTCCACCACCAGTGTTGAAATTTCCGAAAAGGCCGGCAAACTGCTGGAAAATATCGTGCCCAATATTAAGAGAACCTCTGAACTGGTGCAGGAAATCAGTGCGGCAAGCTCGGAGCAGGCCAGTGGAATCAATCAGGTCTCGGAAGCGATTTCACAGCTGGATCAGATTATTCAGCAAAACGCCGCTGCTACAGAAGAGATGGCTTCCACCAGTGAGGAATTATCCGACCAGGCCGATCACCTCAAGGAGGTCATTGCTTTTTTTAAGGTTGATGAACAGGAAATACTCAAAAGAGCGGAATTTCGAGGGCCTGAATCAAGCCATATCCAGATGCATGACGAAAAGAGCCCATCCTATGCTCATTTACAACATGACGCCCCCAAAAAAGGAATTACATTAAAGATGGACTACCAGGACGACTCTGAATTTGAACAATACTAACCCGATGAAAGAGAAACTTTTTCAGCCTCATCGGAACCGCCGCTCCTGCCAATATCATTCCGGCAAAAACCGTGATCCGGAAAATCGTATATCCGGATCACGGTTCAAATCCGATAAGACTTCCCATACCTGTCCCTTTCTATACCCTATCTATCCATTGCCCCCCGGCAATTCCTTTCCTGCCAGGCAATACACCCCAAAGCACAAATGATGAAACCGTAAAAAATCCCAACTTGTCAGAATGACAAAAAAGATAATTTTCGACTTTTTACGACTTCATCAATGTTGGATCTTGACAAAGCGGTTTAAATGAGTAAATGATTTAATAAATTATTTACTAAAATACTCATGAGGGCCGATGATTCCCAAAAAAAACATGGCTGAGATTTATGAGGCTTCGCTATCTGTTTTCTCCGATTATGGATTCAAGAAAACCACCCTGAACGACATTGCAGAAAGACTCAACATGACCGGCGGCAACTTTTACCGCTATTTTAAAAGCAAAAAAGACCTCTATGAACAAACCGTAAGCTATGCCCTGCTTCAATGGCAGGCCTATTCCATAGACTCCATCCCCCGGGAAGCGGATATCCGCACCCAGTTCACCATGATGAGTTTCAAGGCCGTGGAATATCTGTCCATAAATGACGCCTTTCGAAGGCTCCTGATTCGTGATCCGGATATTTTTCCGATCTTCCCGGCAAATGATCCCTATGAAAAAATCAACAACGACTCCATGGAACTGGTGAAATCCATGCTCAAAAAAGGAGTCGATACAAAAGAATTTCGAAACATTGATCCGGAATTGACCACACAGCTTCTCTGGCTCATCTATAAAACATTTATCATCCGGATTTATGTCCAAAATCATGGAAAAGAGATGCAGGATATCTGGAAAGTCTTTGTGGATCTGATTACCAACGGCCTGTTTGCCGAAAAGACAAACCAGGACCCTGACGTATAATCATTGATGATATGACACCATTTCAAAAGGAGGGCACATGAATCATCCGGAAGCGACACAAAAGGCATTATCCATTCTGCGGGATCCCGCAACATTTCAGTGGTACATCATTCCACTTCTCATGTTTTTGTTTTACATCTATTTTAACGAATATGACAAAAAAAATTATAAAGGAATTGCTGCTGGCTTGTCACTCTACATGGTTCACTGGTTCTATGAAATCATCAACGCCCTGATTCAGCATTTCAGCGGCCATGCCCTGTGGACGGTTCCGGAAGGAACCGGTTTTTTGCTTCTGGTCGGTGTGTGCGCGGAAATCAGCATCATGTTTGCCGGAGCCGGCCTTGTATACAGCAAACTCCTGAATAAAGATCCCGGATATAAAGTTTTCGGCATCAGCGACAGGCTGCTGATCGGTGTCAGCACAGCGGCGTTTTTCTCCATATTTGAAATTTTCCTTGCCAGGACACCTACCTTCATATGGGTATACCCCTGGTGGGGCTCATTCCCGGTATTCATTACCGTGTACATCCCCTTTTTCGTCATTTCCATGTACAGCTATGACTGGAAACCCGGAACACAGGTCCGTTTCATCGGATCTCTCGCTGCGGTCAATGCGATCATGCTGGTTGTTTTTGCGGGAATATTGAAATGGATTTAACCGCAATATCCGGATAAAATGTATAGACACCCGGACTGGCCGGCGTATCACTTTGCAAAGGCCGACCAGTCCGGTTATAAAAACAGCGGTATCGGTTTCAAAACCTTCCGTCCGCCCAACCCAGTTGCATTCCATAAAAGAAAACAATTGACCCCTGCCGGTTTTTAGGTTATTTTAAGACATCTGAAGTTCTCAGGAAGCGACATCACTTCAGATCTCATCGGAAATACATTCTATATTTACAAAAACAACTATCAATCCAAATCATTACTGGAACAGGAAATACCTGAATCTTATTCAGTTATTGGCCTTTACATGGATTCAATAAAAAGGTTGATCCGCATTGTGACTGTTGGTCTGAAAAAAAGAATCAAGATGACCGGGCAGGAAAAAATATCGATATCGACAATCCAAAAACAGTTAGCCGGGTTATCCGATACGATGGGAACCATTATCGCCGGTTCGGAACCTGACTTTATCCATCTTGGGAGCGATCTTCAGTCAATTTTCAGCACGGCCGTCAGACTTTCCGATATTGTGATTCAAAGCGCACAAGGATGCGCTGATGATTCGGAAGAAAAAATACTGGCCCGGATCAGCGGATTTGCCAAGGAATCTGTTGACAAACTCAAGGGGTGCCGGAATCGAATCTCTGAAAGCCTGACCATTCTTGATTCCGGAAAAAGTGATCTGGAGCGGCTGGCGGGCTTGTGTTCCAAACAGGAAAAAATTTCCATGCTGCTGAATGTGATTGCCTTGAACATTGCCGTGGAAAGCAGCCGGAACAGGCAGTCGAGCGAAATGTTTATTGTTTTTGCCCAGGAAATCAAACAGGTTTCCGAAAACATGAAAGACATTACCCGGAATCTGTATGAAGATTCTGTCGCGACCTGTAACCGGCAGACAACCATTCAGACGGAAATTGCAGTCCGGTTCAACCAGTTGTCCACCGTAACCGTCGGCGCGGAAAACATTGTATCGGAAGCTGTCAAAAAAATCGACCAGCTCTCTATTCTGTTTGAAGATGCCATGCAAAACGGAATCCGGTATTCCAAAGAAATATCGGATCAGGTCGCCGAAGTCGTCATGGCCATTCAGTTCCATGATATTGTGCGGCAGCAGATCGAACATGTTGTGCAGGCTCTGGCGGATACGGAACGGTTATGCCGGGAAGAAGATACCGATGCCGATACCGGAAACGTGCCGGGAAAAATTTACGCCATCCTGCAGATCCAGGCAGCCCAGATACAGCAGGTCATCCTTGAAATTGAGAATGCGGAAGGCCGGATCACCCGATCTCTTGAAAACATAGAAGTCAAGGCTTCCCGGCTGGTTGCCTGTCTGTCGGAGTCTTTTGTCTCCCGGAACGGCGCTGAAGGTTCTTCGGACAACCCTTTTGTCATTCTGATTCAAAGTCTTGAAGAACTGGGTCTTCTGCTGAATCAGGCATATGACCTGCAGTCTCTTATGGATGGTGCCGCCACAGAGGCCTCATCATCGGTCAGCGGACTGGCAGGGCATACGAAAAAGGTGCAGGATATCAGCCTGGATCTCCATCGCAAGGCGTTGAATGCGATCATAAAATCCGCCCATCTGGGAGAAAGGGGTGCAACCTTTGAAATTCTGGCGCAGGAAGTTACGGCTGTTTCCGAAGAATCAAATCTTTTTGCGAACCAGGTCATCCGGATGATTGATTCTGTTTCCAGCCTTGCAGGCAGGCTGGGAGGAGCCGGCCAAAACAGAATCGGAGAAGAAGTAAAAGAGATGAACCGGTCTGAATTTCAAGTGGATGAAGAGGTAAAAAAAATAAAAGATACCTATCGCTTGTTTCTGGAAAATACCTCCCGCGCATCCGAAATATCGAAAGAGCTTGAAACATCCATTCGCGAAACCAGGGTGTTTGTATCATTTCTGAAAACCCTGCTGGAACAACTGAATGTTCCTTTGAAAGAACTTGAAAAAGCAATGGAAGAATTGTCCCCCTGGAAGAATGACGGTGAAAATCAGGCAGAGGATATTCCGGATGCTGCAAAGCGGTATACCATGGAAAGCGAACGAGTCATCCATTTACAGATCACGGGCCAACACCATCTGCAGGAGAAGCAGGAGAAGCAGGAGAAGCAGGATGATCCTGTATCTGATCTTCCCTCAGAGGAAGCACCTGTAGAACTCTTTATAGATGATGACCAAACCAATATCGAGCTGTTTGATGAAACCTCTTCTGATCCGGAATCCGTTGAATGGTTTGAGTCCGATCCTGACGCAAAGGATCATGTGGAAGCGCCGGAAGAAGAAAAGAACGATAATATAGAACTCTTTTAAACGGAAACAGCGAAACCCCATTATGAAGCCTATGGAGCCCAGCCGAAAAGGCAAAATTTTGATCGTAGACGACGCGCCTTCCGTGGCAAGATTCACCAGTGAGATTCTGAAAACGGAATATCACATCCGGATTGTCTCAAATGGTGTGGAAGCCCTGGAGGTTATCAGCACATATCACCCGGATATTGTCCTGCTGGATGTTGTCATGCCGGGAATGAACGGCATTGAGGTGTGCAAAAAAATCCGAACCGAAAAGAGTTTTGCTTTCATGAAGATTATCATGATTTCCAGCAAAACCCATATAGAAGAGCGAATTCAGGGATATGAAGCCGGCGCTGATGATTATATCGGCAAACCGTTTAAAAAAGAGGAACTGCTGGCCAAGGTGCGTGTTTTTTATCGTCTGAAACTGGTGGAAGACCAGCTGCATGAAATGAATGAAAAACTCAATGAGCAGGTCCGGATTCGGACGGATCAACTGATTGATTCCGCCAGAATGGCCGCCATCGGAAAATCAACAGCCGGAATCGTCCATAACCTGAACAATCCGCTCCAGGCCATCCTCGGCTATTCCGAGCTTCTTGAATTGAAATCTCCGGAAAATCCGATGATCCAAAAACTGAGGTCTTCGGCCATGCTCATGAAGGAAATGATCGCAACGATTCTGACAACCAGCCGGGAGGAAAACTGCATCAAGGTCGACAATATTGATCTGAACACGCTCCTCAGAAATCAGATTGAAATGATGAAGGCAAACAATTTTTTCAAGCATCAGGTAAAAACGGAAATCGATCTGCAGCCGCTCCCCTTGTACAAGGGAGTATACGCCCACTTCAGCCAGAGTCTGGGCAATCTGATCAAGAATGCCGTGGATGCCATGTATCAGACGGCGAACAAGGTACTGTCCGTTCAGACAAAAGCCGATGAACAAACCATTCAAATCACCATATCCGATACCGGATGCGGAATGGACCCGGAGACATTACCGAAAATTTTTGATCCGTTTTTCACGACCAAGCCCTTGTCGGCCCCAAACGATGAACCTTGCGGCACCGGAATCGGGCTTGCCTCCACCCAGGAAATGATTGAGGCCTATGGCGGAAAGATTGATGTTGAATCCCGGACCGGGATCGGTTCCCGTTTTACCGTAACGCTTCCCCTGATAATCAGATAAAGGAATGAACATGGATCTTACTGTTGAAAAAAAATTCACCATTTATGAAGTCTCTGAAATCCGCGAAAAAATTCTGAGCATACTGAACAGCGGCCAGGCTGTCCGGATGGATCTGAGCCGGGTGACGGAGTGCGATACGGCCGGAGTACAGCTGTTGTGTTCCATTCTTCGCCCGGCTGGAGAAGAGAACGCAAAAATAACCATCCGTACAGTATCCAAAGCAATAACGGACGCTGCCGGAAAAATCGGAATCGCGCTTTCTGCCGGCAGCGTGAAATCCATGTAACAAGGAAGAACTTATGTCCAAAATTATCATGACAGCGGATGATTCGGCCAGCATACGACAGATGGTAGGCTTTACCCTCAAGCAGGCAGGATATGATGTGATCGAGGCGGTTGACGGCCGGGACGCGCTGAGCAAAATTACAAACAGCACCATACATATGCTGCTGACCGATTTGAATATGCCCAACATGGATGGAATTGAGCTGATCAAGCAGGTAAGAGCCCTCCCGGACTACCGATTCATGCCCATTATCCTGCTGACCACCGAATCTCAGGCAGAAAAAAAACAGGAAGGAAAAGCAGCAGGGGCAACCGGATGGATTATCAAGCCTTTTAAACCGGACCAACTGGTGGGAGTTGTCAAAAAGGTACTCAAATAAAAATCTCGTCATTTTATACTACATCAAATCATAGGTGGAAATATGAACGATGCCGTTCAGCACATTGAAGTGTATCGACAGGAAGCAGAAGAACTCCTGGTCGAAATTGAGGAAACCGTTCTGGACCTGGAAGAGAATCCGGATGATACCGAAGCCATCAATAAATTGTTCCGTGCCATGCACACCATCAAGGGCTCCGGTGCCATGTTCGGATTTGATGAAATCGCGGAATTTACCCATCATGTGGAAACCACGCTCGATAAGGTCAGGAATGGTGACATCCCGGTTTCCAGAGAGCTCATTGACCTGATCCTCCTCTCAAGGGACCGGATCAATGAAATGCTGAATGCCGCGCAAAAAGGAATTACGGTAACCCAGGAAGCCGGTGAAACCATCATCGCATCCCTGAATGCCTTACAGCCGGGCAAAACTGCCGGCAACCCTCAACAAGAAAAAAAGACAGCGCCCGCAACGCCGACCAGGGATCCGGAAGCAGAAAATACCTATCGAATCCGCTTCTCCCCCCATCAGGATCTGTTTTTATCCGGGACCGAACCGGCCCTGATCATTGAAGAGTTGAGAAATCTGGGCCAAGCAACGATTGTCGCCCAGTGGAAGGATATTCCGCCCTTTTCTTCTTTCCATCCGGAATCCTGCTATCTATACTGGGACATTATCCTGACAACCTCAAAAACCATAAATGAAATCAAGGATGTTTTTATCTTTGTCGAGGACAACTGCGATCTGTCGATAGAACTCCTGGATGATGATCAGATACCCGTTGACGAAAAAGAACCCAAAAAAATCGGTGAAATCCTTCTGGAACGAAATGACCTGAAGCCGGAGGACCTGCAAGGAGTTCTGTCCGGCCAGAAACGAATCGGAGAACTGCTCGTTGAGGCCAAAATCATTGATCCAAAGCTGGTGGAATCCGCTTTGGCAGAGCAACAGCATGTCAGACAGGTCGCTGCAAAACAGAAAGAAAAACAGGCGGCTTCCAGTATCCGGGTCCCTGCGGACAAACTGGATACCCTGGTGGATCTGGTCGGTGAAATGGTGACCGCCCAGGCAAGGCTCAACCAGAAAGCGTCCGAACTGAACCATCCGGACCTGACCCTGATCACGGAAGAAATCGAGAGACTGGTGGCCGGATTGCGGGACAATACCATGAGCCTTCGCATGCTGCAGATCGGTGTGACATTCAGCAGCTTCAAACGTCTGGTTCGGGATCTTTCCAATGAGCTGGGCAAGGAGATCAACCTCACCACGGAAGGAGGAGAAACCGAGCTGGACAAGACGGTCATCGAACGCCTGAATGATCCCCTGGTTCATATCATCCGCAATTCAATTGACCACGGCATCGAAAGTCCGGAGGTTCGACAAAAGGCCGGCAAGCCAAAAGAAGGGACAATCAAGCTATCTGCCGAACATTCCGGTGCCCACGTGGCCATACGGATATCCGATGACGGAGCAGGCCTGGATACCGAGGTCATTCGTGCCAAGGCTATGGAAAGAGGCCTGATCACTTCGGATGAAAACCTGACGGACAAGGATATCTTTCAGTTTATTTTCGCACCCGGTTTTTCAACGGCAAAATCCGTGACCGATGTGTCCGGCCGGGGTGTCGGCATGGATGTGGTCAAACGGAATGTGGAATCCCTTCGCGGAACCATTGAAATCGAGAGTCAAAAAGGAAATGGGACCACCATCACGTTGAAACTGCCGCTTACCCTCGCCATCATTGACGGATTGATGGTTAACATCGGAAACGATTATTTTATCCTTCCCTTATCTTCCGTAGAGGAATGTGTGGAACTGGACAAAAAAAAGGCGGACAAGGTCAAAGGAAGGAATATCCTCAATGTCCGGGGGGAGGTTGTACCCTATATTCGTTTGCGGGACCAGTTTGAAATCCAGCAGGAAAGACCGGAACTGGAGCATATTGTCATTACCGAAGTGAATGGGGAAAGAATCGGGTTTGTCGTAGATAGCGTGATCGGCGGACATCAGACAGTGATCAAATCCCTGGGACCGGCATTCAAGGATATCCAGGATATCTCCGGCGCAACCATTCTGGGAGACGGCACGGTTGCCCTGATTCTGGATGTGAACAAACTCGCTCGGTAACAAGGTAATCAGATCCATCAACACAAGAACCGCACACCTGTCAATTGAATCTTATAATGAATCTGCTGCCTGATCTGAAAACCTCTTTTCATACTTGAAAAACGGTATACAAACAGGAGAAAAAAAATGAAAAGAACCGCATCTGCTGTTTTAATTCTGCTTTCCATTGCCTTATTGTCTTCCAGCAGTTTTGCTTTTACATCCGGCGCCCACTGGGGATACAAAGGTGCGGAAGGTCCGGCAAACTGGGGAAAACTGTCACCGACATACAGCCAGTGCAGTGCCGGTATCAACCAATCCCCGATCGATATTGGCAAAACAATACCAATCGATACCGGCGGGCTTGAATTTCAGTATCGGAATTCTCCGATGGATGTGGTGAATAACGGCCATGCCATACAGGCCAATTATGCCCCCGGCAGCATGCTGACCATTGGCGGCAAACCCTATGAACTGGTCCAGTTTCACTTTCACAGTCCCAGCGAAAACACTCATCAGGGAAAGCCCTATGATATGGAGGTTCATCTGGTTCACAAAGATGCAAGCGGCAACCTGGCGGTAGTGGGAGTTTTTATGCAATCCGGCGCCGAGAATCCTCTGATTCGGAAAATATGGGACAGTGTCCCCCATGAAGTCAACCAGATCAATTCCACGGGGCAGACCATCAATGCTTCATCCCTGCTCCCTGCCGATCAGTCCTTTTATCATTTCACAGGCTCCCTGACCACCCCCCCCTGTTCCGAAGGGGTCAAATGGTATGTAATGAAAAATCCAATACAGGTTTCCGAGGCACAGGTGAATCATTTTCTGTCCATCATCGGTCCCAATGCAAGACCGGTTCAGCCCCTGAACAAACGGACGGTTTTTGAAGTCACCGTGGCTGCCTCAGCTTCCGGTCATGGGACTGCTGTACCTTCTCAAACCGCACATGCGGCCGCCGACCACGGTGCTGCCCGAATCACGGCCGTCCCAACAGTGATGGCAGCAACCCATGAAAAACCGGGCAAAAGCATAAATGACTCGATGCGTGACAGCGGACATGCTCCTGAAGAAAAATCAACCCATCCGATCAGGAGTAAAGAGAACGGTTTTTCAACAACCGCATGGATCCTGATACTTGCCGGCATTCTGGCAGTGGCCGGTTTATTTATTTTTATGGCAAAGGGAGGAATGGAAATGGATTTTACCCGCAACATGAAAGTCGGTACCCGAATCGGAATCATCATCGCCAGCCTGCTCGGTTTGATGCTTGTGATCGCCGTTGTCAGTTTCTGGAAATTTTCGGTAATCGGAGGGGAAATCAAGGCAATTGTAGAGGAGGATATTCCTCTGACGGCGATCATCACCCAAGTGGAAAGCAATCAGATGGAACAGGCGATCTGGTTTGAAAGGGCGTTAAAATATGGGGGAACAAAGAATGCCGATGGCGTGAAACAAGCCTGGGAAAAATTCAACAGTCATAAAGGAGTCATTGACGAGAACATCCAAAAAGGTGAAACCATTGCCGAGGAGATCATCCGCAATGCCTCCGACATCGAGATTCGCCGGGAGGGAGAAATCGCCCAGAGTGCTCTGGCAACGATAAAAAAACACCATGATGAGTTCATGGAATCCTCCGGCGAGATGTTTGGTGCTCTTCTGGCCGGGAATCTTCATCAGGCCGAGCAAATTTCCGAAGGAGTCGAAAAGATAGAACAAGATCTGGAAAACGAGATCAAGGATCTTCTGTTCAAGATTGAAAAATTCACCGAAGAGGCCGCACTCAAGGTAGAAGAAGATGAAGTGATGGCGCAAAATACCGTACTTGTGATCAGCATTTTTGCTGCCATCCTGGGGCTTGCCCTTGGCATCGTGATTACGCGGGGGATTACGAAGGTGCTGCAGGACGTGAAATCCGTCGCCGACAGCGTGGCGGCCGGCAGCCGGCAGATGTCCGCCGGTTCGGAAGAATTGTCCCAGGGCGCCACCGAACAGGCATCATCGGTGGAGGAGGCCTCGGCATCCATGGAACAGATGTCGGCCAACATCCGGCAGAATGCGGAAAATGCCAATGAAACCGAAAAAATTTCCCGCAAGGCCGCCACAGATGCGGATGAAAGCGGGAAAGCCGTCCGACAGGCAGTCGGCGCCATGCGGGAGATCGTGGAAAAAATCGGTTTTGTGGAAGAGATCGCCCGCCAGACCAATATGCTGGCGCTGAATGCCGCGATCGAAGCGGCCCGTGCCGGCGAACACGGCAAAGGATTTGCCGTGGTGGCGGCAGAAGTCCGCAAGCTGGCCGAACGAAGCCAGATTTCCGCCAATGAAATCAGCCAGCTTTCCCTGACCTCCCGGGATACTTCGGAAAAGGCCGGCGAAATGCTGGAAAACCTGGTCCCCAACATCCAGAAAACCGCCGACCTGATCAGTGAAATCAACGCAGCCTGTTCCGAACAGAACAGCGGCGTCGCTCAAATCAATTCCGCCATTCAGCAACTGGACCAGGTGATTCAGCAGAATGCCTCGTCAGCCGAGGAGACGGCATCCATGGCCGAAGAGATGTCCTCCCAGGCCGAACAACTTCAGGAATCGGTGGCGACATTGATCTCAACACAAGACAAGAATAAAACGCGAAACAGAGCAGCAGTCCATACGCATGCCCCCGCGCATCCGACCAAACCTGAAAATATACTCAAAAAAACGACCAAATCGGTTCCTGCCAAAAACAAAACAGGCATCATGCTCGATATGGAAAACAAGCACGATGAAATGGACAGTGAGTTTGAAAAATACTAATTTTGATTTTCAATACACCTTAATATTTAAGGAGGCCCATAATGAAAGAACAAGCTGCGTTTGAAACAGGACAGTTTTTAACCTTCAAGCTGGATGAAGAGGTTTATGCCCTGGACATCCTGCAGGTTCGTGAAGTGCTGGACTATACCACCATCACCAAAGTGCCGAAAATGCCGAAATTCATGCGGGGCGTGATCAATCTCCGGGGAGGCGTTGTTCCGGTCATTGATCTCCGATTGAAATTCGGACTGGACATCGCAGATAACACGGTGGATACCTGTATCATCATCATGGAGATCACCCTGGATGGAGAAACAACCCTGCTGGGCGCTCTGGCGGATTCCGTTCAGGAGGTCATCACCCTGGATTCCGGGCAGATCGAACCCCCGCCGAAAATCGGAACCCGGCTCAATACGGAATTTATCAAAGGCATGGGCAAAAAAAATGACGACTTCATTATCCTGCTCGACATTGACCGTGTATTCTCATCCGAAGAACTTTCCCTTGTTCAGGGAGACCATGAACAAAAAGAAGAATTGAGCCAGGCTCATATGGCCTAAATCCATAATGACAGGATCTAAAAAAGGAGACCATCATGAAGTTGTCAATAGCGCGAAAATTTTTATTCATGGGAGGCGGGGTTGTCCTGGTTCTTCTCATTACCGGTGTGATATCGCTGGTAACCAATGCCATGACCCAAAACGGTTCGGAGGCCTCTATTCTGAGAAGCCGGCAGTTTGAGTTAACTGCCGAAATGCGGGAGCGAACCCTCCGGCTGATGCTGGCGGCCATGGATTCCATTATCGACAAGGATTCCGGAAAAATCGATCCGGAACGAATGAAGATCATCAATGAAAACATCTCTTTTGTCCAGTCCAATCTGGGCAGCCTCCAGGAGCTGGCGGATACGGAAGAAGAAAAAAATGATGCTGCAAAGATCCGTGAGTCATTCGGCACCCTGGCCAGAAAAATCCAGGTGGACCTTGTGACGCTGATCGAAAAAAGCGCCAACGAGTTCAATCTGATAGAACAGGAGTTTGCCAAAATCGATGACGGCCTGGATCAAAACGGCAGCCAGATAGAAGAAGCGATCCTGGCCATCCTCGCAACCCTGCAAAAAAAACAGCAGACGGCTTCGGATACGTCCTCTGTGAAAAACAGCCGGTTTGCCCTGCTGAACGAAATGACGAGGGCCTATTATCAGGTGATTCTTGCCGCCATGGACTCCATTATCGATAAAAATGATGGAAAAATTACGGACGAACGCATGGAACAGATCAACTCCAATCTGGCTTATCTCCGGGATAACCTTGCAAACCTGAACCAGGCGGCGGAAACGGAAAAAGAAAGGATACTGGCTGTCAGGGCCGGCAGTATTTTTCCGACCTTTGCCCGTCAGGTTCAGACCGACCTGCCCCAATTGATACAAAAAGGAGCGGTGCGCGCACAGGAGATCCTTCAGGAATTCGAAGCCATGGATGATGCCCTGGACCGGAACGGCAGCGCCGTAACGGAAGGACTGTCCCGTATGGCCGCATCGGTTTCACAGGAACAGCAGGAAGCCCAGAACGATCTGGCCGGCCTGGTGACCCGGGCATCAATTATCGGTGTGATTACACTGCTGATCGCCATCGCCATCCTCATTCCGGTATTGATGATGTTCAGCCGCAACATTACCATTCCGCTGGCAAAAGGTGTGGAAGTGTCCAACCGGCTGGCCAAAGGCGATCTGACCGTCGACATCGACGTCAACGGACATGATGAAACCGCCCAGTTGCTTGATTCCATGAAAAACATGGTCTTCTCTCTGCGAAACATTGTCGGTGATGTGAGAAATGCTTCGGATAATGTGGCTTCCGGCAGCCAGCAGCTAAGCTCCACTGCCCAGCAGATGTCACAGGGAGCAACCGAACAGGCAGCCTCGGCTGAACAGGCCTCCTCATCCATGGAAGAAATGTCCGCCAACATCAAACAAAATTCGGAAAATGCCCAGCAGACGGAAAGAATCGCCATGCAGGCAGCAGATGATGCGGAAAAAGGCGGAAATGCCGTTCGACAGACCGTTGATGCCATGAAGCAGATCGCAGAAAAAATTTCCATTATCGAAGAAATCGCCCGGCAGACCAATATGCTGGCATTGAACGCCGCCATTGAAGCGGCAAGAGCCGGAGAACATGGAAAGGGTTTTGCCGTTGTTGCCGATGCGGTTCGAAAACTGGCGGAAAGAAGTCAGACCGCCGCAGGAGAAATCAGCAACCTTTCCATTTCCAGTGTTGAAATTGCCGAAAATGCCGGTGAAATGCTGACCAAAATCGTTCCGGATATCCGTAAAACAGCCGAGCTGGTTCAGGAAATCAATGCCGCTTCCGGAGAACAGAACAGCGGGGCCGACCAGATCAATTCCGCCTTGATTCAATTAGACCAGGTAATCCAGCAGAATGCTTCGGCCTCAGAAGAGATGTCCTCCACTTCCGAAGAACTGGCTGCCCAGGCCGAGCAGCTTCAAAGTACGATTTCTTTTTTTAAAATCGCAAGCATGCACAGCGCCGCCCATTCCATGGTCTCTCAACCAACGGGCAGCCAATCGGGAAGCAGCAGAAAATTGGTCCGGCGGCAAACGGAAAAAACAAATCCGGTTCACAAAGCGCCCGTATCGGAAACCATAAAGGAAGGAATTTCCTTGAACATGAATGAAGCATCGCAGGATCATGATTCTCTGGATGAAGAATTTGTCAAATATTAACAAAATTCATTTGAATATCGGAGAAGTATACATTACCCAGACGCCCTCGGTTATCTGGACGATCCTGGGTTCCTGCATTTCCGTTGTTTTTTACAACCGGCGCTTGCAGACCGGGGGAATCTGTCATGCGCAGCTCCCGGAAAAAAGACGCCAACATGAAAACTGCATGAAAACCTGCCCGGTAAAATGTTCCGGAAGGAGTATCGATTCCGAACGCTTTAAATTTGTGACCTGTTCCGTCCACCATATGCTGGAACAGTTTCACAACTATGGCATACAGGACAAGGAAATTGACGTAAAACTGTTCGGGGGAGCCAATGTTTTTCAAACAAAGGAAGCCACCAATACCGTAGGTTCCCAGAATATCGAAATGGCGATGAAATTCATTCAGCAGCATAATTTACATCTGGTCAGCAAGCACATTGGCGGAAAATCAGGCATAACCATTTATTTTCATTCTCACACCGGAAAAGTATTTTTAAAAAAACACGGCAGCGTTCCGATCACGCTTGACTTTCTTCCATCCGGAAACAGGACAATTTGATCCCGTCCGGCATGGATGGACACGAACCATAATTCCCTATGGCAACAGCAGACTTCAGCAACTATTTTAAAGAGCAACTTACCGTGAATGATTTTCACAGGCTGAGCAGCTTTATTCAAAACAGAATCGGAATCAAAATGCCGGAAGCCAAAAAAGGGATGATTGAAGGGAGGCTTCGCAAAAGGCTTCGTATCCTGAACCTGAAAACCTACCGTGACTATTGTAATTATTTGTTTACCCCGGAAGGGATGGATCAGGAACTGCAGAGTTTCATTGATGTGATCACCACCAACAAAACCGATTTTTTCCGGGAACCGGATCACTTTGATTTTCTGATCCAGAAAGCCGTACCGTCACTTGTGCGCGAAAGAAAAAATATCCATCCGCCCATAAGAGTATGGAGTGCCGCCAGTTCCAGTGGAAACGAAGCCTATACCATTGCCATGGTCTTAAGTGAATTTGCGGAAAACAATCCCGGATTCGATTTTTCAATCCTCGGGACGGACATATCATCCGATGTCCTGCAGGAGGCCGGCCTGGCGATTTATCCTGATTTTGAAATCGCTCCCATACCGATTGATTTACGCACCAAATATCTGCTGCGCAGCAAGGATCGAAAAAAAAACATGGTCCGTATCTGCCCTCAGCTCAGAAGCAAAGTACGTTTCCGGCGGCTGAATCTGATGGATCAGGATTATAAGCTTCGTCAGCCCATGGATATTATTTTTCTGCGGAATGTCATGATTTATTTTGACAAAAAAACGCAGGAAGAACTGATATCCCGTCTGTTTCAATGCCTGATAAAAGGCGGCTACCTGTTTGTCGGACATTCGGAAGTACTTCATGATTGCCGGCTGGGATTAAAAAATGTGGCCCCGGCGGTTTATCGTAAGATCTGATACACCTGTTTGTAAAAATGCTGCCGGCCACAGAGACCGCCATACGGATTATGACATGACAATAATGGATATCCCCTTGCCGGAGAAAAAACCTGAAACGGGAATGACACCATGAATAAAATAAAAGTCCTGATCATAGATGATTCCGCCATTGTCCGGCAGTCGCTGGAGAATATTCTTTCTTCCGATCCACAGATCGAAGTAATCGGAACGGCGGCAGATCCCTATATCGCAGCCAAAAAAATGCAGGAAAATGCACCGGATGTGATTACGCTCGATATTGAGATGCCCCGCATGGACGGACTCACCTTTTTACAGAAAATCATGTCCCAGCATCCGCTGCCGGTTGTCATCTGCTCCAGTCTGGCGGAAGAGTTATCCCAGACAACCATCAAGGCGCTGGAATATGGTGCTGTTGAAATCATCCAGAAACCCAAACTGGGTACAAAGCAGTTTTTTGAAGAGTCCAAAATATTGATATGCGATATCATCAAGGCTGCCGCTGCCATCACACCCAAAAGAGTCTCCTCATTTCGACAGATTCCCAAAAAACTGACGGCGGATGCGGTTCTTCCAAAATCCAAAACAAATGCCATGATTAAAACAACGGAAAAAGTCGTTGTCATCGGAGCCTCAACTGGAGGGACGGAGGCCCTTCGGGAATTTCTCGAAGTACTGCCCCCGGATTGCCCCGGCATCGTCATCGTCCAGCACATGCCGGAAAATTTCACCAAGGCGTTTTCCAAAAGACTCGACGGTCTTTGCCAGATATCCGTAAAAGAGGCGGCGAATAACGACACCGTACTTCGCGGTCAGGCATTGATTGCACCGGGAAATAACCACATGCTGCTCAAGAGGAGCGGCGCGCGGTATTATGTGGAAGTAAAAAAAGGCCCGCTCGTATCCAGGCACCGCCCATCGGTTGATGTTCTCTTCCGGTCTGCTGCCCGGTATGCCGGAAGTAATGCGATGGGCATCATCATGACCGGAATGGGAGATGACGGCGCCAGAGGAATGCTGGAAATGAAAGAAACGGGATCTTTCAATATCGCTCAGGATGAAGCCTCCTGTGTTGTTTTCGGCATGCCGAAAGAAGCCATCAAACTCGGCGGCGTTGATAAAATTCTGCCTCTGGAAAAAATAGCGGCCGAAATGCTGCGCGAGTGTTCAAAACATAATTAGGGATAAAAGGAGCTGTCCATGAAACCAGTCAGAAACATTTTTAAAAACCTGAAAATATCCATGAAGATTGTTTTTCTGGGTCTTTTCATCACCATGCTGTTCGTTGCCACCATTCTTGTGTGGGTGGTTCCCAAGGCGGCCGATGCCCTGATCGACAAGAAAAAAGAAAAAATCAGAGAGCAGACGGAAATTGCCTGGACCATTGCCGTCTATTATCATGACCTCGCGGAAAAGAAAGTGCTTTCGGAAAGCAAGGCCATGGAAGAAGCCATAAATACTATTCGAATTTTGCGATACGGACCGGAAATGAAAGACTACTTCTGGATCAATGACAGCCGTCCCTACATGATCATGCACCCGTTTTCCAAAGACCTGGAAGGCAAGGACCTGAGCGGTAATCGGGATCCACAGGGGAAAGCCCTGTTTGCGGAAATGGTCAAGGTCTGCCGGCAGGACGGACACGGATTCGTTGACTATATGTGGCAGTACAAAGATGACGCAACCCGTATCGTACCGAAAATCTCCTATGTCAAACGATTTGCGCCATGGGACTGGATCATCGGTACCGGCATGTATATCGAAGATGTGAATGAAGAGATTGGTGCCTGGAGAAATACCATCATCGGCGTCATAGCCGTCATTGCCCTGATTGCCGTGGTACTGGCCATGCTGCTGAGCCGTTCCATATCCCATCGGCTCCGCAATACATCGGAGATGATGGAAGCCATTGCCGACGGCAAACTGGATATTAAAATCGAAAATGATACAAAAGATGAGATCGGCGATATGCTGAGTTCCTTCCAGAAGGTTGTTTTGATATTGCAGAAAATACTTTCCGATATCAACAATCTGATCACGGTCGTCAAGGAAGGAAATCTAAACAGCAGGGGAGATGAATCATCCTACCAGGGGGGATGGCAGGCCCTGGTTCAGGGTATCAACAGCCTGACCGATGTCATGGCCGGACACCTCCGCAATATCCCCTCTCCGGTCATGGTTGTCAATCAGGAATTTAATATTCTGTTTGCCAATGACTATTTGCTGAATCTCCTTGGAAAAACCGAGGAGCAGGTCCTTGGCACAAAATGCTACCAGCAGGTAAGGTATGATGATTGCCAGACCGGAAACTGTGCTTGCAAACAGGCGATTCAGACCGGCCAGAAAATCCAGAGAAGTACCAAGGCGACCATCGGAACCCACGCGCTGGAAATCGACTACATCGGCATGCCGGTCAAGGATCAGAACAACAAGGTAGCGGCTTCATTCGAATTCATCACCGACCAGACAGAGGTGAGAAAAGCCGCACGGATTGCCGAAAAGCAGGCTGAGTATCAAAAAAATGAAACCAACAAACTTCTCGGAGCATTGAATCGAATTGCCGGCGGTAATCTGGATGCAACCCTGGAGGTCGGCGCTGCTGATGAGGACACTCGACAGATCGCTGAAAATTTTGAAGAAATCTCTTCCAATATTGAATCCATGGTCAGCAAGCTGAGTTCCGTTGTCGTCAATGTCATCACCAGCGCGGACAATGTTGCTGCCGGAAGCAAAGAGGTCAGCACCACCTCCCAGAAAATGTCTCAGGGCGCAACCGAGCAGGCAGCATCAGCCGAGCAGGCGTCTTCATCCATGGAACAGATGTCCGCCAACATCAAACAGAATGCGGACAATGCCCAGCAAACCGAAAGAATTGCCATTCAGGCTTCCGAAGATGCGGAAAAAGGAGGAAAGGCCGTAGCCAAAACAGTCGACGCCATGAAACAGATTGCGGAAAAAATTTCCATTATCGAGGAAATCGCACGTCAGACAAACATGCTGGCCTTGAATGCCGCCATTGAGGCTGCCCGTGCAGGAGAACATGGCAAAGGCTTTGCCGTCGTTGCCGATGCGGTTCGAAAACTGGCCGAAAGAAGCCAGTCGGCAGCTGCCGAAATCAGCACCCTGTCCACATCCAGCGTGGAAATTGCCGAAAACGCCGGTGAGATGTTGAACAAGATTGTCCCGGATATCCGGAGAAATGCGGAACTTGTGCAGGAAATCAATGCGGCAAGCAACGAGCAGAGTACCGGAGCCGACCAGATCAATCAGGCCTTGCAGCAACTGGACCAGGTCATCCAGCAGAATGCCGCAGCCTCGGAACAGCTTTCCTCCACCTCGGAAGAGCTGGCATCCCAGGCCTCCCAACTCCAGGATGTGATTTCATTTTTTAAAATCGATGAACGTCTTCTGCAATCCAACTATGCTGTAACGCCTCCTCCCACTCTTCCGGAAAAAATGCCGGCCAAGCCTCCGAAACGAAAGCCGGTTCATAAAAAATCACCTCCTTCCGGAATCATGATTGAAATGGGCAAGGACGATAAAGGGGGAGATTATCTCGACAGCGAGTTTGAACAATACTAGAATAGTATGACATTGGTTTTGACAGCGAAGGCAACAACATTATTACAAAGGAGAATCATGCAATGAATACAAAAATGAGATGGATTGGAATGGGACTGATCAGCTTCCTGTTCGTAAGCGCAGCGTTTGCCGGTGAAAAAGCTCCGCAGAAAATCATGGATCTGGCCAACACAACTCTTGCGCAACTGGGCACTGATCCGGTTATTGTCAAGGCAGTTAGGGAGGAAAATGCAAAAGGAAAAACCCTGAACCAGATTCAGGATATGGACAAGAAGTGGCAAGCCCATGCCGGCATCGCGGATTACATGAAACAGATGATGGATTCGGAATGCGGCAGGCATCTGCGGACGATTCAAAACAGCAAGCCTTACTATGCGGAGATTTTTGTCATGGATAATCAGGGAGCCAATGTGGCCATGACGGATAAAACTTCCGACTATTGGCAGGGAGATGAAGCCAAGTTCAAAAATTCTTTTAAAGAGGGACTGGGAGCGGTATTTGTGGATGATGTGGAGTTTGACGACAGTGCACAGACCTATCTTGTACAGATTTCGGTACCGGTGAAAGATGGTGATACCGTGATCGGCGCCATTACCTTTGGAATCGATGTAGACAAGGTCGAGTAAATCACAAACTTGCCAAGGGAGCTAAACCATGCGTTTTATCCATAATATCAAGGTCAGTGGTAAACTGATCATCGGATTTTTCATCATGATCATTCTGATGGCAGGTATCAGTCTTTCCGGATTTTCCGGTATCCGGAAAATACAAAGCCGACTGAATGCGGTCTTCATGGTCAATCTGCCCAGTGTGGATTTTTTGATCCAGACAGACCGGGATTTGCAGCAGCTTCTGGTTTCCGAACGTTCCATGATTTTTGCAAATGTCAAAACCGACGAATTTCAGAATCTCGTGAACGACTATGAAGAAAACTTCAAGCAGTCCGTGGAACGGTGGAACCAATACAAAGCGCTTGACATCAGTCCGGAGGAAAGAGCACTGATTCCCCGATATGAACAAGTGAGAACGGAATGGGAAAAAATCTCCCGGGAAATTGTCAATGGAAGAATATCGGACACGCGCGAGGGAAGGCGCAAGGCACTTGATCTTTCCCTTGGAACGGCAAAGGCGAAATTCGAAGAAATGCGCGGATACCTGGATCAACTCACCGGGATCAGCCTGGCAAAGGCGGACAACGCCCATCAAACCACCGGGCCGATTTACCGAATGACCCTGGTCGTGCTCTTTTCCATCACCGGCCTCGGTCTGCTGCTGGCTGTTATGATCGTATGGATACTAAGCCGCGCCATCACCAAGCCGATCCGCCTGATCGCCGAAGGCGCCAGACGATTTTCCATCGGGGATATCCAGCTGGAAGGAATGGACCTGAATGCCATCGCCGAAATCAATTCCAGAAAAGACGAACTGGGAGATACCGGACGCGCATTTTCCCAGCTGATCGCGTATATGAAGGAAAAAGCCGAAGCCATGGGAAGGATCGCCGACGGCAATCTGGATATTCTGGTGGAAAAAAAATCCGAACAGGACCAGCTTGGTGCGTCTCTTATCAAGATGATCCATAATCTCAATGTGATCATGAAAGATCTCTACACCGCTATTGAGCAGGTAGACAATGGTTCGCGGCAGGTTTCCGACTCCAGTCAATCCCTTTCGCAGGGTGCGACCCAGCAGGCTGCCTCTCTGGAAGAAATCACCAGCTCCATGACCCAGATCGGTTCCCAGACCAAAACCAATGCGGAAAATGCCGGTCAGGCAAACCAGCTTGGCCTTTCCACAAAAGAGGCATCCAGCCACGGTGTTCAGCAGATGGAATTGATGACAAAGGCCATGGACGAGATCAATCAGTCCAGCAAAAAAATCGCGAAAATCATCAAAACCATTGATGACATTGCATTTCAAACCAACCTTCTGGCACTGAACGCCGCGGTGGAGGCGGCTCGTGCCGGCCACCACGGCAAGGGATTTGCCGTGGTGGCCCAGGAGGTGCGTTCCCTGGCCGCTAAAAGCGCAAAGGCCGCCCAGGAAACCGCCGAGATGATTGAATCCGGAAATCAAAAAGTGGATCATGGATTGAATATTGCCGCACAGACCAGCGAATCCCTTGCCGGCATCAATGAAGGAATCACCAAGGTAACGGACATCATCAATGAAATTGCCGCTGCCAGCAATGAGCAGGCCCAGGGAATCTCCCAGGTCAATATCGGTCTGTCCCAGATCGACAGTGTGACCCAGCAGAACACGGCCAACGCAGAGGAAACATCCGCCGCAGCCGTAGAGCTTGCCGGCCAGGCCTCCCATGTACGAAACCTTTTATCCCGGTTCAAACTCTCTTCGACGATTCATCAATCTGAGAAAACCCATTATCCTCCTGCCCGGATGGTGGCCCAGCCCGCTGAAAAACTGATCAACTGGGGTCCTCAATATTCCGTCGGCGTCCGGAATATGGACCAGCAGCACATGCGGCTCATCGACCTCATCAACGAATTGTATTCCGCGCTCAAGTCGGGGAAGGCCGTTGATGTGCAGGAATCCATACTCGATGGTCTGATTTCCTATACCCGGGAACACTTCGCAAAAGAAGAAGCCCTGCTTCGGGTGCACAAATTCCAAGGGCTGGCGGAGCACGAAAAAATGCACCGCGGGTTTGAGGCCAAAATTTCTGAATATCAGGAAAAAATGCGGTCCGGAGCCTCTCTTGGAGTGGATGCAATAAACTTTCTCAAGGATTGGCTGGTCAACCACATTCAGAAAGCAGACAAACAATATGAGCATGCCGTGGGCGATAACAAACCGGCAAATATCCGTCGTCCAGTACCGGATTATCAATGGGGCGTACCGGCTCCGGCAAGGGTGAACGATGATGGAAGGGCCGACCCTCGCCAAATCATCCGGCTCGATGACGAGGAGTTCGGAAAATACTGAGATTGTTCAGTCCGGCTGTTTGCGGTCTCTTCCTTGCTGATTCAGCCTTTTGAAAATCCCTTTGTTTTTTTTATAAATACGCAGAAAGACTTCAAACAACTCATCATAGATCTGCCGGTTTTCCGGATTGGGTTCAAAAACCCTCTCGTATTCCATAAGATCCGGTATATCCTGAAAATCAATATAGCCCAGACCGGCAGATGCCAGAAAGGCCGCACCGCGGGCATTGGTTTCTCTGGCATTCCTGACTTTCCGGATATTCCTGTCCAGTACATCTGCAAAAATCCGACACCAGATATCCGAAACCGCCCCGCCGCCAATGATGGTCAGGGTTTCCATTGGTCTTCCGATAAACTTCTCGACATACTGAAAACTCCATCGGGTATTGTAGGCAACCCCTTCCAGAACCGATCGCACAAAATGATCGGCGGTTGTTCTCATGGAAATATTGAAAAAACCGCCGCGCAGATTCGTATCGTCAACCGGTGCTCTTTCCCCATTGAGCCAGGGCATGAAAATCAGTTTATCACTTCCTGCCGGAACCCTTGAAGCGATTGCCGATAATTTTTGATAAGGATGATCGGGATTTTTCCCGGAATGAAATTCATTGTGAAAGAGGATCAGGTTATCCAGCAGAAAAGACACGCATCCGCCGGCAATATCCTGCTCGTTCAAAACCTGATATCTGCCCGGAATCGCGGAAGGAAGGGATGCAATTTTGTGGAACAGGTCGGTCTTCTTGTAAGGCACAAGGCACTCCACCCAGGAAGAGGTTCCGATATAAATATGCCCTTCATAATCTCTCACGGCACCGGAACCGATCAGCGCAGCCTGATGGTCGGGTGAACCCATGATCACCCTGGTTCCGGATTTCAGACCGATCTGTTCCGCGATTTCCGGCAGCACGGTTCCCAGAACATCCGTGGACGGTCTCAGGTCCGGCAGTTTGTCTTTATCAATATGAAAAAAATCAATCAGGCCGTCATGATATTTCACATGATGAATATCCCGGATATCGGTTACCCAGAACAGCATGATCGAATCAAAGGATGCGGCAAATTCCCCGGTCAGCTTCATGTTCAGGTAATCCTTGCTGCCCAGGAACTTGTAGGTTTTTTCATAGATCGCCGGATATTCCCGTTGAATGAAAAGCACATGGGCAATGTCGTCCTTTCCGGTGAGAGACGGACCTCCGCCTGTGTAGTAAATGGACCGCAGTGCCTTTCCCAACCCAAAGCCCTCTACGCTGGGAAATCCTTTCACCAGATCTTCTATATACGGGGCTCCTCTTGAATCCATCCAGGTCAGGCAGTTCATGAGATGGTTGCCGTTCCGGTCCACGGCCACCGTGCTGGAAAATGTACTGGATACGCAAACCGCTTCAATGCGCTCAACCGGTATGATTCCCTTTTTAATCAGACTACGCGCTGCCGAGAGCAGGGCAATCCACCAGTCGTCGGGATCCTGTTCCGCCCCTCCTCCCGGCAGAAAAAATGTCGGGGTCGGCACATAGTGAAAGTCCATTATCTGACCATAAATCGAGACAATCGCGACCTTCAGGCCGGACGTGCCATGATCAATGGCAAGGATATATCGGTCTTTGTCATTCATGCGATATCGACAATCGAAACCTTTCCGGCCGCATCGACACTTTCGACGATCACACCGCTGAAAGAACCATCTTCGTTTTTCTTTTCGCCCAGTTTCATCACCTTGGAAATCAGATCAATGAAATCAGCCGGATTCACGCCTCCCTCCGGAGGGAAAATACCCTTTTGGGTAATCCTGCCCTGCTGCATCAGCATGACGCCGATGGCTGCCGGAATGCCGGTGCCTTCTCCCAGAGCCTGGCTGCCGGAAGCCATATGAAAACGGTATTCCTGATATCGGCCGTCCTTTTTTCCTTTTACCACAACCGAACAGCATCCCCGCTGGGAACCGAAACCGGTTTCTTTCAGGATCCGCTCTCTTTCCCGGATGATATAGGCGGTGGCAAACTCGGCAGGAACTACCGGCCGGCCCTTGACCATGACCGACTCCCGGCTTGCCAGCCCGAGACGGCACAACTCCCGGGTCAATTCATAGTAAGCATCCGGGATAACCGTACCTTTGTTGGTCACCTGCTTCACCTTGATATATTGGGGAATCGTGACCTGTTCCGGATGCGGATAGGGATACAGCGGAATATTTTTCCCCAGAACCGGAAAATCAAAGGTCTGCCGCATGGCCATGCCGTCCTCCTCAAAGTATTTCACATATTTCAGCTTACCATCCAGAAACATGGGAATATCAATGCTCATGCAGTGAAACCGGTGTCCG
This sequence comes from Desulfobacteraceae bacterium, assembly GCA_003599865.1. GTDB lineage: Bacteria > Desulfobacterota > Desulfobacteria > Desulfobacterales > SURF-7 > QZKS01. Next base: position 26,449 of record QZKS01000001.1, read on the forward strand.
ATCACGCCCTCCCCCTCAAACGGCTCTCCGCCATGGGCATGAAAAATATCAATGGAATCGGTTTCATCCAGCAGGCTTTCCGCAGCGAACCGGGCCAGAATATTGGTTGCTCCCGGCGAACTTCCCATCCCGATCAGCGCGGAAATTCCGGCCTTTCTAGCATCCGCATCCATGGCAAGGATTTCCAGGGTCACATCCACGTCATCACAGACATCCACATAATGGATGCCGGATTCGATAACCGCTTTTAAAATGATTTTTACGGATTTGTAAAACGGTCCCACACAGTTCAAGACCAGATCGCAACCTCTGATCGCCTGTTTGATGCTTTGCGGATCCATGGCATCAAACCGAAGCGCCGATACTTTTTCCCCTCCGATTTCCGAAATCAGTTTTTCCGCTCGATCCATGTTCATGTCGCCGATCACGACATGATCAAAAATCTCCTGCGCTGCCAGGGTTTTAACCGCCACACTCCCGACTGCGCCGCACCCGCCCAGAACAATGACTGTTGCCATTTTGCCTGCCTCCGGTAATTAAAAATTTAACTTTTTCTTTTCGCGCTGTTTTCATTTGTATAGCAATCAACCGATATTCTGATAAAGCTGTTCAAATTGCCGGAAAATGCACCCTACCGATCCGATGGATTGCCGGTTTCAGGCATTTTTGTGATCGCCGGATGCGGTTTATTTTCCACCATATCAGGTTTTTCATCTTGTTTGATATGAACGTCCATCTGCGGAAACGCAATCACAATACCGCGCTCTTTGAAAAGGCGATCAATCCCGTAGCGAATCTCCGTTTCAACCGCATAAAAATAGTCCACCCAGGTCCATATCCGCAACCGGAAAATGAGCGCACTATCCCCGAAATCCTTGAATATCACATCCGCTTGCGGCAGCTTCAGCACCCGGCTGGTATTTTCCGCCACTTCGAGCAATGTTTTCCGCACCAGCTCCACATCCGAACCGTAGGCCACTCCTATATCGATATTGCGTCGCAGACGTCTGTCCTTGAAACTCCAGTTTGTAACCTGTGTGCTGATCAGATCTGAATTGGGTATGATCACGGATGCATTGTCATACGTTTGAACAATGGTGGACCGGACATTGATTTTTTTCACGGTTGCCCAGACACCGTTCATTTCAATATCATCGCCGACCTGAATGGGGCGCTCGAACAGCAGAATAATCCCGCTTAAAAAATTGTTAAATATATTCTGCAGGCCAAATCCGATGCCGATACCCAGAGCACCCAGAACCAGCGTCAAGGATGTGGAATCAAAACCCAGGGCATTCAGCGCCAGTATGATGCCGATCACCCAGATGGCATAAATCGATATGGTGGTTACCGAATCCTTTAATCCTTCTTCCATTCCGCTCTGTCCCAGGAACTTTTCATGGAAAATATGCCGCCATACCCTCGCCAGCCCCCGGGTGATCAGAAGAATGGGAATGGCAATGATAACGCCCAGCAGGCTGAATTTCATGGAACCGACGGTCAGCGGCATGCGGATAAATTCAAACATCCCCATCAGAACGGCTTTTTTGCCGCTCCACGACAATACGAACAGGACCATCAGTGCCGCAAACCACAATAAAGTCAGAAATTGAACCGCCACCCACTGGACGGTTGTTCTGGCCTCGGAAGCCTCCTCTACCGGCGTGTCCTTTTTCTTCCTGATAATGGGATTCCATTCCCGGATGGCCTTGAATGTCATTACGCCCCAGAGTCCTACAACAAAACTGCATCCCCATGATGTAAACCATAACCGGGATAATGATCCATATCCCGCAACATCCAGAACAAAACCGGAAACAATGATAACATAGGTCAATGGCTTCATGATCGCGGTACATCTCCGTAATTCGGATGGAACCGGATCATTTTCACCTTCCGGAATGGCGTTTTTGATATTGTCCGAAATTCTCCAGAAAACCATGTTTGCGAAATACAGACAAATTGCAAACAGGATTCGCCCGAGGATGATGACCGCACTGTCATCGGTATACAGCCAGGAAATACCGATATAAAAGGCTGCAAACATCCGAATGACATGAATTTGTATCCGGATCCAGAACAGTTGATGATCCGGCAGGATTGGCTGCACGTCTGTTTTCACCAACGTGAGTGTATCCATGAACCATTTGCTGAACAGCCATACCAGCAGCAGATTGACAACGGCATCCAGGATAGCCGGTTGGGGCTGAAATCGCTCCAGCTGAATGATCACGAAAAAGAACAGGGTCGCACCGATCAGAAAAAGGGAACGCTTGTTCAGCACAACAACGAACCGGGTCCAGTATTTATCGGACAACACCGGAAGATTCATCAGCCTTTTGAGTTTTGCCCGCACCCGAAATACCAGCACCATCATGATCATGAACACCAGCAGAAACGACCCCAGAAACAGCTTTTCGGATGAATCAACAAACCGGAACTGATCTATCCAGAAATCCCGGGTCAGCATACCGGCGGATTTTTCCGTCAGTTGCCGGATATCCGCCATAATCTTCTGAAGACCCAGGCTTTCAAAAAACTTTTTCCGTTCCATGAGTTCCTGTTTTTTCCGGTTTTCAATGGCCTGCTCAAATTGGCTGGTCAGGGAATTATAGCGCTCCGTAATATTGCCTGTTTCTGAAGAAAGGGCGGCATAGGTATCATAGACGACCTGTAACTTTTCCTTCCTGACCGGCAGAGATGCGGCAAGATCCTTCAGCTTTGCAATAATCGGCTTTGACTCCGGGTTTGACCGGACATTGGGAGGGATATCCTGAATCCGCCCATTGGTAATGACGCTCAACTCACTGATCTGAAACAGTACCTTTTGAATCACCTCCTGCTTCATTTTGATCTCACTGAAACGTAATGCAATTGTTCGAGACGATGCTGTCAGCGTCAGATAGCTGTCTTCCAGGGTCTTGAGCGGGACTATGGGACTCAGGAGCTGATTGCTGAATATCGGTTCCTGGATTCGGTAGGTATCCAATTCCGCATTCCATTTGGCGCTCAGCTCATCCGCAGACGTCTTCAGTCCTTGAATATATTCCATGGACTGCAAATCCGCCTTTAAGGACGCTTCAATGGAATGACTCCAGACTGAAAATGCGGAAGACTCCTTTTCCGCCTGCCCCATGGCTTGACCTGTCAACAGGAAAAGAACACCGATCAACCAGCATACGATCCTTCTTCCCGTACGGCATGAATTCATTTTTTGGTTATCCTCATGATTTACAACCATTTTTTCCGCCTGAACCAGATCAGCATCAACAACAGACAGATCAGCACCGTTCCCCAGAACACGGGATAGGAATATCGCCATTCCAGCTCCGGCATATAGGTGAAGTTCATTCCGTAAACCCCGGCAAGAAACGTCAAGGGAATGAACAGCGTTGCAATGACGGTCAGCACCTTCATCACCTCATTCATTTTGATGCTTACGCTGGACATGTAGATGTCCAAGATACCGGACATCTGATCCCGGTTTGTCTCAACCGTATCCGCCACATGGATCACGTGATCATAAACATCCTGATAGTAAAACAGCAGTTTTTCATCGATAAACGCCGAATCTCCCCGCAAAAGACTGCTGAGCACCTCCCGCAGCGGCCAGATCGATTTTCTCAGCAGCACGAGTTGATGCCGAAGCTTCTGAATATCGGACAAGGTGCCGGTTTCCGGATGGTCCAGTACGCTCTCCTGCAATGTTTCGATTTCCTCTCCAACCTGTTCCAGCACCCCGAAATAATGATCCACCACCATATCCAGCAATGCATAGGCCAGATAATCGGAACCATATCGTCTGATGCGCCCCTTTGACAGCCGGAGCCGGGCCCGTATCGGGCTGAACATGTCCCCTTCCGCCTCCTGGAATGAAAGCAAAAACCCGTTGCCCACAACCAGACAGACATGTTCCATCGCAAGTGATCCGTCTGCTGGATCCAGCCGGGGCATCTTCAGAATCAAAAAAAAATAATCATCGAACTCGTCCATTTTCGGCCGGTGATGGGTATTGACAATATCTTCCAGGGTCAGGGGATGCAGTCCGCATAATTGACCGATTGTTTCGACCACGGCCGTATCCTGGATGCCGGAAACCGAAATCCAGTCAACCGAGTCCCGCTTCAGAAACGATTGCAGATCATCCGTGGTCAGATCATTTACCTCCTCTATGGTATCCGGGGTATAGTCAACGACGGATACCCGGACCGGTTCATGTGTCTTGTCACCAATATAAACCAGTGTGCCCGGTGAGAGTCCCGGACTTTTATAGGAAGTCTGAGCAGCCATGCATTATCTCCTGAAAAAACCGTTTGAACAATTATGAAAAGAGTTTACATAAAGATTTGAAAAAACTATCAGAAAGTTATGATTCATGCAACCGGATAGTAACGTTACAAAGATCCGATATTTTTTCTGCCAAAGATCTCTCTTTTATCATAAAAAACGCTTTTTTTTTTGCATATATTTTGCTAATGAAGACGAAAAATTAACATGGGTTAAAATTATTCCGTTTATTTGTCAATTTTTAAGATCAATTTCAACATTATGCGTAACTATCAAAGCAAAAAAGGGCCCAATGCTAAAAATTGATACGTATCTTGCCCAATCGTCTGTTCACGGGATGGGTCTGTTTGCTGCAAAGCCGATTGCCAAAGGCGAAATCATCTGGAAATACGACCCGCTGATCGACCAGATCTACAGTAAAATCAAATTCAAGAAATTGATCGATTCACTGGATCCGATCGGATTAAAACAAATACTCTCCGCCACCTATAAACGGAATCAGACCTATTTCTACCTGGCGGACAATGCGCGTTTCATCAACCATACGGAAACCGGATACAATATTTTTCTGATTGATGACTATACGGAGGTGGCCATTCAGGACATTGACGAGGGTGAGGAAATCCTGGAAAACTATTATTTATCCTATGATGATGATGACTTTTTCATGCTGGAAATGAAGAAGGTGGATGTCTTGCGGGTTCTTTTGTTCAATTACAAAAAAAAGCGGAATTATGCTGGAAATAAAAACATCTTTAAACACCTCCCCAATTAACGGCATCGGCCTTTTTGCCGAAGAGGATGTGCAAAAGGGGAAAATCATATGGTCGTTCAATCCGCTGGTGGATATTGTATTCCATTCCGACCAATGGGATGAACTGCAAAGCAATATCTCAAAACATTCTTTTGACCAGATTAAAAAGTATGCCTACAAGGAAAACAACCGCCGTATCCTCTGTGTGGATAACGCCCAGTTCATGAATCACAGTGATACCCATTATAACGTGGGCAACCTGAAAGACGGTGATATCATGATCGCTCTGACCCATATTAAAAAAGGGGAAGAGCTGCTTTGCAATTACTTTGATTACAGTGATGCGGATGACGATCACCTGAAGGAGATTTCCTAACCCCCGGTTCATACCATTGTCAGCCTTTTCCCAAACCGGAACAGCATCGCATATTCCTCTCCCTGATCCGCATCTTTCCAAAAGGTTTTCTCTTTACTTATGGCAGCATTGGTGTTTACAATCACCTATACTGTTGTTTTGCAGATTTTACACAGATAACAATCCATCAGAAAAATGTCCAATCATTCCGGTACCCTCATGGTTGAAACCGATATATTGATCACCGGCATCATCATCTTTGTTGCACGGGTGTGCGATGTGGCCATCGGAACCCTCCGGACCATTGTAACCGTTCAGGGCCGGACGGTGATCGCCTTTTTTCTGGCACTGTTTGAAATCACCATATGGATTCTGGTAGCCAGCAAGGTCATCAACCAGATCAACGAACAGCCGCTGCTGGTCGTCTTTTATGCATTCGGATTTGCCACCGGAAATGTGGTCGGCATTCTGGTGGAACGGAAACTGGCCCTTGGCATCATTATCCTCAAGGTGATCACCCCGACCGCCGGCAGGGAGATTTCAACAGCATTGCGGGAAAAAGGTCAGCCGGTAACCATCTTTGTCGGCGAAGGATTGAAAGGACCGGTAACCGAGTTATACATCGCGTGCAAAAGAAGGGATCTTCCCTGGATCCTTCCGGAAGTGCGGTCTTTTGACAGGGATGCTTTTTATATCATTGAACAGGCAAGGGACATGAGAAAAGTCCTGACTCCCACATCCGTCCCAACCACCGGATGGCGTTCGGCCAGAAAACGGAAATAGGAAGAGATACCATGCATATCATCTGGAACCTGCTGCTGTTAAGCCTCTCTGTTTTTGCCGTATCGCGGTTTCTGCCGGGCATCCACTGCAAAAATTTCGGAACCGCGGTTGCTGTGGCTGTTGTCTACAGCGTGATCAACTTTATCTTCGGCTGGTTTCTGATCCTGATATCCCTGCCCGCCGTCATTCTGACATTCGGCTTGTTCATTTTTGTCATCAATGCCATACTGCTGTCTCTTACCAATAAATTTGTGCGGGACTTCTGGATCGACGATTTCGGCACCACCATCGTGGCGGCATTTTGCATCACGCTTGCCCACGCTGTTTTAAAATGGATTTTTATCTTGAAATAACAAAAATTCACAAGGAGGCGGCAATGAAAAAACGATCATGGATTATGTTGTTTTTCGCGATGGCTCTCATTCCGGTTGCAGCACCGGCGTTCTCTGCCGATGACCAGGAAACAATTTACGGCAGTCAGCTCATGACAAAGCAAGAGCGGGTCGAATTCCGCCAAAAAATGCGCAATGCACAAACAACCGAAGAACGAGAACAGCTTCGCCTGGAACATCATGCGCAGATGCAGGAAAGGGCAAAGGAAAAAGGATTGACGCTTCCGGATGAGCCGATGCCAAAAGGCGCCGGCATGGGTTCCGGCCAGGGCATGGGACATGGCGGCGGCATGGGGTACGGCAGCGGGAAAGGTACCGGCACCGGCAAGGGGATGGAACGATAGGGGTGAATCTTTTTCAGCAACGATGAAATGATATTCTGCAATTTCAGGAGAGATTTTTCCCGGCCCGTGTTTTTTCGGGCCGGGTGTCAGGCCGACATCCACCTTTCCGCATCTTCCAGATTCTGAAATACCGCTATCTCGGTATTGGCGTTGATGGAAAGGGCTTCAAACATTCTGGCAATCCGATAGTCGGAGGGTCTGTAGGCAACAAATGCCACTTTGACATCGTTAATCCCATCCGGATATTGTATCGAATATCCTGCGATGCTTTCCACAATCTCGGCATTCAGAAGGGACAGATCTGCATCCATGAAATCCCACAGTCTTCCCATGCCTTTCCGGTAATCCTGATCCGCAACGACCTCCTCAAATGCCTCCAGGATTTTCCGTTTATCCAACAGCCCTGATAACTTGATATAGGCTATATTTTTCCGCTCATCGATTCTGAGTTTCATATCAGGGGCATCCTTAATAACCCAAGTGTTTGAAAAAAATCAAAAACAAGAAATCTGAAAGCAAAAACCGACATCAAAAAAAATTATAATCAGAATAGATCCTGAATACAATAGATTTTTCATCTCTTTTTCTCCCAAGTTTGATGAGCAGGGACCAATTAAAAATTCCGGAAGTAAAAAAATATTGACAGTGTTGATTTTACCATTTAATAAATTAGGTAGTCGACTAACTTAATATTAAATACATGATATTTTCGTCACGCGAAAGATTCCATAAACAGGAGGTAACCCTCATGACCGAGCATCAATCAACCGATTATCAATCCAAAAGCTGGTGGCTGGAATCGCTGCCGCAAACCATCGTACCCAATCCGCCGCTCTCCGGAAAAGACAAGGCCGATGTGGTGGTCATCGGAGGCGGATATACCGGACTTTCCGTCGGGTATCATCTGAAACGGTTAAAACCGGATATTGATGTGCGGGTGATCGAATCCGATGTCTGCGGATACGGGGCTTCGGGTCGGAACGGCGGGTTTTCCATGACCCTCTTCGGCTTAACCAAAGGGATCACCGCGTTCCGGTTTAACGATCAAAAGGCACGGTCCGCCCACCGGTATATGGAGGAGGCCGTGGATTATCTCCATCAGGTAATCACCGAAAACCATATCGACTGCGATTACGAACGCAGCGGTTATCTTCTGGTCGGGACCAGCCCGGGGCAGGTCAAACGGGTGGAGCATGATTTTAAAATCATTGAACGATGGGGAACCACGGGCATCGAGCGATGGAATCGAGCGCGCCTGGCCGAGGAATTCAAAACCGATTTTTACAAGCTTGGATGGTTTGAGCCCCGCTGCGGCATTATCCAGCCGGCGAAGCTGGCCCGGGGCATGAAGGCGCTGACCGAATCCAAGGGCGTTGTGATTTATGAAAATTCGCCCGTGACCGGATTCTCAAAAGGAAAGACCGCCGGATATACAGTGAAGACAGCTGCAGGCGAACTGCACTGTGAGTACCTGGTATTTGCAACCAACGCGTATTCCATCCTCTTTCCCCAATTGCAAACCCTTCAACGTCCGGTTTTTACGCATATCGTGATGTCCGAGCCGTTGACGGACGCCCAGATGGCCGGCATCGGCTGGCAGTGCCGGGCCGGTGTCGAGGATGCCCGGGACCTGATTCACTATTACCGCCTCACAAAGGATAACCGCATCGTCATGGGCGGCGGGGATGTTTCCTTTACCTATGGCACAAACTTCAACAAGGACTTGAATGATAAAATTTTCAACCACCTGGAGAACCATGTGACAGAGGTTTTTCCCCAGCTCAAGGGTATCCGCTTCACCCATAAATGGGGCGGCCCGGTCTCCGTGACTTTGGATATGGCCCCGGTGATCGGGTATCTGGGCAATGACAAGAAAGCGATTTTTTCCCTGGGGTGCATCGGGCACGGGGTTTCCCTGACCACTTACAACGGCATGACGATTGCGGAAATGATTACCGGCCGAAAAACATCCCGCACGGAAATGTTTTTTGTGGGCCGAAAAACCATTCCCTGGCCCCCGGAACCGATCACCTACGGGGCGGCCAATGCGATACGCGGGTTTATGCGCCTGGAGGACTGGTTGTATTATAAATAAGGTCTGTCGGCAAATCGTCCTCAGGGCTGCGGCTATTCCGCTTAACACGTTCTTATTCACTTTCAAGTGCAGGAGAATGTATTATGAATCTGAAAATCAATCAATTACATGCCTATTCCGATGATTTTCTCGGTACCATGGACGGTGTGGAAACAGCGGGAAAAATCGCCTCCGGAAAGATCAGCGCTACAGAAGTCGTCACCGCGTCAATCGACAGGGCAAAAAAGGTCAATCCCACTCTCAACGCTATCGTCACGGAAATGTATCATCAAGCCCTGGAAAAATCAAAAACGCCGCAGCCGGGCATTTTCTCCGGTGTTCCTTCTTTTATAAAAGATACGGAGAACGTTGCGGGTGCCCCCACCCGATACAGCTCCCATGCTGTACCGGTGAAAATCAAGAAAAAGTCATGCAAATTCGTCCGGCAGTTCCATTCCCTGGGGCTTATATGTCTTGGTAAAAGTAATCTTCCGGAATTCGGGCTGACGGCAACGACCGAGTCAGTGGCTACAGGCGCGGCTCGCAATCCCTGGAATCTCGATTATTCCACCGGCGGTTCATCAGGAGGATCCGCGGCACTGGTGGCTGCGGGGGTCGTACCCCTGGCGCATGGAAATGACGGAGGGGGATCCATCCGGATACCGGCCGCCTGCTGCGGTCTGGTCGGTCTCAAGCCTACACGGGGACGTCTTATAAAGGTTGACGGCTCGGAGCTGCTGCCGGTCGGAATACTGCACCAGGGCATCGTATCGCGAACGGTGCGTGATACGGCCGCCTTTTACGAAGGCGCTGAAAAATATTACCGCAATCCAAAATTGCCTGAAATCGGCCGTGTCCTTCATCCGGGAAAAAAACGTCTCCGTATCGGTCTTTTTACGGAAACACCCTTTGGGACGCAGAGCCATGCCGAAACAACCGAGATGGTTCTTGACACGGGAAAACTCTGTGAAAGATTGGGACATGCCGTTACGGAAATCCGGTGTCCTTTTCATGAAACCGTGATCGCCGATTTCTGGTGGTACTGGGGAATGATGGCTTTCATGATACGTTTTGTCGGGTTTTATATCGTGGGTTCCGGCTTTGAAAGATCAAAAATGGAGGATTGGGGGGTGGGCCTGGGCCGACTCTTTCAGAAAAAATTATGTAAGGCACCCTCTATCATTATGCGCCTCAAGGGGTTTGAAAAGATATATAATGATATCTTCAGGGATTATGATATTCTCCTCTCTCCGACCCTGTCCCATCCTGCGCCGAAATTGGGTTACATCGGACCTGAGATACCGTTTGACACGGCTTTGGAGCGCGTCGGTAATTATTGTGCGTTTACTCCGTTTCAAAATATTTCCGGCGCACCCGCCATATCCCTTCCCATGGGGTTTTCCAAAAACGGAGTGCCCATGGGCGTGCAGTTCGCGGCCACAACCGGCATGGAACGACTCCTCCTGGAGCTGGCCTACGAAATTGAGGAAGCCAGACCATGGCCCCTTCTGACAGATTGATATAGGAGATATTTCTTGGTATTCCGGGGTCACCATGCTTAATTGCATGGCAATAGTCTTTTCGAATTGCGTCTCTTGAACGCACAAGAAACTATACCTGCGGCATGAATACAGACGGCGGCACATGGGTTATGTCCGGCATGGGATGCTGATCTGTACATTTTTACATCCCGATCGGCAGGGTGTCCGGATTTTATAACTGCCTGAATGGAACTTGTAACCACATGTATTTGCTTGGTGATCCCAACGGGATTCGAACCCGTGTTACCGGCGTGAGAGGCCGGGAATAATATCTTACCTGTTTTTACCTTTCTATTTATCTATTTAAAAAATAATCAATAAATTCAAATTACAATTTTTCTTGACTTACTCTGATTTCCCGATATATTCAAATTGTCTGTTGGGTATAGTGTTGGGTATAAATACTCATTCAAGGGGAATCAATCATGCCTGCTCAAAAAAGACATAAAACAAAATATCCGGGTGTTTATTACATTGAAGGCAAAGCCGTTGGGTCTGGTAAAAATGAAAAAATTTATTACATTATGTATCGGAAAGATGGGAAACAGATCCATGAAAAGGCCGGTCGTCAATTTCAGGATGATATGACCCCCGCCAGGGCAGCACAAAAAAGAACAGACAGGATTCAGGGCCGTGAACCCTCAAATCAAAAAAAACGGGAAATCGAAGAGACAAAAAAACGTGAGGATGAGGGGCGCTGGACAATTGACCGCCTTGCATCGGAATATTTTAAATCCCGACCGGTCAATAAAGCAAAATCGATTGATAAAGGCCGGTATGAAAAATACCTGGAACCCCATTTTGAATCGAAAGTGCCGAAAGAGGTTTTGTCTCTGGATATCAAGCGGGTTCAAAGCAAACTTGAAAAGAGTCTTTCCCCGCAGACCGTCAAACATGTTCTGAACCTTTTTACATGGATCATTAATTTCGGAGTAAAAAACAATCTCTGTGAAGGGATTTCGTTTCATATCAAAAAGCCTTCTGTAAACAACCTGACCACCGAAGACCTTTCAGGCAGTCAAATACAGGCGCTCCTGAAAGCAATTGAAGCTGATGATAATATACAAATCAAGAATCTGATGAAAATGGCACTCTATACCGGAATGCGACGGGGTGAATTATTCAAGCTGAAATGGGATCATGTTGATTTTGAGCGAGGGTTTATCCATATTAAAGATCCAAAAGGCGGCCCTGATCAAGTCATTCCGCTTAACGATGCCGCAAGGGATGTATTGGAGAGTCATCCAAAATCTAATAGCCCTTATATTTTCCCTGGTGACAAAGGGAAGCAGCGGGTTAGCTGTCAGGCTGGCGTCAACAAAATCAAAACGGCTGCCGGTCTTCCGAGCAAATTTCGGCCAATGCATGGACTACGGCATGTATATGCTTCAATACTTGCGAGTTCTGGTGAGGTCGATATGTACCATCTTCAGAGACTCCTTACTCATAAAGATCCACGGATGACCCAGCGCTATGCCCACTTACGGGATGATACATTAAAACGGGCTTCCAATCTGGCCG
>QZKS01000034.1 GCA_003599865.1 Desulfobacteraceae bacterium
GGAGCAACAACAGGCAGAAGAGCCGGAACAACCATTTCACGCAGAGCAAAACTGGTCACGATATCAACGCATGCTGCATAATCCGGTTTTCCGGTGCCTTCCATAATTCCCGGAATTTCACGGAACTGACGACGAACTTCATCAACAACCGCACCGCCTGCTTTACCAACTGCTTTCATGGCAATGGAAGCAAACAGGTAGGGCAGAAGACCACCAATAAAAAGACCGATAATAACATCAACGTCAGCCAGATCAAATTTGATGGCTCCGCTTTTTCCATGAACCTGGAACTCAATGACATAACAGGCGAACAGAACCAGCGCTGCAAGACCGGCAGAACCGATTGCGTATCCTTTGGTTACGGCTTTGGTTGTGTTGCCGACTGCATCCAGAGGATCTGTAACCGCGCGTACGCTTTCTTCCATTTCTGCCATTTCTGCAATTCCGCCGGCATTGTCCGTAATCGGGCCGTAAGCATCAATAGCAATAACCATACCGGTCATGGAAAGCATGGACATTGCAGCCATGGCAATTCCGTAAAGACCTGCAAAATGGTGAGCAAGACCGATGGCAAGACAAATCATCAGAACCGGAGCTGCGGTTGCCTGCATACTGACTGCCAGACCGGCAATGATGTTGGTTCCGTGACCGGTTGTGGAAGCTTCGGCAATGTCTTTAACCGGTTTATATTTACCAGTGTAATATTCCGTGATGATAACAATGACAACTGTCAGGATAAGACCGATAAGGGTGCAGTAATAAATTTTCATTGCATCGATTCCGGGGATGTCTACCAGGAATTTCTGGGCTGCATAAAAGAACGTAATACCGGCGATAATGGCAGCGCCGAACATACCTTTGTAAAGCGCGCCCATGATATATTCGCTTCTTCCCAGACGTACAAAAAAGATCGCGATAATGGACGCAATAATTGAAATCGCGCCAAGAATCAGCGGGAAAAGAGTCGCCATCTGATGTTTCGGGAACAGAAGATGCCCAAGCAGCATGGCAGCAACAGCGGTAACCGCATAGGTCTCAAAAAGGTCGGCTGCCATACCGGCACAGTCACCAACATTGTCACCCACGTTATCGGCGATGGTTGCCGGGTTACGGGGATCATCCTCGGGAATTCCGGCTTCCACCTTACCCACCAGGTCAGCACCGACGTCTGCACCTTTGGTGAAGATACCGCCGCCAAGACGGGCAAAAATCGAAATCAAGCTGCCGCCAAAGCCAAGGGCAACCAATGAAATAACATCATGAGTATAAGTATAGTAACCTGCAACGGATGTCAGGGCAAGACCGGCAACGATCATACCGGTAACAGATCCACCCCTGAACGCCATGGCAAGACCGGCAGCCATTCCGTTTCTGGCAGCTTCAGCCGTTCTGACATTGGCAATTACGGAAACGCGCATGCCGATGTAACCGGCAGCAAAAGATGCCAGCGCGCCCAATGCAAAACCGATGGCCGTAATGCTGCCCATTGCCCAGAAAATGGCAATAAAGATCACGATACCTGCGGTAGCCATGCTTTTGGCCTGGCGATTCAGATAGGCAATGGCGCCTTCCTGAATGGCACCGGCGATTTTCTGCATTTTTTCATTTCCTGCCGGAGCACTTTTAACGATACCGGCAAGAATCAGGGAAAAAAGAATTCCCACAACCCCGACGAGTGTACACGTCAATGGAATGTTTTCCATTAATAAATCCATGTTTTCCTCCATTCATTGTTAATTAAAATCATTTATGTTTGTTAAACCTGTTCATCCCTTCCTGAATACCATCACTTACGATTATGATGGCTGCGTCCCTGGCCCCCTCAATTACAAGGCTCAATTCTTCTTTTTCTGCAGATGAGAATCGTCCAAGTACATGATCGGTAACCTCTTTAGGACCATCTGGACGACCAATTCCGATACGAATACGGGCGAAGTCACCATGCCCGAATGCATCGATCATTGATCTAATACCGTTATGTCCGCCATGCCCTCCTTTCATGTTTATTTTTAATCTTTTAAAGGCAAGGTCGATGTCGTCATGTATCACAAGCATCTCCTCACCAGATATCCCGAAATATTCAGCAAGTCCTCTTGTCGGCCGGCCGCTGCGGTTCATATATGCCATTGGTCTGGCTAAAATAACATCCAATCCTTCTATGCTACCGCGGCCGTACAGTATATCAGGCTTTTTCTTCTCAACGGGAATCGAAAACACTTCTGAAAGTGCTTCAATCACCATGAAACCCACGTTATGCCTTGTCATTGAATAGGCTTTACCTGGATTGCCGAGTCCAACTATCAACCGAACCTGTTTCTGATTCATCCCATTTTCCTATCTGAAAAGATAAGAATCGGATTGAGGAGTTATTCCCCGCAAAGGAATAGCTCTCAGGATGAAGAAACAACATCTCGGAATCAGACTGCTCAGTTTGCTTCTACTATTCAGCAGCAGGAGCCTCTTCCGCAGCAACCGCTTCCTCAACTCCTTCTTCTCCCGTTTCAACAGCTTCCCTCTTAGGCGCAAGTATGGTGATCACTGTAAAATTGACTTCCGCCGGTATTTCCATATCACCTTCCAAATGAATATCGTTGACATGGATGGAATGACCAACCTCCAAATTGGTAATGTCCAGCTCGATGGTCTCTGGAATTTCAGCCGGATAACACAGGACCTCCAGCTCACGCCTGATGATCTGGAGCAGGCCGCCATTTTCAACACCGATGCATTTTCCTTTTACAACAACCGGAACGCGTGCTCGGATTTTACGATCCATAGCCACTTCATAAAAATCAATATGAAGAAAGCCGCCTTTAACCGGTCTGCGCTGCATCTCTTTGATCATGGTCGGTTTCTTTGGAGCTCCGTCCCCCAGATCAATGTTTATGAGCTGCTGATTGGACTTGGCATTTTTCAACAGTGTTTCAATTTCTTTTGCCTGAACAGAAAGGGAAACCGGTTGGGTATCCGGCCCGTAAAGCACTGCCGGAACCATACCATCCCGCCTAAGGGAATGTGCAGGCCCCTTGCCGGTCTTATTTCTTTTTTCTGCTTTTAGTTCAAGTATTTCCAAAAGTGACCCTCCTTATATTAGCCCTAAAAATTATACGAAAAGTGATGTTACGGAATCCCCACGGTGGCTTCGGATGATTGCTTCTCCGACAAGTTGCGCAATTGACAGTATCTTGATTTTATCACACGCAGAAGCTTTGCTGCTCAGAGGAATGGTATCCGTTGCCACAAGACTTTTCAGATCAGAATCAATGATCCGGTCTACCGCCGGACCCGATAAAACAGCATGTGAGCAGCATGCATGAACCTCCAAAGCACCCGCATTCTTTATCGCACCGGCAGCCTCGGTCAGTGTGCCGGCAGTATCCACCATGTCATCCAGAATAATGGCGACTTTATCCTTGACATCCCCGATTACAGCCATGGCCCGTGCCTGATTTGGAGCATCTCTTCGTTTGTCAACAATCGCCAGGCCGGCTCCCAGTCTTTTGGCAAATGCCCTTGCCCGTTCAACACCACCTGCATCCGGTGATACGATAACCGATTTCTCACCAAAACGTTTTTTAATAAAATCCAGAAGGACCGGAGCTGCGAAGAGATTATCCACCGGCATATTAAAAAAGCCCTGTATCTGTCCGGCATGAAGATCCATGGTAATCACCCTGTGGGCACCGGCGACATCCAGAAGATCCGCAACCATTTTGGCACTGATCGGAACCCGCGGAGCCACCTTTTTGTCCTGACGGGCATACCCGTAATAGGGTATAACTGCCGTTATCCTCTGTGCCGATGATCGTTTCAGAGCATCCAGCATCAACAGCAGTTCAACCAGACTATCATTGACCGGCCGGCAGGTCGACTGAATGACAAACACATCGGACCCGCGGACATTCTCATCGATTTCTATCTGGACTTCACCATCGCTGAAGGTCTTTACCTTGGAACTGCCAAGCGGCATACCGAGATATTCACAGATTTTTTTTGCCAGAACCGGGTTCGAATTTCCGGTAAATAAATAAACGCCATTTGTTGAATTATCCATCATTTCTCCAGAGTAAACCGGACCTAAAAGCCTTTGCCTAAAAATATAATATACAAGTGGCTGGGGCGGGAGGATTCGAACCTCCGAATGCAGGAATCAAAATCCTGTGTCTTTGCCGCTTGACGACGCCCCAAATGAAAGCATAACCGGCAGTCCACGAAGATTCTTTTCAACGAGTTGCCGGTAATATCGTAAAACCGGCTGTTGCGTACATTGCCGGTTTACAGAATGTGATTCCCTGTTTTTCTGACTACACGATCATTTCTGCCAAAAATTTATGCCCCTCACGGAACTGTTTAAGCTCCCGATATGCAAACTTTGCATGGTTGATATCAGAAAAAAGGCCGAATACGGTCGGCCCGCTTCCGGACATCAGCGCTCCTCCGGCACCCAATTTCATCAGCAGCGCTTTTATCCGTTCTATATCCGGAATTATTTTGGCGGTAACGGTTTCAAGGTCATTACACAAAAAATTGCAGATATCAACTGATCCACCACTAAAAGGAAACTTTGTAATTATTTTTTCACATTTTGTCAATCCCAAATTCAGGTTTTTATAAACCTCTGCCGTAGACACATGGATTCCGGGATTGACCAATAATACATGAAATTTTCTCAATGAATGATACTCGATAAGCTCTTCTCCAATACCTTTTGCAACCGCCGGTCTTCCACTGATGAAAAAAGGGACATCCGCTCCGACGGCAAGACCGATCTCCCGAAGTTTCTCATCCGGCAAAACCTGCTGGAAATGCCTGTTCAGTACCTTCAAAACGGTTGCCGCATTGCTGCTGCCGCCACCAAGCCCTGCGCCAACCGGTATTTTTTTTTCAATCCGAATCCTTACACCGGTCATATGCCCGGAAGCTTCCCCAAAAAGCCTGGCTGCTTTCCAGGCCAGATTGGTATCATTTTCCGGAACATCCGGATGTGTACACTGGATGTCTATACCGGATGCCTGAAAATCAAAATACAGAATATCAAAAAGCGTAATTCCACACATCAGGGTACATAAATCATGATACCCGTTCTGTCTTTTGCCGGTTACCTGTAAAAAAAGATTAATTTTTGCAGGTGATAATTCTCGGATCGTAGGCAGGGTAGTCCGCATTTCTTCATTCAATATATCGAATTATCACGATATGTAATTCTGCTTTCCATCGCTCGATCATCAAAAGATCGGCATGCAACCGATGATGGGAACAATGATAGTACAGCTTTTTTCCTGTGCATTGATCAATATCCAGGTAATAACGTTACCGCGTCATACGAACCACGATAAAACCAATATTTTTTCGTTTAATGAAAAATTGAATCTGCTCCCCTGACTTTATCCGGCTGATCAATGTCTTAAAGTCCTTGAGTGTTTTTACAGAATGATGATTGATTTCTTTAATAATATCCCCATGCATAATACCAGCCTCTTCTGCCTGACTGTCCGGTTCAACATCAAGAACAATCACCCCTCCGGATTCATTGAGATTATATTTTTCCCCGACCTCATCGGTAAATTCCGAGACTTCTATTCCGAGGTCTTCTTCTGTTTTCCCGCCCTGGGAATCCTCCGGCGAGGTGTCATCATTCATTCTTCCGATCTCAACATGTAATTTTATTTCCGAACCACCACGCAGGACCAGAACCGCAACCTTCTTTCCAACATCCGTCTCCGCGACAAGGCTTGATAAAGCACGGCTGTTATCCACTTTCCTGCCGTTAATCTCCAGTATGATATCTTTTGCTTGGATACCGGCATGATCCGCAGGTCCTCCCGGCACAACCTCAACAACAAGGACGCCCTTCCCATCATCAATGTTATAGTATTCTGCGAGCTCTTTACTGATATTCTGGATGGAGACCCCTAAAAATCCTCTTGAAACGGTTCCATGCTTTTTGAGCTGTTCGATGATACCCTTTGCCAGATCAACCGGAATCGCAAATCCAATCCCCTGTCCGCTTGCAATAATGGCGGTATTGATACCGACAACCTCGCCATCCATATCCAGAAGAGGCCCACCGCTGTTCCCCGGGTTAATGGAAGCATCTGTCTGAATAAAATCGTCATATGGACCGGAACCGATAACCCTTCCTTTTGCGCTGACGATACCTGCTGTGACGGTCTGCTCAAGACCAAAAGGACTGCCGATGGCAACTACCCACTGCCCGACCTTGACATTCGCGGAGCTCCCAAGTTTCAGGCAGGGCAGATTCTGTTTGGCCTCTACCTTGATCAGAGCAAGATCGGTCTTTACATCAAGACCGATTATCGTAGCTTCGAACTCTTTTCCATCTTTTAATATGACTTTAATCTTATCGGCATTCTCAACAACATGGCTGTTTGTTACAATATAACCTTCCTTGTCAACAATAAAACCCGACCCGAGACTTCGCTGCGGATGATCAAACTGCGGATTATTTCCAAAAAATCGATTAAAAAACTCATTAAAAGGATCATCCTGACGAAAAGGTTTCTGATCAAAATAATGGAAATCCCCCCCTGCACCTTTGATTTTTTTCTCGGTCCGGATATTCACAACGGAAGGGCTTACTGATTCGGCAAGGCTACTGAAACTTCCCGGCAGGATGATGGTATCAATCGGTTTTTCCCTCGCATCCGCCCTGGAAAAAGACAAGATACATGCCGCCATTAAACCGATCAGAAGTATCCGTTCCCTTTTTCGCTTATTTTCCCTTTTCATGGTTTTTTCTCACCCCCCCACGAGTTAGAACGTAAAAAAGGTCGTATCTGAAAAAAACTAACTTCGCTCTTTCACATACATGAGCCTCAGATCGTGCAGAATATGCCTGAGTAACTTTTCCTCATCATTCGTCAGATTGCCCTTTGTTTTTTCGTCCAGCATCCCGAGGATATCAATACTCTGCTTGGCAAGTGGCAGATTTTTCTCTTTTTTGCCGGAAGTTGGATCCGGGACCAGCCCCATATGATATAACGCTGAAGAATTTAAAGAAAAAATAAAAGTTGAAAACGTGATTTTCGGTAACTGTGATTCTTTGCCGGCCCGCTCACCGGAGGTGGATGATCCGCTCGTACCTTCCTGTTTTTTCCCCGATGTTTCCCCATCAGAGGAGATCTCTGTTTCCTTGACAATATTTTCTTTTGTTTGATCCGTCATGGCATACTCCCCCTTGTTTTCAATATCAAAAAGGAATCCAATAAAGCTGCTATAAATTTAATGGAATCACTGTTTTAACCATGGGCAGATCCATCAATTGTTTGACCACATCATCCGGAATCGGGGTATCGGTTCTTAAAATAATAACATTCCGCTCACCTTCCTCTTCCTGGCCGACCTGCATTCTGGCGATATTCAGATTGTTGAGACCCAGTGTTGTTCCGATGCTGCCGATTGCACCCGGCCGGTCCATATTGTGAATCAATGCCAGGTAACCTTTTGGTATAATTTCCAATCGAAATTTGTTGATCCGGACGATCCGGGGGTCATTCTTTCCGAAGATGGTTCCTTCAACCGTATTGTCCATTTCTGTTGTAACAATCTTCACCTTGATCAGGTTGGTAAAATCCACGGATTCTCCACTTGTTGTTTCCGTAACTTTAATCCCCATATCTTTTGCGATGCTCGGTGCATTGACCGCATTCACTTCATCCATGACCATCATGGAAAGGAGTCCATTCAATAAAGCGGTTGTGACCGGTGAAAGGTCGAGTCCCTGGAAATCTCCAATGTACTCGACAATCACTTCCTTAACCGGCCCCTGAATCAGCTGGGCCTGCAAACAGCCTATGCGATCTGCCAATGTCAGGTAGGGACCAAGCTTTTTCAGCAACTCGCCGGTAACGGACGGCACATTTACGGCATTAATCACCGTATCATGTTTTAAATATGCAATGATCTGTTCCGCTACATCCACCGCAACATTGGTCTGGGCTTCCTGCGTGGATGCTCCCAGATGAGGGGTTCCGATAACGTTATCCAGCTCAAACAGAGGGGATTGTCCGGGAGGTTCGGTCTCAAAAACATCCAATGCAGCGCCGGCGACCTTTCCGGATTTAATGGCTTCATACAAATCCGCCTCATCCACAATACCGCCGCGCGCGCAGTTGATCACCATAACCCCATCTTTCATCTGCTGAAAAGCTTCCTTATTCAGAAGCCCGATCGTACTCTTCATTTTGGGGACATGAACCGTGATATAATCAGCTCGTTTATACAATTCCTCCAGGCTGACATATTCAAAACCTGCTTTTTCAATTTTTTCCGCCGTGACATTTGGATCATAGACAATAACGTTCATTCTCAGACCCCTGGCGCGGTCCGCCACAATAGCGCCAATATTTCCATATCCGATGACGCCCAGTATTTTGTTGTAAATTTCCCTTCCCTGCAGTTTCTTCTTTTCCCATCGTCCCGCTTTCAATGATGAAGTGCCCTGAGGGATGTTCCGGGTAAGGGCCATCATCATCGCAATGGCATGTTCGGCAGTTGTTACAACATTCCCGCCCGGTGTATTCATAACAGCGATGCCACGTTTGGTTGCGGCCGGGATATCCACATTGTCCAGCCCGATTCCGGCACGACCGACAACCTTCAGTTTTTTCGCTGCGGAAAGAAGATCAGCGGTCACCTTGGTGGCGCTCCGTATTGCCAATGCATCATATTCCCCAATTATTTTTTTCAGTTCTTCCGGCGCGAGCCCGGTTTTCACATCCACTTCAATGCCTTCTTCCTTCTGGAATATCTGAATCCCGACTTCACCAAGATTGTCACTGACCAAAACTTTCATGTCCAAACCTCCGGCTTGTATTTTTGAAAACAAAAGATTGATTTAAGGAAAACGATTCATTCGGATACATCCATTCGTGATTCCTCGAAATGAATCGAACTTTTTACAAAAGTATCCAGTAATTGTCCAACACTATTTTGATTTTTGATAAACCTCAACAAAAAAATGTAGGAAAATTTTTCATTGACAATAAAGCACGGATCATATACTTTTTGATCATTCAAAAATTATTTTTTCCTATTTTCAAAAAATAATCAATCTTAACAAATTCAAAGATTTTTGATCGAAAGATCCGCACTCTTTTTATGGAACACTCTTTTTCATGCTTTCCCTGTTCATCCGATATTCAACATGTGAAATCTTCATAACCGGCAATTAACAGTTTTTTCAAAACCATACAAAACCTTGCAATATTTCCGATCAGATGAAACATAAGGAGACAATGCATGTGGCGTTCATTCAGTATTGCGAATAAAATCTGGTTGAGTTTGAGTATCTTAATTATTGGATACTTTGCCTCAATGCTATTTGGATATAATAACGGCAAAAAAACCGAGATCCGGTTATTCAGCGTATCGGAGTCTGTTTTTCCGGCAAGCCGTTACAGCCAGTCGGCGTTAAATTTTTTCATCGAACAGGTAAAACTGTTCAATGATGCTGTCCTGATCGGCGACATCAATCAGCTTGAAACCGCACGCTCCAAGGCAGAAAAAATTCAGGAATCTCTCACTGCCGTTTCGGCCCTCCAAGATGTTGATCCTGAAATGAAAGAAAGAATCAATACCCTCTTGAAAGAATTATCTTCATTTTCCGAAGCAGCCCAGACGATCTATACCAAAATGATCACCTATGAAGATGCTGCGGATATGAATAAAACAGCCGAGTTGACAGAACAGACAAAATCACTTGAGAAACAACTCACCGAGCTTAGCCGGTATTTCGTAAATGAACTGAATTCGGAATTATCCTCCATCAGCGAAAACACAAAACGGCAGCGTATCTACAGCCTGACGACCTTTTTCATTGTGGTTACCGGTTCTATCCTGCTGATATGGCTGATCTTGTCCCGGGGAATTATTAGACCGCTGAAAAAAACAGTTGCTGCACTCAATAACATGGCCCGGGGGGATCTTTCCGCCCATCTGGAAACCGGGAAAGACGAGATCGGAATCATGGGCTCCGCCCTCAATGCGGTGGTTGACTCCCTTAACATCAAAGCAAAAGCCGCTACCAATATTGCCGAAGGCAATCTTGCCCAGGAAATTGTCGTTGCATCTGAAAAAGACACCCTCGGCAAGGCCCTGCTCACCATGATCAACAGCCTGAACAGTATGGTTACAGAGCTTAATTTTTCCGCTGCACAGGTGGATTCCGGTTCCAGACAAATCGCAGATTCCAGCATTGCCCTGTCTCAAGGAGCGACGGAACAGGCATCCGCCATAGAAGAAATATCCAGCAGCATGACACAAATCAGCTCACAGACAAAAACCAATGCTGAAAATGCGACTCAGGCCAATACCCTGGCCAAGGCCGCACATGAAGCGGTCCGGAACGGTATCCAGCAGATGCAGGAAATGGTTTCCTCAATGAATGCCATCAGCGAATCCAGTAATGAAATTGGAAAGATTATTAAAACAATCGATGATATTGCTTTTCAAACCAATCTGCTGGCACTCAATGCCGCGGTGGAAGCGGCAAGAGCCGGTAAACACGGGAAAGGATTTGCCGTTGTGGCACAGGAAGTTCGGTCTCTGGCAGCGCGAAGCGCCAAGGCTGCTCAGGAAACAACGGATATGATTGAAAAGTCAATTAAAAAAGTAAAGGATGGAAACCAGACCGCCGGCAAAACATCGGAAGCACTTGAAAAAATAAACACCGGTGTGACCCAGGTAACGGACCTTGTTGGTGAAATAGCCTCGGCCAGCAATGAACAGGCACAAGGTATCGCCCAGGTCAACAAAGGGCTTCAGCAGGTCGATGACGTCACCCAGCGCAACACCGCCAATGCCGAAGAAACATCATCCGCCGCGGAAACACTTTCCGCCCAGGCGGCACAGGTTCACCATCTGCTTGCACGGTTCCGGGTGAAGCATGATGATAGCAGCGCAGCGCCGGAAACAATACCCCAGACTGGGACACGAACTCCTGAAATGACACCCCAAACTCATAAACAACCACTATCCTACACATGGGGTAATGCGGAAACCCATCGGAAGGGAATACCGGAACAAAAACCGGAGCAGATCATCAAACTGGATGACAGCGAATTCGGCAAATACTAGTCATCATAACTTTTTTTAAAAAGACATCCGGACGTCCATGCCTGCGAAAACACAAATCCGGTATAGGCAAACTCTTTATTTCATCGGCAACAGGACCGTAAAGGATGTACCTTTGCCGATTTCACTCTCAACGTCGATATAGCCGCCAAAAGAATCCACAATACCCTTCACGATCGGCAAACCAAGCCCTGTCCCGGTGATAAACCGGGTATGCTCATTTTTCACCCGATAGAACTTTTCAAAAATTTTATCCATGTACTTGGCATCGATTCCATAACCATTGTCTTTGACAATCACCCTTAAATGGGTTCCGGCCATATCGGCAATCACCTTGATCTCGCCTCCTTCCGGGGTATAATTGATGGCATTGGTAATGAGATTTCCATACACGCTTTCCAGTGCCATCGGATCGGCCATGACCGGTGGAAAAGGCCCGTTCTTGATTTCAAGGGCAAGTGTTTGTTTCTTCGCGGTTGCCTGAACCCCCAGAAAATCGATAATACTTTTCAACAACTCCTCTACCTGAACCGGCTTTGATTCCTTGGATGCCATACCCGCCTCTATCCGGGAAAGATCCAGCAGGTCCCCGATCGTGGAAATGAGTCCCCTGGTCTTCTCCTTTGCACGGGAAAGCAGATGCTGCTCATCCTCCGAAGCACCCTCGGCCATATCGTTCAGGACCATGGCAAGCTGCTCATGAATTGTGGAAAGCGGGGAACGCAGTTCATGGGACACCTTGGCAACGAATTCCGATCTCAACTGATCCAGTGCTTTCATGGCTGAAATATCCATGATATTGATTACAGTCCCCAGACACTCCCGTTTCTTTCCCAGCACCGGTCTGGCTCTGGCCAGCAAAAACCTGCCGCCGGCCAGATTCAGTTCATGCGTCGGAATATCATCATAATCAACATATTTTCCATGGGATATATCAATGATCAAGCGGCACAGTTCTTTGTCCTGAATATAGGCATCTACATCCCCGCCGGGCAATACATCCTTTTCAATTCCCAGATGCTGTCTGAAGGCAGGATTCAACAAAACAACCTTGCCGTTTGTGTCGGTCACCAAAACCCCGTTGGGAAGAGAATCGATGATTGTATAAACCCTGCTTTGGGAAGTGTGAAGATCCGCCAGGGTTCGTTTCCGTTCCATTTCCAGCTTTTCCGCTTCCAGCGTCAACTGCATTTTTTCACGTGCGCGGTTCACTACGATGCGAAGCTGATCCGGCTCATAGGGCTTGGGGATAAAATCATACGCCCCCCGTTTCATCGCCTCAATGGCTGTTTCAACGGTTGCATACCCGGTGATGACAATAACGAGGATACCCCGATCCATTTCAACAATTCGCTTTAAAACCTCCATCCCGTCAATTCCCGGCATCTTCATATCCAGCAGGACAATAGCCGCCGGCTCCGCTTCCAGTATCTTCAAGCCCTCTTCTCCCCGGGAAGCCTTGAAAACCTGGAAGTTCATCCGGGTTAAAATCCGTTCCGCCCCATCACGAAGAATCTGTTCGTCGTCAATGACCAGTACTTTTCCTGTATCCAGTTTATTCTTCACACTCAGCTCCTCCATGATTCGGATACTCCAGAGGAAGTTCAATCCGGAAAGTAGTGCCTTCATGAATACGGCTCTTTGCCGTGATGACTCCGCCATGATCCTGAATAATGCCGTAAACCATACTCAAACCAAGTCCGGTCCCCTTGCCTTCCTCTTTGGTTGTAAAGAATGGTTCAAAAATATGATTCAACACTTCTTCCGGCATTCCGGGTCCTGTATCCCCGATTTCGATAATCATCTTTTTTCCATCATCTGAAAGGCCGGTGGATAAACGCAGGTGTCCTTTCCCATCCATGGCCTGGGCTGCATTCAGTATAATATTCATAAAAACATGGTTCATTTGCTGGATATCAACCGGGACAAGCGGCAGGTTTTCCGCCAGCTTTTTTTCAATGACAATATTTTGAAACAACGTCTGATTTTCCAGCAAAAACATCGTTCTTGAGATGGCCTCATTTACATTATGCGGTTTGACCATATGACATGTCTGCCGTGCAAATTCCAACAGCTCCTTCACCGTATCCCTGCATCTCTCCGCTTCCTGCAGAATACGGCCGAGATCATCCTTTGCGCTCTGTTCCAAGTCATAATCCTCCAGAAGGAACTTGGTATACAGCGTGATGCCGCCCAGAGGATTGTTCAATTGATGCGCCACTCCGGCTGACAATTTGCCCAGTGAAGACATTTTCTCTGCCTGCAGAAGCTGTATCTGGGTTTTTTCAAGCTCTTTTTTAATGCGCAACTCCTCGCGAAGATCATGAAAAAAACCAATGGAAGCGACCTCTTTGTCTCCTTTATATACGATGGCTGCATTTAATTGAATCGGGATAATTTCCCCATTTTTTCTGACCACATCCACCTGGAAGGATTTCAGTTTGCCTTTCCCCCCATGATCATCGCTTCGGAGCAACCGCATGATATCGCGTGCCGTATCCCCTTGATAAACATCTCTGATATCCAGTGAATTCAGTGCCTCTTCGACACTGTATCCGCTGATTTCTACCGCTGCATCATTAAAAATCAGAATTTTTCCGGATTTATCCGCCGCAATCACCCCATCTACCGAACTGAGGATTAAATTTTTTAAAAAAGAATTGGCCCTTCGAAGACTTTCTTCCATTTCTTCCCGGGATGGGTTATCAAATTCAACAATGGCAACCGCATCGATTTTATCTCCTGAAAGTATGGGATAGGAATACCGGCAGGTGGACCATTTCAGGTCTAATGAACGGTTTTCTTTTTCCCGCAGGACGGGCTTTCCGGATTGAATTACCTGATTCGCAGGACAGCTCTCTCCGGGGGACTCCCATTCGCAGAGAACCTGATGACATTTCTGTCCCACGATATTTGCTCCATATTTTTCCTTGGTGTAGCGATTTGTCGCTATAATTTGATAATCAGGCGAGACAATAAAGAAAATCCGGTTTGAAGCGTCAATTGCTTTTAAAAGATATTCTTTTTCCCGTTCAGAACGCATGGTGATCCTTTTGGTTACAATTCCTCATCCATTGCTTTTAAAAACTCTTTTGTCTCAACATCAATCCTGGTCCAAAGCGCAAAACTCCTTCTTGCCTGATGAGCAAGTATAGATCTTCCATCCAGAAATCGAACTGATTTTTTCTTTGCTTTTGCCTCCCAGAAATTGACCGGACGACCGTAATTCATATCCACAATCATCTCACATCCCGGAATATCGAGACTGTCGACTATGGATGCCAATTCCGGTGATTCGTCAGGGCTTGATACCGAGGTGGCGTTAATCAGAATGTCCGCTGTTATCGATTGATCATTGACCGACCGGATCGGCAAGGCCTTGCCTCCGATATTGTTAACGATTCCGGCAAGACTGTTGGCATCTCTCCCCACGATCAGAATCGATTCCGCCCGCAGCCAGTTCAAAATAAACACGACCGCTTTGGCAATACCTCCGGTTCCAAAAACAATGGCGGTTTTGCCGGGCACATCAAACCCGATCTCTTCCAGTGTATCCATGAACCCGATGGCATTGGTATTATATCCCTTTAAGGATTTCCCGTTCCGCACAACCGTATTGACTGCGCCGATAATATTCGCACCCTCGGACAGAATATCCAGATGAGGAATAACCGCCTCTTTGTAAGGAATAGTAATATTGGCTCCGTCGATATTCAAAACCCTCAGGCTTTGCATTGCCGGTCCAATCTGACCCGGATCAACCTTAAAGGGGACATACATTCCCCGTATGCCGACTCGCTTGAATACACTCGAAAAAATGATAGGGGATTTGGACTGGAAAGCGCGTTCATCTCCTAGGATGCAAAATATTTTCATTCAGCTGCCTGTGTGGCTTGAGTTAAGCAATTCCGGGAAGACCCCGCAATGCCGGGGGTCTTCCCAAAAATTTGCCTGTCGTTATCCATGTCCGGTAACAGATTTTTCCTCCTTTTTTCAGGTTACCCGACAAGCCGTTTCACACTCTGTAAAATATCTTGCGCGGACGCGGGTTTCGGGAGATAGTCATCTGCCTCCATGCTCATTCCGTCATGATGTGAATATCTGGTTGAACCGACATGATCAGCGACAGCCGTCAACATAATGATGGGTATATTTTTGTATTTTTCACTTTTTTTGAGTTCTGCACATACTTCGTAACCATCTTTCTCCGGCATCATGACGTCCAGTACAATTGCATCCGGAGGATTTGCTTTTACTTTGTCCAGCGCCTCAACGCCGTCATAGGCCACTTCAACGTTATAACCTTCTTTTTTAAGATTGGCCTGGACAATAGAAGCGAAATCAGGTTCATCATCAACAACGAGAATGGTTTTTTTATCGCTCATTTACTCCTCCTTAAAAATTGCAGCTTTGTTTTGATGTATATGGAAAAACCAAATCCGCCCCATGCATTCGACGGATTATATAACCGGTCTGGGAAACAGGCCGGCTCTCTCAACAATTTCGGGAACTTTTTCCTCCCACTCGATCGCCATCACATGAAACCCGTGAACCCCATCGATCTCTTTGAGTCTCTGTATGGATTCCACACAGATATTGATCCCTTCTTGCGCCTGCTTCTCCTTGGGTGTGTCTGCCATCCGTTTTACAACCGCATCCGGAACATCCATACCGGGAACCCTGTTTTTCATATACCGCGCCATGCCGGCAGATTTAAACGGCGTAACGCCTGCCAGGATATGGACTTTTTCA
The DNA here is from genome assembly GCA_003599865.1 of Desulfobacteraceae bacterium. GTDB lineage: Bacteria > Desulfobacterota > Desulfobacteria > Desulfobacterales > SURF-7 > QZKS01. Next base: position 15,847 of record QZKS01000034.1, read on the forward strand.
TGAAGACCCCGGTCCCGGACTCCCTTCATCCACTTCTCAAATTTATCAAGATTGTAAATACATTGTGTCTGTATAAATTCAGCTCCTGCCGCCACTTTTTTAGCAAGCCTGGCAACACGTATTTCAAAAGGGTCGGCAAATGGATTGGCGGCCGCTCCGACAAACATTTTCGGGGGACGCTTGATCTCATCCCCTCCGATAAATTTTCCTTCATCCCGCATTCTCCGGACAGTCTGGATCAACTGCATGGAATCCAGGTCATGAACATTCTGTCCGGATGCGCAGTCTCCAAAGCTCTGATGATCCCCGGACAAACATAACATGTTATGGATATCAAAAGACGCAGCCCCAAGGATATCACTTTGTAAAGCGATTCGATTCCGATCTCTGGTGACCATCTGAAGAACCGGTTCCAGCCCCATCAGCTTCAGCCGGATACAGGCCGCCAGACTGCACATCCGGGTAACGGATGTCTGATTGTCGGTAATGTTGATCGCATCCACATGATCTTTAATCAAGTTCGCCTTTTCCGTAATCGCTTCCGGGTCACTGCCCCGGGGCGGACCACACTCGGATGTCACGGCAAGATTGCCTGATGCAAGAATTTTTTCCAGTTTGCTCTCTGTTTTTAGGCTCATTCCTGAACATCCTCCCTGACAACTTTTCGGGGTCCTCCGGCTCGATCAGAGGACCAGTCCTTGATATCCGCTAATTTTTCATAATCATCCATTCTGTTCATGGCTTTGAGCCTGTCGATAATCAACTGCCAGGCACAATCCAGATCCTTGCTGATTTCACATTTTCCATTGGTTGAACCGCCGCAGGGGCCGTTTAAAATGCGCTTGGCGCATCTTGAAATCGGACAAATCCCGGCAGTGTTTGCCAGTATGCATTGTCCGCAGGCTTGACAACGTTCTGTCCATAATCCTCGTTTCTCTGTCGCACCTAAAAAACAGGTATTCACTCCCGGATAAACCGGAGTCGATCCGTATTTGTCCGCGACAAACTGGACACCCACTCCGCAAGCAAGAGAAAGAACCGCATCATAGGAATCAATGCGATCCCGGATCTCTTCCAGATATTCGTGATCACATTGCCGTTCCAGTGTGATTTCATCGATCAGCTTTTCTTTGCCCTGGTTCAGAAAATACATTCGAAGAGCGGAAGCCAGGATTCCGACCTCTTTTTTACCACCGGCCTCACAAACGGTGACGCACTCATTGCATCCCAGCAGAAGAATTTTTTGATAATCTTTAATTTCTTGAATAATTTCTTCAATCGGTTTTTTATCAGCAACAATCATAAAGCACCTTCACGGATAATGGGTTTTATTTTTTTCTTTGCCAGTTTAATCGGATTCGGTCCCAATTGGATGATCTTATCAAACATCTCGTTTGCATACTTTACAAAAAGCGGCGCCTCGCTGGAGGACAGATTGCACATCCTGACACGCTCACCGCCGATTCCAATATTGTCCAACAGTATTTGAGCCTGCTCCACCCGTTTCCGGGCTCGAAAATTACCCTGGTTGTAATGACAATCCCCTTCCATGCATCCCACCACATAGACACCATCCGCTCCTTTTTCAAAAGACCGGAGGATATGGATGACATCCACCTTTCCGGTGCATGGAACCCGAATAATTTTAATACTTGCCGGATAACTCAATCTCATCGAACCTGCCAGGTCCGCCGCGGTATATCCTCAGAAATTACAGCAAAACGAGATGATAATCGGTTGAAAATCCCTACTCATAACACCCCTTCCAGCAAAGCCTCCACCTTGCTAAGCAGCTGATCATCCTCGTACCAGTTCAGTTCGATCGCTTTGGCAGGGCACTCAGCAGCACAAACGCCGCAGCCATGGCACAATGCCTCATCGATCTCACTCACACCATCCTGATTGATTCTGGGTACGCCATATGGACAGGATCGTACACAGATCAGGCAGGAAGCACATCGATCTCCATCAACCCTGGCAACAACCGCAGACAGGGTTAAATGGGGTTGTGAAAGAAAAGTAGCGGCTCTGGATGCAGCAGCCTGAGCCTGGGCAATGGACTCGGTTAACAGTTTGGGACTGTGTGCCGTTCCGCAGACAAAAATACCCTCGGTTGCCATGTCGACCGGCCTCAGCTTGACATGCGCCTCCATGAAGAAACCTTCGGCATTTCGTGCCAGCTTCACAATGGATGAAAGCTCTTCCGTATCTTCGGCTACCATTCCGGCACTTAAGACAAGCAGATCCGTTCCTGCCTTCAGGTCAACGTTCAAAACATGATCCCGGAAGGTGACACAAAGCTCCCCATCTTCAACCGCGGCCTGAGGAGGATTATCGGGAGTAAAGCGTGAAAAAATTACCCCCAGCTTTCGGGCTTCCGTATAATAATCTTCCAGCAACCCGTATGTTCTGATATCCCGATACAGGATAAAGACTTCCGTTTCCGGATTCAGCTTTTTAATATGAATCGCATTTTTAATGGCTGCCTGACAACAGATTCGGGAGCAATTCGGGTTCTCCTCATTTCTGGAACCCACGCATTGCACCATGATAACCCTGTCCAGCCCTTCTGCGCCTTTTTCTTCCAGCCGATGAGACAAGGTAACCTGAGTAATCACGCGCGCATCTTCTTTATACAAATACTCTTTTGGTTCATACTCCTTTGCGCCGGTTGCTATGATTACAGCCCCATGATCGATTTTTCGTTCATACATACCGGGCCCGACCAATATCTCCGTTGTGAAATTTCCTTTGAACCCCGAAAATCCGACCACAAGAGACTGGAGAAGAACATCTATTTTGGGATGGGTTTTTACTTTTCGAACCAGCGTTTCCAAGTAAAAACCGATATCCTTCCCCTCAATGGTTTTTGTCAGACGGTTAGCCATTCCGCCCAATTGAGATTCCTTCTCGATCAAGACAACTTCAAATCCCTGATCTGCCAGATTCAGGGCGGCGTTCATACCGGAAACCCCGCCTCCGATAACAATCGCTCTTTCATTTACAGGAATCCTTTTTTCATGAAGCGGTTTCAATGATGCCGCCCGGGCAATGGCCATCCGAACCAGATCCTTTGCCTTGTTCGTTGCTGCTTCCGGATCTGCAGAATGAGTCCAGGAATTTTGATTACGGATATTGGCCATCTCAAAAAGATATTTATTCAAGCCGCAGGCTTCCAGGGTATCCATGAAAATTCCTTCATGGGTCTTGGGTGTACATGCCGCGACAACAATGCGATTCAGATTGTTCTCCCGGATGATCTTCTTCATCATATCCTGGGAGTCCTGGGAGCATGTAAACAGATTCTGTGTACTGAAAACAACCCCCGGAATCGTTTTCGCATACTCCTCAACCGCCGGAACATCCACCACACCGGCAATGTTGATCCCGCAGTTGCAGACGAACACGCCGATTCTGGGTTCCACATTGCTCACATCGATCTCTTCCGGAATCTCGATGGTCTTGATACACGTCCCCCGGGCATCGGATAAAACCGCACCGGCAGCAGCAGCAGCAGCGCTTGCCTCAATAACCGAACTGGGAATATCTTTCGGGCCCTGAGATACACCGCAGGCAAACACACCGGGCCTGGAAGTTTCCACCGGTGCAAACAGATCCGACTCCGTAAAATGATATCGATCCAGATCAATTTCCAGCCTTTCCGCGAGACGGATCGCGGATTCATCAACCTGAAGCCCGACGGAAAGGACAACCATATCAAAAATCTCTTCACAGATCTGACCGGAATCATCGGCAAAGCGAATCCGGAGATCACCGGTATTCCCTACCGGATGAATCGTATGAATTCTTGCTTTGACAAACCGGACTCCGGCTTTATGCCTTGCCCGATCATAATATTTCTCGTAATCTTTGCCGAATGTTCGGATATCCATATTAAAAATGGTACACGCCAGTTCTTCTTTGGAGTGCTCTTTGGCAATCATGGCATCCTTGATGGCGTACATGCAGCAAACCGAGGAGCAGTAACCATTACCGCATTTGTTATTGTCCCTGGACCCGATGCATTGCAGCCATGCGATTTTTTTCGGCTCCTTCTTGTCGGACGGACGAACTAGATGCCCCATGGTTGGACCGGAAGCACTTAAAATCCGTTCAAACTCCAGGCTCGTCAGGATATTCGGGTGTTCCTTGTAATGATAAAACTCTTCCAGGGCTGACGGATCATACGGTCTGCTGCCGGCTGCGATAATCACGGATCCGACCTCAATCTCCCGGAATCGGACCTTCTGGGTGTGATCAACAGCCTCTGCCAGACAGGCTTCAACACACTGATAGCATTCGGAACAATAGCCGCAGTTCAGGCAGCGTTCCGCTTCTTTCCGCCCCGATATCTCATCAAACCCCTGTTCCACTTCATGGAAATTTCCCATCCTTTCGGCAATCGCAAGCTCAGCCTGTCTTTCCCTTTTCTGTTTCCGCAGACCGGTTGGTATGGGCCGGTACTCCGGCTGTTCATTGACAGTCGGTTCTCTTCCTTCCGCCATATCCAGGCCATCCAGATAGCGGACAATGGATTTGGCCGCTTCCTTGCCGGCGGCAATGGCACCAATGGCTATCCACGGTCCGGTCTGAAGATCACCTCCGGCAAAAACACCTTCTCTTTCCGTGGCATAGGTAATCGTATCGACTTCTGCCGTTCCCCATCGGGAAAACGTCAAACCAGTGATATCCTCAAGGGGTGACAGATCCGGCCTCTGACCGATCGCCGGGATAATCTGGTCAATCTCCAGCTCATATTCACTCCCGGGTATGGGAACAGGCCTTTTTCGGCCGGATGAATCCGGTTCACTGAGTTCCATGCGGATGCACCGAAGACCGGTTACCCTGCCCTGGCCCACGATCACTTCCTGCGGTGCAGACAGATAGGTGATCTTGACGCCCTCTTCTTCTGCGGCATGGATCTCTTCTTCCCACGCCGGCATCTCTGCCCTGGTTCGGCGATAAACAATGGAAACTTCTTCTGCGCCAAGACGAATAGCCGCCCGGGACACATCAATGGCGACATTTCCGCCGCCGATAATGGCCACCTTCTTTCCCACGGAGGATTTGCCGGTCAAATTTACTTCTCTCAGAAAATCAACGCCTTGCCGAACACCATCCGCCTTTTCTCCCGGGATGCCCAATTCAATGCCCTTATGCGCTCCGGTAGCCAGATACACGGCATGATAACCGTTGCCCAGTAGACCATCCACCGTCATATCCGGGCCGAGCGGTGAATTGGTTTTAATCTCCACACCCAGATTGGTGATGACTTCGATTTCCTGGTCCAGGATATGCGGCGGCAGTCTGTGATCCGGTATGCCGACCCTCAACATCCCGCCCGGAAGCGGCATGGCTTCGAAAATCACCGACCGGATGCCTTTGCGTGCCAGATGATATGCAGCGGAAAGTCCTGCAGGGCCGGAACCGATGATCGCCACCTTTTCTTTTCTTTCCGGAAGACATTCAATCTTCACCTTTCGGGGATCGAACCGATCCGCCGCCAGTCTTTTTAATTTGCAGATTGCTACCGGTTCGTCCACGTCACATCGCCGACAGGCATCCTCGCATCCATGAGGGCAAATTCTTCCCAGCACACCGGGAAGAGGAAGGTCTTCCATGATGATCTGCAAGGCTTCCTCATACTTTCCCTGCTTTACCATCTGGACATAACCCTGAACATTGATTCCCGCAGGACAGGCGAGACGGCAAGGAGCGAGGTCCGTCTTATCGATGGCATATGCACCGGGGATTGCCTGGGCATACCGTTTAAAGGCGGCTTTTTTTACAGAAAGCCCTTCATCATATTCATTGGGAAGGGATACAGGGCAAACCTTGCTGCACTCCCCACAGCTTGTGCATTTGGACAAATCAATAAAACGGGGTTTCTCCTTTACGAGGGCTCTGAAATTACCGACGCCCCCCTCAAGCTTTTCCAGTTCCGTGTTTGTTAAAAGTTCAATGTTGATATGCCGGCCGACCTCGACCAGTTTTGGAGAGATGATTCACATCGCGCAATCATTTGTGGGAAATGTTTTATCCAGTTGGGACATCAGCCCCCCGATGGCTGATGATTTTTCGACAAGGTAAACATAATATCCTGAGTTGGCGAGGTCCAGGGCAGACTGCATTCCGGCAATACCGCCCCCGACAACCATGACAGATCCGATGACTTTCTTGGTCATACACCCTCCAAATGACTCCATGGAAATGACAGAGAAGGTTTATCTTGGTCAAAATACATTGTTCTTTTCAGGTTACATCGTTTTTACCCATCAAACACGAATTTTGTCAACCCAAATTTGCTGTTTCGCATGGGGCCAAACTCCGACATTGTCGTAATTCATGGCGTCTCCCTATACCCTCCATTTTTACCTTGAACCGGCAGCCATGCCATGATAGGTGTTCTGAACAAAATGCAAATCACAAATTGTTACGCATCGAAAATGCTGAATCGTTCTTGTCTGAATGAACAACCAGACCGGAACAGGCGGAGCCTGTAGGATGCATAAGCCGGATTCGTTTTTTCTCTCAGAAACGGATTGACGGATTCCACCATCTCCCGACAATTTTCGGAGAACAAATTTGGTAAAGTCCCCATCCATAATCAACATCGCATTGATTGGAGGCGGAACATTCTGCAAGGATTTTTTAACCAAATCCGCATTTGAATACCGTCACGAAATCGATGCGAAAATTATCGCCGTAGCAGATCCGAATCCGAATGCCCCGGGCATGATCATGGCCCGGAAAATCGGGCTTACAACCGAAACCGATTATCACCGGTTTTACTCACCGGAATACGATCTGCAGCTGCTGATCCTGATGACGCCGGAAACAGCCATACTGGAAGATGTTCTGGCGACAAAACCCGGCAATATCCGCCTGCTTTCTTTTCAAACCTTTGAAATCCTGTGGACCGCAATCAGTATAGAAGAAAAAAAACTTCGGGATAGAACCAAGGAAATCGAAACCATTATCGACGGTATCCGTGATTTTATCCTGGTATTGACTCCGGACATGAAAGTAGTTGAGGTCAACCAGGCATTTCTCCAAAAAACCGGGTACAGCCGAAAAAATGTTATCGGTAAAAAATGCTTTCAAATCTATCACAAGATCGACCACCCCTGTGATGAAAGCGAGATGCACTGCCCGCTGAAGGATGTTATCCGCAACAAGCACCAGATCCGCCAGATCCAGACGCGTATGATGCCGAACAATGAAAAGCGGTATTATGAGGTCAATATCTATCCGATCTGGGAAAAAAATGGTGAGATTTCAAAATTCATTCACATCAGCAAGGATATCACCGAACACAAACAGGAAGAAGCGGAAATCACGAGAAGGCTGGAAGCCATGGTCGATGACCGGACCCGGCAGTTGAAGGAAACCCACGAAAAGCTGCTGCATCAAGATAAAATGGCTTCCCTCGGAAAGCTTGCCGCGTCCGTCGTGCATGAAATCAACAATCCCATTGCCGGAATCCTGAATTTGATTCTATTGATGAAAAGAATCATGGAAGAAGGGTTTACCCCGAAAGATGCCGGCCGGTTTCAAGATTATCTGACGCTCATGGAGACAGAGACCCGCCGGACCAGCAGAATCGTATCCAACCTGTTGACCTTTTCCCGCCAGTCCAAAATGGAGTTAAAAAAAGTGGATATCAACAAGTTGGTGGAAAAAACGCTGTTCCTGAACTCCAATCTGCTTAAGATCGATAACGCAACGATCGATACCAGACTGGACCCTGATTTGCCGAAAATCATCGGATCAGAGGACCAGATCCTTCAGGTTTTCATGAACATCATCTCCAACGCGACCGAAGCGATCGAGGCCATGGGAGGAGGACACCTGCACGTTGAAACCCTTCACTCCCTGAAAGACAATACGGTAAAAACCATCTTCACCGATACGGGTTCAGGCATACCCCGGGAAAATCTCACCAAACTATTCGAGCCTTTCTTTACTACCAAAAAAAAAGGCAAAGGTGTGGGACTGGGGCTTTCCGTCGCCTATGGAATTATCCAGGAGCATGGCGGGAATATTTATGTGGAATCTTCAAAAGGAAAGGGTACAAGCTTTACAATCGAACTTCCCATTGAATCAAAATTTACGCAACAGATCTGAAATGGAGGTTTTGGAATGAGCAGTACAAAAATTCTGATTGTGGATGATGAGCTGATCATGAGGGAATCCCTGGCCGGATGGCTGGAGCGGGATGGGCACCTGGTTGAAAAAGCGGAAAGCGGCGAAGAAGCACTGGAGAAAATCAAAACCACGAGATTTGATATTCTTCTGGTAGACATTAAAATGAGCGGCATCAGCGGACTCGAAGTCCTGAAAACCGTAAAGGAAAATGACGAAGATATCGATGTCGTCATGATCACCGCCTATGGTTCCATTCCAACCGCCATAGAAGCCATTCGAAGCGGCGCTTTCGACTACCTTTTAAAGCCTTTTGATCCCATGGAACTCGGTATCCTGATCGATAAAATCATCAAACATCAGGCCCAGACGCGGGAAAATCTTTTCCTCCGGGAACAGCATAAGGACAGAACCCGTTTTGAAAGCATGATCGGCCAGTCTCCGGCCATGCAGGAAGTATTCGATCTGATCCGAGACATCGCACCTGTCGAATCGACCATTCTGATTCTGGGAGAAACCGGCACCGGAAAAGGGCTTGCAGCCAAAGCCATCCATACCGCCGGCCCGCTTTCCGAAGGCCCCTTTGTCGTGGTGAACTGCGGAGCCATTCCCGAGCACCTGATGGAAACCGAACTGTTCGGTCACCAAAAGGGAGCATTTACCGATGCCCGTGAGACGAAAAAAGGAAGGCTGGAACTCGCCCATGGCGGCACCATCTTCCTGGATGAAATCGGGGAAATCAGCATGCGGATGCAGATTGACCTGCTGCGGGTTCTGGAAGACCGGGTGTTTTACCGCGTCGGCGGCACACAACCCATCCGGGTGGACTTCCGGGTGATTGCCGCAACCAACCGCAATCTTGAAGCTCTGATTGCAGAAGGAAAATTCCGGGAAGATCTCTTTTACCGGCTCAATGTCATTTCCTTCACCATGCCCCCCTTGCGCAAACGAAAAGAAGACCTCCCCCTGCTTGCCAACCTTTTCCTTCGGCGGTATGCCCAGGAAACCAAAAAATCAATCGATCAGATCAGCCGGGAAGCCATGGATGAAATTATGCTGTATGAGTGGCCGGGAAACGTCCGGGAACTGGAAAACGCCATTGAACGCGCCGTCGTAATCGGAAAGCACCGGAGCATTCAGGCACATGAACTGCCGCTGTTCAAAGACACCTGCAAGGAAGTTTCAGCCGGCACATCATTGAAAGACATTGAAAAGGCCCATATCACAAAGATCCTGGAAGACAACCGCTGGAACATTTCCAGGTGTGCCAAACTCCTGGAAGTTGACCGGTCCACCTTGTATAACAAAATCAGATTATACCGGATTCAAAAATCAAATTGAAGCGGTCTGCTCAACATACTGTCATTCTCTCACCCATCGGAGACATCGCTTCGTCATGGCTGCTTTCCATTCAAGACAGCATTTCCCGAACCTTTGGGTTTTCCACTCAAACCAAGTCACTGCTGTCCGATATCTCCTTTGCCTATGATCTCAATCGAAACCAGTACCATTCAACCGACATTCTCCGTCACCTTTCCTCTCTCCTGCCCAACGACGCCATCCGGATCCTTGCCGTTACCGATGTCGATCTGTTTATTCCCATCCTGACCTACGTCTACGGCGAAGCCCAACTGGGAGGAATTTCCGCCATTCTCTCCATCCATCGATTAACCGAAAGTATCCGCTCTCTCCATCCGGAAAAGGTCATCCAGGAAAGAATTTCCAAAGAAGCAATCCATGAAATCGGGCACACCTTCAACCTGAAACACTGTCAGGACCCATCCTGCATCATGCACTACTGCCGCGGAATCAATGACGTAGACCATAAAACCGATCAGCTTTGCCGGTATTGCCGGATTCTTTTGTCCGATGAACTGAAAAAGTTGTAGGGATATTCCCGTATCTTCATTTCGGAAGCCGATACGCGCGAATGTCGATATGAACGAGGGCTGGTAATGACGAGAGAGCCGGTATCGACAGTGGGCCGCTCCATGAATAATTTTAAGACTTCGTCGTTCAAACTCATGAATAAGGGCTCGTAAGCCAGGTAGGATGTGCTTTTAAGCGCATCTTCCAATGCGTCTATCCGAAACCGATATTTCTCCTGCGTCTGTCGGATGGCCTAACGAAGAAAAGTTCGGCTTTCCGGAAACGTAAGTATTTTTCTCCGGCGGTAAGTTGCCACGGTGAAAAAGAATGTTCCACCCGGGTGGTGTGCTCTGCGATAATTTGTCATTAAATTTAAACATCATATTTCAAAAAAGATGCGCTTGAAAGCGCATCCTACCAGACTCCCACAAGGGGAATGTCATATCGCGCAACTTTAGGGAGAATTAATATGGGAAGCGCCCTGGCTGAAGGATTTCTTATTTTTTTTCATCACCGGACTTAGTGAAAAAATTCATGAAGGATTGAAACTGCGGGTTGTCTTTCATCGGGTTGGCAGACATTCCGGGAAGGCCCATGCTCATATCGATCCATTTTTTAAACTGTTCTTCAAACAAGCCTTTGGCACGAATGTAATTCTGGATTGCCGGCTGAAAATATTTTTCAAAAAATTCTGCCAGCACATTATCTCCGTATTGGATAATCAGATGCAGCACCGGTGTCGGCAGCAGCGCATTTTTCTTTTTGGCTTCTTCCAGAATGATCTGGGTGAGGATAAAGTCGGTCACATCCTCATCGGTCTTGGCGTCCCTGACCTCGACCTGCATGCCTTCCCGGATCATGTCCCTAACCTGATTTAATGTGATATACCTGCTTTTTTCCGTGTCATACAATCGCCGGTTCGCATATTTTTTGATCATGACCTTTTGAGGCATTTTGTTCTCCCCGTGTTAGTTACTGATTTGAGATATCATACCGTTCCATTTCAAATCATGCAACAGGGTAATCAGCCTCATTTCCGATCCAGAAATTGCCTGACCAGACGATCCCATGAAGATTCCGGAAGGTTTCCGTAGATATCGTTTCCCAATTGCCCGCCATCCGCAGTCAAGGGGCCGTATTCTTCTTCAACGACATGGTAGAGGGCATCAATTTCCGCTGCCAGAAAGGATTCCGCTTCGGTTCCGATCATCAGGGATTTCAAACTGTCTCTTACATTATCCGCATGGACTGTCATTACCCAGCCATCGGTATACGGGGAAATCCCGTCTTTTTTTTCACCGGACAGCATCTCCATATTCACTGCCGTGACCACCCCGGAAACCGGCGATACCAGTGCTGCCTTGTTTTTTCCCCGCCGCAAGCAGATACTTTTATCCCCATGAGACACCACTTTCCCCATCAGCGGAGCCTTGATCTCATCCGGAGGACCCAGCAAGCGCAGGGAAAAATCATCCAGGCCGATACGGACTTCAGCGCCCTCTTCCACCTTTACCCAGGCATGCCCGCGATGGAGATAATACCCCTGGGGAATTTTGAACCCGTGAACGTCCAGCACCTCAACGGGCTCAATGACGGCATGCACCAGATGCCGGTCAACAAAATACTGATCAAAATCACAATTCCCGCAGCGGTAATCATTGATGCAGTTCCGGTATTGAATCTTCCCCTTCATGGAGTGAAGACAGGGTCGATTTCCGGGAGGCCTTTCCTGCATTTTCTCTTTCCAGAAGACAATCCCGCTCCCCCTGCCTTTCAGCATTCGGCCCTGTTTTCGAAGCTTCCGGTTGTGATCCGCGATCCTTACCATGGCCTTGTCATAATGGCAGGATGCACACTCGTAATCATATCGGCAACGTTTTTCCCGGACCACACCGGCCTGCATCCAGATGCATTCAGAATGCTGATCATTTACATATTGTCGGCTGATTGTACCCTTCATCTTTCCCTCCTGAAAAGGTCCCGGCGATTCATCATGAAAAATCCTGGTCGATCAGGTCTTCAAGAATGTCCTGACAAGATTTGACCATCCCAGTTGAGGCAACGCGCCAAAAATATCATTTGTCAGATAACCGCCGTCTGCAGCAAGAGGTCCGGCCACGTCTTCGATCATCTCTTCCAGGGTGTTGATTTCCGCGTTCATCCAATCCAGGCTTTCCGTATCTTTCATCAGCTTTTTCATGGTGCTGCCGACATCCGGCGTTCTTACGGTAAACAGCCAGCCGTCTGCAAACGGTTCCTGGTTTGCCGTTTCAGGATTTTCTCTGACTTTTGGATTGACTTCCGTAATCACTCCACCGATGGGAGAAAGAACATCCGCCAGGTTGTCTTTCCGTTTGATACCCCAGCCCGGAACACCTTGATCCAGCTCCTTTCCCATCAAGGGCAAGTCAAAACCATCCGCCTTTCCAAAGAGCTTCATGGAAAAATCGTCCAGCCCGACCCGGATAAAACCGCCGCTTTCAATTCTGGCCCAGGTGTGTCCATGATGAAAAGAATAGCCGACCGGAAGCCGGAATCCCCGGATTTCATTCATCTCAAAAGGCCTGCTGCCGGTTCTTGATGACAGGATATCTTCAAAGTACTGGTCAAAATCACACGTACTGCATTGATAATCATAAGCACAAGCCCGATTCTCCATGCGATGTGTCAGGCTGTGCCGGCAGATCCGGGCAAGAGATGGTCTCCTGCGCATGGCATCCTGCCAGCTGATCTGATTTCCCTTGCCGACTTTGGTCTGCATTCCCAGGTCATATTTGCAGGAGGTACAGTCATAATAGTTGTTGCAGCTTTTGAATTTTACTGCGCCGGACTGCATCCAGATACAGGGGTTTTGGTCTTTGGCCTTCTTGTCAGGTGAAATCATCCAGACCTGGCCACCCAGAACCGCTGCATTGCCGATTCCATTTTTCAGATCCGACTGCATCCCTTTGGTATAGGTTGAACCATATCCCACGCTGCTTCGCTGTTTATCCTTTTTCTCCTGTGTCATTTCCCGGCTCCTTTTTTTGGTTTTGTATGTGTATTGGATGATTTCCATTTTCTTTTTTACACATGGAATAGAGCAAGGGGTGTGCCACCGCCGGAAGACATTGCTGCTTCTTAGGCATAAAAGATTGAATTTAAAAAATGATTGAACAATTCAACGCCGGCAGGCGTCAATCCTGATGCGCTGATAAGGGTGCTGGAATATCCGGCAGAACTTTTTTCCGGCCATCATGCATTTGGATTGGTTATCTGTATTATATAATTATTTAAACCAGATAACAACATGTCGAAATATCCGGCATCGCCGTCTGATAATCCGACACCTGATTGTTGCATTCACCATAAAAAAAGCCGGATCAAAATAACCCGGCTTTTCGATATTTGCAGATTCGTTCAGGATGTAAACAAAGGATTATACGCCCATGCCTCCCAGAATTTCAGGAAGCCGATCTTCCCAGCCAATCGTCACAATGTGAACGCCGTTGAATTGATTGAGCCGCAGGTCCTTAACCAGCTCGGATGCAATGGTGATACACTCCCGAACCTTATCACCCGCGTTCTGTATGCGATTGATCAAATCATCCGTGATCATCACGCTCTTGACGTTACGGGCCATATATCGCACCATGCCCAAAGATTTCAGAAGCAGCACAGTCGGAATAATTTTAACGTCGAATTTGGAGGCTTTTTCCATGAACGGATGCAACGCATCCATATGAAAAACAGGAGGCGTAATGAAAAATTCCGCCCCTGCCTCAATCTTCTGCTCCATTTCATGGATCTCCCGATCCAGGTCTTCTCCGCTTAAAAAAGCATTCACCGTGGAACCAACCGTAAAATCGGTGGAGCCGGCCAGTTCAATTCCTGCCATATCTTTTCCGGCCTGCAGAGACTGGATCATTTTCAGCATCTCCGGCAAATTGATATCATATACCGCCTTAGCTTCATGATGATCGCCAAAGCTGGGATCTTCCCCGGCAACCGCCATAACATTTTGAATACCACAGGCCTGCGCCGCCAGCAAATCCGCCTGAAGAGCAATCCTGTTTCGGTCGCGGCAATTTGCCTGCATAACCGTCTCCATCCCCTTATTCCGGAGAACCATTGCACCGCCTAGTGAACTCATGCGCATCACGGCATTGCTCATTTCCGGAACAACGAATGCATCAACTGCCCCCTTAACTTTTGTGGCCTTTTGTACCATCTGAGATACATCCACACCTTTGGGAGGTTCCATTTCTGCCAGTATAACGAACTTTCCAGCATTCAACTTACTTTTCAAACTCATATATTCCTCCATTATCAAGTTAACCGACCGGTAAGAGGGCACTATGAAACCACCGGCCCCAAAAACAGAATAGTTCGTTTTTTCATGATCATCACTGAATAACGGTAATCAGAAACACATTGCCTGACTGAAAAAAATATGAATCATGTTTTCCGCCGGTTTTTACCGGCAATATTTTTTTATTGATAACGTATCGCCTTTTATAGTGTCAACTTAAAAAAAGACCGGTATTCATGGCAAGTTCAAACAAAAACATCCCGATATCAATATGGATCGAATAATAAATCGAAAAAATTGTTTACAAAAATAATTAGTTTTTATATAAAAATTTACTTTAGTTAAGTATATTTTTACGTTTTGTGCGGAATCGGTCCCTGAAATCTATTTCAGGTAATATATAACATTAAAATTGTTTTTTTGTGCATAAAATTTATTGGAATAAAACTGGGACAAAAAACTTTTTTTTCCAGGTTCCTCCATTCTGATTCGAATCATTTTTATGCACTATTTTCAGTAGATCAAAGGGGTTCTCATGGGAAAAAAAGATCTTTTAAAATCAACCACCAAAAATAAAAAAGAACAAAAAAAGAAAACGGCAGCGCCCAAAAAAACAGCCGCCAAACAAGCAGCCCCCGCAAAAGGGACAGTTGAAAAAAAAGCCTCGCCGGAAAACCTCACAGGCACGGCTTTGCTTCTTCAGCAGTTCGATGCCTGGAAACCTGCGAAATTATTTGCCGTAACACCAGACAAGGAAAATGAAAAAAGATATACGTCCCCCCCGTTTTATCCGGAAAAATCCAAAACAGAGATTGATGAGATTCAAAAACTGCTTGCTTTAAAATTTGATATCCAGGAAATCCTCAAAAAAGGTGAAAAAGCGGCAGCAGAAAAGGCAGCGGCAGAGAAAGCAGCAGCGGAAAAAGCGGCGGCAGAGAAAGCAGCGGCAGAAAAAGCAGCAGCGGAAAAGGCAGCGGCAGAAAAAGCAGCAGCAGAGAAAGCGGCAGCAGAAAAAGCGGCAGCAGAAAAAGCGGCAGCGGAAAAAGCGGCAGCGGAAAAAGCAGCGGCAGAAAAGGCAGCGGCAGAAAAAGCGGCAGCAGAAAAGGCGGCAGCAGAGAAAGCAGCGACAGAGAAAGCGGCAGCGGAAAAGGCGGCGGCAGAAAAGGCAGTGGCAGAAAAAGCAGCAGCGGAAAAAGCAGCGGCAGAGAAAGCGGCAGCAGAAAAAGCAGCAGCAGAGAAAGCGGCAGCGGAAAAAACGGCAGCAGCAAAGGCGGCGGCAGCAAAGGCAGCGACAGTAGAAAAAATAGCAGCGGCCCCCGTGATTGAGGCACCAGCTATCGTCCATGCTGAGATGAAACCAGAGCCGGATCCACTCAAAAAGATCCTGACAGTCATCGCTGCATTTCTTGTCATCGTCTTTATACCCATAATCATTGCAAGCTTTCTGAATACAACCAACTATTATCTTAAGGCAACAGACGGTGCCCTTGAGCTTTGGCAGGGAGACTTTGCCCCTCTGGGAAAAAATATTGTACTGTCCATGCCGGGAGCCGTTCCGCCGGAAACCATAGAGGAAGTATATTGCAAAAAAGATGTTTTCCCGATTGTTGCCGGCTATCTTCTGGACAAAGCAGACACCCTTATTGAAATGGAAGGATTACCCGATTTTCAGCATATTCAATCCACCCTGCAAGAGGCGAGAGCGTATGCAATTGAAAAACCCATGAGCGCCCAAATTGATAACCGTATGACCAAAATTGAGTTCATGAATCTTCTGTATAAGGCAGATGTTGAATTGAATTCATCATCCGTGGACGGCAAAGCTGCTGCAATCGCCTATCTGGAAAAAGCGGCCCTGCTTGACCTGGATGTGCATGAAGCGGAAATGGTGGCCCGGAAAATCAAAACCCTTCAGCCTGAAAAATAGCGAAACAGACAAGACTGATCATAAAAAAAGAGCGGAGAATATTTTTTAATGAATTTTCTCCGCTCTTTTCATGCCGTATCCCTGGAACAGCGACCAGCCATTCAGAATTTTTCGTTCAGGTCATTTCTATCTCTTATTAGAATTTTAATTCACCGGCAAAATGGCAGGCCACAAGATGCTGTTTTGTGACCATACCGGATTGAAAGGCTTCCAGTTTCGGTTCCTCAATCCTGCATTTTTCAACGGAAAAAGGGCATCTGGTATGAAACCGACAGCCAAGAGGTGGCGTGATCGGTGACGGGACATCACCGGTAATAATCTTCTTTTTTCGTCTGATACGGGGATCCGGTATCGGAATCGCTGATATCAAAGCCTGCGTATAGGGATGAAGCGGATTTTCATAGATGGAATCCGCATCCGTATATTCTACAATTTTCCCCAGATACATCACCGCTACCCAATCCGATATATGCTTGACCACCGAAAGATCATGGGCGATAAAAAGATAAGTCAGCTTCATTTCATTCTGAAGGTCGAGAAGAAGATTCAGGACCTGGGATTGAATGGAAACATCCAATGCGGAAACAGGCTCATCACAGATGATCAGACTCGGTTTCAATGCAATCGCCCTAGCAATCCCGATTCTCTGCCTTTGTCCGCCGCTGAACTCGTGTGGATAGCGACCGGAAGCATTTCCGGGAAGCCCTACTTTTTCCAGCAGACCGGCCACTTCCTTTTTTCTGTTTTCGGGTGAATGAGTCCTATGGATAATAAAAGGTTCTTCGATGATCTCCCCCACAGTGTGGCGTGAATTCAAGGATTCAAAGGGATCCTGAAATATCATCTGCATGGTCTTTCGCAGATCTCTCATCTGTTTCCTGTCAACATTCTTCAGATTTTTACCATCAATTATGACATCCCCGTCTGTCGGCTTATAAAGCCGCATGATGGTTCTTCCGACAGTGGTTTTCCCGCACCCGGATTCCCCAACCAGCCCAACGGTTTCCCCTGTTTTTATGGAAAAAGAAATATCGTCTACGGCATGAACCACACCTGTTTGACGTTTCCATATCCCGCTTTTTACCGGGAAATACATTTTTAAATTTCTGACCTCAAGAAGATTATCCGTCATGATGATACGGGGTTTCCCTGCTCCTTTCCGGATTGTCCGGCTGCATGCAGGTAACAAGCGGCAGAATGGTTCTCACCAACCGGGATCATATCCGGCGGTTCGGTTTTACAGATATTCATTACTTCCGGACAACGGTTTTGAAACCGGCATCCCTGCGGCAGTTCGTGTAATGACGGGACCATGCCTCTGATGATCGGCAATCGCGTCTTCCTTGGTATTTCCAATCGCGGGATGGATGACAACAGCCCTCGGGTATAGGGATGTGCCGGGTTTTCAAAAAGGGAAAGAACGGGCGCTGTTTCCGCCACCTTTCCGGCATACATTACCAAAACATCATCACAGATCTCCGCGATCACACCCAGATCATGAGTGATCAAAATCACCGACATATTGATTTCCTTCTGGAGCCGGGCTATCAGGTCCAGAATCTGGGCCTGTATCGTCACATCCAAAGCGGTCGTCGGTTCGTCGGCGATCAAAACATCAGGCCTGCATGCAAGGGCCATGGCGATCATGACACGCTGGCGCATCCCTCCGGATATCTGATGGGGATATTCGTGTATCCGCTTATCCGGATCGGAAATCCCCACATCCTTCAGCGCCTGGATGATCTTTTTCCGAGTTTCCGGTTTCCCCATTTTCGGGAAATGCAGTTGAAACACCTCTTCGATCTGCCTGCCGATCCTGTGAACCGGGTTTAGGGCAGTCATGGGTTCCTGGAAGATCATGGAAATTTTTTTGCCCCGAATCCTTCTCATCTCCGTTGCGGATATTCCGGCAAGATCCTCCCCATAAAAGAGAATTTTACCGGCCTCAATCACGCCGGAAGGCTTGGGAAGCAAGCGCATGATGGACAAGGCGGTAACGCTTTTGCCGCAACCGGACTCCCCGACCACGCCAAGGGTTCTGCCTTTGGCAACCGTAAAGCTGACCTGATCAACCGCCCGTATCCTTCCTGCTTCCGTATCAAAAGAGGTGACCAGATTGTCTATCTCAAGAATAATGTCCCGGCTCAACAATTCGCTTCCTTTACTCTTTCATTTTATAGGTCTCATCGACAATAGTTACCGGCTGAAACGTCTTGCCCGCCTTCATCGCCTGTTTTGTCTCGGCAAAAAGATCCGGATCATACCACAGAAGTCCGCCGGTTGTACTTCCGAATGGCGAGAACAGATCTCCGCTCATTTTCGTGCCCGGAACCTCCGGCAGTTTCCACCAGCGCCAGTATGCCTGACGAACATACGGCACCATAAAGGTGGGAACAAAGCATCCGATTTCATGGATTCTGGATTGAATTTTACGGGATAATTGAATGCGTTCTTCCTCCTCCAGGGAGTTTCGAAATGCATCAATCAATTGATCCATTTCCGGATCATCGGTGTTTGTAATATTGTTTGTCTGTGATTTGTGTGCATTGACGGAATGAAAATGCTCCCAGAACTGCGGCCGGAGGGATGTACTCCATCCCATCCAGGCCACATCATGATTTTTTTCCAGAAATTTCTTGAATGTTGCCGATGAATCCAGGCGCTGCAGCCGCAGTTCCATTCCGGCTTTTTTGGCTTCTTCCTTGAGTACAACCAGTCTCGGGGTATGCTCATCAAAACTGTAAGTCACCTCAACGGAAAATTTTTTCCCGCCCTTGCTCCACAAACCATCCGGTCCCCGGCTCCAGCCGGAGGCTTTCATATACTGGTCCACCTTGTCCAGATCAAACCGCCTGGCCTTGATATCCGGATTGGAATATCTGCCATACCCCACAAATCCATGCTCCAGACGGAAATAATCATCTCGCAGCACATTTTTGATCACTTTTTCGATATTCATGGCATGGGCAAAGGCATACCGGACGTTCCGATCCTGAAAAATTTCCCGATCCTGATTCAGCCACATGCCCATGGCGGATTGCTGGGTATCGTTAAAAAACCAGATTTTATGAACATACCCGTTTTCAATCACCGGCGTCCGTGATTTTTCATGCCAGTAATCGGGCATGACAAGCGAAAACACATCCTCCTTGCCTTTTTTGAAATATTCCCAAAGGATATTGGTATCCCGCACCACTGAAAAAACGACCTTATCCACATTAAACCGATTTTTAAAATAATGCAGATCCTTGGCCCACCAGTCTTGTTTACGCTTAAAATGAATATACTTCCCTTTTTGAAAATCGGATATCTGGTAGGGTCCGGTATTGGGAACAATCTTCCAGTTGTATTTCCGAACAAAATCCTTGTCCAGTTTCCCGTAAAAATGCCGGGGAATGGGCGAAAGCCCTACCCGCAGATGGAGGTCCGGCTGTGCCTTGGTTGCGACAACCGCGAGAGTATGGTCGTCATAAACAATCACCCTGTCAATCTCTTTGGTATAGTAATCATTATACCAGGGTGCCACGATCTCTTTGGATCTCATGAATTCAACCGCAAACAGGAAATCATCGGATGTCACCGGTTCTCCGTCAGACCATCTGGCGCTTTTATTCAACTTGAAATACATGGTTTTTTTATCATCCCCAAAAGCCCAATGGGTCGCCAGTTCGGGAATGATGTTTTCCGTGTTGGGATGAATGCCGATCAGTGAAAGCTGATTGTCCAGAATCGCGCTCCGGAAACTGCCGTTGGAATCCGGACCGATAACCCGGAAGGTCATGGGAAAACTGAGAATTGAGGCATGAAATGTACCCCCCTTCTTCGCCTTGTCAGAAGCAAAAACCGGATCTTTCGTATTGGTCAGCCATTTTATATTTTCCGGGAGTACTGTATTTCCAATAGCCTGATCCGGCTGATATACGGATAGTAAAACAAGACAGATCCAAACGCCGAACAGCAGTATGCGATTATAAATTGTCATGCGGTTTTCCTTTCCAATATCAAAATATAGGGAGCGATTGCCTCTGTTGCATCAACAAATTGTGCAAAGCGGCTGCAAATAAAATTCATCACGACCTTGAAGCGATCCTATTCATATGTTGTATGTAATTTCGGATCGAACGCTTCCCGTACAGCCTCTCCAATAAATGTTACAACAATCAGGGTAATGAGCATGGAGGAAATAACCGATATCGCGATCCACCATGCGTTCATATTGGCCCAGCCCTGCTGAATCAGCTCACCCCAGCTGGGGGTTGGAGGGGCAAGCCCGAACCCCAGATAATCCAGGGAAGTCAATGCCACGATTCCGCCGGAAACGGCAAACGGAGCATAGGTTACAATAATGGAAATCGTGTTGGGCAAAAGATGCTTGAACAGAATGCGAAAACTGGATGCGCCCAGCATTTTTGCAGCCAGAATGTATTCCCTCTCCTTTTCCTTGTACGTAACCGTACGCATGGTCCAGGTCATGCCGATCCAGCCAAAAACAGCCATAATCAGAACCAGCATCATAAAATTGGGGACCACGATGGAGGAAATGATAATGATGACATATAAAAAAGGAACGTTGGACCAGATCTCAATGATCCGCTGAAAAAGAAGATCAAATGTCCCCCCCCAATATCCCATGGCAATACCGATACTGATCCCGATTGAGTAGTTGATCAGCAGTAAGATCAGTGAGAAAGCAATAGCTATGCGAAATCCATAGACAAGCCTGGCAACGATATCCCTTCCGACGTTATCGGTTCCGAGATAATGCTTTTCCTGAAATGAGGGAGGAAAGGGCGGGTATGTATCTTCTTTAAAATCGGTTTCCAGCTTGCCATATGGAACAATCGGCATCACAACCCAGTTACCGCTGTTCTCGGTTTGAAACCCCTTCCGGAGTTGCCGATAATTGGTTTCATATTCGTAATCCAATCCAAAAAAACTTCCGGGAATCATTTGTCCATACGTCGGGAAATACACCTCTCCTTCATAGTACACAATCAGAGCCCGGTTATTGATCAGAAGTTCCGCAAAAAGAGAGATACCGATCATGATGGTAAAGATGATCAGTGAATAATATCCCCTCCGGATCGATCGAAACCTTCGAATCTTTTTCAGTGTCAGCGGATTTAGTCTCATGATTCAAAAGAAACCCTGGGATCTGTGATTGCAACACAGATGTCCGAAAGAATGTTCCCCAGCATGAACAGGAGTGATGAAATAACGAGAATACCCATGACAACCGGATAATCTCTTTCCACGACCGATTCATAACCTAGAAGCCCCATCCCGTTGATGTTAAATACCTTTTCAATTAAAAAAGACCCCATCAGGATGAGTGAAATATTATTCCCGAAGTGTGTCGCCATCGGTATCAAACTGTTTCTCAATGCATGACGGAAAACCGCACTTTGAAATGACAGGCCCTTTGCAATAGCGGTTCTGACATAGTCTGATGACAGATTATCCATCAAGGTGTTTTTCATTAAAAATGTCATGACGGTGAATGACCCCACCATATAGGCAATCAAAGGCAGCAAGGTGTGCATTAGAAGATCCCATGCCTTTCCCGGCAGGGTCATGTCCTGAAAATCATCGCTGACAAAACCCCCCAATGGAAAAATTTCCCATTGGGATGAAAAAAGAATCAGCAACAGGACACCGACAACCCATCCGGGGATTGCATACCCGATAAAAACAATGATGGATGAAATATTGTCAAACCGGCTTTTATGTCGGATCGCTTTTGTAATGCCAAGGGGGATACAGACACCGTAAATCAGCAGAATCGATATGGATCCGAAATATAATGATATCGGGATACGATCCCGAATCATATCCCAAACGGGATCATAGTATCGGGTTGATATTCCGAGATCTCCGGTCAATACCTTGCCTAACCATAAGAAATAGCTGACAAGAACCGGCTTATCAAAACCGTAGTATTTTCTCAGTTCCTGGATCTGTTCTTCTGAAAGAGGCTGGGTCTGATCACC
>QZKS01000022.1 GCA_003599865.1 Desulfobacteraceae bacterium
TTGTCTCTTTTTACCGGAGGATCAACAGGAAGGCCTAAAATCTGGCAGAAAACCATTCGCAACCTGTTTTCCGAAGCATTTTACCTGTCCGAAAAATTCGGCTTCTCTTTGGATGATCGAATCGTCGCAACTGTCCCGCCATATCATATTTATGGAATTCTGTTTTCCGTCCTCGTTCCCCTTGTTTCTTCCGCAAGTGTCATGGCAGACACCCCGACTTTTCCCCATGAAATCATAAACGCCATTGTCCGGCAAAAAGCCACAGTTCTAGTCAGCGTCCCCATACACTATAAAACCCTGGCCGGCAGTACAATGCCAAACCATTCATTACGCATGGCATTTTCCTCTGCCGGTGCACTGGACAAAACAGACGGCAAAAATTTTACCGGACAGACCGGAACCGGGATCACGGAAATTTATGGTTCGACGGAAACAGGCGGCATCGCCTATCGATGCAGGGCTATGGATGATGCTGCGCTTACGGTATTTGAAACCGTGGATGTGGAGATAATTGATGAACAGATTCATGTCCGTTCCGACTATATCTCTCCCAATGTATCCCGGGATGAGGATGGATTTTCCCGGACCGGTGATCGCGGCGGGAAATTTGATCCTGACCGGTTCATCCTTTACGGCCGTTCGGACGGGATTGTCAAAATCGGCGGGAAAAGGGTGGATCTGGAAGAAATCCGGGAAAAAATTCTTTCCATCCCGGAGGTGGCAGATGCATTGATCCTGTCCGCTCCGGGCAGCAAAGGAAGAGAACATGAAATCGCCGCTGTTCTGGAAGGAAAAATTTCCCCCAAACAGGTCCGGAAGCAGTTATCCAAAAAACTGGAACCCTATGCACAGCCCAGGAATATCAAGGTTGTCGATCGGATACCCCGGAATCATATGGGAAAATATGACATGGAAAAAATTCAGAAACTATTCCAACCATCATGATTATTCCGGATGTATCATATGGGCATGGGCTTTGCCAGTTCCCGTATCCGGCCGCTTTCAACCGCATCCCCAAAATCATCGGCAAGCCGCCTGCTCTCATTGATCACGGACAGCCAGTAAGAAATGCGTGCCTTGTCTTGGTTTTTGAACAGAAAAAAATCATTCCGGTCCGGAATTTTCCGATAGCGAAGCCGGTTTAAAAAATCTTGGGACGGTGCCAATAGGATCACATTTTCCATATTCCCGGGACAGGGTTTTCGGAATGGCAGTTTTTTGTCGAGCCATCCCGGAATCATCCGATCCGTATAATGGGGATACAAAACCAGACCGCTGTTTTGATCGGAAAAATCGATATCAAAATGATAATCCAGAATGCCGCCGTCACGATACATACCAGGAGAAATCCCGGGAATATCCATGACACCTTCCATCACCAGCGGAATCGAACCGGATGCCAGCAAGGCTTTTCTGAGATTTTGTTCTGTCAGGATTGTTTTTTCAATGGGAAATCCGCTCATATTGAAAAACGGCGGTTTTTCTCCGGGATGATAAAAAAAAGCCCGCTTGAAAAAAAATTTTAAAAAATCGCGCCGTATCATATTCAATAATGCAGCAGCCAAAAGCCCCGGACCCAGAATGGCTTTATGGTCACTTGCCATCACATGACGGCATTGTACCGCCATGATATTCAGACGAAAAAAAGGATGAGCCAGTATCTCCCGTATCCCGTTGTCATTCAAAAAATCATCCAGAATCCGGCTGATGATCCGGGAGACCTCTCTTGGATCTGGTTTGGTTTTGTAGGCCTGCCGGATATAGGAATATTGAAATCGGTCCATAGCTGCCATCGGGTCTTTTTGCGACACCGCCGCAAACCGCCATGAGCCGATCGATGAACCCAGCAGATACAGCGGTTTTTTTCTGCCGTTCAGCCAGGATGAAAAAATCATCCGGTCCAGATGGTTCAGAACAAGCCATTTGGGACCGCCGGCCGCTCCGGCAATGACACTCACATCTTCCTGGGAAAGTCCCTTGTCACGGATATGCTGAAGAGCTTTTGGCCCGGCATAAATGGTAAGCTGGCGATTCATGCATTCCTTTCCCGGATCACGCCGGATCTGCAACGTACGGAATTCATCTCATCTCCCCTTGTTGCCCTTTTCATAATTTACGGAACAAATAATATCTCATGTATCAATTTCCGCTACAATAACCGGAATCACGGCTGAAAGTCAAAGAAAAATATAGCGAGCGCTCGATTTTTTACTTGATCAAAACCGTTTTGCCCGGTAAGATATGGTCAAAAAGATTAACAACCAACCAATTTCCGGCAAGGAAGACAACCGACAATATGAAAATCCTGGTGTGCATCAAACAGGTTTTCTGCTCAGAAAACGAATTAAAAATCCGTCCGGACGGGAAATGGATTCAGGAAACCGATTCAACGGATTTTCGAATGAACCGGTTCGATGAATATGCGCTGGAAGAAGCACTGCTCATCAAAGAAACCCATACCGATGCAACCGTTGATGTGATTTCCGTCGGAC
Organism: Desulfobacteraceae bacterium; assembly: GCA_003599865.1. GTDB lineage: Bacteria > Desulfobacterota > Desulfobacteria > Desulfobacterales > SURF-7 > QZKS01. Next base: position 2,493 of record QZKS01000022.1, read on the forward strand.
CGGAGCGCGTAAAGGAGGTCATTAAAAGGGGATTATCCAAAGGCGCTGACAATGGAATCCACATCTGTTATCACCAATCAGGCTACTGCCCTCCTCAGGCCGTTTCCCGAATGATTGCCGATTATGCAGAGTCACAATCATATAATCTCATCCTGACCGGCGTAATGGCTGAAGACGACATGCAATGCCTGGTCGGACCCATGACGGCCGGCCTGCTTTCGATCCCCTGTGCCGTGTCCGTCATAAAAGAAAAAATTGATATAAAAAATAAAATAATTACAGTTCATTGTGAAATGGAAAACGGAAAGGTGGAAGAAGTACTCATTTCAATGCCGGCGGTGCTGACCATTCAAACCGGGATCAACCGGCCAAGATATCCGTCCCTCTCTAATATCCTGAGGGCAAATTCAAAAGAGCTGACGGTTGTTGATGGATTTTTTCCTGAAGAACCACCTGATCACCATGAGCTGCTGTCCATTGGCTATCCGGTTACGTCATCCAGAATATCCATGCTGGAAGGTTCCGCTGAAGAAAAAGCGCTGCAGCTGTTATCCATCTTTCACAAAAAATCCTTATTAAAATAGGAAGTGCCTGTGAATCGACAAATCATATTCATTACGGAAACCATTCAGAACCAGATGACGCAACCGGTAAAGGAGTTGATCGGCTTTGGCGCTTCCCTGATCCCTGATCATGAATATCAAAGCCTCCTGATTGTTCCGGGTCAGGACGTGGCCGAATTGGCAAAACAGATCTCTTCCGAAACCGGCATTCATACCCTTGCAATCGAGCATGAGGATTTCAAATTCCCCAATCCTCATCTTCTCGGGAAAATATTGCCGACGGTGATACAAAAAAGCATGCCCTCCTATATCTGTATGAACCATAATGTGCGAAACTGCCATTTGGCTGCAACACTGGCAATACGCATTAATGCCGCATGCATAACAGGTGTTGAATCCTTTGAAATCCAAAATGGATATCCGGTGTTTACCCGAATGATGTTTAATGGAAAACTGGCAGCAAAAACCGCCTGCAAAACCGAACCGATCATATTGACAGTGATTCCGGGTGCATTATCCGATTCTTTGATCCCCAATCGGAAAAACGGAAAAGGCACAATCCATGTCATGAAAACAGATGACCTGCGATCCGGATACCACCCCCAAAAAGTCTATGAGACCATTGCCAAGGATAATCGTCTTGAAGAAGCGGATGTCATCGTATCTGCGGGGATGGGTATTGAAAAAGAGGAAAATATGGAACTGATTCGAAAGACCGCATCCATTTTTACAAACGCAGCAATTGCCGGTTCTAGAATTGTATGCGATCATGGGTGGTTGCCATATGGATGTCAGGTCGGGGAAACCGGAAAGCAGGTGACGCCCAAATTATATGTCGCCTGCGGCATTTCCGGGACAATACAGCATACTGCGGGTATGAAAAAATCAAATTGTATTGTCGCCATCAACAAAGACCCGAATGCCCCGATTTTCTCCATAGCGGATTATGGCGTGGTTGAGGATCTCAAGACATTTCTTCCCATCCTTATCGCCAAGCATGATGAACAAAAAAATTAGCCGAAAAAAACTACCCTGCACTCTCAATAAAGTTTTTTATTCTTTTTTCCAATTCCGGCTTTTTATGAGTGGCAAACTCTGCACCGCATACCCATTCCGCCCGGACATCGGCTTCCGGTTCAATCTCCGAGATGTGGGATATGTGCCTGGCAAAACCGGTAATCTCTATAGGGTCTTCATGGTTGAGCAGCATTGTATCCATCTCTTTTCCGATTGTAACTTCCCGAGGAGCATTGATTGAAAATGCAACTCCGCGCTCGCTGATGTTGAAAATTTTGCACGGCCGGTCATGAAAAGTAAGGCTCAACTGCTTTACCCTTACCCTGGCTGACTTGCGCTGATCTTTTTTCGGATTCATGGCATCACTTCTTTTGTTGTAGTTTTATGATCAATAGGTTGAAATATTTTTCTCCTGTAAAAAAACCAATATGGATTCCGCTGTAAACAGCGAAAAAAAGCAGTTCTGATTCATGATATGTTCCGGGCAACAACTGGTGAAAAAAATATGAACCACAGAGGAGGAATCGAAGAATATACAAACATTCTACAGAAATTAGGTAAAAAAGTCAATTCTGCAACCTGCCTGCAGATTGTCATATTGATATGCTCGCAAAAGGGGCAAACGCCTGCTTGTTATTTCACCGGCAAGTTACACACATGGAAAAACCGCTTGACATTTTCAGTAAATTCAAATAATTTTATCCATCATTTGATGGTAACAATTTATTGATAAAAATACTCATAAAATCAAGTGGGTTATTTTTACCTTTCCAATTAACCTTCAATCAAAAGGGGAAAAAATGGCACTCACGATAAACAACGATATTATTGGCATGCAGTTTGATCCTGTTGAAGTTTCATGGACTTCAAAAGACACGATTCTTTATGCTCTGGGAGTAGGAGCGACACCGGATCATGATCTTGAGTATGTGTATGAGCCAAAAGGACCGAAGGTAATCCCAACCTTCGGTGTCTGCCCGGGTCTGAATCTGATGCTGGGAGTGATTGAAAAAGTGGAAATAAACCTGATGAACCTTCTGCATGGAGAACAAACGACGATTCTGCATCGCCCGGTTCCGCCCAATGCAAACGCTCGCGGTATTGCTAAAATCGTCGAAGTCTGGGACAAAGGAAAAGCAGCTGTTATTGGGCTTGAAGGCACAGTCGAAGACGATAACGGTCCTATTTTTACCAACAAGTCAACTCTTTTTATTCGCGGAGCCGGTGGATTTGGTGGTGATCGGGGGCCTTCTGCAAAAGATCTCAACGTCCCGCCTCAAAGAACACCCGATCATACGGTAGAAGATATTACCCTTCCACAGCAGGCTGCCATTTACCGACTGTCCGGAGATCCAAACCCCATCCATATTGATCCTGAGTTTGCAGCACTTGCCGGTTTTGAAAAACCGTTCCTTCATGGCCTGTGTTCATATGGATTTGGTTGCCGGGCCATCCTCAAAACACTCTGCAACAATGATCCGAGTCAATTCAAAAGTATTCAAGGCCGGTTTACCGATCAGGTATACATGGGTGATAAGCTGATTACAAAAATCTGGAAAACTGAAAATGGCGAAGCTCTTTTCCAGATGGAAACACAAAAAGGGAATGTGATACTGGGTCAAGGAAAAACAACCTTTACACCTTAATCAATGGACATGTGCCTGTCGTTTTGGAGGGTTTTATAGAAACCGGCGATAGGCACATTTTTTCCCGCTATTTGGAATCATTCCATATTCGATCTGAATTGCGTTATCGCAACCGTCTATTTTTCATTTCCGTTTCCAGCCTGGACAACAAAAAATGATAACGGGTGTCTTTGGGCTTAAAATCCAATGCACTTTGAATATCGACAAACGCTTGGGATAAATTTCCTTTTCGACTCCAGGCATCACCTCTGTCACAATAGACACCTGCTACCCGCGGTATCAATTTTTCTCTGGATTGCAAATCTTCAATGGCCCGTACTGTATTTCCCTTCATTCTCCAGGTTTGTTCCCGGTTATCATAGCCGTCTACACACAATAAATACAATTTCAATGCCTTACTATAATCTTCAATGGCTTGAAAAATTTTTCCCTTTTTCTTCCAATAGTTCGCTTGATGAAAATATGCATCTGCCAGGCGTGGATTGATTTCAATGGCTTTGGTAAAATCTGAAATTGCATTATCCAATTCGCCGATCATTTTCCAGGCTTCTCCTCGTTTGAAGTATGCTTCCGGAAGTTCGGGCTGAATTGATAGCGCCTTCTGATAATCACGAATTGCCTGCTGATACATTCCCATTTGATTCCAGACATTGCCGCGATGAAGATATGCATTATAAAATAACGGCTTGAGCTCCAATACCCGGGAAAAATCTTTTAAAGCCGCTCGCAATTCACCATTTTCAGCCAATAGTTGTCCCCGGTTGAAATAGGCATCCAAATTGTCCGGATCCAACAGAACTGATTTAGTAAAATCAGCCAGCGCGCAATGGATATCACCCATTTTTTCAAAAACGCATCCTCGCTGATAATAGGTTTTCGATTTTTCAGGTTCTATCTCTATTGCATTGGAAAAACCCTCCAGCGATTTATCAAAACGTCCAAGCATTGAGTTGTAATTACCGTACCAGACCCATTCGGCAGCACTTGGCTGCCTTTCTGTGTCTGTTTTTTCCAGCAAACCGTGAGACAGTGTACAGCCACTCAGAAAAAGGGAGATTGCACATGAAAACAGGATGGAAATCAATACAGCTTGATAATGGTAATGACACTCCAAAAAAATGATTTTGTTTTGAACTGTACCAGGATGATTTACAAAATGATAACAAGCTTGAGCTCTCTTCATACAAACTCCCTTTCAGTCGAAATTCAGAAACCAGACAGGAGATGAAATCCACATGAAATTAATAGTTTATATGAATGAGGGTTAACAAAAGTCATGCCAATAATGATATTATCTATATTTTATTTATAATCAAATAGTTATAGTTTTAAAACATAGGCGGAATGATTGTGTCTGACAATTTTCGGCCCAAAAACATGACAAAAATTGTCAGCGCAACTCTATTGAATTAAAGGCAATATAGGGGAAAGGCATCACGATGATATTGATAGGGATAAAAAACAATCGGCCCGAGTGAATGGGATCAATTCGAAAAAAATCTTTCTCTGTTTTTTGAAATCGATAATCAGTATAGAAAATATGAAAATTATGATACGGCAGACAATACCCGATCAACAGACTGTTTCAAGGCTTTTACTTCATCCGGATGATCAATTTTTTCTCCAAAAGCATTGCGGATATAGAAAATATCCACAACCTGGTCTATTTTGGTTGCGATGATTGCAACATGGACATTATAACCTTTTTTAAAAAAAACATCGGTTATCCGATAAAGAAGCCCTGGCGAATCACTTGTAAACACTTCAATGATCGTAAAGAAACTGGAACTCTTGTTATCGATATTAATTCGATTCGGTCTTCCTGAGTGGCGGGATTGATGGGTGGGAGGCGCTGTCTTTTTCCTTTTCATTTCAGAATCAAGGTCCAGACTTCCAATCAATACCTGTTCTAAATTTTTTTCCGCCTTCTTCCATTTTTCGTTCTCAAACACCTGATCAGCGGGAGGCTTGACGCGAAAAATGTCAAGGACAACCCCATTCCGCCATGTGTAGGCTTGCGCATCCAGGATGTCCAAGCTATTCATGGTAAATACCCCTGCTATTTTAGAAAATAGTCCGGGCCTGTCTTTGGCGCATACGGTTACTTTTCTGGTATCTGATTTCCGGTCATATCGGATGTCCCAAACAAACTCCCTTTTTCCGAGTGTTTGATATAATTCTTTATGCGCATAAATATCATCGGAGCTTACATATAGTTTGTACCGAGGTGAGAGGATATCAAAATGACCTTCGAGAGATTTTCTTTCATCCTCACTTTTCGACAGACCGATCGTGTCGGCCTTTTTTTTCATTACGGTTTCTACTGCTTTGGATGTCGCAAGTTCTCCTTTCTCAAGAATCTTCAAAACCTTAAAAAACAGATCCCGGAGAAGCGTGGAAGTCCAGTCATTCCATGCTTTCGGTCCGGTAGAAATGGAGTCCCCGACTGTCAGCAAATACAGCATCTTTAATCTTTTTGGATCCACGATTCTCCGGGCGCAGGCGATAACGGTTTCTTCATCATGGATATCTCTTCGTGTAGCGGTTTTGATCAAAAACAGATGTTGGCTGACCAGAAAAGATACGGTTTCGATCTGATTTGGCTTATAGCCGAATCTTTTCATGACTTTCTTTACAATCTCCGCTCCTTTTTCAGAGTGATTTCCATCATCTTCCCCCTTCCCGATATCATGCAGCAGCGCCGCCCAAAGCAGAAGTACTCGCTTTGCTCCAATCTCTTGATACAACCTGTGACAAAGATCAAATTCATCGTTATCATTTCTACCGGCAAAACTTTTTATGGTTCTGACCGTAAAAAGCGAGTGACGGTCAACCGGATACAGATGATAGGTATCATATTGAATACGGTTGACTATTTTCTGTAGTTCCGGGATATAACAGGAAAGAAATCCGGTGTTCAGCATTTCATTCAATACATTATACTTGACCGCAGGTTTTAGCAGAATTTGTTCAAAAATTTTCATATTTTCAGCAGCGCTTCGAAATTGCTTGTTGATCAAATGGGAAAAGTCCTTGATCAATCGTTTGGCCTCAGAACTCAGCGGGATTTTCAAACGTGCACTTTCTTCAAATATTTTCAAAAAAAGAATGGGGTTGGCCATCAGCAACTGACTCGACGAGAAGTAAAGCATATTTCCCGATACGGTTAACCCATCTACTTTACTTTTTTTCGCCGGTGATTTTCGTTTCGGTTCCGTCACATATGAATATCCAAACTCGGAGAGGACCATGAGGTTGTACTGTTTGATCAACTCCATCCGGCCGTGAAGGGTTCCGAGAAATCTTTCAACCGCCATCTGCTTGCCAATCATTTTAAACCCCATTACTTTTGACAATTTTTCTTGAAAACTGAAAGAAAGCTGATCCATTTTCCGGCCAAAAAGATGATGCAGATGATTGCGAACCAGCCATATAAAAGCCAAGGCACGAGTCAATGACTCATATTCATCATGGGATAGATGACCGTTATACTCCAGATCTCTGGGTATTGTCAGCCGTGATTTTATCTTTGTAATCCAGAGCATGGTATGGTAATCCCGCAGTCCTCCTTGCCCCTCCTTGATATTGGGCTCTAAAAGATAGGTTGAATCTCCGAATCGATGATGACGTTCCATATTTTTTTTCACCAGATCGGAAACCAGTTTTTTGGACCGTCCCTGAATCAACAAGGTACTGATCTTTTCTTTCAGTTCAAAATACAAAGTTGACATACCACATAGGAACCTGGCATCCAGAAGCGATGTAAACACATCCATATTCGCATGAGCCAACTGTAAGCATTCTTTCATGGAACGTGTTGAATGCCCGACATCATATCCAAGATCCCACAACGGATAAATAATCTCCTGAATCAGTTTTTCAGCTTCAGCAGGCACGTCATTCTTGAACAGAAACAACAGGTCAATATCAGAACACAAACACTGTTCTTCCCTGCCATATCCTCCTAGTGCAATAATGGCATACGGATTTTTAAAAATATTGAGTACAGGACCGATTCGACTGCCTTCAAAGCTTTCATAAAAATAATGGTCTAAAATCTCAGAATGGTTTTTGATAAAAAATTGATTATCCCCTTTTAAAAAAAGCGAAACAAGATCTTCCTTTTCTTTTCGAAATTTCAGTAATATTTGATTATCCATATTTATTTGCATTACGATTCCGTTAAATTAAATGAAAAGATATTCATCAAAAAGTCGTTTGCTCCCTTGTCATATGAAAAAATGGTTTGCTGGGAAATACTGCCAAAAAGCTTGCAACATACAAGCCAAACCAGAACCAGCATTTTCAACTTATCATTTCAATAGATTAAAAACAATGCTCTGAAAATTTTCTTACAATTATGTAATTCATGCTGTTTCTTAACAAAAATGTTATTTTTGGTTTGCAAATGAAAGGATCTTGCCGGAGCAAATCTTTTTTTCCGGAAAGTGGCCAGTGAGGTGCTTCCTGCGTTGGTTATTCCAGCAAATCTTTCCGTAATACTTGAATTGTATCGGATTTTAATCCGGCCTTACGCAAAAAATATTCTTCCGCAGAACCATACTTTTTCCGAATATGATCCAGCAGAGCAATAATGGCATCCTTGGGGGCCGTGAGATACGGATTAATTTTTTCCCGTTCAACGCCGTAAGTCTTAAAATAAGCGAATAGTTTTTCCAGAAAATCAGCGAGAAAAAAATTGGAAATCCCATGATCGTGGATAATGGTTTCCTCAGGTACTCCAAGCAGTAGAAGCAAAAGGGCTGCAAACGTTCCGGTTCTGTCTTTTCCGGCAGTACAGTGAAAAACGAGAGGTCGGTTCTCCGCTATGGAAAGACAATTCATGACCATGCCCCATGTTTGGGCATATTGATCAATATTGGTAATATATCCATCCCTCATAAAGGACTCAGTTAGCCAACCGGTATCTCCTTTCTTCAGTCTTTCCAGCGCTGACAATGTATCAAAGCTGTGGCTGGAAACAGGAAGATGAAAAAAAACGATGGAACCGTCACGTGGAAGACGATCAGGAGACCTCTCCATCTCGGCCTTACCCCGAAAATCAAAAACTGTTTTTAATCCCATTTGATTCAATATAAAATGATCTTTCTGTGTTAATTTTGACAGAGAATCTGATCTAAAAATTTTCCCCCATTTGACATGTTTTCCCGTATCGGTTTTGTATCCGCCAAGATCCCTAAAATTCAAAGTACCTTCCAGATGTACCAATCTTTCCGCCGAAATAATTCTCTGGCCATTTTCCGATATGATGGAAAAATATCGCCGGAAATCAAAGGCGCGATCCTTACACGCAAACTCGTTTTTCCCCTTCAGTTTTGCAATCGGGTTCAAATAGTCAATATCATCCGGCGTATTACCGGAATAAATGGACACAGTCCGGTCCTGATGATCCGAAACCCAGCTGATCTTCAGAAAACCATCCTGATCTCTATCCACACCTACATGACGAATACTCATAATAGATTCCAATTCCACGATTTTTTATCCGGACCTTCATAATCCCACGCAGCCTTTTCAAAAGAAAAAACCATCAAAACTATTACAAAATATCTTCTGTTTTATGCAACCACATTTTCCGGTTGGCGGAAAATCAGTCTATAAAAACAGAAGCCATCCCAAAAGATTTCAATCTCTCGACAATCTTTTGCAATGGCTTCTTGCTTATGGCGAATTCGAAAAAATGACTCCGTACAAATCATTCAGATGAAAACGTTAATGATCGCACCAGAAATCGAGTGATGTGACTATTCCCTATTTTTGTTAAGAACATCAACAATTTCAAATGCAAGCTTACAATCCAGTGAACCCTGCGCCCGCATACCGCTTTCCAGACGATCTCTGCAACCTGATCCGGTGAAACTCTTACTCCCAGCTTGCCGACGCTGGAAGCTTTCTGTCTGGCATTCATGATCATGGGTGTAGTAACATAAGGTGCCATAATATCACACACCCAGATTCCCTGATCTTCAAATTCAATATTCAAAGCTTCCGTAAGACCCCGAACGGCAAATTTTGTGCTGGAATAAACAGCCAGTTCAGGCGTGCCATAAACCGCAGATCCGGAAGACATGTTGATGATTCTGCTATTTTCCGTATTCTTGAGAATAGTAAAACCCGCATCAATACAGTTCAAAATACCAATTAGATTGATATCCACCATTTTTTTCTGAATGTTCAGCGGTATCTTTTCATGGTGCCCCATCTGGAGAATGCCGGCACAGTTAAAAAGAGCATTCATTTTCCCGTCTGTCTTTTCGGAAAAAAAACGGATTGCATCTTTCACGCTTTGCGGATCAGCTACATCCATCTTTTTCATGCATGCTTTCTGTTCATCAAATTTTGAAAAAAAAGAAGTCAGATCCTTTTCATTAACGTCAAACAATCCGACATACCACCCTCTGCGGTAAAACAATTCAGCAGTGGCCTTCCCAATGCCGGACGCAGCACCGGTTATGGCGATACTTTTCATCAACGTTCATTTCTCCCAAAGCAGATAAGATCCGGATTATACTTTTTCAAGAATATGAATGCACATGGCAGCTTCTTCCACACCGATATTGCCCCCTCCGTTTTCAGCAAGTCCCAGTCTCGCCCCTTCCACCTGACGCTTTCCAGCCTCACCACGCAACTGAACACCGATCTCATAAATCTGAGCCAGACCGGAGGCTCCGATCGGATGGCCGCGGCACTCCAACCCACCACTTGTGTTTACAGGTTGTTTACCGCCAAGTCTTGTGGCTCCGGTCTCCGCATAGGGTCCACCATCACCGATTGAACAAAAACCCATTGCTTCCGTTTGATGGAGCTCCCCATATGCGGTTGCGTCGTGGAGTTCTGCAAGACTGATATCAGATGGCCCGACACCGGCGGTGCTGTAGGCCTCTTTTGCCAGACGCTCTCCAATATCTTCACCATCGAGCCCTCGATCTGAACCGGTACCCAGCACAGATGCCCTTATTTGAATAGGACGGGCACCGGACAGCTTTTTTAAAAATTTTTCGGAACAGACAATGGCTGCGGCTGCACCGTCACCGACGGGCGCACACATGGCCCGTGTCAAAGGATAGGCAATCGGCTTATCCGCTAAAACCTCTTCCATGGTCATATCCATTTGATACTGGGACATGGGATTTAATGAACCGTGCCAATGGTTTTTTGAACAGATCAAAGCCAGCTGCTTCTGTGTAGAGCCGTAGGTACTCATGTGCCATCTTGCACCCATGGCATATGCATCCATAAATATACTTCGGCCCTCTCCCGGCCGGGTCTGATCCGCGGGAATTTCTACTGTAAATGTTTTATTCAGCTCTTCCATTGTCTTTAGCTGTTTTTCAAAATTACCGACATCCATGCAGGTAGCATAGGCTGAAAGCGACAATGCCTTATTGGGATTGGTTATTTTTTCAGATCCCAGGGCAATGGCCACATCATACATTTGAGCCCGGATACCGGTATATGCGAGGTGAAGCGCTGTTGATGCTCCGGCACAGGCATTTTCAACATTTGTTACCGGAATCTTCTCAATTCCCATGGAACGGAGAGCAACCTCACCTCTTATGGAATGCTGATTATCAAACATGCCCCAAAAGGTATTGGAAAAAAAAGCCGCCTGCAAATTCTCTTTTTCCAGTCCGGCATCTTCCAGCGCCAGGCGTGTAACTTCGTGAGCCATATCACGAACGCCACGGTCCGGATACTTGTTGAACCGAATCATCCCAAGTCCTATAATATAAACATGTTCCATTCTTTTCCTTCCTTCATTTTGTTTGATTATAGATGGTGGGCTCCTGTTATCATCAGGCTGTCATTCGCACCGTCTTCAATAAGCCCGGCACGAGCATCCCGGAAAAACTTTTCAATCGGATATTCACAACTCAATCCGTTTCCGCCAAAAATCTGAATGGCCTCGCTGGTGACTTCCAGTGAGACATTGGTACAAAAAACCTTTGATGCAATCGAGTACTCAATCATAGGCGGCGTATTGTTATAATTATAGATCATGGCGGAACGAGATAAAGCCCTTGCCGCCTCAATCTTCATAAACATATTGAACAATTTATGTTTGATCAACTGATGCTCAAAAAGCGGTTTCCCTCCTTGAATACGTTTTTTCGAATAGGCCAGCGCTTCCTCATATGCGGCCCTTGCGACACCGACAAACATCGCCCCCATACCCGCATTGGCTGTAGAAAGTGTGATATCCAGCATGGAATCGTAGCTTTCCTCGTCTACAAGCATGTACTCCTTTGGTACCCTCACCTGATCAAAAAAAATTTCCCCCTGATTCAGGGCACGTTGCCCCATCTTGTTGAGCGGCTTGCCCCTGCGCACACCGGGACGATCAAGGGGGATAATACAGATTCCACCACCGGACATGCCTTTGGAAGGATCAATGGTCAGATAGGCAAGGGTCTGGTTGGCGATGGTACCATTGGAAACCCATGCAGACTTCTGTCCTTCGATAACCCATTCATCACCATCAAGTCGGGCTGTCACTTGTCCGGAAATATTTGAATCCGTAAATTGAGGCGTATATGGACAAAGCGTATCCGTTCCATGCTCCGGCTCCGTGATTCCCCAGCATCCGATAATGGAAGCATCCTTGCATTGACAAAATGGTTCGATAATTTCATCAATCAGACGTTCCGAAGGAACCATGGATGCAAAAAAAGCAGGAAAGCAGGAAACCCCCAGACCGATAGCAAAGTCAACACTTCCCCAGGCAAGTTCTTCCAGCACGATGTGTGTTTCCAAGGGATCGGTTGCCAATCCTCCATAGGTATCCGGGATAAAAATCGTATGGTACCCCAGGTCATATCCTTTTTTCATTGTATTCCAGAACAAATCACTTTGTATTACTTCCTCCGGCGCCATTTTATCAAGCTCAATACCGGCAGGCCGTAAAACCTCCTTTGCAAAACGATGCGTTTCTTCCTTGATGGCATTTTGTTCATCCGTCAGTTCGATATTCAATTCTTTATAACCCATCACGATCTGCTCCTTTCATCCAAAAAAGACATCGGATTATGACTGGTTTTATTCCATTAAACAATCTCACGATCGGTAATCATCAAATTTATAGACATTCTCACCATCTGTTTTGAACTGCCCCCTCAGTACCCGGTCCAATGCTTTTTCCGATATGGTTTTCGGGATCTCATCAACAATCTGAAGGTATGATGGAATAAAATTTGATTCTATGTCTGTTTTGCACTTCTCATAAATTATCTTTGGATCAATTGATCTACCTGGAACAGGAGCGATTGCAGCCACAAGATCACTCTCTCCGGGGGCACCGGAAGCGGATGGAATACCGTAAACACAAACTTCACTGACATCAGGATGTTCACCAATAACCTTCTCAATGTGGTCCGGTTGGATAAAATCTCCTGCTCGTCTGAGTTCACTTCCTTTTCGACATACAAAATAATACCAACCCTCTGCATCTTTTCTCACGAGATCGCCGGTTCGCAACCAGCCGCCGCGGGTTTTCTTTTCTGAAGCATCTGGAAGATCATGATAATCCACCTTGGTTTCCCCGCGGGTCATTTTAATAATCAGCTCTCCGGTATCTCCATCGGGAACCTGCTCATCATTTTCATCAACAATCCTAAATTCCATCATTCCGGGTAGTGGTTTCCCAAAAGAGCCGATCGGCCCCCTGCCGGGCGGTTTGTAAGCAAATCCCCCTTCAACAGCTGCATACCACTCCAGAATCTTCACATCAAAACGCCTCTCAAAATCTTTCCAGATGGAAGCAGGGGTTCCTGCACTGATAACCGTCTGAACCGGATTATCCTTATCGTTCTCCTTTTCCTCCTGGTTATAAATCCCTGCCATCATACCACCCAATAAAGAAAAAGAAGTACAGCCATATTTCCTACAGATGTCCCATATCCCACTCTTGGTAAAACGAGCACTGAAAACTGCCTTTACTCCAGTACTCAGACTTGGAAATAATGTCACCGCCTGAGCATTGCCATGGGTTAAAGACAAACCGGAATATAAAATATCATTTGGTTTATATTTCCAGACAAGCTTTGTGGCAATATTATACAGACCAAAGCGGTTGTTCCGGATCATTACTCCTTTCGGGTCTCCTGTTGTTCCGGAGGTATAAATAATCTGCATGGGATGGCGAACATCCATGATTTGTTGCGAAACCGTATCCCAGGAATCTTTTTCCAGAATTTCATTCATGGATGGATAATCCGAAGAAACCGATACGTCATGCTCAGGACGATAGATCGCACTGACCAACTTGATATTCGGTAACCGGCTAATCACCTGAGTAAGCTGAGGCAGCAATTCTCCGGAGACAAACACTGCCTTTGCGTTGGAATTGTCTAAAAGAAATCGCAACCTGTCCCCGCGGCTCCGCGGGTCAATGGGCACCATTATCGCGCCTATCACCGGCCCTGCGAGCATCGAATAAACAAATTCGGGATGATTCCTCATAAATACCGCATAGGTATCACCTTTTGTCACACCACTATCCAAAAGCAGGCGGGCAACCTTATTGGAATTTTCATACAAGTCCTTATACGTAAGGATATCATGGGCATAATCTCCATTTTCAAAAATAAGGATTTCCTGATCGGGCTTATCCTCGGCTTTCATTTCAATAAGATGAGAAGCTATGGCCTGATTCAAATGGGCTTTTGAACTCATACTGTATCTCCCCCTTCTATTCCGCCAAAAGGTACTGAAATATGGAATATCATGCCTAATCTTCAACAGCGCCAATGAACCCTCGGTTATACGTGGGGAACTCTTTGGCGAAAATCTCGTCCCAGTGTTCTTTAGTCCAGAATTCATGGCGATCAAAATATGGATTTTTCTTGGAAACACTTACGGAAATACTGATCACGATATCGACATCGGTTATTACACCAAGAGCCAGCGCACTGAAAGCAAGTGTGCTGAAAACCCTGCAATGCAAGCCCAAACGGTGTGCCATAGCGGCTGCTGAATTTGCCGCGATCCCTAAATTCAAATTTTTAAACATACAGCTTGGGCCATTAGCCGTTAGTGATTCCACTTCTTCTGCTTTGTTCAGCTCTGCACATGTTTTATAACCACAGGCACCACAATTATAATTAAAATCCGATTTTCGTTTATCACCGATAACCATCAGGGAGCAAGGTTCTTTGATCAGTTGTGCAAGGTGTCTTCCATCTCTTGCAGCGAGAGGGGACATATCTCCCAGGGAAAAGCAGTATTCCGCGATCTGTTCAAGGTCTTCTCCCTCAACGGTGATAATTTTTACCGTATTTCTATCTTTAAACCGAAAGCTGTTATGGGCTGCAACCGCCATGAGTTCCACTGCACGATCCAATCCATTGCCTATAAGTTGAGACATTTCTTTGATTGCCATTATCTCCTCCATATCCATAAAGGACATCCACCCTGATCTGTCCTTTGTTATGATTCATTCATGATATTCAATCGGTTGGTATCCAGTATCCGATTATCATCCATGGCAAATTCGCTTCACGGATCAACTATAAATCGATCGGAACTGAGGCCATAACCGTTGAATCATTCTGTCATTCATGCTTCTCTGATTGATCTCAGCATATCGTTTGGGAATATCTCTGAACGGACTTTTCTCGGTAACGGAAATTCCTACTGCAAGCGCAAATCCTGTATTCCGTGGCAATATTTTCAAACGCATCGCTGCTGCTCCTACAGACCAGAATACCCCATAATCAATCCCCAGATTTCTTGCCTGGGAAACCATGCCATCAACTGCATAAGCTATATTTGTCGCCCGAAAGGTACACAAGGGTCCCCTGAAGGCTACATCCGGATCATCCGGCAATTTATCTTCTTCTTTAAGATATTCGCAGACCAGCTTGCCGCAAAGATTACAATTGATGTCTGCAGGATCAGAGACACATCTCAGGGAAGTGGCAATGAGAACAGCATCAGCATCCCGAAGCATTGCTGCATCACGTGCAAAAAAATCCCAGCTTTTTTTGATGCCCGCCATCCTTTCCATCTCTTGGCAGACATCTTCTATTTCGCAATCATCATCCAGAATATGAATTGAACATTCCCCAACACCGCCGACCCTGGGCGAAGTTGTTCCGGATGCCAGAATTAACCTTGCTGCAGTCTTGACGGCAAGCAATCGATCGGTTTCAAATTGTTTAATACTCCTCTCCATTGTTTTTCCCTCCTGCTATTCATTTTTCTCAATTGAAAGTCCAAAACTTTTCGCATGTTCAGGATACATTTCATATGCAGGCTTCAACAAGGGTAGAAGTTTCAAAACCTTGGGCATCGGTCCTTTAGCCTTAATCAATCCTTTGGCCAAAGCTACCGGCATGGAAATGTGTTTCAGCCAGAATTTATGACAGGTATCACCGCTCAATGTCATTTCAACGGTGGCTTTTGAATCTGTGTCACCCCAGATCACTTCTCCGATTTTACCATCTCCGGGTGTTATCCACAGCTGATCTTTTGGATCTGTGATATTAAACTTAATGACAATTCCGGTTGCTGCAAACTTGGGACCAAACTCAGGATGAGTAACAAGCGCTTCAAATAACCCTCCCAATACGGAATGCATGATCTCTCTGTTTTCAAACGCTGCCATAATTCTCTCCTTTCAAAAAAATGGATAGTTTGTAAATTCGATTGGTTGCGTAAATTTCCGACCGCTTGGATTAAAAACCGGACATCTGGTCGGTTTATAGGTAAAATTTTTTATTGTGTCAAGCTTTTTTAAATGCCGACATGCCGGATGCTTTTATAATTTCGATTTTCCATTTTTTTTCCGATTCACCATACTGCACCTCTTTAATCATAACATTTTTCTCTGTCTCATCCAGTGTCATAAGGGCATGTGGTCCAAAAAGTTTCGTACCGCCATAAATCTCTCCCCTGACAACAACAACCGGATTCCCGGGCTCTTTTTTCGACCATTCCGACACATCACTTTTCTCTTTGCCTATTTTCTCGATTAATGTAATTTCCGTTTCTATTTTTGTCATGGATGCTGAGATTTCTTCCAGAATACGTTCCTGCTCTGAAAAAATTTCCCCGATCTTGTTTCCAATATCTTGCGATTTCTCTCTTACCTTCTCCATTACAAGCATTATTTTTTTTCTCTCATCCTCTGCCTTCTGAGCTTCTGCTGTTTTCATTTTCTGCGACAATGCATTTTCCAACATTTTCGCACGATCCTGGGCCTGCGCAAATTCGGAAATTTTTACATGTAACCGCCTCTGTTCTTCCAAAAGACTTTCATATTGCGCCTGTTCTTTTTCTAATTCTTCTCTTCTCTTTTGAATCTTATAATCCAATCCCTGAATAATTTTTCTGATATGCTCATCCTGGCCTACTTTTATCGTGCATGGAGGAGAAACGTCCGTTCCAATCTGCTTGGTATCAATACCCTCCTTTGCCGTTATTAAGGAGGAAATGATCTTTCCTCTTTCAATAATACATTTTCCACTTGTTCGTATTTTGGAATCAAGAATTTCCTTATCTACAACCACATCACCGTATGACTTAATGTTGGCATCCTTTACATATCTTGCGATAACCTGGCCTTCGGTTTGGATACCGGCACCAAAAATCCCACCATCCACCGTCAGATCACCTTTCAGATAAATCATTGCTCCATGTATCTCCTTTGCTGTAAGATTCCCCCCTCTGACACTGAATCCATCCTTTACCGCACCCTCCACATTGATATTGCCATCAAATTCTATATTTCCTGTATTATAGTCCACATCACCTTTCACATTAAACTCGTCAAAAACAGACAGCTTACCGGTAATCGTCACATTTGGCTGGCCTTCAACCTTTGCGAATACTTTTAAACCGTCGTTCGATAATTCAACTCCGGAATCGCATATCAGGTCCTTATCTTCCGGTTCAGAAACAGGGATTGATATGCCATAGACATTAAAACCATCTCTGCCTGGCTGCGAAGGTACTTTCTCTGCAATTAAATCCCCGGCATTTACACGCGGGATAGCCCCTCTATCCTTATAATCAATTGTGCCATCTTCATTGATCCGACCGGCACCGAGATAATCTGTGTCAAAAAAATATGTTATGCAGGCAGCCTTTCCTGGTACCGGCCTTTCACCCTTTGCAATAACCAGTTCATCATTGCCTTTCTTCACTGTATTCAAAAACGACTTTATTTTTGCCATATCAACAAGGTTATAATCAATCCCTCCATCTTCCAGCAGATCTTCGATCTCATCCATGGAAACCGGCTTTGAAAAATCACCCGAGAAGACAATCTTGGCCTCAAATTTGTCCTCGGAAATAATCAATACTGCCTTACTTCCCTCAGACTGATCATCCGGAGATTTCAATATATCACCATCGGCTGTCAATTTCTCAAAACGGCCTGCTGATGTAAGGGATTCTTGAATGACCATCTTTTGCGTTTCATTGCCACGGTCATCAGCGCCAACTCCGGAATCAAGGAATGGCTTCATCTCTTGGCCCGTCTCTTTTTTTTCCAGAATTTCCATTTCTTTCAAAATGACTTGGCGTTGCTCTTCCGTAATCATCCCTTGATCAACCATTATTTCCCCAATAGAACTGCATGAGCGGTTCTTCATAAATTCTTTTGCCTGCAGACCCATCGCAGCGTCAATCTGACTTTTCGTTACAAATCCTTTCTTTAACGCTCGTGATCCGAAACCTTTTGCAAAACTTCTTTTTGTCGCCGTCCGAAGATCCTCAATCAATGATTCCGGTATCATCTTATATTTTAAAAAAATTTCATCTATTGGAACTTTATCGCCTGATTTTTCAAGCTTTTTCTGGATGGAATAGGCTTTTGCCAGTTGGGCTTTATCGATTAGTTTGTTGGAAAATGCGATCTTTGTTATGATATGATCATACCGTCTGATTTTTTCAATCATTGCATTTCTCTACTGATAAAATATTAGCCGGCATTATACGTAATTATCAGCTTTTTAAACATATTATAATCCATCTTCATCTGATTTGTCCAATTTTTGTATTGCTAAGGTACGAGGGGTTTTTGAAGAACGTATTGAAAAAAAATACGTTCAAACAATCAATGCATGACTCTCTTAAAAAAATTTACATATTTTATTGGCAGCGATGATGGTCAAATGATTCAACCATCATCGCTGAAATGCATTTTAGGCGTAAATGGATATCTATTGATTTATCAAGGACATGATAAAACAACCGCCATCATCACTTCCATCCGTTTCGGACGAACCCACCACAGTTCCGGTGTCTTCAATAGAAATCCTGATTTCATCCGAACCCTCTAGTCCGCTTGCATCGGTTACCGTCAAGACGACAACCGCTATCTCATCAGCCGTAACATCCGATGAGGTGACAGACGGTTGAACAACCAATGGATCCGAAAAAGTCAAAGGAGGTCCTGATTTCTGCACCCATCGATAGGTAATGGAATCACCATCCGGATCACTGGAGTTTGATCCATCCAGGTCGATGGTTGAACCTTCCACCATTGTGGTCGATGCAGGGCCTGCATCTGCTACCGGAGGTCTGTTAGCACCGGTAGCCACATTGATGATACAGATATCAACGGCACTGAGACCGGCCAGATCCGTAACCGTAAGCTCAAATAACAGGGCTTCATCACTCGTGATCACAGAAGGTACCATGAATGAAGGGCTGCTTGTTGTATAGTTTGAAAGATCGACACGCGTTCCGGATATCTGTTTCCAATGATAACGGATCTGATCTCCTTTACCTGTATCCGGGTCTGATGAACCCGAACCATCGAGATTAACCAAGTCACCGGGACCAACCAGTTGGTCGTCGCCTGCATCTGCCACAGGTGGTGAGTTTTTGTCGGTTACGGTGACGAAACATCGATCTTTTGCCAGCAATCCTTTGTCATCTGATACGGTCAGCTCAAATACCAGTGTATCACCACTGGTACCACCAAAAGGAGCAGTGAAAGTTGGTTTTGCAGCCGATGAGCTGGATAAGCTTACGGCCGTTCCGGACAATTGCAGCCATGAGTAAGACTGAATCGAAGCAGACTCAGGATCAAATGAATTGGATCCGTTCAAATAAACAATCTTTCCTGGAGTAACACCATCCTGATCCGGACCGGCATTTGCTACCGGAGGCCGATTCCCGGAACTCCCGATAACAGTCACAATGGTATCTGCATATGATTGCAATCCTCCGGAATCGGTAACCGTCAGTCTGAAAACAAGAGACTCTCCATCTGCAGCTACATTCGGCGCGGTAAAGACGGTTTGTACGGTCGTGCTGCTTGATAATGCTACCGAAGCTCCATGTGTTTGTCCCCACAAGTATGTAAAGGAACCGCCATCCGGATCATAGGATGCTATCCCATCCAGGGTTACCGTATCTCCCTGAGATACGGTCTGGTCAGATCCGATTACAGCAACAGGAGCATTGGCATCATCTGTGATTGCATTGCTCAGCGCTGCAACCGCATCAATGTCCGCTCCTGCATATGGGGAACCGGACTTTTTTTCATCCAAATCCGTCAATTTAACATAGTAATACTTACCCCAAAGTTCCACACCGGAATCCAGATATGCATCAATATCAATACCCGAAGTCGCACCGCCAATGTTATCTACCGATATCCATGTTGTACCATCTTTGCTGATGGAAACCGCGGTTGATTCGATTTGATCTCCAACCTCAAAAAACCAGAGATCAATTTCAGCGTCACCGGATGTGGTTAAAGAATTATTGGTAAACCGAAGGGTAAGGCTTCCGGCATCACCCAGACTGACCGATGGAAACGGTGCAACCTGATATGCCGGCAAATTATGATTCTCCGTAAAATCAGGGGCGCCAAGAGCTGCTGCAGGATCATTGTATGGTGCTCCTACGTTTGCCCCTGCGGTATAATCTAAAGTATTGTCGGCAAAGCTGGTAGCGCTTTCGATCTCTACACCGTTATAAATTTCCGCACTTACAATGCGTGCAGTCAAAATGATTAAAACAAAACCAAAAAGCATAAAAATTGTATTTCTAATCATATTTTTATTCCTCAATTATCATTCCGTGTGTTTCAAAGCCAATACCATTATTTCGGTATCACGATGAAATATATAGCAATCATTGTACCAAAATAACAGCAGAAAACAACCTTTAAATGCCTGAACCATACTCAATCCCATAAAAACTAATCAAATTATGTAATTCATAAATAAAAACAAAAATCATCGTGCAAAAAGAATTTCAGACATCAGATTTATGCTTGACAACAGAAAACAGATTGGCTAATCTCTCCATCAATTGATGCAAACAAATTTTGGGATAGAATTGATGGGAAAAGGCATACTTATGGCGACGCCCCTTGAAAAAGCCCGACGCGATCCAAATTCAATGAAGGCCAAAATACTGGCTTCCGCACGTAAAATCTTCAGCAAAAACGGATTTTCAGGTACGACAACACGCATGATCGCAAAAGCGGTTGGAATCGACATTTCGACACTGTACTATCACTGGGGTGAAAAAGCAGACCTTTACAATGCTGTCCTGATGGACACTCAAGAGGAGCTGAGACAGGAATTGAAAAGGATTGAGAAAATTATCCATGGAAAACCCCTTCCCAATCGCCTTGAAATTGCCATCAATGAGTCCTGTGACTATCTTTTTCAGAACCCGGAAATCACCAATCTGATCCTTTTGAATTATTTTACCAAACCAAAAGGAAAAGATATCACCGAGTTCCATTTTATCGATATCATAACAGGAATAGCAATTTCAATGGGGCTTGCCATGGATAAAGATAAAATCACAAAACAGGCAAAGGCCAGGGTAATGGCTGTCATGCTATCCCTGTTCAATTTTATTGCGGGCAAAAAATTTTTAAGCCCCATCATCGGTGCGGAATGCCGGGATTATTTGGATGTTGTAAAGGAAACCTTGAATTTTATTCTGATACCCGCATTCATGCAGGAAAAAAAAATAAATGAATCATAAGGTGTTCCCATAAAAAGTCAGCAAAATAATGCCCAGTTACACAGCAAAAAAACGCATAAAAAATCTTCCCCACAGGAAGACAACGGGTCAGGAGTAAGACAAAATGTTTGAATTTGATAAATCCCAACAACAGATTCAGAAAGCCGTGAAAGCATTTGCAAAAGGAGAGTTTGACAAGGAAGAAATCCAGGAGCTGGAGAAAAGGAAGGAATACCCGACAAAAACATGGAAAAAGGCAGCTGAATTAGGATTTATCGGCATCCATTTTCCGGAAGAGGTATCCGGTGCCGATCTTGGAATCTTTGAAAATGTAATTGTCACAGAGGAAATGTGCCGGAAAGATTCAAGCTTGGGAATCACCATTTCCCAGGCCGGATATGCTTCTGAATGTATTCTCCGATTTGGAAATGATCATCTGAAAAACAAATATCTTCCCCGAATCGTCGAAGGAGAAGCTCTTTCCGGCGGGGCATTCATGGAGCCGGACTGCGGTCAAGATCTCACCAAAATTTCGACAACAGCAACAAAGGATGGCGACAGCTGGGTGATCAATGGGAAAAAGACATTTGTATTAAACGGGGGTTCAGCGGAATTTTATATTGTTCTCTGTCAGACCAGTCCGGACTCACCTGTTACAAAAGATGGTACCAGTCTGATTTTGGTTGAATCAGCAACAGAGGGGCTGGCAAGCAAGGATCTTGGAACCAGACTCGGAATCAATATGATGAACATGTCTGAACTGACATTTAAAAATGCGAGGGTCCCCGCAATCAACCTAATCGGTGAGGAAGGGAAAGGATATGATCATCTTCAAAAATTCTTTTCGGAAAGCAGAATTCTTCTTGCCGCGCAGGCTATCGGAACCGCTCAGGGTGCCTATGAGAGAGCTTTGGAGTATATCAAGGGGAGAGAACAATTCAACCGGCCGATTGCAGCATTTCAGTCGGTCAGACACAAAATAGCAGACATGTGTGTCAAGATCGAATCGGCAAAATTGTTGACATATGAAGCCGCCCAGAAATTCGATGCCGGGAAAATCGATCCCAAATTCTCTGCAATGACCAAAATTGCAGCCACCAATGCTGCTATGGAAGTAACCAATGAAGCTGTTCAATTGCTGGGTGGATATGGCTATATGACGGAATATGAAATCGAGCACTTCTATCGCGATGCCAAGGTATTGCAGATCAGAGAGGGAAATTTCACTATATTAAAGGATATAATAGCGAATACAACTATCGGAAAATTAAAATAGCTTCGTGATAGGGATTAGGAGAAGGACAATCATGGATATTTTACACTATACAGGCGAACATAATGATTTCAGACAGCGTCTTCGACATTTTCTGCAAAAAGAAGTAACACCTTATGCAGACCAATGGGAAAAAAATCATATTGTTCCAAGAGAAATCTGGAATAAAATGGGAGAAAACGGCTTCCTATGTACAAGCGTTCCCAAAGAATATGGAGGGCTTGGTGGAGATTTTCTCTATTCGGCAATCGTTTGTGAAGAGATAGCTGCAACCGGTCAGACCGGACTTGCTGCACCACTGCATAGCGATGTTGTTGTTCCCTATTTGCAAGAATATGGATCGGAAGAACTGAAGAAAAAATATCTCCCCGGATGTGTATCCGGAAAAATCGTAACCGCTGTGGCCATGACGGAACCAGGTGCAGGAAGTGATCTTTCTTCCCTGCAGACAATCGCTGTAGAAGATGGCGATGATGTTGTCATATCCGGCTCAAAAACATTTATATCAAACGGTATTCTCTGTGATATTGTTATCGTCGCCGCTAAAGACCCGGCAGTGGCAGACCCCTATCAGGCACTTTCCCTCTATATTGTGGAGGCAGGAACACCCGGTTTTGAAAAAGGAAAACAGCTTGAAAAAATGGGTTGGCACAGCCAGGACACCGCTGAGCTGTTTTTTAACAATTGCCGGATTCCAAAAACCAACCTTCTTGGAGAGAAGGGTTTTGGCTTCCTGATGCTGATGGGAAAACTTCAGCAGGAAAGACTGGTCTGTTCCATGGGAGCCGTTTATGGAGCGGAAGTATGTATGAAACAGATTGTGGAATATTGCAAAACAAAAAAAGATGGGGCCGGGAAACCGTTATCCAAGTCTCAGGCGATTCAATTTGCATTGGTGGAAATGGCTGCCGATCTAAAAATCGGCAGAACGTTCGTAGACAAACTGATCGCCGATCATATGGAAAAAAGGGATATTAAGACAGAAACCTCTATGGCAAAATTCTGGACAACGGAAATGTCAAACCGTGTTTTGGGAAAGGCGCTTGAAATTATGGGGGAAGATGGGATGATAGAAAACAATTCAATCCCTCGTGGATGGCGGGATGCCAGGGTCACATCCATTTTTGCCGGAACAAATGAAATTATGAAATTTATTATTTCCAAACTGATGCAGCTGTAAAGTGTTGCCATACATTTGAGTACAACGACTATAAAGGGGAAGCGGTTGACACAGGATGAATAGCGAAATCGCTTCAAATAACCACCCAATCAACCATGAGGAGAAAGATTATGACAGAAATTCGATTTGATAACAGAGTCGCTATCGTAACCGGTGCCGGTGCCGGTCTTGGTCGAACTTACGCATTGGCCCTTGCCCAAAGAGGCGCAAAAGTGGTTGTCAATGATCTGGGCGGTACAAGGGACGGCTCAGGAAAAAGCACCAGTGCTGCCGACAATGTTGTTGATGAAATTAAAAAAGCAGGTGGAGTCGCCGTAGCCAACTATGATTCCGTAGCAACCGTCGAGGGAGGAGAAAATATTGTTAAAACAGCGGTCGATAATTTTGGAAAAATCGACATCGTCATCAACAATGCGGGTATTTTGAGAGATAAAAGCCTTGTGAAAATGACGGAAGCGGAATGGGATCTGGTTCTGGCTGTTCATCTGAAAGGTGCCTACTGCGTAACACAGCCTGCATTTAAAATCATGAAAGATAATGGATATGGAAGAATCATCAACACTGCTTCCGGCGCAGGCTTATATGGTAATTTCGGACAAAGTAACTACTGCTCCGCAAAAATGGGTCTGGTCGGACTGATGAACAATATTGCCATTGAAGGGGCGAAATACAACATCAAAATCAATACGATCGCCCCCATTGCCGCTTCTCGTCTTACTGAAGACATTATGCCTCCGGATCTGTTTAAAAAACTCAAACCCGAATTCATCACACCGCTGGTATTGTATCTTGTCTCCGAGCAAAATCAGGACACCAAAATGATTTTTAACTGCGCCGCAGGCTGGTTCAGCAGAACGGAAGTCGTCTGCGCGCCCGGAATCTGTATCGGTAATGGGCAGAGAGAAATCACAGCAGAAGAAATTAAAGAAAACTGGAGCAAAATTACCAGTCTGGACAATGCAAAAAGCCTCGGAAGTGTCGGTGAATCCTTTGCCTTTTTAGGGCCGTTGATTTCCTGATGCCGGAAATGAGGAAGCTGAAAAGCAATCTTATTATGTTGTAACTCATTCTAATTTTAGAATACGGTTTAACAAGTGCCGGCCAAGCCCAGCAATGTGTTTATAACTTTTCAAACGGTTTGCTTGAATCTCCTCCAAGCCCAACAAGAAAAGGAAACAAACTGTACCGGCCGGCACTTGTTATTTTACAGCAGTTATCTCTAAAAAATGAAACTGTTTTGAGATCACTTCTGTAATCGGAATTGAATACACTTAAAAACCACGGAGGTCAATCATGGTTGGTATCACATCTTATGGCGGTTATATCCCCAGATTACGATTAAACCGCGGCGCAATATACGGCGCAAACGCCTGGATGGCACCGGGACTGATCGGGTCTGCAGGCGGTGAA
The DNA here is from genome assembly GCA_003599865.1 of Desulfobacteraceae bacterium. Taxonomy (GTDB): domain Bacteria; phylum Desulfobacterota; class Desulfobacteria; order Desulfobacterales; family SURF-7; genus QZKS01. Next base: position 27,543 of record QZKS01000022.1, read on the forward strand.
AAATCAATGGCGAACTGGGATGAAGACAGTCTGACAATGGCGGTTGAGGCTGCCCGGGACTGTATTGCAGGATTCGACAAGACACAGATAGATGCAACATATCTGGCATCCCTCAACCTTCCCTTCCAGGACAGGCAAAACAGCGGAATTCTTGCTGCTGCATTAAATTTAAAAGAAGATCTGGAAACAGCGGACTTTACAGGATCTACGCGATCCGGCCTGTCTGCGGTGATTGCAGCAATCAACGCGGTCAAAACAGGAGACTACCGGAATGCACTGGTCGCCGCCGGTGACCGGCGTATCACCAAAATGGCCTACTCACATGAACTATGGGCAGGCGACGGCGCAGCATCTCTTATGATTGGAAAAAAAGATGTAATTGCCGAATTTAAAGGCGCTTATACTGTCTCTGACGATTTTATCGATCACTTCAGAGGACAGGGAGAAAAATTTGATTACAACTGGGAAGAACGGTGGATCAAGGATGAAGGCATAACCAAGCTGGTCCCGAAAGCAATTCAGGGGCTGCTCAAAAAAACCGGCATAAACGGCAAGGAAATCTCCCGCTTCATCATGCCCTGTGTCTTTGGCCGCGTTCCCGCCGAAATCGCAGCCGGTTTCGGCATCACCTCCGACAAAGTAGCTGATAATATGCACAAGGTTTGCGGTGATACCGGTACTGCTCATCCAATCGTCATGCTGGCCCTGGCTCTTGAAACAGCGTCACCCGGTGACAAACTGCTCATCGCAAATTTCGGCCAGGGAGCGGTTGCCATGTTGTTTGAGGTAACGGACAAGATTAAAAATCTACGCCCCAGAATCGGAATCTCCGGTTGCCTGGCAGATAAAAAGCCGGAGCTCAATTATATTAAATTTCTGTCCCATCGAGGCATGCTTCAGCAGGATTGGATGATGAGAGCGGAAGGAAATTATAAAACCGCCCTCACGACCCTGTATCGAAGCCGTAAGATGATTCTCGGAATGGTCGGCGGGAAGTGCACAAAATGCGGCACAGCCCAATTCCCGAAATCGGAAATGTGCGTGAACCCTGAATGTGGAGAGATCGGAACCCAGGAGGACTGTGAATTTTCAGACCAGCCGGGAAAAATAAAAACCTATACCTCCGACCTGTTAACCTATACGCTGGACCCTCCGGCGCACTACGGCATGATCACCTTTGAAAACGAGGGCCGTGGCATGTTCGATTTCACAGACTACGAGGCCGGCAAGATCAAGGTCGGACTACCGGTCAAAATGGTATTCCGAATTCGGAATTTTGATAAGCCAAGAGGTTTTATACAGTATTACTGGAAAGCAAGACCGGTAATTTCAAAAGAGGAGGCATAACATGGCTGATGGAATCAAAGATAAAGTGGCAATTCTTGGAATGGGATGTAGCCGGTTTGGCGAAAGATGGGACTGCGGCCCGGAACAGCTCATGGTAGAGGCTTTCCAGGAATGTATTGCAGATGCCGGAATTGATAAAAGTGAAATCCAGGCCGCCTGGTTTGGCCAATGCTATGATGAAATCGGAACCGGAAAAGGTGCGCTTGGTCTGCCATTTGCTCTCCGGCTGCCCTATATTCCGGTTACCCGGGTGGAGAATTTCTGCGCCACCGGAACAGAGGCATTTCGAGGTGCGGTTTATGCCGTTGCCTCCGGAGCTTGTGATATCGCTCTTGCCCAGGGCGTTGAGAAATTAAAAGACACCGGTTATGGCGGATTGCCGGCCATGGATAGTGTCAACAGCGGTTCATTGGTGGGTCAGGTTATGCCGAACATTTCCGCACCCGGATCTTTTGCACAACTTGCCAGCGCTTATCGAGCCAAACACAACATCAGTTATGAGGATCTGAAAAAAGCGATCGCTCTGGTATCTGTCAAGAGCCATGCAAACGGTGCCAAAAATCCCAAGGCCCATTTGAGAAAACCGGTAACGCTTGAGCAGGTCATGGCATCTCCGATCATTGCCGATCCATTGGGGCTTTTTGATTGCTGTGGCGTAAGCGATGGTTCTGCATGTGCCATTGTAACCACTCCTGAAATCGCGAAAAGCCTTGGCAAAACCGATCTGATCACCGTCAAGGCTCTCCAATTGGCTGTCAGTAACGGTCAGGAACAGGGATATAAGGATTGGGATGGTTCTTATTTTGCCACAACCAGGCACGCTGCAAAAAGAGCCTATAAGGAAGCGGATATCAAAAACCCCAGAGAAGAGATCTCCATGTTTGAAGTGCATGACTGCTTCTCCATCACCGAATTTGTGACATATGAGGATCTCTATATCTCTCCTGAAGGCGGCGCAACAAAAGATGTTATGGATGGTTTCTTTAATGCGGACGGCAAAATCCCCTGCCAGATTGACGGTGGGCTGAAATGTTTTGGTCATCCCATTGGTGCATCCGGACTTCGAATGCTTTATGAGATGTATCTCCAGCTTCTGGGAAGAGCCGGCAACAGGCAGCTGAGCAACCCGCGTATCGGCCTGACACACAATCTGGGTGGTTTCCCATTTTCCAATGTAAACGCCATATCGATTGTCGGGAGATACAAATAGAATTAACTCGTGTTTCTCCTATTGTCTTGGTTGATCATGATGATGCCCCCGTACACAAAAAATGTACGGGGGCATCTTTTCTTCGCCGCAAGACTATGGCTGTCGTTCTTTTTCAGTATATTACATATAGGTTCGAATGGTAAGATTCTTTCCTGCTTTTGTTTCACCCATTCCACAAACCCCATCAAAATAGGCCATACACTGACGACAGCAAGCTGTTATTATAGTCTTTTTTTATTGCTTCTCCATTGGTATGGCTCTTGCTCTAACAAGAAAACCAAGACAGGAATGAAGATCGATCAGACCTGTCAATTGACTTTTGGCATGATTTTATGACCGGAAAGGCTTTATCAAAAAGGAGACGGATATTTTGAAAAAAATTCTATCCGATAACGGCGGCAGACGCAGCAATATTGAACGACGGTGTGTATCTTATGACATATACATTCCGGAACGAAGACAAGGGATTGAAAGAAGGGAAGACACGGATAGAAGGCAACGGCCGAGGGAGTTGCAATCCTGAGTCCGAAATATGAGGAGTGCCTTTTTAGTGTTGCCCGCCGTTCAAGGTGTCTGAAAGGGTCATGATCGGAAAACAGATCATGACCTGTTTTTTGCAGCCCTGATCATTTGAAGATATTCTTCTTCCGTGATGATTACCGCATCCACTTCCTTGGCCTTTTTAATTTTGCCGGCCCCCACATTTTCACCGCAGACCAGGTATTCGGTTTTTCCGCTCACTGCGGTTTGCACGTTGGCACCCAGCTTTCTTGCCTGAACCTGCATGTCTTCCCGACTGCCGGTTTTCATTTTGCCGGTAAACACGATTCCTTTTCCGGCAATGGGGCTGCCCATGGTTTGCTTTTCATGTTCCAGGGGTGTTTTTTCCAGAACAAACCCTATATGCAGCATCTTTTCGATTGTATCCCAGACCTTCTCAATACCCTTTTGTATGGATTCACCTGTTTTCTCACCAAATCCGTGAATCTTGACAATTTCCTCCTTGCGAATATTGCCAAGCTCCTCCAGCCGAAAATGCGACAAAAGGTTTCTGCTGTCTCCGGTACCAAGGTCCGGAATCCCAAAAGCCGCCAAAAAGCGCCAGTCCTCAACTGGTTTGGAAATACTTGTCTGTATGGCATTCCATAAGTTCTTTGACTGTACCGGTCCAAACCCCATTTCCAGAAAATCCTGTTCCGTCATGACATATATTTTTTCAAGACGGGAAAAGCCTTTCATCACAAGCTTTTGAACGGTCTTGATGCCGAACCATTCCGCGGTTCCCAGAATCTTAAAAAAATGCATAATCCCCTGCTCCACCTGAGCCGGACATGAAGAAGCCATGCATTTTAAAAAGTCATTGTCCCATACCAGGGAGGAGTGGCAGGATGGGCAGAATCCGGGAAGTTCCACCTGTTCGGAAGGGATGATCACTTTTTCCAGTTTCGGGATCACCTCTCCGCTCCGGATAATCTCAATCTCCGCTCCCGGACCGATTTTTTCCGTTCTCACTTTTCCGGCATTGTGTGCGGTGACCCGCTTAATGGTTGCGCCGGAAAGGGACACCGGCACAATTTCCATCACCGGCGTCACGCTGCCGGTTCTTCCCACCTGCCAGACAATGTTCTTAACGTGGGTGACGGCAGTCTCCCCCTTTGTTTTAATGGCGATCTGCCATCGATAATGATGGGCAGTGGCGCCCATTTTCTCACGCACAGTCTCATCCATCACGCCGGCGACCATACCATCCATGGGAAAATCCGTTTTGGATGAAAGCTCCCGGGTGATCTCTTCGACCTGATCCAATAGTTCTTCCGGAGTTCCGGTCCAGGATTCCAGTTCTGCGTAAGGCACAAAACAAACCGCCCTGTCTTCTATGGCCTTGACTGCGTATTCATTGAGTTTATCGGAATTGATGATGCCCACCACCAGGTTACGGGGATGCTCAAAATAGGTGGATAAATGCTCATCAAAATAGGATTTTTGGATGACGATTTCACCGATACCCCGGCCGCGACCGCCAAGAGGGATAATCCCTTTTTCAAATGCGCTGCTGATCTCGTAACCGACCTCGCCATTCCCCCTTGATGCAAAAATTTCTCCATCATCCCGTCCGGCAAGACCATCCAGCTTCGGGGTCACGATAAACCGGATATCCAATACTCCGATTTCCGAAGCTTCCTTTTTGACACGATTGACAAACCGTTCAAGCTCCTCCCGGGAATAGGCTTTTTCAATGGAAAGCATGGGAACCGGGTGACGAATCTCCTTCTTGCCTTCAAACGATTCCGGTTCGACATGATGTAAAAATGGGTGGGATGGATCCAAGGTTCGAAGCCTTTCCACCAGCTGGTCATACTCCGGGTCACTGATTAAAAGCTCTCCCTTACGATATGAAGCGTTATATATTTCCAGCTGCCGGACAAGCTGTTCTATTTCAGTGGTGCTGATTTCAGGCATAAATTTGAAATCATCCTTTGTACGGTTATGCATTGCCTCTTAAAGCGGCCTGATCCGAATCCGGGCTTCCACTGGTATGTAAACAATTCATCAGACACCACCAGAACAGCCCCGACGTTTACACCACGATAATTTCCAATGGTACAAAGAGCGGAAAGCTCCATTTCAACGGCTATGGCACCCTTCTCCTGATAGGAACGAACCAGTTCCCGGGTTTCCCGAAAAACCGCATCCGTCGTCCACACAAGCCCTTCCCGAAAATCCAGGCTCTCTGCCTTGCAGGATTCTTTCAGTGATTGGAGGATATCCCCGGAACAAAAAGAAACATCACCGGTTTCTTTTCCATAATGAAGAGAGGTGCCCTCCTCAATATAGGAGCCACGGGGAACCACAATGTCCCCGATCAGGGTTTCCGGTGAAACAGACCCGCAAAGGCCGAAAAAAATAAAATTCCGTGCTCCCCTTGCAATCAGATTCTCGAGAAGGATGGCCGCATATGGCGCTCCGATGATCGGGCCGATGACTGAGAAACGTTGGTTTTCAACAACAAACGTGCAAATGCGGCTCATCAGGAATGCCATGGAGTGATCCGGCTTCACCTTTTGAAGATCGCACAACGCCTGCATATCCTTTTGAGAGGAAACCAGTATTACGACCGATCCCGGATCAGGAGACCGATTACTTCTTCTCGGATGAATCACCGCTTCATTGGAATTCATTTTTCTTCCGAAGGAATATTCCCTGCTATTCCGGCTTGATCAGGCTTTCCAGATTTTCCTTGACCTCATCGATAATTTCGTAAAGAAATTCCATATCTTCGATATTTAACCGGCCTGCTTTTGCCGGTGCCCGGTCTGTTCCGTCTTTTTTCTTCAGCATCCTGGGTCCGATCTGCACCTTGGGCTGAGCATCTCCGTACTGGTTGATGGATACCAACAGCCCGGTTTCCTCGCATCGCCACTCCTTTAACTTTTTATCCTTATCCGGATCAAAAGGCATATCCTTCTCCTTGTTTTTATTCTCATTGATTTCTGTTATCCCGGTTTTCCCGGAGCCGCAGGCCGTTTATGTTATACGGAAATTCTTGAAAAGTCGGCAATGTCCTTAAACAGTGATTCAACCTCAGACAACAATGCCAGCCGGTTGTCCCGCACATCCTGATTGTCGGCCATCACCATGACCCCATCAAAGAATGCATCCACCGGTTCCCGCAAACCTGAAATCGCCAACAGGGCCCTGTCAAAATTTCCTTCCAAAAGATAATCCGCGACCTTCCGGCGCACATCCCGGCAGGCATCATACAAAGCGGATTCACATCTTTCCTCAAAAAAAGACGGGTCCACTTCCTTTCCATGAAAATCTTTTGCTTTTTTCAAAATGTTCACCGCCCGTTTAAAGGCAATGGCCAAAGGCTGGAAGTCCTGTTTATTCTTCATATTTTCCAGCGCCGTTACCCGTTTCCGCAAATTCGGAATATTATCGACGGAAACCGATGCCACGGCCATGATCACATCTTTCCGGAACCCTTCGTCGGAAAGCATGTTCGATATCCGATCCCGCAAAAACATATACACCTGTCCGGATATTTCCTGTATTTTATCAGCGTCCTGTTCTCCGAAAAGGCTCACGCTTTTCTCAATAAGACCTTTCAGGGAAGAAGTAAAATTCATATTCTGAAGAATCTGTATCACCCCGATTCCCTGACGCCGAAGCGCATAGGGATCGGAAGCCCCGGTTGGAATCAGACCGGCGCTGAAACATCCGCATATGGAATCCATTTTATCGGCAATGGCCAGCAAAGATCCGGTCTCCGTTTCCGGCAACGATGCGCCGGAATATACCGGCCGGTAGTGTTCCTCGATAGCGGTTGCAACCGAATCGCTCTCGCCTTCCAGCTTTGCGTAAACCCTTCCCATGATCCCCTGAAGTTTGGGGAATTCGATCACCATATGGCTGACCAGATCCGCTTTGCACAGCCAGGCCGCCCTGGATGCGCTTTTTTTTGCCGCATCATCCTGCCCTGTTTGATCCGCCAGAAACTCCACCAGTTTCTGCACACGCAACACCTTCTCATATACAGAACCCAGTTTTGCCTGAAAAAGAACCCCCTTTAACTTCTCTACCAGATCCGGCAGTTTTATTTTGAGGTCTGTCCGGAAAAAAAACATGGCGTCTTCCAGGCGGGCCCGCAAAACCCGTTCATGTCCCTTTGCCACAAGCTCCATATTTTTGGCACGGGTATTGTTCACCGCAATGAAATTCGGTTTGAGCTGCTGATTTTCATCCACAACGGCAAAATATTTCTGATGCTCCCTCATGGCCATGATCAAAACCTCTTTGGGAAGCTCCAGATATTTTGTATCAAACGAGCCGGCAACCGGAACCGGATATTCGATCAGGTTGGTAACAATATCGGTCAGGTCGTCATCCGGCTGCACTTTCCCCCCCAGTCCCCCGGCGATAAAGGCTACCGTATTCAAAACCAACTGTTTCCGTTTTTGGATATCCGGCAGGACATGGACGGATTCCAGTGCTTCCACGTAACGGTCCGGCGATTCAATTTTAATCTTTCCCGGTGCCATGAACGGATGCCCCATTGTCATCCGCCCGCTTTTGAGCCTTTCCATGGAAAAGGGTATGACGCTTTCACCCAGCAAGGCGAGTAACGTCTGAATGGGTCTGGCAAACATGATGTTCATATCCGACCACTTCATGGATTTCGGAAAGGGCAGAGATCCGATCACTTCCGGCAGGATCGTCTTCAGGATGGTTTTTGTCGCCAGCCCCTTTTCCGTTATGGTCGCCGTAAGATACCGCCCTTTCGGGGTTTCGGAAATCCTGATCGCATTAACATGAATCCCCAGTTTTTCTGCAAATTTAACGGCAGGAATCGTCGGCTTGCCGGCTTCGTCAAACCCGACACGTTCCGGCGGCCCGGTCACCTCACTGGTGACGGATTCCTGTTTCAAGGCCACATCCGATACAATAACGGCAAGCCTCCTGGGAGTTCCGAATGTCTTTGCCTCCCCGTGTGCAATCCGGGCATCATCCATTTTTTTCAACAATGCGGCAGACAACGCCTGCAAGGCCGGTTCAATATACCCAGCGGGGATCTCCTCTGTTCCGATTTCCAGCAATAAACTCTCCATAGTATTCCTCTATTGTTCATCCGGTTGCTTCTGCTTCATAATGGTCGGAAGCCGGCCGGAATTTTTTTACTGTTTTTTTAAAAGAGGGAAGCCCATCGCCTCACGCTGATTCAGGTATGCTTCCGCGCACGCCCTTGCAATATTCCGGATGCGGCCGATAAATCCGGTTCTCTCGGTAACGCTGATCGCGCCCCTTGCATCCAGAAGATTAAAGCTGTGAGAACACTTCAGGCAGTATTCATAAGCCGGCAGTACCAGACCTCTTTCAATGACCCGCAGTGCTTCCGCCTCATATTTTGAAAAAAATTCATGAAGCATATTCACATCGGCGACCTCAAAGTTATATGTCGATCCTTCCACTTCCTGCTGATGATGGACATCACCATAGTGGATATCCCGGTTCCACTTCAGGTCATACACATTATCGACTCCCTGCAGGTACATGGCGATTCTTTCAAGTCCATAGGTAATTTCCACGGATATGGGATGAAGATCAATGCTGCCTGCCTGCTGAAAATAGGTAAACTGTGTGATTTCCATCCCATCCAGCCAGACCTCCCATCCCAGTCCGGATGCCCCCAGTGTGGGAGATTCCCAGTCATCTTCCACAAAACGGATATCATGCTCCATCGGGTCGACACCGATTGCCTTCATGCTTTGAAGATACAGTGTCTGGATATTCTCAGGAGACGGTTTCAGGATCACCTGAAACTGATAGTAATGCTGAAGCCGATTGGGATTTTCGCCGTATCTTCCGTCTGTAGGACGCCTGGACGGCTGGACATAGGCAACCTTCCATGGTTCCGGTCCGAGAGCCCGAAGAAGCGTTGTCGGATGAAATGTCCCGGCCCCGACCTCCATGTCAAAGGGCTGAACCAGCACACACCCTTTTCCGGCCCAATACTTCTGCAATGTCAGTATCACATCCTGAAAAAACATATTGATTATCCTTTAGTCCTTTATACAAAATAAAATTTTTTATCGGTTGACCATCAATCCTGCCCGATTGATCTTTGTTTCCAGCATACAGGCATCCTCTCTTTCACACAGGATCTCCTGCCAGATTGATTTCAGTTTTTCAATATCATCCGGATCTCCAATCGCCCAGATGCATCCACCGCCTCCGGCACCGGTGAATCTGGCTCCACATTGATTCCGGATTGCCGCTTTCGCCAGTTTTTTGCCCATGTCATCCAGGACATCCGGCGTCATTTTCATCCGAATCCCGGTTTCCCGGTTCATGAATTCAGATGCACCTTTATAATTATGTTCCCGGAGTGAATCAATAAAATTTTTTGTGCAGGAAACGATTTCACCCCATTCAGGCCTGTACTCTCCGCTGAGAAACTGGTTTACCCATCTGCCGTTGACATCCGCCGACACGTGAGGGGCTCCGCAATAGGCTACCATAAAATGTTTTTCAAACAATGGATATTCGTGCTCCGGTATGACCGGCTCTTTTCGGAACAGGGGGTCCGTAATCCGGCAAGGCCAGTGCCATGCGTTGATGCCTCCGTATACGGCGGCCAGCTGATCCTGAAACCCGCACGGCACACCGGCGACACTTTCTTCAATGGCATGTGCCAGCATGGCAATATCCGCTCCCGACAACCGGTCTTTTTCCCGATCCTGCAGTGCAGAGGATAGGGCCGCAACCAGGGCAACCGCCGCTGCCGATGATCCGCCCAGGGCGCTTCTGGGCGGAGACGATGAGTCAATCCGGATATGAACCCCCCCGGCCCTGAAATATGCGGCAATGGCAAACATCAGTCCCATGGGATGACGGAACGGCGCCTGATCGGCCGGAAATTCAGCATCCGGGAATCCTCTGGAGGAAATCCGGATTCGATCCTTTTGATGAGGTGTCAGTTCCACAGCGGTATTCATATCCAGTGCGATATTGAACGTACAGGGCGACAAATGCCGGAGCGGCAGGTGAAAGGTTCGGATATCCAGGGTTCCTCCCAGATCGATCCGGCAAGGTGCAACCGCTTTTACGGTTTTTCGTTCAAGGATTTTTTGCAACATGTTTTCCATCGATAACCTGTTATTCCTGCTTTCCGAAACAGTCGAATCATCCGGATGCAGGGTGGTGAAACATTATTTCGTCATTCGAATGTTTCGTAAAAATTTAAGGCTGTTGGGTTCTCTGCCCACCTGAAATAAAACAAACTTTTCCAAAAAATCAAGCCCCTCCTGAACCGCACGGGGAGTGAACCGAATCCGTTCCGCCTTTTTCAAATCACCGCTGTTCACCCACAGCAGCTGCTTGATCGTCCCGGCAGACAGTTGCCGCTGATCTTTGCGGGAAGAGGTGCATTGGGAGCAGAGGATTCCACCTTTTGAAAAATCAATATAA
>QZKS01000039.1 GCA_003599865.1 Desulfobacteraceae bacterium
TGGGCGAATCCGAGATGATCGGAATCACAATAATGCTCCTGTCGTCTTTCCGGCCTCTTCCAATATAGACGTTTCCCTGACGGACAATGATCCGTTTGGTTCCCTTTAACCGGTTATCTGTTTCAATTCTTGACGGAATCGGCTTCAACACACCATCCTTGCGCAATACCGTTATTGTGGTTTTGTCCGTGGCTTCTCCCAGCAGACTCAGGTTGTCTATTTTATACAAAATCGAGCCTTTGATCTCCGAAACGATCCCCTGCAGATTTTTGAGAACAATGACGTTGCGGTTGATCAGCCTGGATACATTGATCTCATGGGCTGCAAGGGCATCGAACAGGATACCTTCGACCTTTTCACTGATTCTGCTGGTTCCGACCGTAACGGTCTTGGCCTGATGTTTGATCGCATCGACCGGCCTTGCCATGCAGTTGATTGCCTCTCCCAGACAATGGAAAAAATCGTTCAGCATGTTCAGGGCGGTTCCCTTTTTACCAAAATCAAGCTCAAAATCGGAAACCGGCAACTTTCCGGTCAGATATTTCAACAGCAGTGTCAGATCGGATGCGGTGGTCAGTCCCAAAATGCCCGGGAATCGGTTTTCGGATTTTTTCTGCCGGAATTCACTGTAAAAGGAGGCCACTTTTTCCTTAAAACTTTTCTCCAGTACAACCTCATACACATCCATTCCTTTGCCGGACGATGCATCGATATTCTGTTTGATTTCCTCCCTGGCCTGATGCAGGAACCGTGAACCGTCGTTGATGGCCAGCGCTGCGTAATACCCCCAGATATGACCCACCAGCGTATTCAGGATAGGGGCAAGATGTTCCGGGATGGCCGGTACATGAAAAACATCCTCGGCATAGGGTGCGAAGCGCTCTTCCCCTTCATCGGCAATCACGATGGGTGAAGCTTTGTGAGCCTTGAAAATGGCCGTATCTTTCACAATATCCCCGATCACATTTCCCCGGGTTCCCGCAGCGCATACAATGATCAGCGGTTCGGATGACAGGTCGATATGCTTCTTATCCTCCACAAAATCGGATGAAATGGTCTTGTAGCAAAGTTCGCTGAGTTTGATCCGGATCTCATCCGCTGATGCCTTGTTCGGTCCGCTTCCCACAGCCGCCCAGTAAGTCTTGGTGGTTGCCAGCCTTCTGGCGGAATCACCGATCTTACCCTTTTGTTCCAGAACCGTTTTCATGGCACCCGGCAAGTCCAGAAGCTGCCTGATTTCATGGGAAATAAAATTTTGATTGCGGCTTCCCTTCAATTTGACAAAAAACAGACCCAGCAGGGCTCCGGCAACGATCTGGGAATAAAACGCCTTGGTTGAGGCAACCGACATCTCGATATCCCGTCCGCTGCTGGTATACAGGACGCCGTCCACCTTGAAGGTGATGTGCGAATCCCGCCTGTTCACAATGGCAAGGGTAAGCCCTCCCCGCTCCCGAACCATGTCCACCGCGCGGTTGGTGTCGGTTGTAGTCCCGGACTGACTGATGGCAATCACCAGACTGTCTTCCATGGTCCGGCCCTGATCCAGCGCTGACAGCTTGAAGCCGGACAGTTCGGATGCCTTTAATGCGGAAATGAACAATCCCGGATCATCCAGGTAGTAATCCAGGATATTGGCACATGCCTGTGCGGCAACGCCGGCAGTGCCCTGTCCCACAAAAAAGATTCTCCGGATACGATTCTGCGTCCAGGCTTCGCGCACGCGCAGGGGCATGACCTTCTCGTCAAGGACAACCTCCAGGTTCCGATCATCCGTTTTGTCGATCTTCCATCGGTTTTGCAGCGTTTTTTCGACGGATACGGGCGCTTCCGAAATCTCCTTCAAAAAATAATGGGGAAATCCCTGCCGGTCGATATCCCGTGAGGTAATTTCCGTATGTTTGATATCATTCTCTGTAAGGGTTATGGGTGTTCCGTCATAATACAAAGCCTCTATCCCGGCAAGACCGCCTGAAGATTCCTGATCCAGGATGAAAATCTGCCCCTGGGTCCGGCCATTTTTCCCTTCTGCAATCTTTTCACCATCCATTTTCAGAAAAAAGGAAGTCTCTTCGACAAATCCGTAAACTTCGGATGTGGGCATATAATGTTCCGGGCCGATTCCGATAAAAACAGCCTGACCGCTCCCTTTCTGCGCCAGAAATATTTTTCCCGGAGCCAGATCCGTATGCATGGAGATGGCATGAGAACCATGAAAATCATTGACGGCAAGACGGAATGCTTCCTGAATCGAATTGCCGGTCCTGAAGTATTTTTCAATCCGGATGGGAATAATCTTTGTATCCGTGGTGATTTCCCTGCTGATTTTCCCGCCTGTTCTCTCGTAATCCTCTTTCAGCTCCCGGTAATTGTCAATGTCCCCGTTCAGACAGATATGAATCGTATGGCTTTGAGAAGAAAAGGCATCCATTGTCTTACTGTCTACCGGATGGCAGTTGGGCTGCGTGATTTCTCCCACAGATGCCCATCGGGTATGAGAGGTCACGGTATAATGAATGTTGTCAAGGCCGGTCACCAGACGCAGAACCGGATCATTTTCAATCTGTTCCCGCAAGTACCGGATATTGTCTCCCAGTGCGCCGATTTCTGCGGCAACCTTATAGACCATGGTAATGGCAATATGCTTGCCGCTCTTCTGCCCGGACAGATCATTGATGCTGATTCCCTGATTGACCAATGCATCCTGGTTCATCCGTGTGGCGATCATGTCTGCCAGCCGATGCTGATCCGCCATCTGGTTGAAACGGGAATAATCATCTCCGGAAAGCATAAACATCAGTGAAAGTCCGGCGGAATCCCTCCCGCGGACTTCAAGCCGGTCAATGCTGTTGAGCACTGCATTGATCTGTCGATACATCATAATGGTTTTCGGCGGAACGGTTCCCTCTACATTCTTCAAAAGGTCCTCCACCTTCCTGATATTATCGATCAGTTCCATCCGCAGGCACCAGTCAATGTCTTTCAGGTTTTCAATTCTCCTTGCGACAATCTCCGATTCAGCGGTATTCAGATACCCCATATTTTTTTTAAAGAATTCCGTCTCCGATTGCACGATCTTCCGCAGTGCGGACGAAATATCGGCAAGTTGGGTCTGGCATTTCCGATCCAGAAATATCCGGGCAAAATTCTCTCCTGTCTTCATTTCCTGGGATTGTTTTTTGATCTTTTCGATCAATTCATCTCCGCCAAGGCAATTTTCATTAAAACATTGCTTCCGGGATGTCTTCCCCTTCAATGTATTTTCTTCAATGGTTCGGATCATGGCACTGATCCCGGCCAGGTCGACCGGCTTTTGTTTTGCATCACTTTTTTTAAAGCCGACGATACCGGCAAGCCCGCAGGCCAGACTTGTGGCCTGAACCGGAAACAGGACAACGGAATCATCCGGCACCGTGCCAATGGATTTTCCGAAATATAACCGATATGACAAAAGATGATGGATGCGTTTATATATTTTATTATAAAATGACATTATATTGGAAAAAGTAATCATTCCTTACCCCATGGATACAGTGTTTGTTGTTTGTGTGTTCCTTTTTTCAGGCTACATCCGGAGATAGAGTTCCTTGATACGTTGCCGGGTCATTTTTTGCTTCCAGGCTTTGCCCAGAGCATTTTCCCAGAGCGGCTCCAAAATCAGTGAAACATCAATCATTTTCTCAAGCTGATCATCGCGAACATCTTTCATGATTTTTCGGGGAAGCTCGATATTCTGTTTGTCCATCATCTGACGGAATCGTGTAACCCCCTGGGGATAAAACTCCTCCAGGTAGTCAAACGCAATGGAGTTCCCGATTCCATGATGAATCCCGAGGACAAAGGAAAGGCCGTATGAAAGCGCATGGCATACACCGACCTGGGAATAGGCGATGCTCATGCCGCCGAAATAGGATGCCATCATGAGTTTGTCAGCGCTTTCCGGGCCTTCTTCCATAAAAACTTCCAGGCAAAGGTCATTGGCTTTTTCACCATAGGCGCGGCTGAAGGCATTCAAATAGGTGCCGGTCAATGATTCAATACAATGGATAAAACAGTCCATGCCCGTATAAAACCGCTGATCGGCCGGAACCCCGTCCGTCATTTCCGGATCCAGCACGATCTGATCAAATACCGTATAATCGGAATTCAAACCCAGCTTTTTTTCCGGTCCGGTCAGAACCGTTGTCCGGGAAACCTCAGCGCCTGTTCCGGACAGGGTAGGAACCGCTGCATGATACACCGCAGGATTCCGGATCAGATCCCATCCCTGATATTCTGCAGAAGATCCCGGGTTTGTCAGCATGAGGGAGACGGCCTTTGCCAGATCCATGGTGCTGCCTCCGCCGATCCCGATAACCCCTTCCGGAAGGTTTTTATCATACTGTTTAACCTTAGCGGTCAGTTCATCCACATATTTTGTCTTGGGTTCGTCATCTACGTTCACCCATAACAGAAGGTCCCTGCCCTTGAGAGGGATTCTCTCCCGCAAGGACTTGTCCTCAAACACATCATCCACGAGAAAAACCATATAGGAATTCCGGCTTGAGCGTCTGACGGAAAGAATATCGTCCAACTGACCGAAACAGCCGCGTCCGAATACGATGTTGGGTACAATCTTAAAATTGCGAAACATATGGTTTTTATCCTTTCAGCACCTGGTTGATTTTCTCGATTCTTTTTTCAATCATATCCTCGGTCCATGAGAGTTTGATCTGCATGGAAATTGTTTTTCCCATGATACGGTCGGATTTCGGCAATTGGATTCTTGAAAAATCCGGCAGGACAGACATCAATTCAACCGGCATTTTTGCAGCACCGTTCATTCTGTGCAGATGTCCCCACTGTTTCAGATAGTGCCAGTTATTGCCATACCAGTAAAAACATCCGTCAACGCCGGCTTTTGCAAGTTCTGCTGCCGCTTTCCGGGCCTTTTCCTCGGAAGGCAGGAAAAAACTTAAAAACGTGGCGGAATCTCCGGCCTGATCCGGAATCTTTCGAAATGAGATATCGGAAAGAGCGGCCATACCCTCCTTGATCGCTCTTTTATTTCTTCGCTGGATATCCAGAATCCGGTCCAGTTTTCGAAGCTGGGCAACCCCGACGGCTGCATTCAGCTCACTGATCCGGTAATTGAGGCCCAGAATCGGATGCCCCTCCAGTCCGCGATCATTTCCGATGTGATCATGTCCATGATCCGCGTATTGATCAGCGCGGGCATAAACCTCCGGGTCATCCGTCACCACCCCGCCGCCTTCGCCGCATGTGATCGTCTTGACCGGATCAAAGGAAAAACAGCCCGCTTTTCCAAAGGTTCCCAGACCCTTGTTTCCAAAAGTTGCGCCAACGGCCTGGCATGCATCCTCAATAAGAATCAGCCCCTTTTGATCACAGAGGGTTTTAATTTCGTCGATCCTTGCCATGCTGCCGCACATGTGAACAGGCAACACGGCCCGGGTTCCCGGGGTCAATACGTTTTCAATTTCTTCCGGGGCAAGGCAAAGGGTTTCATCAATCTCTGCAAACACCGGAATCGCTCCGGCATGGAGTATGGCTTCTACTGTTGCAATGAACGTAAACGGCGGAACAATCACCTCGTCACCGGCACCGATCCCGCATGCCGCAAGTGCAATCGACAGCGCGGCCGTCCCGCTGCAACAAAGGTGGCAGTGGGCAGACCCGATTTTTCTGGAAAGCTCCTGCTCAAAAAGCGCTGCTTTATAATGTCCCTTTCGTGCCTGATCAAAACCATACCGAAACAAAACTCCGGTATCGAGTACATCCTGCACTTCCCTGCGTTCCTCATCTCCAAAAATTTCAAATCCAGGCATTGCATAACTCCCTGCGGTTCATTCAGAATTTTATATCAGGCGATTTTCTACATAGAGAGCAATCATTCTTTCAACATGCTGTATTCCGTTTTTCATGGGTCTCCCCTGTATTGCACGGACAGGTTATGTGTTTCACAGGCGGGTTTTTGGTTCAATGTTTTAAAAGATCAAACCGTCTTGTCTTTTTTCCCTTTGCTCGTGTTTCGGGTATGCATTTCACGCTGTTCTTTGTCAAAGAGATGCTGAAAATATTGTTTGATGGCTGATCGTGCATAGTAGGTCGATCTTTTCCCGATGTACTTTTCGTGGGCCACAACAACGGAAACCACCAGCTGTTCCGTACCCTTTTTCTCCTGTGCAAATCCGACAAACCAGTCATATCGGACATTGGCGATCTCACGGCTTCCAATGGAACCTGTTTTCCCGCCGATCTCCAGCCTTGAAAGAATCTTGTCCCGGCCGGCTCCGCGAAAGGCCTTGCGGCTGGTTCCGTTCCGAACGGTAGCACACATCATTTCATAGACCGCTTTTGAAGCTCCGGCAGTTGCCACATAACTGATGATCCTCGGCTCATTGGTGTAAACGATTTCCCCGTTTTCATTCCGTATCCGCTCGATGATTGTCGGCTCAACCAAACCGCCGTTGTTGACAATGGCTGCACTGATCAGCGCACCATGAAGGGGCGTCATGACGGTTTCACGATTAAATCCGCTGGCGACCTCCGCCCATTGATAGGACCTGTCGGTTACATTCAACTGACTGGAGGACATGGGCAACTCAAAATCAATGGCACGGTTAAAACCGAAACTCTCCGCATAATCAACAAGGGCATCCCTGCCCAGATAATTTGCACCGATCTTTCCAAATACAGGATTCACAGACTGGGCAAAAGAGTCCTGAAAGCTGATCTGATGCGTATAGCGGTTTTTTTGATCCTTGAGCTGTGATTTGTAAAGGGTGTGCTTTCCCCCATTGAAGTCAAACCGCGATCCGGTGCTGAATCCGCATTTCTCGATTCCGGCTACTGCCGTTACAATTTTAAAAATACTGGCTGCCGGAAAGAGTCCTTCGGTACATGGGTTTTTTTTCGCTCCGGTCCTGTCAAACCCGGATAATGCATGAATTTTCCCTGTTTTGGGATCCATGAGAACAATCCCGATATTCCGTGCATATTTTGTATCCAGCCGATCGGTCAGGAATTGCTGAAGGGAGGGGTCCAGGGTAGTTTCGACAAGGTAAGCGCGGTTATCCACATGAACGGTGAAACTGGTGCGGTCAAGCCCCAGAAGGTCGACATCTCCGATATATCCCTGCACGTCCTTTTTGGTAAGGAGAGCGGATTCTTCCTGTTCCGGCTTTTCTTTCGGGCTGTTGGACAGGATAACGGATGTTGCGAAAATCTGTTGGCAGGCGGTTCCGCTAAAACCGACTGCCAATCCATAAATCATGATGCTCAGGAGTGTTAATCCTGAGGAATATTTCAATATGGAACTTCTCAGTTTTCTGCTTGCATTTTTCCGCTGAAGGATAGACTGGTATTTTTTCCAGCTTTCTCCTGTCCGAATTGATCTGTTCATTCTATTCGGCATGTTGTTAATCGTTTTGGTTTCCTGTTGTGGATCTGAATCGTGTAAACCAGGTTTTGCCTGAAACATGATTACCGCTTTTTGTAATCGTCAATCCGCTTTTCGCTTTCATCGCAGGCCACTATCCCATAAACAAAAAAATAAAATATATCAACCGAAAAACCTGTAAATTTGTTTGTTCTCCCGCGTTATCATCATGAAACCGTTATCAAGCTAGGAAAGCGGCGTGCCCGGCTTAACCACCTTGTCCATACCGGCAACCGTGCATTCCTTTTCATCAACCGCCGCCAGCACCATCCCGTTTGAGAGAACTCCCATCAATTTGGCAGGCTTCAGGTTTGCGACAATAATCACCTGCTTCCCGATCAGTTCTTCCGGTGAATAGCTGCCGGAAATGCCGGCAACAATCGTCCTGGTTTCTCCAATATCCACTTCCAGCTTCAATAGTTTTTTAGCCCTGGGAATGGTCTCTGCGGCAGTGATGGTGGCCACCCGCAGGTCCACTTTTGCGAACTCTTCCATGGAAATTTCCGGTTTCATCTTAAGCCTTGTCTGTATTTTCTGATCATCGTCATGGTCTGTTGTCTTCTCTTTTTTAACGTCAATCCTCGGAAACAATGTGACGGTTTTGGGAAGAACGGTTCCGGGCCGTATGATTCGCCATTTTCTCAAATAATCCAGCTCATAAAAAGGAACTCCGGGATCATTCCCCAGATGTTTCTGCATTGTCCTTGCCGTATCCGGCATCACGGGATAGATCAGGCCGGAGATGACCCTGAGCCCTTCCAGAAGATTGTAAATAACCGCTTCCAGCTCCCTGATACCCGATTTTTTCTTCGCCAGTTCCCAGGGCGCCGTGATGTCGACATACTTATTCATTTTGCTGATCAGTTCCCAGACAGCTGCAATAGCTCTGTGAAAAGCGAATTTATCCATACAGATCTCAAACTCGGTAACCGCTTCAGCCGCATCCTTTTCCAGGGAAACGGAAAAGGAGTCATCGATCGTCGGATCGATCTGGGGGACACAGCCCTTGAAATACTTGTGAACCATTGCTAGGACCCGGGAAAACAGATTGCCCAGATCATTGGCCAGATCCGAGTTGATCCGGTTTACCAGCGCATCTTCCGAAAAATTGGAATCCAGGCCGAACACCATATCCCGCATTAGGAAATAACGGAATGCATCCAGGCCGTACTTGTTTTTCAGTGACAGGGGTTCGACAACATTTCCGAGACTTTTGGACATCTTGCTTTCATCAACATTCCAGTATCCGTGGACATTGAGATGCTGATACATTTCAATGCCGGCTGCTTTCAGCATGGTCGGCCAATAGATACCATGCGGCTTCAAAATATCTTTGGCAACGATATGCTGAACCGACGGCCAGAATTTGATAAACTTTTTTCCGTCCGGGTAATCGAGAGCCGAAACATAGTTCACCAGTGCATCAAACCATACATAGGTGACATAATTATTGTCAAAAGGAAGGGTGATCCCCCATTTTAATCTGGATTTCGGCCTGGAGATGCAGAGATCCTCCAACGGTTCTTTCAGGAATGACAGCACTTCGTTCCGATACCGTTCCGGACGGATAACATCAGGATATCTGTTGATATGCTCCACCAGCCAGTCCTGATACTTGCTCATCCGGAAAAAATAATTGGATTCCCTGATTCGCTCCGGTGCGGTTTGATGATCCGGGCATTTTCCGTCAACCAGTTCCTTTTCCGTATAGAAACGCTCACAGCCGAAGCAGTACAGCCCCTCATACTCACTGAAATAGATATCACCCGCGTCATAAATATCCTGAAGAATTTTTTCTACGATCTGGATATGTTTTTTATCCGTCGTCCGGATAAAGTCATCGTTTGAAATACCGAGTTCCGGCCATAAATCACGAAAAAGCTTACTGATTCTATCGACATAGACTCTTGGTGTTGTATTCTCTCTTTCCGCCGCATCAACGATTTTGTCACCATGTTCGTCCGTCCCGGTCAGAAAGTAGGTTTCCGCTTTTCGCATTTTGTTGAATCGATTGACCACATCGGCAGCGATGGTGGTATACGCATGTCCGAGATGAGGTCTGGCATTAACATAATATATTGGAGTCGTAACATAAAAGGAACTGGGCATGGGATTTCCCTTTCTGGCTTATGGATAGCGATTTATGATTCAATTTCATCAATTTTGACATCAATTTCCAGGTCATCGTCCTCCATCTTCATTGTGACCGTACCTCCGATTACATTCTGACGAACGATTTTTCCTTTCTTACCTTCGACCTCTACTGTTTTTCCAATCTTGGGTGCACTCTTTTTCAGGGTCTTATAGGTTTCATTCTCATAGGTAAGACAACACATCAGTCGCCCGCACTGGCCTGAAATCTTTGTCGGATTCAGTGACAAACCCTGTTCTTTGGCCATGCGGATGGAGACCGGTTCAAACTTTGCCAGGAAAGAAGAGCAACAGATGATTCGCCCGCACCGTCCGGTTCCACCGCACATTTTCGCCTGATTGCGTATACCGACCTGACGCATTTCTATACGGGTTCTGAACTGTTTTACCAGCTGTTTTACCAGCTGTCGGAAATCGACACGGCCGTCTGCGGTAAAGAAAAATGTTAGCTTTCCGGAGTCAAACGTGCTTTCAACAGAAAACAGGTTCATTTCCAGACCCAGACCCTTAACCTGTTCATTACAATAATCAAAGGCTTTTTTCTCGATTTCGACATTCTTTTCAATCCGTTGGAAATCATCCTCATTGGCGATTCGATAAATTTGCTTTAACGGTTTGTTGATATCGCGCTCATCAACAGGCCGCGGTGGATTGACCACAAATCCAAAACCAAGTCCCTGCTCGGTTTCAACAATAACGTGATCCCCTTTTTTTAACACAAAGGCACCACTATCAAAATCATATATTTTTCCAGCAGGTTTGAATCGTATACCGGCTATTTTTTTCATCAGTTATCGTCCTGCCATTTTCATTGCTAAAATTTCCATGGAAAGTCTTGCATTTCCATTGGACTCGATTTTTTTCCGCACCTTGTAAATCAGATCAATCAGAGACAGCAAGGTTTTTGAATCCGATTTTTGATATTCACCACGAATGGTCTCTTCAAGATCGGTATACATAATTCGATCCGGGGCATATCGGTAAACGATCAGATCCCGCAACCAGGTAATACATACTTCCAGACATTCCGCCAGGACTTCCTTATCCTGGGATACCCTCTCTGCAAATACCATGACAAACCTGATGGATCCGGACCGGAGAGCGATCAGATCATGAATAAAATGATTCCGTCTGTCCAGCCAGCGACTGGTTTTCATGGAAACCGCCTTCACCAGACTTCCGGATGCCATTCTCGCCAAGGATGCTGCCTCATCCGGTACGACGCCATGCTCCTCTTCCAGTACATGGGCGATATATTCTTCCGGCAGAGGACTCAGGCGGATATGCATGCAACGGGATACAATTGTTGGAAGAAGATCGGAGACCTGCCCGGCAGTCAATACAATGGTTGTATGATCCGGAGGCTCCTCCAGAACCTTGAGCAGTGCATTGCCGGCTTCCGGATTCATGGAATCTGCATCCGTAATAATGACAAACCGGTTTACCGCCTCATATGGCTTCAGGGAGAGCTTCTGAATAAGACCGCGGATCTGATCGATCTTTATAATAGAGCCTGTGGGTCTGATGAGAAGGATATCAGGATGACTGCTGTTCAGAATTTTTTGGCATGATCGGCACTGCCCGCATGGCCGGATATTATTTTCCGCATCTCCCGACTGTTCATCGGCTTCCGGTTCCGGCAAAACAGAACCCGCTCTTCCGGTACAATTACAGATCATGGAAAAAAGCTGTGCGGCCGCCTGTTTCCCAACTCCCTGCAACCCGGTAAAAAGAAGGGCATGCGACAAGGTATTTTCTGCAAAGGCCCTTGTCAAATAAAATAAAATCTTTCTATGGTATTTCAGGGAGTTAAATTCAAATGGCAGTTTATGCGCCGGCAAGTCAGCTTTTTCTGTTCTAATAGTCAACCCGTTCTTTCAGTTCTTTTCCGCATTTGAAAAAAGGCAATTTTTTGGGTTGTATGGTAACCTTGGCTCCGGTTTTTGGATTTCGGCCGGTATAACTTTTATAGTTTTTTACAAAAAAGCTGCACAGCCCTCTGATTTCAACCCGTTCACCCTTTGCCATGGCATCGGCCATGGATCCGAAAAAAATCTGAATCACTTTTGCCGCATCTGATTTTGAAATATTGGCTTCATTCTTCAAAGCAGAGATCAACTCCAATTTGTTCATATATCCTCCTTATAATGGCAATCGAATATCACGTGCATGTAAGATTCATTAATAAAACATAACCCAATGACAAGTCAAGTAGTTATGAAAAAAACCGGGAGACCGGCTCAACATCGTCCTCATCCACATTTACGGCAGCGAACTGTCCCAGTGCATCAATATTGACAACAACCCGCCCCTGGCCCCTGTATTGGACGAATTGTCCAGTTATACCAGTAAACGGGCCGTTTACAACAACAATCTTATCACCTTCCTTAAAGCGGGTGCCGGTGATGATCTCTTCCCCTCCCAGAACCATAATTTTCAAAGATTCAATGGTCTCTTCAAGCACAGGAAGCGGCCCTCCGGTATTCCCGATAAACCTGACCACTCCTGCGGTCTTCAGAATATCCAGATGCCGGGGTGGATTCAGATCGGTTCGAACAAACAAGTATCCGGGAAAAAGGGGAACCTGTATCATCAGCTTCCGGTCCCGCCTTTTGCTTTTCACCTTAATTTTGGGCAAAAACGCTTCGAAAGATTTCTTTTCCAGTCCGTCCCTTACAACATTCTCAAAGCGGCTCTTGGTATGCAACACATACCAGGCTGGTATCAGTAAATCAGAACTCATCTTATATCATCGATTCATCTTTAAATTGTTTTCATCGTCGGGCCGTACGGAACGCCCAAAGCCACCCAGCCCGAAAAGGCTTACCATTATGGAATATTTTATATTATCCTGGTTCTTTGAGATGCCGAAGTCGGCTGACCAGCATCCGGTCTTATAGAGCAGACTTGCTCTGGTTTCAATATATTTTTTTTCGACCAGGTCTCTATCCAGGTTAAGATATAGTGAAAACTGTTCCGTCAACACCAATGTTGAGTTGATATTCAAGGATTCGGTTGAGTTTCTGTTCAAACGATATCCGATATTGAATTGATCTCCCCGATTATCAATGAGCTCGATACCGATATTTCTTCTGGTCAGACGATTCAGATATGGATTCCATGCACCATCGGTATTCAATGAAACATAACGCCAAAGACTGAAGTTCAGCCTCCCGGTAACGGCAGAGAAAGGTTGCGGGTCCGATACGTTCCGCTGATTGATATCATAGCTTTGGGATAATTCAAAGCGACAGAATTCCTTGTAGGCATATTCCGGCATGGCCTCTTCTTCCGTCTGCCCCGGTGTATTGACCTGAAACCTTGAGGTAAATGTATTCACCAGCGAATAGGTGATCAGATGCGATCCGCCCAGCCTGTCGATGTAATCGAATACCGGGTATTCGGATTGATCCCAGTTCGGTCTATATTCATACACTACCTGCGGGGTAATGGCGTGCCGAAACCGTTCTACACTCTTCCAGCCCGGGCTATAGACACGATAGACCTCGGTAGACAGATCCAGCGTGAGATCATAAATTTCACGATTGAATGAAGTTTCAAGGTTTTCTTCATCGAATAAGGAGTCCGGAGACCCGCCGTTGTAGTCGGTCACATACCACAGAGTTTCCCGCACGCCGATAGACGGCTCAAATGAAAAATAATTTTTATACCGCATGGGCACATAAAAACGCGGATAAATATCCGTACGATCACCACGTACACCATCAATCCGGTAAAAAAAGGCGGCCTGTGTGTCAAAACTCCAATAAAGCCATGACCGGTCCCACGCTTCCTGCTTGGAACCATTTAACTGAATTAACGGAAGCCGTTGGACCGTATTATCTGTTTGAGAAATATCCTGGATGAAATCTTCCGTTTCCGTTGTTCCTTCAACCAAAGCCTTTCCTTGGCGCTTCAACAGGTCATCCATCCACCTGCCTTCAACGCTCAAGCTGTATCGGTCCCAGCTTTTTCCGACAATTATTGTGTTTGTACGGGTTGTATCCGTATAATCATCAAGACCTCGTCCA
The DNA here is from genome assembly GCA_003599865.1 of Desulfobacteraceae bacterium. Lineage (GTDB taxonomy): Bacteria > Desulfobacterota > Desulfobacteria > Desulfobacterales > SURF-7 > QZKS01. The sequence continues at coordinate 13,624 of QZKS01000039.1, forward strand.
AAATCTTTTTCATAATACCCTGCGGATTCATCAAATCCTGAATACCCATCACGAAATTCCGTCAGATAATCCTGATCGCTGACGACATCCAGGTCCAGCTTTCCAATGAACTGATACGGCATCAACCTTGTATCTTTCATCCGAAACCAATACCGTTCTGAATTAGTCCTCAGAATTTCAGACTTAACCTTGGAGCCCTGCAGCTTGACCGCATCATCATCATATCCCCATTGAACGCTTGAATCCTCTGTCCCGTCGTCTATCTTGTCATCCTTCAGATAATCCAGCATGACTGTGCCCTTTGAGGCACTGTTGATTACATAACGGTATTCCGTCCCGATCTTCTCACCCCGCTCTCCCATATGATCCCAGTAAAAGGTTGCGTCCGCCTGGTCGTTGATTGCCCAGAAATAAGGCTGCTCATACTCCGTACCCAACCGGTCCGAAAAAGAAAACCGCGGAGCCAGAAAGCCGGACTGCCGTTTCTTCTTTGCCGGAAAAAACAAAAAAGGGCTGTAAATAACCGGTACTTCCCTGGCCCATAAGGTAGCATGCGTTACCGTTCCATATCCTTCAATGGTCACTTCAGCCTCTGTTCCGGAAACCTTCCAGTCAGGCCGGTCGCCTTCGCAGGTTGTTACAACGGCATTTTCCGCGATATAGGTTCTTTCCCCTGTTTTTTGAATTTTATCCCCCCATATCCGATAATGACCTTCCCGGATAAACACGGTCCCCTGATAGGCGACACCGGTCTGGTTTTCCAGATCCAGGGTCATGCGTTCTCCCCGCAGAACATCTTCTCCGGCCGTCAAAATGACATTCCCCAGCGCATAGGCCTTTTTATTCTTTCTGTCATACCGGACATACTCGGCATTAATTTTCTGTTCTTTTCCAATGATGACTACATCCCCCTCGGCGACATACTGATCATCCTGCCGGGAGAATTCGATTTTATCCGCAGTAATATGCCATGAATCCTGTGATTTGTCTTGGATACTGCCGAGGTTTGCAGGACCTGCCGATTGAGCGGTTGGCACACAGAAAAAGATGGCAATACAAAGCAGGTGCAGGATCTTTCTTTTCCCCGGAAAAGAACCCTGGTTTTTCAAAATAAATAAATGATATTTAGATGTTATATTTTTATAGGGCATAAAGCCGACTTATATGAATACCATCATCGTGTTCAAACCTTCCCCCAAAAGTCAAGCGGGTCACAACGGAAAAAACAATTCCCGGCAACCGGAGGATTTCCAAAGAATATTGAATTTAATAAAAAAAGCTCTTTCCCTTCCATACGGTCAAACTTCTTTCCTATAACAAAGTTCGTGGAGAATGGCTAAGAAAAATAAATCACAAAAACAAAAAGATTGTTTGCGTCAAAAAATATAGGCATTCCGCTCTTCTTGTAATTCCGGATTGAGTATGGTAGACCCGCACTGATCCGGATGAACTGAAGAATAACAATACTGATTTTCCGATGGCGAGCGTTTTTCCCGGTTATGAGAATAATCCATATTATTGGTCGACAAAAGAACGGCAAAACCACCTTGATCGTTGATCTGATCAGCGAATTCATAAAACGCGGTATCCGTGTCGGGACGCTGAAACACAGTAGTCATTCCCACGAGCTTGACAAGCCGGGAAAGGACTCCTATCTGCATCGCATCGCCGGTGCATGCCCGGCGGCAATTGCCACAAAAGATCTGATGGCGGTATACCTTCCGAAAAAACCAGGAGCGAACCCATTTGACCAGCTGGAAATCCTGTTTGACAAAACAGATCTGATCCTTGTGGAAGGTTATATCAGCGGACCGGGGAAAAAAATTGAAGTCTGGAGGAAGTCGGTTGGAACAGCTCCGCTTTTCATGGAGCGAAATGACATTGAGGCTGTGATTACCAATGATGTTATTGCGACAACACTGCCGGTCTGGCCGAGAAAAGATATTGCCGATATCGCAGACAACATCATGAAACTGGTATCCATGCAGCAACTCATGAAAAACGATTTGCAGGGAGTCAAGTCATGATCATAAAACATTATACGCAAATCAAGGCGGCACGGTTTGACGGAGATCTTGTTAAAGGTGTTGATGGACGGGTATTGATCGGAAAAGCGGATGGAGCGAAAAACTTCTGCATGAGAATGTTTGAGCTGGCCCCGGAAGGATTTTCCCCCAGACACTCCCATGAATGGGAACATGAAATTTTTGTCTATTCCGGTTCCGGAGCGGTATTCAAGGACGGAGACTGGGTCTCCCTGAAACCGGGCAATGCGGTGTTCATTCCCGGGAATGAAGAGCATCAGATGAAAAATACAGGCGAGATGCCTTTTGTATTCGTCTGCCTGATTCCCGACGGACCTCCGGAATTGTAGTCGGTTGGCCGGTTGCCGGTTTGGACGGTGGAAGAAATAGGTATGCATTCCGGCTATGCCGGGTTAGGAATAGCGTAATGAGTGATTTGAAAGAGCAGATGGGAGAAAAGGTTCACACCCGCCATATCGAGATCGCAACCTATGAATGCAAAGAAGGTGGCATTATTGTCCAGGCCGAACTGAAAGACAACCGGTTACAGCCCTATTATAAATTCAATGGAGAAAAATCCTCCCCCCACCTGGTCCACCACATGATCATCCGGATGCATGTATACGGTCCGACGCTGTTGATCAAGGCGATTGAGGCTGAAATGCCGGGAATTCCCCGTGAGGACTGTATTCAAACCCGAAAAAGCCTTGATATTGTTACAGGGATGAGCATTGCACCGGGTTTTACGGCAAAAATCAAACAGACATTGGGCGGGGCCAATGGATGTTCCCATCTGACCACTTTGCTGCTTGCCATGGCACCGGCCGCCGTTCAGGGTTACTGGGCCCATTTTGCCCGCAAACCCTTGCCAAAGAAGCTCTCGCCTGATATCATGAACCAGTATCTGATCGATACCTGCTGGGTGTGGAGAAAGGACGGCAAGCTTGCCAAGGAATTTCTATAATAAGGAGAAGCAATGAGGCCGACAAAGGAAATGATTCTGGAAACCAAACAACTCGTCAATGAAACCGACCGGACGATCAAGCAGATCATCAAGGAAAACGATCTTGAACTGCACACCATCCGAAACAAGGAAGAGGATGAAAAAACCATCCATATGATTCTCGTTTATGGTATTGCCATCATCATCGTCCTTATTCTGTCGTATCAGGCATACCGCTTCTTTTTTTCCGAATGACGACCTCCGGACCCCGTATCGCCTGTTTTGTTTCTTCCCACGGTTTCGGGCATGCGGCCCGCGCTTCAGCGATTATGGAAGCCGTGACGGACAAGAATCCATCGACCGGCTTTGATATCTTCACGACAACCCCTGAATGGTTTTTTCAGGAATCGTTATCCCAAACATTTTCCTACCATTTTGTACAAACAGATGTCGGTCTGGCTCAGACAACGCCCTTTCATACGGACCTGATCCTGACCATGGAACAGTTGAACCGGTTTTATCCGTTTCAGGACCGGCTTGTTTCAGGGCTGGTCCGCCGGTTGAAAGACAATGAAATCACGATGGTGATCTGTGATATTTCTCCTCTTGGAATTGAAACGGCAAGACAGGCCGGTATCCCGTCCGTACTCATTGAAAACTTCACCTGGGACTGGATTTATGAAGAATACGAAAGATCCTTTCCACCGATCAAAACGCACATTCAATATCTGAAAACCCTGTTTCAAAGCGCTGATTTTCATATCCAGACAGAACCGGTCGGCTTCCGGCAGAATGCAGACCTGACCGCCATGCCGGCCGGCAGAAAGCCCAAAAACACCCGGGCTGTAATCAGAAACCGGCTGGGTATTCAACCGGATGATAACATGATTCTGATCACGACCGGCGGGATCAAACAACAGCTCGACTTTTCAGAAAAACTGAAAAAACAGAAAAAAATCACATTCGTGATTCCGGGAGGCGGCAACCATTTTGAAATTTCAGGCAATATCATCCGGTTTTCCCACCATTCCGAATTTTACCACCCGGACCTGGTCAATGCGGCGGATGCCGTTGTCGGGAAAGCCGGTTACAGCACCATTGCGGAAGCATACCATGCACGCATACCATTCGGATATGTTTCCAGGCCGGATTTCCGGGAATCGGACAGGCTGGCGGAGTTTATTCAACAGGAAATGACCGGCCTGCCCATTCCGGAACCCGAATTTCAGGACGGATCATGGGTTGACCGGATAGAAGAACTTCTTGCCCTGACGGTTTCCAGGCAGACCGCTCCAAACGGAGCGGATACCATTGCCGACTTTCTTCTTCGTCTAATCTAATCCGCTTCCCTCCTCATCTGCTTGTACATGTTGATCAGACGGTTGGTGGAAGAATCATGCGACCGGATTTCCCCGTCATCCTCCAGTTCCGGTAAAATTTTGCCGGCCAGTTGTTTGCCCAGCTCAACTCCCCATTGGTCAAAACTGTATATGTTCCAGATAATGCCCTGGACAAAAATTTTGTGCTCATACATGGCAATCAGGCTGCCGAGAGTTTCCGGCGTCAGTTTTTTGTATAATATGGAATTGGTGGGCTTGTTTCCCGGAAAAACCTTGTAAGGCAAAAGCCTGTTGATCTCATCCTCCGGCAGGCCCGATGCGCTCAGCTCCTTCCAGACCTCGTCCCTGGTTTTCCCGTTCATCAGGGCCTCTGTCTGCGCAAAAAAATTGGAAAGAAGCATATGGTGATGGTTTGACAGAGCATGCAGGGGCTTTGCCGGCGCCAGAAAGTCGGCAGGTATCATTTTTGTTCCCTGATGAATCAATTGATAAAAAGCGTGCTGGCCATTGGTTCCCGGCTCTCCCCAGATGATGGGTCCGGTCTGATAGGTGACCGCCCTTCCCTGCCGGTCCGCATTCTTTCCATTGCTTTCCATATCTCCCTGCTGCAGATAGGCAGGCAACCTGTGCAGATATTGATCATAGGGCAGGATGGCCTGGGTTTCCGCCTGGAAAAAATTATTGTACCAGATGCCGATCAAGGCAAGTACTACCGGGATATTCTGCCGGAACGGCTCCTTCCGGAAATGTTCGTCCATGTCCCGGGCCCCCCTGAGCAGGCGGGAAAAATTCTCATATCCCACATAGCACGCAATGGACAATCCAATGGCGGACCACAAGGAATACCGTCCTCCGACAAAATCCCAGAACCGGAACATATTGGCCGTATCAATCCCGAATCCGGCAACCTTTTCCGAATTGGTCGAAATGGCGACAAAATGTCCGGCGATCGCCGCCTCATTCCGGGATTTATCCAGAAACCACTTTTTGGCGGTTTGCGCATTGGTGATGGTTTCCTGGGTAGTAAAGGTCTTTGAGGCGATAATAAAAAGCGTGGTTTCCGCATCCAGGTTTTTCAGGGTTTCCGTGATGTGAGCTCCATCAATATTCGATACAAAATGAACGGAAAGCCTGTCACTTGCATAATGCTTCAACGCTTCGCATACCATGACCGGTCCCAGATCCGATCCGCCGATTCCGATATTCACAATATCGGTGATGGGTCTGCCGGTGTATCCCTTCCAGACACCGGACCGGACCTGCTCTGAAAACCGCTCCATCTGCTCAAGCACGGCATTCACTTCCGGCATCACATCCTGGCTTTCAAACAGAACGGGCCTGTCTGTTCGATTCCGAAGAGCAATATGAAGCACCGCCCGGTTTTCGGTTTCATTGATTTTTTCACCGGCAAACATCTTTTCCACAGCGTCTTTCAAATCTGTTTCCGCTGCCAGTCCCATCAGCAGATCCATGGTTTCATCGGTGATGATGTTTTTGGAGTAGTCCAGAAAAATCTCCTGAAATTGGATCGAATAACGGACTGACCGTTCCGGATCTTTTTCAAACAGATCTTTCATGTGAATGGCGGAGATCTGCTCGAAGTGTGTCCTGAGATTGTCCCAGCTCTTTGTTTTGGAAGGATTCATTTTTTTCAGCATTGACGTCTCCCATCAATCAGATTTGTCATATGGCAGATTTGTCATATGGTTTGATTGTTACGGATAATGGATTTACGGAAAGAAGCAATGAAACGGATCATTGTTTGCACCTTAACCAAAATACTGCTATTTTTCAATCCATAGTGATAAAAAAAGCCATCCTATTTCAATGGAAAAATCATAACCGGGCATTTTGTCCATGAAGAAGACCACATATGCCATCCTTGTCAATCCGGCATCCGGGAAAACCGGTATAGACGGAAAACGCATCAGGCTGAATGCAGCCGCATCCATCCTGAAGGCAAACATACACGGCCTGGATACCGGCTCGGCAGAAGACTTCAACCAATGTGCCCTGGAACTTGCCCCCCATTGTGATGTGCTGGTGGTGGCAGGCGGCGACGGTACATTTTCATCCGTGATCAATACCCTTGATACCGATATCAAAACGCTTGCCTACCTGCCCCTTGGCTCAGGCAATGCCCTGCAATATGCGCTGGGGTACCGGGGGAACCTTGCCGATATTGCCGTACGCATTCAAACAGGACCGGTTCGGGAATACGACCTGATCCATTGTGATCAGAAAAAACGGGCATTCATGGTCTCTCTGGGTATTGAGGGCACGATACTCCGGTTCAGAGACCGGTTCCTCCGGCAGGGCCACGCCGGGTTCCATCCCTACCTGAAAGCTGTTTTTCTCTCTCTTTACAAGGCTTATACTCCCTTCCGGGCGCAAGCCCTTCTTGACGGAAAGCGGGTTGTCATTCAAAATCTGCTGAGCTTCATGGTCATGAAACAGCCGTATTACGGCTATGGTATGAAGGTGGTTCCAAAAGCCGGATTTGATGACCGGCTGCTGCATGTCTTATGCTGCGAATTCCGTTATACGCAAATGGTCATCGCCGGACTGACTTCATTCAGCATCGGAAACCGTGCCGGTCAATATCGGACCTGCAAAAGCCTGTCCGTTACGCTGAACAGACAGATGTCGGTCCAGATAGACGGAGATATCGCATGGAAGGCGGAAACATTCCATTTCAAAGTCCTGCCCGGAGCTCTGCAGATCAAGTGCTGATATTTTAACCCTGCGCCGTGCCTCACCGGGAGTTCGATGCTGTTTCTCCTGTCTCGACTTTTCATCTGTTTGTGTGTATGATAACAGGACAGCTGATTCAAGATATAATCGGTTCATTTATTCTGTCTTTCGCAATTTTTTGTTGCTTTTTTTTATTTTTTCGTATTTTTTATACAAAATTATTTATCAATATCACAAATAACCAATATTCTGTCTATTTTGATAGCAAACTGCCGCATTCAAGGAGGTATTGTCATGAACCCGCAGATTACCCTGACCAAACTGTACCAGATGAAAAAAAATGGTGAAAAAATCGTTGCCCTGACAGCATATGACTATCCTTTTGCCAAAATGGTGGATGAATCCGGAGTGCACATCATTCTGGTGGGTGATTCACTGGGAATGGTCGTACAGGGAGAAACCAGCACCCTGCCGGTAACCATGGATGAAATGATCTACCATACCCGGATTGTCGCAAGGGCCGTCAAAAATGCCATGGTGATCGGGGATATGCCGTTCCTGTCCTACCAGACCGGCATAGAAACGGCGGTTCACAATGCCGGCCGGTTTCTCAAGGAAACGGGCGCCGCAGCCGTCAAGCTCGAAGGAGGAGCCGGTGTAAGCGATACCATCCGGGCGATCACAAAAGCCTCCATACCGGTTCAGGCGCATATCGGCCTGACACCGCAGTCGGTTCATCAGATGGGCGGATTCAAAGTTCAACGGGACGAGGATCGTCTCCTGGCTGATGCCAGGGAAGTGGAAGCAGCCGGTGCGTTTTCCGTTGTACTGGAAGGAATACCCGCGGATATTGCCAAAAAAATTACGGATGTCCTTTCAATTCCGACCATCGGAATCGGCGCAGGTCCGGATTGTGACGGCCAAATTCTTGTCCTGCATGACCTGCTCGGCCTGCATGACCGGCATCTTCCCAAATTTGTAAAACAATATGCAGCCCTTGGAAAGGCTGCACGGGAGAGTATTGCAGAATACGCGGCCGAGGTGCAGAACGGAGAATTCCCGTCCAAAGAGCATTGCTATTGATCCCCGACCAACGGCAGAATAAAGCTTATGAGCATCCGCCCGCCGAAAAATTGCATTATCGTTTTCCTGCGTGCTCCGGAGTCCGGAAAGGTCAAGACACGCCTTTCCGGAGAACTCGGCTCCGAAGCCACCCTTGTTCTTTATCAAAACTTTGTGATGGATATCCTCCATACCGTACACAAAGCCAATACCGACATTCTGATCTTTTTTTGCCCGGAGGAAGCAGAAGCCCTGGTTTCAAAATGGCTCGGGAATCATGATTCACTTCATCCGCAAGCTGGAGAAAATCTGGGGATCCGGATGGCCAACGCCTTTATCCATGCCTTCTCTTCGGGCTATGACCGGGCCGTTCTGATCGGAACAGACTGCCCGGAGATCACGGAAAAGATCCTGCGGGAGGCATTTTCCGAAATAGATGATACCGGATGCGTAATCGGACCGTCCATGGACGGCGGATATTATCTGATCGGTTTTAAAAAAAAAACGTTCACGGAAAAAGTGTTCCATGACGTAACCTGGGGAACCGGGGTTGTCTATGGGCAGACCCTTGAACGATGCGGACAAGCGGACATCCATCCGCATATTCTGCCCCGGCTGAACGACATCGACACCCTGGATGACCTGATACTGTTTTACAGGAAACATCCCGGCCACAAAATGTTCCGTTCCCATACCATCCGATGCATGATTGAAACCCGTCTTTCCGGTGAATCAAAATAACAGGGTATGTAAAATCCCCTGAACGCAGGTCATGAAAGCCCGGATCAGTTGTCGATATAAATAATCATGATGCCGGCGAGGAATCGTATCAGAACGGAAATCCAGAAATAAAACGGATTGTCCTTCCGCGTATACACCACATTTTTTTCAAAGCTCAATAAGCTGCTGTTGTAAGATGCGGTTCCCGATTTGATCGTATACATGCCCCAGACAATGAAAATCGCCCCCAGTACCGTTAACAGACTCATGTGAACCTTATCCCCCTCAACAGCGGTCATTCCGGCTGTTCATTTCAAGTATAATATTTTGCCAGCCACGCTGGCGATACCCCGCAAAAAAACAGCATGATCAACAACCAGTTCCGGAATGTGCAGAAAAGAACCCCCTCTTTTTCCCATCTTCGTGAAGATGTCCGGACTTTTTCCGGGATGATACGGATCTTTCCGCCGGATCTTCCGACGCGCAGCATCAGATCCACATCTTCCATGATCGGGAATGTGGAGAAACATCCGATTTTATGAAAATAACCGGATTTCATGAAAATCGCCTGATCACCGTATGGAATCCGGGTAATTCGTGAACGAAAAGAGGAAACACGTTCGATGATACGAAAAATCAATTTCGGAGAGTCGATCCCCAGATCAAACGCCCCACCGACAACCTCCTTTTCCGACCGGATCACGGATTCGATATCCTGAAACGCATTCGGATTCAATATGGTATCTGCATGCAGGAAAAGAAGAATTTTTCCGTCCGCATGGGCCGCCCCTGTATTCATCTGGATGCCGCGTCCTTTGGGAGAAAGCAGTTTTTTGACAGGCATCCGCCATCCGATTTCATCAATGGCCTGAATCGTGTTTCCCGCAGGATTGCCGTCCACGACAATAATCTCGAAATCATACCCGGCGGATAAGACGGAAAGATGCCGGATCACTTGGTTGATCTGATCCATCTCGTTGAATACCGGTATGATTATGGAAAAAAAGGGACTCATCCTATCACCGCTTTCCGGAATCCGGATGATCCTCATTCAGATCAACCGGATAGTAGCTGCGGTACATGGATACCGTATCCGGCAGTCCGGACTTTCGTTTGCGTAAAAAAGCAACCATTCTTTTGACCACCGAAAAACCATTACGGATACCGGCGGCTTTCCATCTCCGCGATGAAATCCGGGCATTCCCGAACAGGTAGATCTGCCGCCCCGCCTGGTTCAGTCGAAGACTCAGTTCCACATCTTCCATCAGCGGAATATCCGGAAAAAGATCCTTTTCCACAACCGGCTGCTTCCGGAAAAACTGAATCTGATCTCCGAAACCGATGGAAAAAACCAGCGCCCGAAATTCATTCAGCCATTCCACAATCCGCAGCCGCCGGTCCGCATCATCAAAAACCCCGCCGACCGCACCGCCGATGATGTCCGGATTTTTTTCAAGAAGATTCCGGATCTCCGTAAAGGTGCTGCAAGCCGGCCGCACGTCCGCATGAACAACGGCAATGATATCCCCCTGTGCGGACAGGATTCCCCTGCGGATCTGCCCTCCCCTTCCGCCTCCCCGGCCGGGCGCATCAGGATGTTCGATTACGACAGCGCCCTCCTGCAAGGCAGCGGCAGCGGTGTTGTCGTCCGATCCGCCGTCAACCACAACAATCTCCCGGACACTCCGATCGCTCCGGATGCTCCGGATACAATCCCGGATATGGCTTTCCTCATTCTTTGCCGGGATGATCACCGATAGGGAGTGATGGAGCGATGCGCCGAACCGGGAACGCCCCCGTTGGAAGAGCAGATAACCCTCCCGGATCAACACCAGATAAAACGGCAGCCACACGAGAATCTGCGCCCATACCGGAAAATCCCGGATACCGGTTTGATCATCCATGCCGACAAAATAAAAGGAAATGCTTGCGCACAACACCAGCCACGCTTTTGACGGCCGGAACGGCAGCAGAGGAATGATCCATGTGATATACCAGAAATGGACGGTCGGCATCAGCAACAAAACCGCTCCCAATGAAAAAAAGATTCCGGATAAAGGATCGTTCTGAAAACGGCTGTCGGTTTCCGGATGAAAATAACCAAGCCCGGAAACCAGCAACATGCATAACCCGATCTTGCAGATCATGGTAGCCGGTTGAATTTCGCCGAAAGCAGCTCTCAGCAGGCCGTGAATCGAACCGTTGAAGGCATACTCTTCCCCGAACTTTTGGAGGCTGTAAAAAAAATCCGCAACGCCGGTGTCCGGTATCCCAAAAAAAGGCGCGGCAGCGGCAACCAGTGCAAAAACCGCAAACGGATAATTTCTTCGATTGACCAGAAACGGAATCGCAACTGCGGCAACATATTTTGACTGAACCGCAAGCCCGGCAAAAAGAAACATGGGTATCCAGCTTTTTTTTTCAAACCATACAAGGCTTCCGATGATAAAAAAATGCTGAATCACATCAAAATGCCCGTGAGCGGAAAAAGCGTATAACACGACTGGGTTCAATGCATACAGCAATGACCATCTCATGCCCAGTCCGCGCTGTTGCAGCAATCGCAGGATCAGGAAGACAGTTCCCATGTCGAACAGCAGAACAAGCGCTTTCACCGTGTACGGGCTGTAGCAGATCGATCCGGCAATGGAAAACAGAATCAGAATCAACGGCGGATAGGCCGCAGGAAGGTCCGGATGATTGATGCCTGCATGAAAAAAATCGCCGGCTGCCAGGTCCGACAGCACGGCATGGTCCGGAGCATGGGTGTAGGGGCTGATGCCCTGATGAATCAATTTCCCTTCCCACAGATACCGGTTTACATCATCGGATGGCGCATGGGGCAGTAAAGCGACCCTTGCGAGCAATGACAGTACGAGAATCAGCAGCATGCCGTTCTTTACGGTAATTTCTTTGGGAAAAAAGAAAAACAGCAGCAGGCACAATATCCAGGTCGCCCCAAAAAGAAGGATAAATCCGCCGGCCGGAAAATGAATGGGATGTTCTCCAATATATCCCCGGAATCCTCCCTGAACACACAGAAGAATCAACAGGAACGCAACAACAAAAAACGGAAATCGATTGTGATCGCAGCTTCTCTTTTCAGGAGAGTGAGATTCCGATGCTTTCATTTGCGAAAACCCGGAATCGACTGGGTAATGGAAAGAAGTCCGGTAAACAGAAATCCGAATGCATATATCGAAAGAAAATAGCCGACCAGGTATTTTTCAGCAAAGAGATAATACCCGAATGACCATGTGCAGTAAACACCGACGATCATTTCCAGGGCACCGGTCCATGGGATCATGGTTTGATAACGGATAACCTCGATATCTCCTTTTTTGGGTGTCCGGAGAAATTCACTCTTCCAGCCAAGCAGGGCCTCCGCCACCGCTTTTGAATTGGAAACCGCGATCCCCACACCAACCATGACAAGAAACGGCAGAACCAATATGCGTTTTTTCCAGTCCGGGTAGGCGGCTCGTTGAGAGACAACATAAAGGGTACCGGGAGCCGCCATCGAGACGGCAAGCATCCAGGCAAGGATAAAAAACAGCGTCGGACCGGGAGCATAATTTACAAACCGGATAACCGGAAAAGCCAGCAGGGAGAGGATCAGCATCATGGGATGGACCAGATAGTGGGTCAGGTGAAAAAAAGCTTCCACCTTTTTAAAGAAAGGCGCCGGCGACCGCAACAAACCCGGCAGCAGTTTGATTGCCGTCTGAATCGATCCCTTTGCCCATCTAAACTGCTGGCTCTTGAAGGCATTTATATTTTCGGGGATTTCCGCCGGTACGACCAGATCCGGCAGAAACATGGTTTTCCACCCGGCAAGCTGTACCCGATAGGAAAGATCCATATCCTCGGTCAGCGTATCCCAGGACCATCCCCCGCCGTCATGGATGGCGCTCTTTCTCCACATGCCCGCCGTACCGTTAAAATTCATGAACAGATTCCCCACATACCTTGCGGATTGTTCAATCATAAAATGCCCGTCGATTCCGATGGATTGGACACGGGTTAGCAGCGAACGCTTCCGGTTCAGATGCCCCCAGCGCGCCTGAACCAGACCAAGTTCCTGATCCATGAGGAAATACGGTACTACGGTGGACAAAAAATTTTCAGGGGGTACGAAATCCGCATCAAAAATGGCAATCAATTCTCCGGATGACTGCCTGAGGCCTTCCGCCAGGGCACCGGCTTTAAAACCCTCCCTTCTCTTTCTTTGGATGTGCCGGATATGGAATCCCTGTTTTTTCAATTCCTCCGTCAGCTCATGTGCAACATGAACTGTTCCGTCCGTCGAATCATCCAGAATCTGAATTTCATGCTTTTCCAACGGATAATCCATACGGCATGCGGCGCGGACCACCCTCTCCACCACATTGAATTCATTAAAAACCGGTATCTGGGTAGTCACAAAAGGCAGATCCGGATCAGCCAAAAACCGTCCGGCCATCCCGCTCACTTTTGTGCGATACTGCCGTGCACGTTTTTGTCCCCGGAGATACAGATAAACCATGACATAACAGTTTATGCCGTAAATCATCAGAACAAATGCCGTACCGAAATACACAAACAACAGCAGTTTTTCAAGTATTTCCATCGTAAATATCCGTTATAGATCAACGCACTAATATTGCGTCAGAGAGCCGTTCATCTTTGCGATACGGATTGCATGGCGAAACATTCCGATGCTTGCCGGGATCATCACCAAACCAAAACCAAGAAGAGGACATATGGATGAAAAGAGTGCCCTTGTCGGATATCCTTGTAACAGCGCCAGCCGTATCCCTTCCAGCGCGTGGGTGATCGGAAACAGATAAGAAATTTTTTGCAGCCATTCCGGAAGTACGGTAATGGGATAATAGATCCCGCCCAACAGCCAGGAAAGGCTGGTAAAAATCCAGTTGAACGGATCTCCCCTTTTCAAGATCAGAATGAAGCTTGCGGAAAGAATGCCGATGCTGCTGAAGCAGATGATCGTCAGGCATAAAATCAACAATGCCCCGGCATAATTCGCTTGCGAAAGATGAAGCCCGAATGCAAATGCACCAAATAAAAGGTAGATAAAAATCCGAACGGTTGTGGCCGCAAAACTGTAAATGGAGGAAAACAGGATAATAACCGGCGCACCGGTCCGGGTTGCCACCATTGCCTCAAGCGTTCCGGTAACCTGCGCTTCCCGGATGCTTCCGGAAAATGTACCCAGTGCCACCTGCATATAACCGGCAAGAGCCACCCCGATAATGACAAAAGAAAAATAATCCCCGCCATAGGCGGACAGGTAAGGCTGTGCCGCATCACCGACCAGCCGTGACAGAAAAAACATGGAAAGGACGGAAAAGAGTATGCCTGCAAAATGGGAGACAAAAGAAAACTTGTAACTGGACTCGTTCAGGAAATCTTTCCGGAGAAAGGCAACGGATTTTTGAAAAATGAACGGCAGATTATGCATGAATACTTCTCATAAACAGTTCATCAAGGGGTATCTGTCTGTGAATACAGGATTGAACTTTTATATTGGACTGCACCAGCCATTCGATAAATGAAGCAATATCCTGTTTTAGTGACCCCATCTCCAGGGTGATCCGGACGGATTGGCCAAAGGGATGATCATGCTGAACATGGATCAGATTTTCCGAGAATAAGGAGCTACCGATTTTTCTCCGGATTTCCTCCATATCACCGGCAACCGTTATTTCAAAACGCCGATTTGCCTGAAACAGATTCCGGATCTCCAAAATGGTGCCGCTGTGCCTGATGATTCCGTTGTGAATAATGGCGAACCGGTCACAGATATCTTCGGCCTCCTTCATGTTATTGGTTGCCAGAAAAATCGTCTTGTTGGACCGCCGGACCAGAACATCCCTGATAAAATTCCGCAAGGTTGCGGAAACAGCAGGATCCAGACTGCGCGTCGGCTCGTCCATAAACAGGATTTCCGGATCTGTGAGAAGACCTCTTGCGATGGCCATCTTCTGCCGGGTTCCGGAAGAATACTCTTGAAACCGATGGTGAATCCGGTCCTCAAAACCGAGCAGTGATGCAATCTCCTGAATTCTCCTTTGCGCTTCCGCTCTGGGAATATTATTCAGGGTTGCAAAAAAAGACAGGTTTTCCCTTCCGGTCAGCCGCCAATAAAAACTTCTTTCATCACTGACGACAACGCCGGTAATTGCTTTGATTTTCTTTTCCTGCCGGACGACATCCAGACCGTTGATCGCGGCATGGCCTGAAGTCGGAAGAATCAGTGTGGACAATATTTTCAGCAGGGTTGTTTTTCCGGAACCGTTCGGTCCCAGCAGACCGAAAATTTCCCCTTTTTGAACACGGATCGAAACATTCTCAAGGGCGGTCTTCTCTTTTTTGACAAACGGTTGAAACAACAGCTCCCGATATCCTTTTGGAACAGGATATTTTTTACCCAGATTTCCGGTTTCGATAATCGAAGAGATTTTTTTCACCATATGTGATTCAACCGGTCCGGCCGGTTCAATATTCAACCATCAAACCGGATTAATCCATATCCGGAAATTCCGGTTTCTTTTTCATTAAAAAAGCGCCGATTCCATGAAGGCACTCTCCGGATGAAATCAGTGAAATCGCCCGTTCGGCTTCAAACGCCAGGTTTTCCGCAAGGGTCAGGCCGGTGCTTTTGCGGATCACCTCCAAGGCATACCGGACGGAACGCGGACCATTTTCAGCAATCATCCCTGCCATGGATTTTGCCTCATCCAGAACCTTGCCCGGAGGGCTGATCCGGTTGATGAATCCGATTTTTTCAGCCTCCCGGGCATCCATTTTCCTTGCGGTTAAAATCAGATCCGCTGCTTTTGCAGGTCCCAGCAGGGCCGCAAGTGTTGCGCCTCCTCCCCAGTCCGGCATCAAACCCAATCGTACCTCGGCAAAACAGACTTCCGCATCCGGGTCCATTACCCGGATATCACAGCGTGAAGCCAGTTCTGCGCCGCCTCCATATGCTTTTCCGTCCAGTGCGGCGATGATAGGCACCGGCAGATTGATCAGGGCATCAATGATTCGTCTGAATTCATAAATGCAGTCTGCAACCGGGGCATGGTCACCGGACGCCAGGGCCTTGCTCAGCCGATCCACATAAGGGTTGTCCGGATTGACATCAAAGCCGGCACTGAATGTCCCTCCTGCACCCGCCAGGATCAGCACCCGGGGCAGATGTTTCTGCACTTCCTGAATGACCTTTTCCAGAGACGCAAACATCGTGGTATTAAATGTGTTCAGACGTTCAGGGCGGTTCATCGTAATGATGCCCAGATGACCTTCTCTCGTATAATCCACACCATATTCAGCCATATTCACACTCCATTTTTATTTTTGTTATCGTTTTATACAGATACCGGATATTTATTCAAGTTCTATATTGAATATCCAATCAGGATTTTCGTATTTTTCATTGACAAGAAAGCATAAGAGCGTCTAATTTACCCGGTTCGTATACGGACCTGAAAATCCGGAAAGAAAACGGTTTGACGAAAGGGGCCCCTCCATATGGCTAAAAAAGGAAAAATCGAGGTGAGGATTGAACACTGCAAAGGCTGCGGGCTCTGCATCACGGCCTGCAAACAGGAAGCGATTGCACTTTCACCTGCCGATGTAACCAATTCTTACGGTTATCCGTATCTCACGATGATCAATGAAAATTGTACCGGATGCACCATGTGCGCCATCATGTGTCCGGATCAGGCAATCGATGTGTATCGAGAATAGGAGCGTTCACTAATGGGTGAAAAACAATTGATGAAAGGCAATGAGGCCATTGCGGAAGCTGCCATTCGTGCCGGGATGACCTGCTATTTTGGTTATCCGATCACACCGCAGAACGAGATACCGGCCTATATGGCAAAACATCTCCCCAAAAGAGGCGGTACGTTCATTCAGGCGGAATCCGAAATCGCGGCAATCAATATGGTGTATGGGGCTGCCTGTACCGGAGCAAGGGCAATGACCTCATCCTCCAGTCCCGGAATATCCCTGAAACAGGAAGGGATTTCCTACCTTGTCGGTGCACGCCTTCCGGCCGTAATCGTCAATATTGCACGAGGCGGCCCAGGCCTGGGCAATATCGCACCTTCCCAGGCGGATTATTTTCAGGCCGTGAAAGGCGGCGGGCATGGCGATTATCACATGGTCGTCTATACACCCGAAACGGTCCAGGAAGCAGCGGACCTGACCATGAAAGCATTTGATGTGGCGGATGAATATCGCAATCCGGTCCTGATCCTGGGTGATGCCATCCTCGGCCAGATGATGGAACCGCTGATTTTCAAGGAACCTTCCGGCAGAAAATTTGACAAATCCTCCTGGATTCTCGGAAACCGAAAAGGAAGAAAATCCCATCTGATCAATTCCCTCTCCCTTTCGGAAGGCGTTGTTGAGCAGTGGAACTGGGAATTGAAAAAAAAGTTTGATCTCATGGCCGGGAAAGAAACCATGGTGGAGGAATACATGACGGAAGATGCGGACGTTATCTTTGTCGCCTACGGCACAAGCGCGCGCATCTGCCGATCCGTTGTGAATCAGGCCCGGAAACAGGGGATCAGAACCGGATTGATCCGACCGATCACCGTCTGGCCGTTTCCTTCCGAAACCATTGCCGGACGGGCAAAAAAAACAAAACATTTCTTTGTTGTTGAAATGAGCCTCGGCCAGATGATCGAGGATGTCCGGCTGGCTGTTCTGGGTAATGCAACGATTCATTTCCATGGAAGACCGGGCGGCGGCGTCCCGGCAGAACCGGACATCATGAAACAACTGAAAGAAATCCTGCAATCATAGGAGTGACCGGCCATGAAAAAGGTTTACGAAAGAAACAATATCGCATTTGATATGCCCTCACCCTATTGCCCCGGGTGCGGCCATGGCGTCATTCACCGGCTGGTAATCGACGCCATCAAGGAAAACAGGCAGGAGGACAATACCATCTTTATGGCTCCGGTAGGATGTTCCATTCTGTCATATACCTACCTTGATCTGGATGTATGCCAGCCCGCACACGGCAGGACTCCTGCCGCAGCAACCGGCATCAAGAGAGCGCTCCCCGACTCGCTTGTCATACTGTATCAGGGAGACGGCGATCTTGCCGCTATCGGGACCGCTGAAATCATCCATGCGGCAAACCGGGGCGAAAACATTACGGCTATTTTTGTCAACAACGCCATTTACGGGATGACCGGCGGCCAGATGGCGCCCACCACCCTCGTAGGCCAGACAGCGACCACCTGCCCTTACGGGAGGAACCCCAAGGACGGGCAGGGTTATCCGATCCGGGTCTGTGAGCTTCTCCAATCCCTCGGCGGCGTAACCTATGCTGCCAGGACATCCGTGCACAGTGCGCCGAACGTCCTGAAAACCAAGAAGGCCATTCAGACAGGAATTGAGAACCAGATGGCGAAAAAAGGTTTTTCCATCATCGAAATTCTCTCCGCCTGCCCCGTAAACTGGGGAATGACGCCGGAAAAGGCCAATCAGTTTGTGGCCAATGAAATGATTGATTACTACCCATTGGGAGATTTTAAAAAAGACGGAAAAATCATTCAGCGATCAGACCATTGATAAAACCATAAAAAGTCCCAATTCCCGTCACTCCGGTGAAAACCGGAGTCCAGAATCAATTAAAAATACTGGATTCCGGTTTTCACCGGAATGACAAAAAAGGTGATTTTCGATTTTTTACGAGTTCATCAAATGTCTTGATCGCTCTCAATAGAAAAGGATACTCAGGATGGAACATAAGATCATTTTTGCAGGATTCGGCGGACAGGGAGTCATTTCAATGGGAACGCTGATGGCCTATTCTGCAATGGCGGAAAATAAAAATGTCACTTTTTATCCGGCATACGGCATAGCCATGAGAGGCGGGACGGCAAACTGTTCCGTCATTATTTCCGATGAGCCGGTTGCCTCTCCGGTCATCGCCTGCCCGAATGTCCTGGTAGTCATGAACGAGCCTTCTCTGGATCTCTTTACGGCTAAACTTCAGGAAGGAGGAGCTCTTCTGGCCAACAGTTCGCTGATTCGGAAAAAAGCCGAGCGCAAGGATATCCGGTCGTACTACATACCGGTCAATGACATCGCAGAGGAGCTTGGCAACGGCAAGATGGCGAATATGGCAATGACCGGTGCGCTGCTGAAAATCATGAATACCGTTTCCCTGGAAACCGTCTTTCAGACCATGAAAAAAACATTTTCTCCCAAGCTGCTAAAGGCTGTTGATATCAATCGGGAAGCTATGCAAAAAGGATTCGATGCGGTTCAACCGTGAGCCGCAGGAGCACATGGAAAGGTATATCTGAATGTCGCTCCTTTTCCTTCCTCGCTCTGCATGGAAATCTCCCCTCCGAAATCCCGGATAATGCCATAAATAATCGACAATCCAAGGCCCATGCCTTCACCGACTTCCTTGGTGGTAAAGAAAGGTTCGAAAATTTTATTTTTAATGCTCTCCGGCACACCGGTTCCGGTATCGGAAATCGACAGACCGACCTTATCGCCTTCAGAACAGGTGCGGATGGTGATGACATGTTCCCGGCCGCCGGCATCTGTTTTTTTCTGTTTATTGATCGCATCACGGGCATTCATAATCAGGTTAAAGAGTATCTGTTCCATCCGGTTATGCTGTGCAAGGACAGGAGGCAGGCCGGATTCCAGATGCAGATCAACACGGATTCCTTCCAGGTTCAGCTGCTGGCCGATGATTTTCAGAACACCCCTTACCGGTTCATTGATATCCACAGGTTCTTTTGTAAATTCCGTTTTCCGTCCGAATGCCCGCAGCCGGTTGATGATATCGGATGCCCTGTCAACCTGATCATTCATTTCCGAGGCAATCTGCTGAATATCCCGGCCCCGCACCTGACCTTTTTTCTCGATCAGCATTTTCAGGTATTCATTCCCGATTTTAATCGTATTCAGCGGCTGGTTCAGTTCATGTGCCATTCCCGCGGACATCTCACCCAATGTCGCCATTTTGCTTGCCTGAATGAGCTGGGCATCCTTTTCGATCAGCTCCGAAATATCCGTCCCGGCAAGAATGATGGCATCCCTTCCTTTATAGACGGTCGGACTCACCTTGATTCTGATATACAAGGTCCCTCCCCC
>QZKS01000081.1 GCA_003599865.1 Desulfobacteraceae bacterium
AAAAACTTCTATTTTGTACGAAGCCATTACAATAAAGTATGTCCGGAAGGGCAGCAGCAATCACGGAATCTCCTCGTAATTGCCGGCCAGCACCTCCCGGGGTTTTGCTCCGTCCGCCGGACCGATAAGGCCTTCCATTTCCATCATCTCGATGATCCGTGCCGCGCG
Organism: Desulfobacteraceae bacterium; assembly: GCA_003599865.1. GTDB lineage: Bacteria > Desulfobacterota > Desulfobacteria > Desulfobacterales > SURF-7 > QZKS01. The sequence continues at coordinate 169 of QZKS01000081.1, forward strand.
GTTGTATCCGATGCGCAGATGGCGCTGAATCATGGAGATGGATGCCTTGCGGGTCTTGGTGACCAAAGCGACCGCCGCATCATAATGCTCGTCATGTTCGCCGTTGTCTTCCGGGCTTCCATCCTGAACCGGCGCCTCGGTGATATTTTCATCGTATTCCGGCGGCTTCTGCTGTTTCAGAAAGTCGATGACCTTTGTCAGTTCCTCCTCGGAGATGAATGCGCCGTGAATCCGCTGGAGCTTTCCGGTTCCGGGCGGCAGATACAGCATGTCGCCGGCGCCCAGCAGGTTTTCCGCACCATTGGAATCGATGATGGTTCGGGAGTCGATTTTGGATGAGACCTGGAACGAGATCCGGGTGGGGAAGTTGGCCTTGATGATACCGGTCAGAACATCGACCGAAGGGCGCTGTGTGGCAAGAATGATATGGAGTCCGGAGGCTCTTGCCATCTGGGCCAGGCGGGTCAGGGCTACCTCCACGTCACGAGATGCCACCATCATCAGGTCGGCCAGCTCGTCAATGATGATCACGATATAGGGCAGTTCTTCTCCGGCGTCATCCTTGCCGTCTTTTTTGTCCTTGCCGACTTTTTTGTTGTACTGGGAGATATTCCGGCATTTGTGCTCGGACAGCAGCTCGTATCGTCTTTCCATCTCCCGGACCGCCCAGAACAGGGCATTGGTTGCCTTTTTCATGTCGGTCACCACCGGCGTGATCAGGTGGGGGATGCCGTTATACATGGACAGCTCGATCCGCTTGGGGTCCACCATGATAAATTTGACATCATGGGGGGTTGCCTTGTAGAGCAGGCTGCTGATCATGGCGTTCAGACCCACGCTTTTTCCGGCTCCGGTGGCACCGGCAATCAGCAGATGGGGCATCTTGTCCAGCTGGGCAACCACCGGATTGCCGACAATATCCTTGCCCAGACAGATCGTCAGTTTGGATTTTGATTCCTCGAAAACATCCGAGGCGATGATCTCCCGGAAGCTGACCGCTTCCCGGGTTTCATTGGGGATTTCAATGCCGATAACGGCTTTTCCGGGAATCGGGGCGACAATCCGGATGCTCATGGCCCGGAGCGCCAATGCCAGGTCGTCCGTGAGGTTGACGATTTTATTGATTTTTACACCGGGCGCCGGTTTGTATTCAAACGTGGTGATGACCGGTCCCGGTGAAACCGCTTCCACTTTGCCTTCCACCCCGAAGTCGTTCAGCTTTTTTTCCAGGAGCATGGACTGCATGCGCAGGTTTTCATCATCAACGGTATCCGGCCGGGGTGCAGGCGGATCCAGAAAGCTGATCGGAGGCAGGCTGTATTCGCCGTCGGACCGCATGAAATCAAATTCCCCCTGTTTGGGTTTGGGCGGTTTGGGCGGAGGCGGCGGCTGGGTCTTGATCTGAATTTCCGGAGCTGCTTTCCGGTCTGGGGAAAGGGGCGCGGCCGCCTGTTTTTTGGCAAGGGGGGATTTCTTCTTCTTTTCTTTCCGCGCTTTCCAGAAAAGATACAATGCCTTGCCTTTTTCCATCAGGGCCTTGCCGGTACTCCATAGGCTATTCACAAACCGGGTGGGTGAAAACCCGATGGCCAGGATCAGTCCGATAATGAAAAGAACGATCAGGATAATGGTTCCGCCCGTAGGGTTGGCATAAGCCTTCAAAAAGTCTTTCACTGCAAATCCGATACCCCCGCCGGAATGAAAGGATTCGCCAAACAGGAGAATATGGTGCTTCTGGAACGCCAGGAGCGCCCCGGTCGTAATGATCAGCAGCATGGACCCGAAAACAATCGAAACCGGCTTCTGCCGGACCGAAACACCGAACATTTTAATGGTGGAGACAAGAAACAGGACCGGAATCCAGAAGGAACCGATTCCGAACAGGCCGACCAGGAGACCGGCAAGATGGGCGCCGATGAATCCGAAAACATTGTGAATCTGTCCGGTGCTTTTGGCATGGTGGATGGAGGGGTCTGTCGGACTGTAGGACAAAAGGCTCACAAGCGTGAGGATCACGATAAAAAAAAGACCGATTCGGATGAGTTCTTTTTTCATATTGTCTGGTATGGAGGTCCTTTATTCAAAAAGCATCATTGAATGAAACCGTAAAAAGTCTTATCCCCGTCATGCCGGACCTGATCCGGCATCCAGAAACTTTTGAAAAAACTGGATTCCGGGTCAAGCCCGGAATGACACAGCGTGATGTTTTCGATTTTTTACGACATCATCATCATTTGGATTTGGTTTATCCTGTATTCGATTTGAGAAAGGATGTCAATAAATCCGTTGGCCGGTTGGCCCGTTGGCCGGTTGCCGGTTTGCCGGATCAGACGCTTTCCAGGATCAGGGTGACCGGACCGTCATTGACAAGGGAGACATCCATCATGGCGCGGAAAATTCCGGCTTGCACCGGAATTCCTTTGTCTCTCAGCTTTTGGGTAAAATATTCATACAGATGATTGGCCTTTTCCGGCGGGGCGGCGTTTATAAAGGAGGGGCGCCGGCCTTTCCGGCAGTCCCCCAGGAGGGTAAACTGGGACACCACCAGAGCCTGGCCGCCTGTATCCAGAAGGGACAGGTTCATTTTGCCGGCAGCATCCTCAAAAATTCTCAGGTTGGCGATTTTGTCCGCAAGATAATCTGCGTCCGATTCCCGGTCCTCCTGAGAAACCCCGAGAAGAATCAGCATGCCTCGCTGAATGCTGCCGACGATTTTTCCGTCTACGGTTACGGAACTCTGCTTGACTCTCTGGATGACGGCTTTCATGGAGCGGTCCTTTATTTCAATTTTCCGAAAGCATCGGCAAACGGGTTGTTGAAAAGCTTCTTTTCTGGCTTTCTTCTGTTCTGCCTGTCTTCTGGTTTTTGGCGGGGCTGGGTTGATCTTTCCGGAATCCGTTCCGCTCTTGGGGCGGCAGCGTCCTGTTTACCTCCGGTCTTCATGGACAGGGAGATCCGCTTGCGGGACAGGTCCACTTCCAGTACGGTTACATGAACCTTCTGCTGAACCTTTACGACCGTGGAAGGATCTTTCACAAACCGGTCCGAGAGCTGACTCACATGAACCAGGCCGTCCTGGTGAACCCCGATATCGACGAAGGCTCCGAATGCGGTGATATTGGTGACAATCCCCGGAAGCTTCATGCCGGGCAGCAGGTCTTCCATTTTTTCGATCCCGCCGGCAAAGTGGAATTCCTCAAACTCTTCCCGGGGGTCCCGCCCGGGTTTGGCAAGCTCATCCAGGATGTCGTTTAAAGTCGGAAGACCGATAGTTTCGGTGACATACCGGGACCGGTCGATCTTTTTCCGCAGATCCGGATTTTTCATCAGGTCGGACACCGTGCAGTTCAGATCACCGGCCATACGGTCCACGATATGATAGCTTTCCGGGTGGACCGCACTGCCGTCCAGAGGATTCCGGCCATCTCGGATCCGCAGAAAACCGGCACACTGTTCAAATGCCTTGGGCCCGAGGCGCGGAACCTGGGCAAGTTCATTTTTGGCGGAAAACGGTCCATGTTCATCCCGGTGCAGCACAATGTTTTTGGCCAGACGGGGCCCGAGACCCGAAACATAGGTGAGCAGCTGTACACTGGCCCGGTTTACATCCACGCCGACACCGTTGACACAGCTCATGACCACATCATCCAGAGACTGCTTGAGCCGGTTCTGGTCGACATCGTGCTGATACTGCCCGACACCGATGGATTTGGGGTCGATTTTTACCAGTTCGGACAGGGGGTCCATGAGACGGCGGCCAATGGAAACCGAGCCCCGGACCGTGACATCATGATCCGGAAACTCTTCCCGGGCCGTTTCCGAAGCCGAGTAGATCGAAGCACCGCTTTCATTCACCATGAACACCTTGAGATCCCGGCTGAAAGGAAGATTTTTGACAAATGCTTCCGTCTCCCGCCCGGCTGTGCCGTTTCCCACGGCAATGGCCTCAATTTGAAATTGTTTGCACAAGGATTCAAGGGTGGTTCCTGCCTCCCGGGTTTTCTTTTCCGACAGATGCGGATAGATGGTGTCATGATGCAGCAATTTTCCCTGCCTGTCCAGGCAGACCAACTTGCAGCCGGTCCGGAAACCCGGATCAAGCCCCATCACCCGTTTGGCGCCCAAAGGAGGCGACAGCAGGAGCTGGCGAAGATTGTCCGCAAACACCCGGATCGCTTCCGCATCTGCCTTTTCTTTGGTGGAAAGCCTGATTTCCGTTTCCATGGACCGGAAGAGCAGGCGCTTGTAGCTGCTCTGGACGGCGGTTTTCACAAATTCGGAGTCCGGGCCTCTTCCGGTAATGAATATGCTTTCCAGGATCGCAATGGCATCCTCTTCCGGCGGCGCGATGGTCAGGTTCAGGAAATCTTCCTTTTCCCCCCGGCGCATGGCCAGAACCCGGTGGGACGGGGCGGATGCCACAGGCTCTTCCCAGTCAAAATAATCCCGGTATTTGGCTCCTTCCATTTCCTTGCCTGTCGCAACCTTACAGATGAATTTTCCTTGGGTCTGAAACAGGGATCGGAGCCGGGTCCGGGCATTTTCATCTTCATTGATTTTTTCCGCAAGAATATCCCTGGCTCCGTCCAGCGCATCTTCCAGGGACTCCACACCTTTTTCCGGATCGAGATACGCTGCCGCCAATCCGGAGGGTTCCGTGCCGGTTTGGGCAAAAATGGCTTCGGCCAGTGGTTCCAGGCCTTTTTCCCTGGCAATGGTGGCCTTGGTCCTTCGTTTGGGTTTATAGGGAAGATAAATATCTTCCAGGACCGCCACCGTTTGGGCGGCCTTCACTTTTTCCGCCAGTTCATCGGTCAGGTGACCGTGCTTTTCCAGGGAGCTCAGGATGGTCTTTCGCCGGTCATCCAGCTCCTGCAATTGGGCCAGCCGATCCCGGATCGTCATGATGACGACCTCATCCAGGCTTCCGGTGGTCTCTTTTCGATAACGGGCAATAAACGGAATGGTCGCCCCGTCTTCCAGAAGGCCGGCGACGGCCTGAATCCGGGAAGCGTCCAGCTGGTTTTCGGCAGATATCTGTTGGATATGGTCTATATTCATGATGGGTTAGGTTACCTGTTTTTGAAGGGTTCACAGATTGGTATGCATTCGATTTGCCAAAGCCGTCCATTTTCAGGCGGCCACTATACATCATAATACGGATTGACAAAAGGAAAATCAGATATAGGTCCGGCTTCCCTGCGACCGGCCCCTGTACCTTCCGGAATGCTTGACCATTTTTTGCTTTTGTCGTAAAGTCCGGTCATATCCGTCCGGATCACTTCATCTCTAACCGCACAAGAAGGGGCACGCCATGAAAGAACCTTTCCTCAGTTTAGCCGGAAAAATGAAGTTTTTTTCCAAGGCAAAAGAGCCGTATAAGAATCTTCGGAAACATTTCAATGCACAGGCTGTCGGGTATCCTGCCACACTCACCGGAATCGAACTGCGGCTGCTCCGGGAAATCTTTACCGTAATGGAGGCGGAAGCCGCACTTGTCCTGACCTATCGGTTTGAGACCTTTGAAAGCCTTTATCCCCGGGCCCAGGAAAAGGGTCTTTCCGCGGATGCATTCCGAAAGCTTCTGGAATCCATGGAAAAAAAAGGCGGTATTTTCGTAAAACACCAGGACGGTGAAATCTATTATGCCCTGCATCCGTTTGCCATAGGCATGTTCGAAATGCAGATCAGCCGGCTGAGCCCGAGCTTTTTTATGGATTCGCACAATTACATGCTTCAGGGATTTGCCATGGAGTATCTGACAACGGAAGTGCCTCAGATGCGGGTGATTCCGGTCAACAAAAGCCTGAAGCCCATGCAGAATGTGGCCACATACGATCAGATCCGGGAAATTGTCGAAAGCACAAAAGACAAGATCGGGGTGAACCGTTGTATCTGCAAGACAGGCAGGGATCTGATCAATGATCCGTGCAAGGTGACGGATCGGAGAGAGGTCTGCATCGGGTTCCGGGATTTTTACGACACCTATTCCCGGCAGGGCTGGGGTCGGGCGGTATCCAAGGAAGAAGCCCTGGAAATCCTGGACCAGAACGAAAAGGACGGTCTTTTGCTGATCGGGTCGACCATGCAGGAGCCCCAATTTGTCTGTTCTTGCTGCGCCTGCTGCTGCGGTATTATGGAAATGCTCAAGTTCATGCCGCGGCCGGCAGACTTTTCAGCGAGTAATTTCTACGCAAAACTGGAGCCCGCAACATGCAATGGATGCGGTAAATGCATCAGCCGCTGTCAGATGGAAGCCATTTCATTCAAATCGGTGGAAAAAAAGAAAATGGCAACGGCAATTGATCCCAAACGATGCATCGGATGCGGTCTGTGTGTGGCGAGCTGTAAAACAGGGGCCATTTCCCTTCGGAAAAAAGAGATCGAGTTTATTCCGCCGAAAGATCATGTTGAACTGTATGAAACGATCATGCAGAAGAAAAAAGGCCTGGCCGGAAAGATCGGCATGATGACAAAAGCCATGATGGGGATGAAGGTATAGGCCTTACGAGATAGTCTCTGAAATGATTCAAACATCTTGATGATTGCCGGTTGAAACGGGTGCAAAAAACAGGGGTTCATATCGTCATGGGCGCTGCAAGATGGCTGCTAAAAATACTTGACATTCGAATGGATTGGTTATACTTTTCTGCTAATTGAACGAGCGCTCAATCGGAACCCTTTTCGGCTCCGTCAAATACTGATGAAACCGTAAAAAGTCCCAATTCCGTCATGCCGGACCTGATCCGGCATCCAGAAGCTTTTGAAAAGACTGGATTCCGGGTCAAGCCCGGAATGACAAATCTTGATGTTTTCGACTTTTTACGAAAGCATCAAATATTGAAAATCTAAATCATAACAGGTCCATGATCATGGAAAGGAGGCAGTTTTGAATTTCGATCTAACAACCGAACAGAGCATGATTCGGAGAGAGGTTAGAAAATTTGCGGAAAACGAGATTGCTCCTGCGGCTCCGGAATTGGATGAAAAAGAGGAATTCTCTGCGGAACTGACCAAAAAAATGGGGGACATCGGCCTGTTCGGCATGTTTGTTTCCGAAAAGTATGATGGTCAGGCCCTGGATTACATCTCTTATATCATTGCAGTCGAGGAAGTGGCCAGAATCGACGGCTCACAGGCTGCGACCATCGCTGCAGGGAATTCACTGGGAATCGGCCCGATTTATTACTTCGGCACCGAAGAGCAGAAGAAAAAATATCTGCCGCCGCTGTGCCGCGGAGAAAAATTATGGGGTTTCGGACTGACCGAACCCACGGCAGGCTCCGATGCCGGCGGAAGCAAAACCACGGCGGTCAAAAAAGGGAATGAGTGGGTGATCAACGGGTCCAAGATTTTTATCACCAACGCGGCCTGCGAGCTCACCCTGGGCGTAACCGTTCAGGCCATTACCGGCAGGCGCGCAAACGGGAAGCCGGAATATACCTGTTTCTTGGTGGAAAAAGGCACCCCCGGATTCAAAGCGGTTCCCATGCATAAGAAGATGATGTGGAGAGCATCCAATACAGCCGAGCTCTATTTTGACGATGTGCGGGTTCCGGAAGGGAATATTCTGGGAAAGGTCGGTGACGGGTTTCATCAGATGCTCCAGACCCTTGACGGCGGGAGACTGTCCATCGGCGCCATGGGCCTTGGCGGAGCGCAGGGGGCCTTTGATCTTGCCTTGAAATATGCCAAAAGCCGGGAACAGTTCGGACAGCCTATATCCAAATTCCAGGCTATCGGTTTCAAGCTGGCGGATTGCGCCGTGGAAATCGAATGTGCCCGGAACCTGTTGTACAAAGCCTGCTGGCTGAGAAGCGAAAAGCGCCCCTTTGAAAAGGAAGCGGCCATGGCCAAACTCTATTGTTCGGAACTGATGGGAAGAGTGGCCAATCATGCAGTGCAGATTCATGGAGGGTACGGCCTGATGAAGGAGTATAATGTGGAGCGGTTCTACAGAGATCAGAAGCTTCTGGACATCGGTGAGGGAACCTCCGAAGTGCAGCGTATTGTTATTTCACGGTATATCGGATGCTGAAACGATAGGATTCAGTGGTTCAGGAGGTCGTTGTGGGAGATCAATTGATTCTGAAGGAAACACGGGGTCAGGTGGCGATACTCACCTTGAATCGCCCGGAGGTAATGAATTCATTTAATTTTGCAATGCTGAATGCATTAAAAGCCGCAACAGAGGAGATCCGTTTTGATCCGGACGTGCGGGTCGTAATCATTACCGGAGCCGGTGAAAAAGCCTTCTGCTCAGGTGCGGATCTCAAGGAGCGGGCCACCTTGAGCCCCATGGAAGTAAAGAAGTTCATCTATACCATCCGGAACCTGTTTACGGAAATTGAAAATCTGAATAAGCCGGTGATTGCCGCGGTCAACGGAATTGCATTGGGCGGCGGAACCGAACTGAGCCTTGCCTGTGATATCCGGATGGCGTCGAAAAACGCGGCTATGGGATTGACGGAAACCCGTCTGGCCATTATCCCCGGAGCAGGCGGGACACAGCGTCTTCCCCGGCTCATCGGACGGGGACCGGCCAAAGAACTGATTTTTACGGGGAGAAGGGTCACGGCGGAAGAAGCGCTGAACATGGGCTTGGTGAACCGGGTATGCGAGAGTGCGGATCTGATCGCAGAGGCAGTGAAGATGGCCGACATGATCTGCGAAACCGGCCCCATTGCCATTGAGCAGGCAAAATATGCGATCAACAAGGGAATGGAAACCGATCTGGCGACAGGCCTTGCCATTGAGTCCAATGCCTACTGGATCACCATCCCCACGGAAGACCGTCTGGAAGGGCTGGCTGCATTCCGGGAAAAACGAAAACCGGTTTATAAAGGCAAATAGAAATCGAAAACAGAAAGATATAAAAAGAGAATCAACAGTTGATGAAGTCGAAAAAAAGTTTCATCTCCGTCATGCCGGACTTGATCCGGCATCCAGAAGATTCTGAAAAGGCTGGATAGCGCTTTGCTTCACTGGGTGTCCGGGTCAGGCCCGGAATGACAAATCTTGATGTTTTCGACTTTTTATGAGTTCATCAACATATAAAGGGAAACCAAATGGCGGATATTCATGCAGAGAATCGATTGTTCTGGGAAAATGAAGAAAAAAAGCTGGATGAGCGGCACCGGCTTGCCATGTGGCCGGGCGGAGAAGAAGCCGTTGCCAGAATGGCCAAAATCGGAAAACGACCGGTACGCGAACTGATTCATGACCTGGTGGACCCGGGGACCAGGTTCTACGAATTATCAAGGATTGCCGGATTCGGCATGAACTATCCGGGTGTCGAGGATGTGCCGTGCGGCGGTATTGCCACCGGCATTGGAAAGATCAACGGCAACTGGACCATGATTTTTGCCAATGAAAGTCGGGTCAAGGCTGGCACTTATTTCCCCATTACCCTGAAAAAACATTTGAGGGCCCAGGCCATTGCCGACCAGTGCGGGCTCAATTGCGTATATATCGCGGATTCCGGGGGAGCATTCCTTCCCATGCAGGCGGATGTGTTTCCGGATGACCAGCATTTCGGGTCCATGTTCTACAACATGGCCCGCATGTCCGCCAAGGGCTTGAAGCAGATCACGCTGAGTACCGGAGGGAACACGGCCGGAGGTGCTTATATCGTCTTCATGGCCTGTCAGTCCGTGATGATCGACAAGCTGGCGTATTCCTTTCTGGGCGGTCCTCCTCTTGTGCGGATGGCCACGGGCGAGGTGATTTCCGCCGAAGATCTCGGCGGTGCAAAAGTGCATACCCAGATTTCCGGAGGAGCGGACCATTTCTGCCGGAACCAGGAGGAAGCCATTATCCGCGTGCGGGAAATTCTGGCCCTGGAGCCGCCCCAGACAATTCATCTTCACCGGTATGCGGAAACGCCTCCGCAGGTTCCCGTGGAATCCATCTATGAAAACCTTCCGTCCGATGTTCACAAGGGAATCAAGGTCATGGATTTTCTGAAGGCCATCTGTGATGACAGTTATTTCATCGAGAACAAGAAGATGTACGCACCCGGCCGGGGAGATAATATTATTACCGGCAAGATGAGAATCAAGGGACTTCCCATCGGCGTGATTGCTTCCAACGGACCGGGGATCATTTTTTTCGAGGCCGCCAGGAAGGCGACCGAATGGATCATCCGGTGCTGCCAGGAAAAGGTTCCTCTTCTGTTTGTCCAGAATTCTCCGGGGTTCATGGTGGGTTCCGAATCCGAGCATATGGGCATCGGCAAATACGGTTCCGACATGGTTCGAACCGTTTCCTGCGCCCAGGTTCCGCGGATTCAGATTGCCATCGGACCGGACAACGGAGCGGCCAATTACGGGATGTGCGGCCGTGCATACCGTCCTCACTTTCTGTTTCATACCATGCGCTCCCGGACATCGGTCATGAGCGGCCGGAGTGCTGCCGGAGTCCTTCTATCCATTGAGGAGAAGAAGTATGAGTCCATGGGAAAACCCATGACAGAAGAGGACAAAGAGGTCTTTCGACAGAAAATGATCGAGAAGTATGACGGCGAAGCCCATCCCTTCTATTGCGGAGCCAGGCTGCTGAGTGACCGCGTGCTGAAGTTCAGAGAGGTTCGGGACTGGCTGGCCATGGCATTTGAGGTAAGCCTGTTAAAACCCATCGGAGATCCGGCATTTGGAAACCTGCGGTTTTAAAGGCATGGAAGAAGTATAAGACGAACACGAAATTGTAATATTTGTTACAGGAAGGAGCTGGAGAACAATGACCGAATATGATTATTGGAAAATTTTTCCAAAGATGCCCCGAAAAGTGACGATTGGAGATATCACGGTTCGTGATGGGTTTCAGCATGAAGAAAAATTTATTTCAACAGCTGCCAAAATATTCTATCTGGAGGAACTCATCTTTGCCGGATGCCGGTATATTGAAGTTACCAATTTGGGAAACCCTATTCTCATGCCCCAGTTTCGGGATGCGGAAGATCTTCTGCGCCATCTGCGGGGGGACCGGTTCCGGAAACAGTGTGAAAAAAAAGGGATCAACTATGATGACATCTGCCTGACCGCCATCACCATCCGGGAATCGGCAGTAGACCGTGCCATTGAACTGCGGAAGCAGGGGATCGGCCCGGATCGCATCCTGATGATGGTTTCCACCGAGGAGCAGCACCATTTCGCCAATTCCGGAACAACCCTTCCGGATTACTGGAAGGAGGCGGAGCGCTGCATCAAAAAATGCAATGACGCCGGCATGAAGATGTGCGGCACCGTGAGTACCATCTGGGGAAGTCCCATCGGCGGGGCCACGGATATGAAAGATGCGGTTGAATTCACCAAAAGATGGCTTGAGATCGGAGCCCACGATGTTGAGCATGCGGACCATGACGGGAGCGCATCCGCAGCAAATGTATACCGGTACTTCTCCATGATCCTGGATGAAATACCGAATCCGAGACATCATATCGCCCATTTTCATGAAACCAAACGGGTGGCCTCGGCTTCCGTGCTGGCAGCTCTGCAGGCGGGCATCATCAACTTTGAAGCCACCCTGGGAGGACTCGGCGGTCAGCCGGCAAACTTCCTGGATGACTGCCCGACCAAGGGGACCGGAGAATATTATTACGATGATCCCCGATATGTGGGTCTGGTCACACTGGAGGACACGCTGGTTCAGATCGATGAAATGGGAATCGCGCACGGTTATGATGTGGATCGGATCCTGTGGCTTGGAAAACAGCTTGAAAAAACCATCGGCAGAAGGCTTCGCTCAGAGGCCATGATCAATGGCCGGACCCTCAAAGAGGGACATATGGAGTATGCAAGGCCGGGATTGGCAAAGAGAAAAGAGAAACTGGGAGAAAAACCCAGCCAGAAGTTTCCGTCGGACTGGAAGGAAAAAGCGACATTGCCGGATCAATATAAAACAATATAGGGCGGTTGGCCGGTTAACCGGTTAACCGGCTGACGGGCAGACCGGCCAACTTATTTGTTATGAAAACGAGGGAGGGGCTGAAATGGAAAAAAAGGGAGACAAACCTCATATCAATGTGGATTATTTTGAAGATCTGACCGGTGATATCCGGCCGTCCGGGAAAAAAACGGTTGAAGAGATCGGTTCACGGATTAAAAGTCTGCGGGAGTCCAAGGGCCTTTCTCTGGATGAACTTTCCAAAATGACCGGGTTTGAGGTTGACCTGCTTGCCGGAATCGAAAACCAGGAAGTACAGCCGCAACTGGGTACGGTCATCAAGCTTTCCAAAGCGCTGGACAGCGCTCTCAGCCGGATCATTTCCGATGTGGGTACCGGCTTTTATTCGGTTACCCGGAAAAATGAACGAAAGCAGATCGCCCGCTCCACTTCGGCAAAGGGAAAGAAACAGCTCTATTCCTATCAGAGTCTGGCGCCGGAAGTAAAAGGCCGTCACATGGAAGCGCTTATGGTTACCCTGGAGGAAAATCCCGGACAGGAGATGTCCGTCCATGAAGGGGAGGAGTTCATCTATGTCGTGGACGGGACCGTGCTGATGAAGATCGGCGAGGAGAGTTTTGACCTGGTGCCCGGTGACAGCATCTACTATCTGTCGACAACACCGCATTCGATTTCCGCAAAGACAGGAACCGCCAATATCCTGGCGGTTGTTTACGAGGGGTCCTGATCGCATTTCAGGTGTCCAGCGTTTCCCGTACCTTGGCAGCCAGGTCTTTCAGAGAAAACGGTTTCTGGATAAAATATGCACCTTCATTGAGAACGCCATGGTGGGCGATGACGTTGGCGGTGTAACCGGACATGAACAGGCTCTTGAGATTCGGATAGAGCGACAGCAGATTTTTGGCCAGGTCACGGCCGTTCATTTCCGGCATGACAATATCGGTCATCAGCAGGTGGATTTCACCGGTATGCTCCCGGGCCATGCGGATAGCCTCGCCCGGTGTTCCGGCAGGAAGAATGATGTATCCCAGGCGGTTGAGCATCTCCGTGGCCATGGTGAGGATCATCGGTTCGTCTTCCACCACCAGGATGGTTTCGGAACCTCGCGCATCCGGCTTATCCGCATCCGGCTCGGCTATCCGATCTGCATTGGCGGCATATCGGGGAAGGTATATCCTGAACGTCGACCCATGATTTTTTTCACTGTAAACATTGATAAAACCGTTGTTTTGTTTGACGATACCGTAAACCGTGGCCAGTCCCAATCCGGTACCTTTGCCGACCCCTTTGGTGGTGAAAAAGGGTTCGAACAGATGCGAAAGCGTTTCCGGGTCCATACCATCACCGTTGTCGCTCACAGTCAGGGTGACATACACACCGGGAGTGAAGTCTGCATGCACGGCGCAATAGGTTTCGTCAAAAGCGGCGATATCGGTTTCAATGGTCACCTTGCCGGTATCGCCAATGGCATCCCGTGCGTTGACGCACAGATTGACCAGTATCTGGTCGATCTGTGAAGGGTCAATTTTGACCGACCCCAGGTTTCCGCCCGGCATCCATACCAGATCAATATCCTCGCCGATGAGTCGCCGCAGCATTTTCAGCATTCCTTCCACGGTCTCGTTGAGGTCAAGCATCTTGGGCGCCACCGTCTGTCTGCGGGCAAAGGCCAGCAGCTGACGGGTGAGGTCGGCGGAACGCTGGGCTGCCTCGCGAATACTTTTCAGGTAGGCAAAGAGCGGATGATCCGGCTCCAGCTGGATCAGTGCCAGTTCCGTGTGGCCGAGAATCACACTCAGCATGTTGTTAAAATCATGGGCCACGCCGCCCGCGAGCCGTCCAACGGATTCCATTTTCTGAGCCTGGAGGAGTTGGTTTTCAAGGGCCTTGCGATCACTGATGTCGAGATTGACGACGATGGCGCCGTCAATCCGGCCGTTGTCATCCAGTACCGGTGCCGTATAGTTCAGTATGGTCTTTCTCTTGCCGTCAAAGGATTCAATTTCCAGAAGTTCATCGACGATGGTCACTCCTTCGCGGATGGTTTTCCCAAGCGCCCAGTCCTCCGCTTTGACCGGCTCGCGGGAAGGCAGCCTCCAGGCTTTAAACATTCCGTATTCGGAAATCGTCACATGCGGCTCGGCGCCCCATATCTTTACCCCCATGGGGTTGCCGCGCAGCAATCTGCCTTCCTTGTCGGCAAACCAGAGTCCGATGGGCAGAATCTCGAATATTCTTTGCAGCTGATTCTCCCGCTTTCGCAACGCTTCCTCCGCCCGCTTTCGCTCGGTGATGTCGATGGTGTAACCGGCCAAAAGGTTTCTCTCGGCAAGAAGAATAGGGAATTTGATGGTTGTGTAGCTGCGGTCGTTCAGGTCCTCATCCAGACGGAGAATCTCACCGCGGGAAACAACCGCCCAGTCGTCGGCGGTGATTTTTGCGGCAAATTCAGCCGGAAAGAGCTGATGCATGTTCTTTCCGGCCATTTCAGAGCCCGTAATGCCGACCATATCCCGATAGTTTTCACTGGCTCTCAGTACGCGGCTTTCAGTGGGGGTCACCTCTTTGATAAACGCATAAATGGGCGAGTGCTTGATGAACAGTGAGAGCAGTTCAATGGTTGTCCGCAGCTCCTCCTCGGTCCGCTTGCGTTCGGTGATGTCAATATGTGAACCCAGTGCGCGAACCGCCTTTCCCGTCTCGTCCATAAGCACCGAACCGAGCGCCAGAATCCATCGGTAGGAACCGTCTTTATGGCGGAATCGGAACTCGACCCGGTATTCGGGCCTTGCTTCAGCGATCGAGCGCCGCACGTATCCGAGCGTGGTTTCCAGGTCATCGGGGTGCACACGGCTTTCCCATTCCTCGAAGTTGTTCCCGATCTCGTATTCGTTATAACCGATTTGATGTTTCCACTCCGCAGAGAAATGTACCTTATTGGTTGTGAGATCCCAGTCCCACAGGCCGACATGGGCTGCGCGGACAGCTTCCTGCAGTTTCATGGTGGCTTCCCGGGTGGCCTCCTCGGCCCGTCTGCGTTCCGACAGTTCATTGTGGAGGGCGATGGTTCGCAGGTTGACCTGTTTTTTAAGCATCCACGACCAGAAAAAACCGGCTATTGTCAGAAAAATCAGGGGCAGGACAATCCAGATCAAATAATGGAAGACTTTCACAAGAGGAAGCTTTTGATCTTCGTATACACCAAACCATTTTTTGTAGATTTCGTCATATTTTCCGGTTTGTTTGATAATACTCAAACCTTCATTGAGCTTTGCCAGAAGTGCGGTATTGCCTTCGGTTACGGCAAGGCAGTATTTTCTTTGAATGATGGGCGGTCCGACAGCTTCGAGATTGGTAATGGAAAGTCTGTCGATCAGCCGTGTTCCCTGAATGCGGGAGACAATTGCGCAGTCTCCCTCCCCGTTTGAGAGTGATTTCAGAACATCCGACCAGTCTTTTTTGGTGATGATGTATGGGGTGATATTGTGTTCCATTACATAGTCGTGTCCAAGATCTTTCAACTGGACGACTATTTTTTTGTCTTTAACATCATCAAGAGATTGTATTGGTGATCCCTTCCGGACAAACACTGCATAGGAAGCGATAAAATGGGGGATGGAAAAATCGAATTTTTTATCTCTTTCCGCAGTATGAAACATTCCGATAAGAGCATCTATTTTACCCGCTTCAAGCTGTGCCCGCACTTCGTCCCAGGGGCCAAGGTCTATGGTGACCGTCAGCCCCATGGCATTGGCCACGGCGAGTATGATGTCAACATTAAAGCCGGCCGGCTTGCCCTGGTCATTGATATACTCATAGGGCGGATAGTTATGATCCCCCCGGACCTGCAATGTCCGGTCTTCGATGTCTGCAGATTGTTCCTTGACTTGCGAGGGACCGACAGGGCGGCTTTCCGCAGGATCGGATGCATACACCGCGGGATGTAAAAGCGCAGACAGAAAAAATATAACCGCAAACAAGCCTGCTCGCGGTATATGGCGGCGGATCTTCATTGGCCTCTCTCAGCTTACAGTAAGCTATCTCATATACAAAGAAAACGTCGTTCAACTGAATTTTAGCAAGTACAGGACATGCCGGCAGGGTGGTCAGCAAGGATATCAGAGACAGATAAGACCTTGCTTTTTTTAGAGATGAACATATAGGAATGTCGCTTTTGTGTCAACAATCTTGTTGGGTAACCTTGGCAAGCTTTCCGGTCTTGACCGTTTATCCTGCAATTTAACCAGGCGTTTTCATCACAAATTTTTGATGGCACTCCAGGCAATAAGCCCTGGATTCGCCGTGGGCGACATGACAGACCGTACAATCGATTACACCAAGGTGTGACTGGTGGGGATTGCGGTCCGGGAATATTTCCGGAACGGTCTTTTCCGCAAGAGCATCATAGCTGCCGTGACACATGAGACATCGTTCGTTTTTTATCGTATCACCCGGGGCAGGAAGGGAGTCACCGTGACAGCCGCTGCAGGTCACATTCTGTTTTGCGTGCCGGGCATCCAGATATCGTGAACCTGCCCAGGAAAGGAATGTCTTTTTCAGCAGGGGCATATTGTTTTCCGGAAGAGGGCCAAGGTCAACCCCGGTTCCGGAAATCCCGAAATGACGTCCGGGAATCCATGAATGACAGCTCAGGCAGTCCACACCGGACTCTTTATTGAGATGAGCACGGTGCAGCGTGGCAGAAAATGTATTGGGCTCCGCTTTTTTCGGATCCATGGGCTGGTGACAGCTGAAACAGGTTCGAATATCATCCCCGGAAACGGCAGGGTGTTCTTTTGAAAAGAGTTCGTCAACATTACTGTGACAATCCATGCATGCGGCAACTTCAGCTTCAGGGCCCGGGGGCACCTTGCGAATCAATGGGTTGCCGGTACATGCGGGTATCAGCAGCATGGCGGCACATAATACAACCGGTATCCGATTCATTTCGGTCCTTTGTTCTGTGTGGCGGCGAAACGGGAGAAGCCGGGGTCGGTTTGCGCCGGCCTCTCCCGATCTTCATATATCATGCTTTTTCTTTTGCTGCATTGGTTCCGGCGATACGACCGAAAACGATGCAGTCCGGGGTAGCATTGCTGCCGAGCCGGTTGGAGCCATGAACACCCCCCGTGATCTCTCCTGCCGCATAAAGATGCGGGATCGGTTTACCCCAGATATCGATCACCTGGGCCGATTCATTGATCCGCAGTCCCCCCATTGTATGGTGGACGGCGGGCCACTGGGCTACCGCGTAGAAAGGTCCTTCGGTCATGGGGACCATCATTGCCGTGACCGGCTTGTTAAACTCCGGATCTTTTTTATCGGCAAGATATTGGTTATGTCTGCTGATGGTATCTTTCAGATGGCTGCCCGGAACATCCATCTCCTTTGCCAGATCCGCAATGGTCATTGCCGTCATGAAACGGCCTTTTGCGATGCCCTTTTTTACTTCTTCCTTTGTTCCCATCAAGGGGATCATCTTCTCACTGAAGACGGAAAATGTAGGCTTTGATCCGGTGGCGGTAGCGGCTCTGGCGCAAACATCCCGGCGCTCCAGCTCGCTTACATACCGCTTGCCGTTCCTGTCTACATAAACCATTCCGAAGCCGGGTCCCCGGAAGGGGTAAACCGCAGGGGTATCCAGGATACCGGTTTCCGGTTCGGCAAAGGGGTATAGCTGAACAAATGCCAGATGCAGTGTATCAGCCCCGATCGCCTGGGCATAACGGATCATTTCGCCTGTTGCCCCTTTGTGGTTGGTGCAGTTGATATCTGGTGTAACAATCGGGTTGAAATCCTGGCGCATTTTCACATCATAACCGAATCCGCCGGATGCGAGCACCAGCGCCTTTCTGATCCGGATATTCTGTCTGCCTTTCCGGTTTTCGACCGCTAAACCCAGGACCGGTCCCTCAAGCCCCTGACGCCATATCCGGGTCACCTTTGTGCCGAGCCTGATTTCCGTGCCTTTGCTTTCGGCAATTTTCCGCAGAGCCTCTGTGTAGCCTCTGCCGATTCCGTCAGTACAGGTTCTGGTCCGATAGGCGGAATGACCTCCGGCCCTGTTTACGAGTTCTCTTATCTTGAGGCCACCTTCATCAATCATCCAGTTGAGTGCGGAAGGCGCTCCGTCAACCATAACCTGCACAAGGGCCGGGATGTTGTAGAAATCTCCGCCTTTTATCGTATCGGTCATATGAAGCTTCGAGGTGTCGTCCCCCAGATTCAGCTTTTTGCGGAGACTGAATTCATCATCCCAGGATGCATACTCGCCGCCATTGATGATGGAGTTGCCGCCATAGGTGGGCATCTTGTCCAGGATAAGGGTTTTACTACCCCTGCCTGCCGCTTCGGCCGCCGCTGCCAGTCCGGCAAATCCGGATCCCACAATAAGGACATCAACCTCCTCATTCCATGTCTCCGGCTTTTCTTCCGCCCATGCTTCACTGCCCCTTAACAGGAAGCCGTTTGCGGCAATACCTGCTGCGGCTATTGTTCCCCCTGTGACTTTTAAAAAATCACGCCTGGTTGACTTGATATTGCTATCTATCTTTTCCTTGTCCATGGTTCCTCCTTACCCCAATGAATGCTTCCGGATCAATGAATCAGCATCGGATCATCTGCTGATTGGCTGTCGACGACTCACTGCTTCTGATAATGGAGCCAATTCGCAATCCCCATGCCAAAGACAGGTAGCCCGCAATTGTCGGTATAATATATTGAAAATGTTTTTTAAATTGTATTATGACCAGTGCGGAAGGGACATTTCGGAACCGGATATCCGGAGGACGATTGTCAGTATTTTTTACAAGTCGTTAAGCAATCGGTAATAAGAGGCTGGAAAACGGTGGATGAACCCGGCTGAAAAACTTTCGTGGTCAGCCGCCATGATCGTCTTTTCCTTCAATTTTTTATATGATCCATCACTGGTATAGTCGTTGCAAATGTGTTCCATTTGGGAAACCGGCAGGTGGGGCATTTGAATTCAGGAGATGATCATCATGGAGAACTCATTGTATGTTCATATTTTCAGGCCGTTCCGTAAATTTATCAGAAGGGAGGAATTCGGCGGCGTTTTGCTGTTGGTCGTTACCCTTATTGCCTTGGCCTGGGCAAATTCACCATGGTACGACAGCTATGATAAACTCCGGCAAATGGAGGTGGCGCTCAGTATAGGATCCGTGGTTTTTTCCTATCCCATACTCCAATGGATCAATGATGGGCTGATGGCGATATTTTTTTTCGTCATTGGCCTGGAAATCAAACGGGAATTTCTGGCAGGAGCTCTTTCTTCCCTCCGGCAGGCATCCCTGCCGATTGCCGCAGCTGTTGGCGGAATGATCGTTCCGGCAGTTATATACACGCTTTTTAATTACGGCACGGCAGGCAGTCGCGGCTGGGGAATTCCCATTGCTACGGACATCGCCTTTGCCTTGGCGGCTCTTTCCTTATTTGGAACCCGGATTCCCTTTTCATTAAAAGTCTTTCTGACAGCGGTTGCCGTTGTTGATGATATCGGGGCGGTAGCGGTCATCGCCTTTTGCTACACCACGGAAATCGCCTGGTCAGGCTTACTTTCCGGAACCGTATTTTTTCTGATGCTGATTGCGTTCAATCATATGGGAGCCAAGAATATCACCTTATTTGCCATTCTTGGAATTGGTTTGTGGGTTTCCCTGCTCGATTCAGGGATTCATGCCACAATCGCAGGCATTTTGACGGCGTTTACCATTCCGGTGAAAAACAAGTTTTCAACCCGTTATTTCCTGATGCACAATAAACGATTTATGAATGAACTGTCGAGGCTGGACAGCCTTCGTGATGATCCGCTCAGTGACAGACGCCGGCATTCGATTCTGTCCGAGATCGAGACCATTTGCAAAAATGTCGAATCTCCGCTGATCTCCATTGTGCAAAAATTTCATCCATGGGTTACCTATCTGATCGTTCCATTGTTCGCCCTTGCCAATGCCGGCATTCATCTTGATGCCGGTCCTTGTGTCATTGCCGGGCATCCTGTATCGATCGGCATTATGTGCGGTCTGTTCTTTGGTAAACAGGCAGGCATTTTTTTAGGGGCATGGCTTTTGATCAAATTGGGTTGGTCTTCATTGCCATATGGTGCTTCCTGGCGCCAGCTTTACGGCGTCAGCTGGTTAGGGGGTATCGGTTTTACCATGTCGCTTTTAATCACAAATTTGTCCTTTACAGAGGCCTCAAATCTTTATTTTTCCAAAGCCGGTATCCTGACCGCCTCTCTATCTGCTGCCATCATGGGCTGGATAATACTGTGGATATCGACTCCCGGCGAAACGGTACCCCTTATCCGTGAGCGGGAATGACGCAGTCTTAAAAAAGATGGTATCCTTCCCATTTCTCGTCTATGGATTTCTGGATTTCCTGAATCTTTTCCGCTGACAAGGCCTTGAACCGGGACTGGGTTTTAAAATATTCCGAAACCGGTTTTCGTTTGCCGCTTTCCAGTTTCCGGGACGGGCCGGTCAGCCGGAATTTTCCATGATCGATCTCATAGATGTCATACAGCCCGGTTTCCACGGCAAGCTTTCCGATCTTTACCGTATATCGCGGATCAAATCCCCAGCCGGACGGGCACGGGCAGTGTACATGGATATACTTGGGGCCGGATATGGTTTTGGCCTTTTTGATCTTGTCGTACAGATCCAGGGGGTAGGCAGCCGAAGCGGTTGCGACATAGTCGATTCCGTGTGCGGCAATGATTGCCGGCACTTCCTTTTTTTTCTGAAGCTTGCCCCGGATCGGGGTAGTGGTTGTGATGACGCCCTGGGGCGTGGTTCCGGACCGCTGAACCCCGGTATTCATGTAGGCTTCATTGTCGTAGCAGATAAAAATGAAATTTTCTCCCCGTTCACAGGCCCCGGAAAGGGCTTGAATGCCGATATCGCTGGTGCCGCCGTCCCCGGCCCATGCCGCCACGGTTGTCTTTTCCCTTCCCTGGGCGCGCAGGGCTCCTAAAACACCGGTCGCGGCGGCGGCAGTGGATGCAAAGGTGACGTTCAGGCAGGGCAGTTGTGTTGAGGCAATGGGATACAGCCCCTGGAGTACGGTCAGGCAGCTGGGGGGTACAACCAGAATGGTGTCTCTCCCCAGCGCTTTGAGTCCGATCCGATAGATAATGCTCAGGCCGCATCCGGCACAGGCTCTGTTTCCCGGATGGACCAGTTCTTCTTCCGGCAGTGTGAGTATGCTTGTTTTTTCAGACATGGTATATTTCCTGACACAAAATGTTAAATGAATTACAGTTTCAATCCGATCCACCGGGGCTCATCGCTGATGTTCGAAAAATCCGTACAGGATGTCCGAAAGGCATGGAGCAGGTCCGGTGTCTTGATCTCCCGTCCGCCAAGGCCCAGTATGTAATTGTGCACAAACGGCCGGTCGGTAACGGGGTAGAGTGCGGATTTGATGTCCGCATACAGGGCTCCCTGATTGCCGTAGCTCAGGGCTTTTTCAAATACGATCAGACCCTTTGCATGGGAAAGCCCGGCAATTACTGCCTTGTCCGGGAAGGGGCGGTACAGGCGGATTCCGGCAACACCGGTTTTGACTCCTTCATTGCGGAGAGTATCCACAACATCCCGCAATTGATAAGAAAGAGAACCCAGGCACACGGCAATGAAGTCCGCGTCATCGCACCGGTATTTTTCCATCAAAGGGCTTCCGCCGCGGCCAATCGCCTGCTGATATTTCCGGTCGATCTCTTCTACCACGGAAATCGCCCTTCTCATGTCCGCATGCAGGTTGTGCCGGATTTCCATATATCCGGGAGCCATATTGCCTCTGACATCGGGCCGGATGTCCGGCAGGGTAACGGTGTTGAGATTGGCCGGGTTGTCCGGATGAAGAAAATAGGCCGGTGCAAATTTGGGAAGAAACCGGTCAACGGCATCCTGTTCCGGAATATCAAAAGGCATATAGGTATGGGAAAGAAGGTAACCGTCATAGCATACCATGACCGGCACGCTCACGGTTTCCGCAATATAAAAGGCCTGGATGACCGTATCAATGATCTGCTGATGATCGCATGCATATAGCTGTATCCATCCGGTATCCCGCTGGGATATGGAATCCTGATGGTCATTCCATACGGTCCAGGGAGCGCCTATACCCCGATTGACCACACACATGACAATGGGGAGTCTGGCGCCGGCTGCCCAGTGGATCTGTTCATTCATATAGAGAAGCCCGTTGGCGCTGGTGGCGGTAAACGCCCTTGACCCGGCACTGGATGCTGCAATGCAGACGGCCAGGGCACTGTGCTCACTTTCGACCGGTATGTATTCAGCCTTCATTTTTCCCGAATCAACCAGCTCGGACAATTTTTCCGTCAGCGGGGTCTGGGGTGTGATGGGGTAGGCGGCAATAACCTCTGCTCTGGCCAGTTTTACGCCGGTTGCCGCTGCAACATTCCCGGATTCAATAATATGCATGGGATTATTTCTCCTCTTTCACAAATTCGGCTTCCGCCACCATGGTGATGGCATCCACAGGACATTCTTCGGCGCATATTTCACAGCCTTTACAGTATTGATAGTCGATCGTCGGCGGTATGGTTCTGGTAATTACGTTGTCCGGGCAGTAGAGCCAGCAGGTAAAACAGGCCATTTTATTGGATTTTACCGGAATACATTTTGTATGATCGATGACCGGCCTGACAACCCTCCATGAACCGGTTCGTCCGCCGTCTCCGGGTCCCGGTTCGCTGTGTGATGTAAAACGGCCGTATTTATCGTCTTTCATTTCACGCCTCCCATATCGGTCCTGCTGAATGTGAGTCTGGCGGCTTCTGCATTTTGTGCAGGTCTTTTATCGCGAAACTCTTCCTCGATTTTTTTGAGCAGGATATCCAGTTCCATCAGTCCGCCGGCCTTGGCAAACGCTCCGATAATACCGGAATTGACAATACCCTGTTTGAGTCCTGCCTCTACAGCAATGGACGTAACGTCCGCCGTGGCGATCTTTATTCCATTCATGGCATGATCTGCCGGTGTTTTGGGCGAGTTGACAATGATCATGCCGCCTTGCTTCAAACCGCTGGTTACACCGGGCTCCTCCAGAAGAAGATAATCGAGCACGACAATCATATCCGGTTCCGCGATCGGGGAAAGATCATAGATTTTGTTTTTCGATATTTTTAACGAGGTGAGGACCGGCGCGCCCCTTCTTTCCGTGCCGAATGTGGGCGTCATGACCACACCGTTGTATCCGCACTCAAAAGCTGCATTGGCAACAATCTTTGCCGCGGTGATGGCTCCCTGTCCACCCCTTCCGTGCCATCTGATTTTGATTACATCATCATTCATCATTTACTCCTTGAAATGAGAATCCATATATAAAACGCATCGCTGAACATTCAGGAAAATGGAACATTTGTCAACCTTTTCCTGAAGCGCCTGCATGATATTGCCTTGCGATTATATTCATTTTTCTCCGGCATGTCCATATGGAATCCGTCCTCTTTTGTCCGCAAGGCAGGACATGGAAGCCTGCTTCTTAACAGCCCGGCAACACGGAAAAAATTTCCGATAGTCCTCTGTTACAGGATGGATTGTCCTGCAAGGCAATACAGGTTCGGGAAGGAGCCTGCGAAAACGGGAACGTGTAATTTTTGATAACCATTTTAATTCATTTCTATTTTGACCTTTTTAACCATACCGGCAGTGGTTGGCCTGATTTTTGATTGTACCCATGTACAGTTTGCTGTTCATGGTCGATTGTTCTGCTGATCGGTCGTTGCAAGTGCCGCTTCTGTTTTTTCATGATCACAATTGTCATTTTATCCTTCACATTCAGGAAAATTTTATCAACACTAGGAAAAGGAGATTGTTATGAATTCAGCCAAACAGCCGGGAGTCAATAAACATGCAATTGTAAAAATGATACCGGCATGCATTGCCTCCGGAAAAGAATTTTTATCTGTGTGTATTTTTTTTATCGTATTATCTTTTTTAGTGGTTATGAACGGTTGCGGAGGAAGTGACAGCGGCGGCAGCGGCACTCCGGTTGCAACCAACAGCAGGGAGGTGAGCGCACTGAGTCTTCCGGACCGGGTTTCCCTCACCAATGAAAGCGGAACAACAAGCAGCGCTTCCATCCGGCAATCGTCGGCTTACAATGATGCCGGAACCGACTATTCCAATCATGAAAAACGGACCTGGGTCGAGGACGGAACCGATGCTTTGACCATGGTGAACGAGATACTCGAGATCATGGATCAGACCAACTATCCGGATTATGTGAATTACGGACCCTACAAGGCGCTGGTCAAGGAAACCGAGGAAAGCGGTCAGAGCCAGGGAGGAGCCACATCCACATCCACGGCCGTCGAACAGTATCAGGAAATGACACTGGATGTTACGCGGGCCAGTGAAACAGCTCCCATGTACGTGAATATCTGGCTGGAAGAACCGGATGGAAAAAATGATGAGCCCATGCTGATCCGGGGCCGGTTCATCGTGACCCGTGAGGCGGGAGAAGGATATCCCTATGGTGAGCTGGAAGCCCATTTCAAGGGGAACATGCTTGAACCGGACGGCGCGCCGGGCACGGAAGTCTTCCAGATGGTACTCAGCATCGGCGCAGATGCCGACGGCAAAGTCGCCATTGAGTATGTGGAAGATATGTCGGAAGGGGATATATTTGAAGAAAGACGCAAAGCAAGGGTTCTGGCCAGTTCGGACCTTTCCGAGGGAAATGCATATGTTTATAATTACCGCAAGGAAAGTCAGGGAGATGTCGTGAATGAACAGGAAGAAACCTCCCTGGTGGCATTTGATGAAAACTATTTTAAGGTACAGGCGGTGGGCGGCGACACATTGACCTATGATAAAAGCAATCTCGCCCACCGGATTTTCAGATATAAACTATTCCAGGAGGATACCGGCGCGGTGGTCACAAGATCCGCCGGGTTTCCGATCAAGCTTGCCAACGGGGCTCATGCCTATGTCGGCTATCATGGACTCTGGGCGCCATACGGGGTTACGATTAATGACGGTGACACGGTTTACCGTACGGATACCGATGCCGCTTATACCGTGGTCAAAAAACGGGGCGTGTTGAAAAAGCATACTGCCGCAACCATTACCCTGGCAGAACTTCAGGGCGTGGAAATATCCTACTGGAACAACGGCACGGATGCTGTCGTATCCTGGGATGGGAGTGCGTTCAACATTATCGGAACCCGGAACAACCAGACCGGGCAGATCGAATATGCCGCAGGCGGTGCGGTTACCTTTGATGAGTGGAGCGGCGGATGGTGCGAGTCCATGCGGGCATTTTTGCCCCTGGGCAGACTTTATAAGGATGATCAAGGCAATGCCGCCACCCCGACCGGAGCCAGTGTGATTAAGTATCATACCGAGCAGACCATCAATCCCGGTGATGTCTCGGACATGACATTATATTATGGTGATTTTACGCTGGACCTGCCCATCACCAATGCGGTTCTGGAAGGCGCACAGGCAGCCCAGCAGACATTCTGGCAGCAGGAGAGCCGGACCATTCAGACCTTCTTTTTTGACGCTTCGGAGCTTGTACTCAAAGAAACCAATGCCTCGGGAGAGGAGGTCATCTTTCCGGAAGGGCTGACAGTCCCGGAAAATTCAAGTTATAACTGGGGATACAGCCTGATGCCGCTCGTGACCAATTCGTCGATCACCGGTGAAACCTGGTGGCAGGCGCATGATCAGGAAACCTATTATTCCTGGCAGACCGGAAACGATCAGTGGCAGCATTTCACCACATTGAAAGATGCGGACGGCAATTATGTGGCCTTTGATCCCCCCCTTCGGGCGACTTACACCCACGCTAACGCCAATGACGTCAACTGGTCGACCGGAGAGGCCGATGTGTCGGGCAACGGGAAAAAGTTCAATATCGAATACAACGGATTTGAACTTCAGATTCCCTGGGCATTTAATGAGGCCGCCGGGGAGTGGACACCCATGTTTAATATCGCAGACGGTACGGTCATCACTTCAGGCGGCGTGGATTACGTGATCAAGGGTATCGATGAAGCCCTGATCATGGAGAGCCTTCCCAGTCCGCCGGCTGCGGCTGACGCGCTGGAGATCATAGCCATCGATCCGCCGACGATTGTGTATGATGCAACGGTTACGGATCAGGTCGGTGATCCGACAACAGTCGCTGATGCCGAGATACCGGCCGGAACAGAAGGACCGGCCCTTCTGGTTATCGGCGGTAAGACCATTCGGTAGTTTCATTGCATAACAATGGGAAAACAGGAAGCTTCCTGTTTTCCCATTGGGTCATTCTTTTTCATACCCTCCCGGAACCGATCGAATCGAAACCGCATAAACTGTATTCCACATTGGAAGATGTGTAACGCCATGAAGAAAAACCAGTCCATCATCTTGAAGATTTTCTGGGTAGCCATGACAATCGTATTGTGCCGGATGGATCTCCCGGTTGTCCGGGCAGCCGAACTGTATGAGGATTCGTTCGGGTATTCCAAAAATATACGCCTTGACACCAAATCCGGATACCGGAAAGCAAACATGAACTGGAGTGTCGCCGCACCTGATTCCTCACCCAATATCCTGTCGGAACTTCAATACAATGATCTGACCATCTATGAGGCCGGTTTTGATGCAAAGGCCGTGGTCAACAAGATTTACGCAAAGGCTTCCGTCAGTTTCGGAAAAATTGTTGAAGGTACGGGGACGGATTCGGATTATCAGGAAAATGACCGGAATTCGATGTATTCCCGGTCCGAGTCCGGTTTATCGGATGAAATCCAGGATCTGTGCATTGGTCTCGGCTATCAGATGGATTTTTTTCAGAACAGGCTTCTGGTCTCACCGCTTGCCGGATTGTCGTATCATTCCCAGAAAATCAGACAGACAGACGGCATTCAGACGGTTTCATCCACAGTGGATCTCTCCGCCTCCGGCAGAAAAATCGCCGGTTTGAACAGCACCTATGAGGCCAATTGGCGGACACTGTTTATCGGTTTTGATGTGGATCTTGAAATCATTAAACAGGTGCATCTGGTGTCCTCTTTTGAGTATCATACGGCTTCCTATGAGGCATATGCGGATTGGAATCTCAGAAATGATTTCGCCCATCCCGTGAGCTTCCAGCATGAAGCGGCAGGACAGGGCCGGATTATCACTGTCAGCATCAACCGGATGTTCGGCGAACACTGGATGGTCGGTCTGATGGCTGGATGGCAGGACTGGGAAACCGATCCGGGAACAGACACCCTGTTCTGGTCGGGCGGCGGAGCGACCAGATCCAGGCTGAATGAAGTCAACTGGGAATCCCGGTCCGTCAATCTTTCCATCGGTTATAATTTTTAGCGATCCCTTTTTATCCCTCCATTATCGTTGCTTTCCCTGTAACATCCCCCAATAAAAAAACTTGACGGATATTGCCCTTCGGCTGTATTGGAATCGGTTGGATCGGGAGATGCTCCGTTCCGGGTGAGGGAATATCGGCTATCGGAAGACGGGGGAACAAAAGGTATGTCTGCGGGCACTGAGAAACCACTGAGAATATGTCTGTTAAGCTATCGGAGCAATCCGCATTCCGGTGGTCAGGGCGTATATATCCGGAATTTGAGCCGGGCGCTTACGGATCTGGGACATCATGTCGAAGTGATTGCCGGTCCGCCGGATCCGCTGCTGGATGATGATGTCAAGCTGACCATGCTTCCCTGCCTGGACCTGTATAACCCCAATGATCTGTTTCGGATACCGACCCTTCAGGAACTGTGGAATCCCATCAATCTGATCGAATGGATCGGTGTTTCCACTATGGGGTTTCCGGAAACCTATACCTTTGGATTCCGGGCGCTTCAGTTTTTATGGAACCGGTTTCATCAATACGATATTGTTCATGACAATCAAAGTCTGTCCTATGGGGTCTGGGCCATCAGCAAGTTTACGCCGACCGTGGCCACGATCCACCATCCCATCACCATTGATCGGGACATCGCCATCAAAAGTGTCCGTTCCCCCTGGAAAAAACTGAAACATCTTCGGTGGTATTCATTTGTGGAGATGCAGAAGCGTGTCTCCAAAAGACTTCCCCGGATTATCACGGTTTCGGAATGCGCAAAAAAGGATATTCAGAAGGATTTTTCCATACCGGCGAACCATTTTCGGGTGGTTCCCAATGGAATTGATATCCATCGTTTTTATCCCATTCCTGAAATTCAGAGAGAGAAAAACAGAATTATTGTCACCAACAGTGCCGACACCCCCTTGAAAGGGTTGTTCTATCTTCTGCAGGCCGTTGCCGAGATTGTCAAAAAGAGAGAAGTCCGGTTGATTGTCATTGGAACGCCAAAGAAAAACGGCGGTATTGAAAAACTGGTCCGAACCCTCGGCATCGGAAAATATATTACATTTACCGGCCGGATTGATGACCAGGAATTTGTCAGACAATATGCAAAGGCGGCTGTGGCTGTTGTCCCATCGGTGTATGAGGGATTCGGGTTGCCGGTCGGGGAAGCCATGGCCTGCGGTGTGCCGGTGATCAGTACAACGGGCGGTGCGCTGCCGGAGGTGGTTGGGGATGCCGGGGTTCTTGTTCCTCCGGCGGACAGCCGGGCTCTTGCAAGTGCCATTATCCAACTGCTCGACCATCCGGATGCTGCCCGGAAGATCGGGGATGCCGGTTATAAAAGACTTCAGGAACAGTTCACCTGGAAAGCCGCAGCAGAAAAAACAGTTCGCGTATACCGGGAGGTAATGGATGATTACAGTAGATTTTAAAAAAATTGATATCCGGCCCGGATACCGGATTCTGGATATCGGTTGCGGATCCGGCCGTCATACCTGTGAAGCCTACCGGTTTGAGAATGTCACGGTGATCGGCGCGGACCTGAATTTTCATGATTTATGTGAGGCCAAAAATCGCCTGTGCTACCATGATGCACTGGGGGAACATGGCGGCGGTAAATGGATTGTTTCGGCTGCGGATATAAAAAGGCTTCCGTTTCAGGACAATTGTTTTGATCTGGTGATCTGCTCGGAGGTATTGGAGCATATCCCGGAAGACCGGGTCGCCATGAAGGAAATCATCCGCATCCTGAAACCCGGCAAAACCCTGGTTGTCAGCGTGCCGCGGTATTTTCCCGAAAAGATCTGCTGGGCGCTTTCCGATGAATATTACAATGCCAATCAGGGCCATGTCCGGATTTATACTAAAAAACAATTGATCGGGCGTTTGGAAAAGGAAGGGGTTCGCAACTGGGGGATGCATTTTGCCCACAGCCTGCACTCTCCCTACTGGTGGCTCAAGTGTTTTGTCGGACCGACACGAGAGGACTCCGGGATCGTGAACCTGTACAAACGGTTTTTAACCTGGGATATCATGAAAAAACCGTTTATCACCAGATTCATGGACAGGCTTCTGAATCCGCTGGTCGGAAAAAGCCTGGTCCTGTATTTTACAAAGCAGCCGGAAAGAGGATAGGGTGGAGAGAGAAAATTATCAGGCCTGGTTATGGGAAAAATGGGGCACGGCATGTGTGGCCAACCTGAAGAAACATCGGTTTGACGCCCATTTTGTGGAAACGGCGGAAGATGCCCGCTCCCTGCTCCGGAACCTGTTTGAAGGCTGCCGGCGGTTCGGATTCGGCGGTTCGAATACCACACGATCGTTGGGTCTTCCGGATATGCTGCGTGCCGATGGAAGGATTGTCGTCGATCATCTGGAACCGGGAATCAGCTTTGAAGAACAGGTCAGCCGCAGGAAACAGCAGGCCGGTTGTGATTGTTTTATCTGCAGTGCCAATGCAATTTCCATGACCGGAGAAATCGTCAATATCGATGGAATCGGCAACAGGACAAACGCCATGTCGTTCGGTCCGGAAAAGGTCATTATTGTGGCCGGCATGAACAAGGTGACGGCCGATCTGCATCAGGCCATCAAAAGGGTTCATGATGTGGCGGCACCCATGAGGGCAAAGAGTCTGAATATGGATACCCCCTGCGCAAAAACGGGAATCTGCGTGGATTGCAATGCGGAATCCCGAATATGCAACATTACCGTCATCCTGCATCGAAAACCGATGCTGACGGATATTTCCGTTGTTCTGGTCAATCAAGCACTGGGCTACTGACGGCCAGCATCATGATCCGTTCTCCTTGGCAGGGGCAGTCGAATCCTCTTTCATCTTTGCATTCAGACTGGATACGATCTTTTTGTACTCACTGTTTTCCGGGTCAAGGTTCAGCGCTTTCTGAAAGTCGGAGAGGGCTGTTTTCAGTTCACCTTTGTTATACTGGGCCAGTCCTTTATAAAAATAAGCGGAAGCAAAATTCGGATTGATCCGGATGGCCCTGTTGTAGTCTTCAATCGCCTCATCATACTTTCCCTGCTTATCCCAGGCCAGTCCCTTGTTTAAATATTCTTTGGCATCCTTGCTGATGACGGGCTTGGCCTTTTTTTCTTCGGGTTCTGCCGGACGCGCCTGACTGGAATAATCACCGGAGGTCACTGCAAACCGGGAGTCGAGAGAGGCTGCCTTGGCGCTGTCGGCAAGAGATTTTTCCTTATTCCCCAGGTAATCCCAAGCAAGACCCCGGTTGTAATAGGCCTCTGCCAGCTGCGGCTGCAATTCAATTGCTTCGGTGTAATCCGTGATGGCTTTCTGATAGTCGTTTTTCAAACCCCATACCATACCCCGCTGCAGAAAAGCATTGGCGAACATGGGATCGATTTCCAGTGCCTTGTTAAAATCCTGGATCGCCTTGTCATATTGTTCTTTCTTTTTCCAGCCGATGCCTCTCTGGAGGTAGGTCATGCCGTGGTTTGGGAAAATGGTAATGGCCTGGCTGAAATCCTCGATGGCCTTGTCAAAATCTTCTTTTTTGATCCAGGCAAGGCCGCGGTTAAAGTATCCGGCGGCATATTGCGGGTCGATTTCCAGTGATTTTGTATAATCTGCGATGGCCTGACGCAGATTGTTTTTATTGTCCCAGGAGATGCCGCGCTGATTGTAGGCCTTTGCAGATGTTGGATTCAGCTCTATGGCTTTATTGTAATCGGCAATCGCCGGATAGTAGAGCCCTTTGCTGTTGAGGGCAATACCCCTGTGGTAGTACGCTTTGGAAGAGTTGGGATCCAGGGAAATGGCTTTGTTAAAATCC
Source organism: Desulfobacteraceae bacterium (assembly GCA_003599865.1). Classification (GTDB taxonomy): domain Bacteria; phylum Desulfobacterota; class Desulfobacteria; order Desulfobacterales; family SURF-7; genus QZKS01. The sequence goes on from QZKS01000081.1 coordinate 31,233, forward strand.
AGTATGGCCTGGTCATCATTGTTCTTTCGGCTCCAGAGGATGCCCCGGTTACAATAGGCATCGGCAAGGTCGGGGTTGATTTTCAGCGCACTGGTGAAATCTTTCATGGCCTTTGCAATATCATTTGTTTCGCTCCAGACTTCCCCTCTTTTGTTGTAAACGTCTGCATAATTGGGATTTAATTTCAGGGCGGTGGAGAAATCCGTCAGGGCGCGTTCAAAATTTCTTTTTTCAATGAAAATGACGCCCCTGTGATAATAGGCTTCCGGATCATCCGGGGTCAACTCCAGGGCCTTGTTGATGTCCGTAAGTGCCTTTTCCGGGTTTCCCTTCTGATGCCATGCCGCACCCCTCTGAATATAGGCCATGGCAAAAGCCGGAGACAGTTCAATGGCCCGGGAAAAGTCATCAATTGCCTTGTCCGGCAAGTTCCTGCCAAGATACAGAAAACCCCTGTTAAAATAGGCTGCGCCATATGCCGGGTCCAGTTCGATGGCTGTGTTAAAATCCTCCAGTGCGCCTGCCGTGTCTCCGTTTTGATTCAGGATGATTCCCCTGCGGTTGTACGCTTCGGTGTACCGGGTATTGATGGAGATTGCCTTGTTGAAATCCCGCAGCGCCTGTTCCG
>QZKS01000071.1 GCA_003599865.1 Desulfobacteraceae bacterium
TGAACCTTAGCGTTGCGTAGATATTCTCTACATCGTTATCCTCTCGAATGCCTTTGACCTTGCTACCAAAACCGAGGACGTCGAGGAAGATAACCAAAGCAGGCTGAAGGTCTTTAACGGTAGGGGGCACCATACTCGCTCCTTCGATATATTCTATTCACTGATCGTGCGAAAACTGTTCGTTTACATACACGCCCAACCATTTATTCACAAGTATATTTTCCCTGTCCAGTTCGGACACTTTTCCCCTGATATTAACCCACATCATTATGGATTTTGTGTTCAAATCCTGATTTTTATGAATTGAATTTCATTTCTCAATTTTTTCGCGTAATATTATATATGAGAAAATATTCAACACTTTTTTCATATAATACAAATTGTTATTCATATCGGTGTTGGGTTTTTACGGTTCGTTCGTAATATAGCGGCCGGAGCGGAATGAATGATTTTATAGCGGAGTCGTTCACTGTCTGAGCGGATTAAGGATCGTTGACAAAAAACAGCATTATGGAGCGTCGGTAATTTGAAATCAGGAGAATCGGTTTGCTTCGGGGGGTATTGCTTTTTCCCTAACCTGTTTTTTGTTTACGAGCCTTTATCCGCGAGTTTGAACGACGCAGTCTTAAAATTATTCATGGAGCGGGATTTGCTTTCAAGGTGGGGGTTGCTATTCTAACAACAAATAGAATTCTGTCTTTTCGATATGTTCTGGACTCCGGTTTCCACCGGAGTGACGGAATATGGAATTCTGTCTTTTCAATATGTTCTGGTCTCTAATTTTCATCGGAGTGACGGAATTCGGATTTTTTACGGTTTCATCATGACTTGAATCCTGTTGTGTTTTTTGCCATAACTCCGGAACAGGTTCGTGTTTGCGGGCGGAATGATCAGGAGACAAGAGGGCAATGAAATCTTTTCTGCATGGGATGTTTCATCCGACAATTGCCGGATGGTTTGAAGGAACATTGGGTCTGCCGACCGATATTCAGCAGATCGCCTGGCCGAAAATCGCCGATAACGAGCATGTTCTGATAACCGCTCCGACCGGAAGCGGAAAAACCCTGACCGCATTTTTATGGGCTATTCACCAGTTGATGACCGGTGTGTGGCCGGGCGGGCAGGTGCGGGTGATTTATGTGTCTCCATCCAAGGCATTGAACAACGATGTGCAGAAGAACCTGATCCAGCCGCTTGCCGAGCTTCAGGAACGGTTTGAAAAAGAGGGCCGGGCTTTTTGCCCTGTCCGGGTGCTCACCCGAAGCGGCGATACGCCGCAGAATGAGCGAAGAGGGATGCTGAAACATCCCCCGGAAATATTGATTACCACCCCGGAAAGCCTCAATATCCTGATCAGTTCCGTAAACGGCCGGAAAATGCTGACCGGTGTGTGCAGTGTGATTCTGGATGAGATTCATGCCGTGGCCGGCAGCAAAAGAGGGACCCATCTGATGACGGCCGTTGACCGGCTGGTTCCCCTTTGCGGAGAGTTTCAGCGGATTGCCCTGTCCGCAACCGTGAGACCCCTGAAGAAGGTCGCGGATTTTGTGGGCGGTTATGAAGTGGAAGGAGATTTTCGTCAGCCGGTTTACCGGAAACGAAGGGTCGTTATCGTTGAATCCACATCTGAAAAACAAGTCGACGTATCGGTCCGCTTTCCGGAAAATGCCGCTGAAAACCTGGTGGACGGCTCAAGGTGGCCTTTTCTGGCCGACACGTTCCGGGATATTATCCGGCAGAACCGGTCCACGCTTTTGTTTGCCAACAGCCGGAGGCTGACGGAAAAGATCACCCGGCTGATCAATGAACAGGAAGGAGACCTGATCGCCTATGCCCATCACGGGTCCCTGTCCAAAGAGATCCGTCTGGCAGTGGAACAGAACCTGAAGACCGGAAAGCTCAAGGCCATTGTGGCGACCAACTCGCTGGAACTGGGGATCGATATCGGCCAACTGGATCAGGTGATTCTGGTGCAGACCCCTCCCACGGTTTCATCGGCGGTTCAGCGGATCGGGCGTTCCGGCCACCGCGTCGGGCTGACCAGTCGGGGTCTTCTGTTCCCCACCCACGGCCGGGATTTTCTGAATGCCGCGGTCATGGCCAAATGCATCCGGGAAAAGGACATCGAGCCCGTGTCTCCCGTAGTCTGCCCGCTGGATGTTCTGGCCCAGCTCATTGTCTCCATGACCTGTGTGGAAATCTGGGATGTGGATCATCTGTTCTCCTTTATCCGTGCCGGTTATGCCTTTCATGAACTTTCCCGGAAACACTTCGATCAGGTGCTGGAAATGCTGGAAGGCCGGTATGCGGAAACCCGGATCCGGGAACTCCGGCCCAAGGTTTCCATTGACCGGACGGACAATACGATCCGGGCCAAAGACGGCATGAAGATGATGGTGTATATGGCCGGGGGAACCATACCGGACCGCGGATACTACAATCTTCGGGTGTCCGGCACCAGGGCGAAAATCGGCGAGCTGGATGAGGAGTTTGTATGGGAGAGAAAGGAAGGAGACACCTTTGCCCTGGGAACCCGGATCTGGCGGATTGAAAAGATCACCCATAACGACATCGAGGTCGTCGGCGCAACCGGAAACCCCGGCATTATTCCGTTCTGGAAGGCAGAGGCCGGAAACCGTGATTTTTCATCTTCCGAAAAGATCGGTCTGTTCCTGCAGGATGCCGACACCTTCATCGGCCGCGGGCCGGAAACGTGGAAAAGGAAGCTGACAACCGAATACGGCATGGAGGAGGCTGCGGCTGGTGAATTGATTGGTTTCCTGGAACGGCAGAAGTCGTTCACCGGATCGGATCTTCCGCACCGTTATCATATCCTGATCGAGCATTTTGATGATCCGCTGAACCAGAGAGACAGCAAACAGGTGGTTCTTCATACCGTCTGGGGCGGCCGCATCAACCGGCCTTTTGCCATGGCGCTTTCCGCTGCATGGGAGAAGAAATACGCCTATCCCCTGGAAGTCTTTTCCGATGACGATGCCATCCTTCTGCTGCTTCCCCATTCATCGGACATGAAGGAAATTTTTTCTCTGGTCAAGCCGGATGACCTGGAATCGCTGCTGCAAGAGCATCTTCCGAAAACCGGCTACTTCGGGGCCAGGTTCAGGGAAAATGCCGGGCGGGCATTGCTGCTCCCCAAAGCCGGTTTTCATAAGCGGATGCCGCTCTGGCTGAACCGGCTCCGGTCCAAAAAACTCCTGGATGCCGCCTTGCAGACAAAGGATTTTCCCATGGTCCTGGAAACCTGGAGAACCTGCATCCAAGATGATTTTGATCCGGACAACCTCAAAAAACTCCTGGACGAGATTCAGGACGGGAAGATCCGGATCTCCCAGGTTCGGTCGTTTGCTCCTTCCCCGTTTGCCGCCAATCTCATCTGGCAGCAGACCAACAAGCATATGTACGAGGATGACACCCCTTTTGCCCATGATCGGGATGCCGGGATCAGCCATGACATGATCCGTGAGATCATGGGAGATCCGGACCGGAAAAGGATCATTCCCGGAGAAGTCTTCAGACTCCTGCATGCGAAACTCCAGCGCACGGCAAGCGGCTATTCCCCGGCAACGCCACGGGACCTGCTGGACTGGCTGAAAGAGCGGCTGGTCATTCCGGAAGGGGAATGGCAGGAACTGCTCCATGCCATGAAACAGGATCACGGCCTTGCGGAAGAAGACATCCTGTTGTTTATCGGAACCCGGGCTGTCCGGATACGATTTCCCGAAGGAAAGATTTGGCTGGTGTGTGCCATAGAAAACCTTCCGGTTCTTGCCGGGGCGTTTTCCATACCGGTAGAACGGTTGATGATGGAATCTCTTGATCCGGATGACAAAAAATATGCTCTCGAAATCAAAAAGAACATGGATGTGGTCTTTTCCGGACAAGGGGAGGAAGAGACCGCTTCGGTTCATGATTTTTTATCCCGATGGCTTTCCTTTTACGGCCCGGTTCCGGAAGTCTTTGTTCAGGAGGTTTTCGGCTTTTCCGATGACCGTCTTCCGGATATTGTTTCCGCCTTGATCCAAACGGATCAGGTTGTCCGTGGAAAACTGCGGGAGGAAATCGAATCTTATGAAATCTGCGACCGGGAAAATTTCGAGATTCTGCTTCGCATGGCCAGAAGGGCAAGACAGCCGGTCTTTCAGCCCCTTTCCCTGAACTGTCTGCCGCTCTTTCTCGCATCCTTTCAAGGTCTGACCGGGCCGGGAAACACCCTTGCCGACCTTCAGGAACGGATGGATCAGCTTTTCGGACTGTGCCTTCCGGCTGCGGCCTGGGAGGAGGATATCCTGCCTGCCAGACTCCATCCCTATCAAGCCCTGTGGCTGGACAATCTGTTGCAGACCAGCAGCCTGATGTGGTTCGGCTGCGGGGAGAAGAAGATCGGTTTTTCATTTGAGGAGGATCGGGAACTTTTTGCTTCCGCATCAGGACCGGATGAGCGCAGCGATTGTGGAAAACTGCTGCCCCGGTCAAACGGCAGGTTCGGTCTGTTTGACATCATGAATCATTCCGGCCTGGATTCGGAAAAGGCATCTAAGGAGATCTGGAAACAGGTATGGGCAGGGAAACTGACAAACGATACCTTTCTCGTGCTCCGGGAAGGAATCCTGAACCGGTTTACTCCGGCAAAAGCGGTAACCGGAAACAAGGGCAGGAGAGGGGGGTACAACCGCTGGAAGACATCCCGGCCCATGTCCGGAACCTGGTCTGCCGTTCAGGCCGGGACGCATGATCCGGATCCCATGGAGATGGCGGAGATCCGGAAAGACCGGGCGCGTCAGTTGTTCCGGCGGTATGGGATTGTTTTCCGGGAGCTTCTGTCCCGGGAAATCCCGGAATTGACATGGGGTGCCTTGTTCAGGACCCTGCGCAATATGGAGCTGTCCGGGGAGATTTTGTCCGGGCAGTTCTTTGAGAATATCAGCGGACTTCAGTTCATCTCCCATGAAGCATTCCGGCTGTTGCAGGAAAAACTGCCGGAAGATGCGGTTTACTGGATGAGTGCCGTTGATCCGGCTTCGGTTTGCGGAATGATTCCAGATCTGCCGGAAATGAACCTGCCGCCGAGACGGGCAAGCACTCATCTGGTGTTTCATGGAACCAAGCCGGTTCTGGTATCCAGGAGCAGCGGCCGGCATCTGACCTTTTTTGTCTCCCCGGATGATCCGCACATATCCCGTTATCTTGGCTGTTTTAGGGTTTTTCTCACCCGCGGTTTTCATCCGGCACGATGCATTACGGTGGAAACCGTCAATGATGAACCGGTAAAAGACAGTCCATACGCGGACCCGCTCCAGGTATTCGGATTTACCAGAGAGTACAAAGGGTTTGAGCTGAGAAAACGGTTTGACTGAAACGCAATGCCCTGATCCGGCTTCGTCTTGCGAAAAGGCACGATTTTTTTGGATTGCGTATCTTTTTTTGATGATATATTACTCCGGTAATTAATTACAGAACAACTCGTAAAAGTTCGAATCCAGTCATTCCGGCGAAGGCCGGAATCCAGAACCTATTGAAATCGCTGGATGCCGGATCAAGTCCGGCATGACGGAATGCCTGTATTGATTTGCCGGGTTAATATTCAGACGGTATACAATCATAAGTAATTACGATTCAAGACTTTTTAAAAAAGGAGGCAAGACGGAGATGAATCATCGACATAATTTCCGGTATGGCGTTTGTGTGTTGTCCGTTCTTAGTCTACTGGGCTGCAGCAGCCTGGTCAAACCGGTTTCCTGGGAGGCGCCGCCGAATCCGGGGTATACTTGCGTGTATGCGAAAAATGATCTGCTGAAAGCCGTTGAGCAGCTTTCCATCGGCGAAGAGAACGGACCCGAAGGCGTTGCCGCGGATGCAGCGGGCCGGATTTACGCATCCACGCTCAGCGGAAAGATCGTCCGTCTGGAACCGGACGGCTCTCATCCTTCGGTATGGGCGGATACGGGAGGTCGGCCTCTGGGCATAACTTTTGACAATGCGGGAAACCTGATTGCCGCCGATGCTTTTCGGGGATTGCTCTCCATTGCGCCGGATGGAACCGTTACGGAACTGGCAACGGAAGCGGACGGCATTCCCATCCGCTATGCCAATGGCGTTGCCGTGGCGGAAGACGGGTTGATCTATTTTACGGATTCGAGTACCAAGTTTGGGGCAAAAGAATCCGGCGGCACCATGGAGGCAGCCACCCTGGATACCATTGAACACGGAGGACACGGCCGTCTGCTTTGCTATCATCCGGAAACCGGTCAGGTGAAGACGCTTCTTTCCGGCATCCATTATGCCAACGGGGTTGCCGTCAGCCATGACCAGCAATTTGTCCTTGTCAATGAAACCACAAGCTACCGGATCATCCGGTACTGGATCAACGGGGAGAAAAAAGGACAATCAGACCATATTCTGGAAGCGCTGCCCGGTTTTCCGGATAATCTGTCTACCGGCATGAACGGTCTGTTCTGGGTCGCGCTGGTATCGCCCCGCATCGGCATGGTGGACAGCCTGTCCGACTACCCGTCCTTGCGCGGAATGGCAGTCGGAATGCCGAAATTCATGCAGCCCGGGCCGAAGCACTATGGTCATATCATTGCCATCGATGCCGAAGGACGGGTTATCCATAACCTCCAGGACCCGGACGGCGCATATCCGATGATTACCGGCGTATGTGAAACACCTGATTATCTTTATCTCGGAAGCCTGGTTTCACACCATATCGGGCGCCTGCATAAATCACATCTCCGGTTCGGACAATAGGCGGAAATCCATCATTATCCCCCTTTTGAAAAGGGGGATAACGATTCACTTCATGATCTTCAGCAGGGCTTTCATAAACGCCGGAAGATCATCCGGCTTGCGGCTGGTGATCAGATTCCGGTCAACCATCACCTCACTGTCTTCCCAGATTGCCCCGGCATTGACCATGTCATCTTTGATGGCAAAGAAGGACGTGGCTTTGCGGCCCTTCAGGATGCCGGCCGAGATCAGCATCCATCCGGCATGACAGATCGCGGCGATGGGTTTGCCCGCGGCGTCCATTTTTCTTACGATATCCACCATGGAAGGGTATCTTCTCATCATATCCGGCGCATAGCCTCCGGGAATCACCAGCGCATCGTATATGCCGGGATCAATTTCCTCCGGCGAAAAGTCCGCTTTGATTTCCGTTCCGGGTTTTCCCTGATATATCTTGCCTTTGACAGGACCCACAACCGTCACATCGATTCCGGCCTCTTTCAGGCGGTAATAGGGATACCAGAGCTCAAACAGGTTAAAGAGTTCTTCCACCAGAATGATTGCTTTCCGTGTCGTCATGTTTATGCCTCCTTTTGAAATTCAATTTCTAATCCAGCTGCGAAGCGACAAATTCCCAGTTTACGATATGATCCAGTATCGCGGCCACATATTCGGCGCGTTTGTTCTGATAGTCGAGATAATAAGCATGCTCCCAGACATCGATGGCGAATATGGGCTTTTCCCCGCGGGCGATAGGGGTATCCGCGTTTGCCGTTGTGGTGATTTTCAAGTCATCTCCGGCCTGAATGAGCCAGATCCAGCCGCTTCCGACGATTGTGCCGGCGGATTCGACCAGCATTGCTTTACAGGCATCCATATTGCCGAAAGAATCGTCGATCATCTGTTTCAGCTTTCCTTGCGGCGGCTCATTTCCTTCCGGTTTCAGGCATTTCCAGAAAAAGGCATGGTTCCAGGCCTGAGCCGCATTGGCAAACAGGGGCCGGTTCTGGGAGGAAGCCGAAGCGGCTTGGATAACCCCTTCAAGGGTTTTTTCTTTGATCCTGCAAGTTTGCAGCAGCTGATCAGCACGGGAAACATACCCGGCATAATGCCCGTTATAATGGACATTCATGGTTTTTGCGGAAATATACGGTTCGAGAGCATTTTCCGCATAGGGAAGCGGCTCCAGGGCTATAACCGGTCCTTTGGTATCGGATGAACAACCGACTGTAGCCGGCAGGATGAATAACAACCCGACAAAACAGTATGTTTTGAAAAGGGTTTCCATACGGATCGGAAAACAGTTCTTCATGGGGGCCTCCTCGGGAATTAGGGTTTGATAATGATTTATAAACGATAGATTTTTCCGGATGATTTTGATATACTCTACCACAATTCCAATTCAGACCAAAGGCTTATTTATGAATCCTTCTGTCCAATCGACACCGCTGAATGGCTGGCACAGGCAACACAATGCCCATATGGCTGTGTTCGCCGGATATGAGATGCCGTTATGGTATCCTGCCGGAGCCGTAACAGAGCACCTTTCCGTGATTACCCATGCCGGTATATTTGATACCGCGCATATGGCTTCGGTATTGATCACCGGGCCGGATGCCTTTCATCTGCTGCAATATGCCTTTTCCAGGGATCTCAACCGATGGAACGGCAAACCCGGAAACCCCATGCCGACAGGACGGTGCGTTTACGGGGTATTCCTGAATCATGCCGGAGAGGTGATTGACGACACCGTGATTTACCGGTTTGCGGAAGACTGTTTTATGGCGGTTGTCAATGCCGGAATCGGGCAGGTGATCTTCTCCCACCTTTGCGCATGCCGGAGCCGGTTGGATGTTGACATCAGGGACCTGACAAACACCATCGGAAAAATGGATATTCAGGGCCCGCTTTCCGCCAATATCCTTATGCGGGTTCTGAAAGATCCGGAAAGCCGGTTGAAAAAAATGATGTACTTTGGTTTCAAAGGCTCCATCGAACCCTTTTTCTGTCACGGGGAGCCGGTGAAACTGATCAACGGAATCCCGGTGGTCCTGTCCCGTACCGGATATACCGGAGAGTTCGGCTTTGAACTGTTTGTCCGTTCCGAAGACCTTTTGCCGGCCTGGGAAATGATTCATCAGGCAGGGCTGGAATTTCAGGTTCAGCCCTGCGGACTGGCGGCAAGAGATTCCCTGCGGACCGGAGCCGTGCTGCCCCTTTCCCATCAGGACATCGGGTCATGGCCGTTTATTCGAAATCCCTGGCTGATGGCGCTTCCCTTTCAGCCCGGGGAGTCCGGTTTTACAAAACACTTTATCGGGGAAGCGGTCCTTTTGGCGGAAAAGGATGCAGATTATACCTGCCCCTTTGCCGGTTTTGACCCCCGGAAAATTGAAACGGAAAAAGCGGTTGTCTCCGACCCGGAAGGCAACCGGATCGGCAGGGTATTGTCCTGTACCACGGATATGGCCATCAGCCGTCACAACGATCGAATTGTCAGTACCGCATCCCCGGACAAGCCCGAAGGGTTCCGCCCCAAAGGGCTTTGCTGCGGTTTTGTCAAGGTAAACCGTCCGCTTCCCGAGGGAGGCATCGTGCATCTGGATGACGGCCGCCGGACGATACGGGTCCGGATCGAGAAGAATATCCGTCCTGACCGGACAGCCCGCTGCATGATGGAAAAAATGATTTCCCGGTAGCTTCCGGGCTCGCATAGAGAATAATGGATATTACATCACGCCAACGATCCTGAAAGGAGAACGCCACATGAAAGAGATTTCAGAACTGAACCTGCCCAAAAACATCCTGTATACAAAGGATCATGAATGGATCGACACAACCTCCGATCCCATGAGAGTCGGCATCAGTGACTATGCCCAGGATCAGCTTGGAGAGATCGTGTTTGTGGAGCTTCCCGAGGCAGGAACCTCCCGGAACAGGGGAGATCAATTCGGAACCGTGGAGTCGGTCAAGGCGGTCTCTGAAACGTTTATGCCGGTCGGCGGAGAAGTGATCAACATCAACACCGATCTTTCAGACAGGCCGGAACTGATGAACGAAAGCCCGTATGAAAAAGGGTGGATGATGGAAATCAGGGTGACCGATCCTGAGGAGTTGAAAACCTTGATGGACAGGGATGCCTATCGAAAATTTCTGGAAGGAATCCGATGATGCGGTATTTTTCCCATACCCCGGAAGATATTCGGCACATGCTTTCCGAGATCAGGGCAGGCAAAATTGAAGATCTATTCTCCGTGATTCCGGAAAACTGCCGGATGCACAAAGATCCGGATATTCCTTCTCCGATGAGCGAATGGGATTTATTCCGGAAGATGCAGGAAATGGCGGCTGATATGCCTTCCCCGGACTACCGGACCTATCTGGGAGCCGGCCGGTATGAGCATTACATTCCGGCAATACTGCCATACCTGATCAGCAGGTCGGAGTTTTCCACATCCTATACCCCGTATCAGCCGGAGATCAGCCAGGGGACGCTTCAGGCGATTTATGAATACCAGACCATGACTTCCCGCCTGCTGGGAATGGATGTGGCAAACGCCTCCCTGTATGACGGCGCATCTGCTTTGTCGGAAGCTATTTTGATGGCGCTCCGGATCACCAGGGGGAAGAATATCGCCATTTCCAAACTGGTCCATCCGTTTTATCGGGAAACGGCAAAAACCGTTCTTGCTCCGACATCATCGAAAGTCATGGAACTGCCGTATCGGAATGACGGAACCACCGATTTTTCAGCCCTCAGGGAAGTGGAAGATCCGGGCGCGGTAGTAGTTCAGTCCCCTAATTTTTTCGGATGCCTGGAAGATATCCGGAAGGTTTCGGATGCCATTGACCACCGGAAAACCCTTCTGATTGCCTGTTTTACGGAACCCATCGCGTTCGGGCTGATCCAACCTCCGGGTGACCAGGGGGCGGATATCGTCTGCGGAGAAGGACAAAGCCTGGGGATGTCGGTTTCGTTCGGCGGACCGGGCCTGGGCATGATCGCCTGCAAAAATGATTATATCCGGAACATGCCGGGCAGGCTTGTGGGAAAGACGGCGGATGCGGACGGCAAACCCGCGTTTGTCCTCACACTGGCCACACGGGAGCAGCATATCCGCCGGGAAAAGGCGACCTCGAACATCTGCACCAACAGCAGTCTGTGCGCGGTTACGGCCCTGATGTTCATGGCTTCCGTAGGCGGGTCCGGAATGAAGAAGCTGGCGCAGATCAACCATGACAAGGCGGAATATCTTAAAAACGCTTTGCGGGCCAAAGGAATCGGCATTCCCTTTGCCGGAGCTACGTTCAATGAGTTTGTCGTTCAGTTTCCGGACGGATTCCATACCAAATATGAAGACCTGCTTCAGGAGAAGATCGTTCCCGGGCTGCCGCTGGCCGGATTTTATCCGGAGCTGAAAAATCATTATCTGATTTGCGTTACGGAAACCAAGCGGAAATCGGATCTGGATCGTTTTATTGAAAAGGTGACATCATGACGGAAACATCGGCAACAACCGGATTGATCTTCCAGGAACCCCTGCTCTGGGAGATCGGGAAAAAAGGACGCATCGGTTTTTCCATGCCGGAAAATGACGTTCCGGAAGTACTCCCGGATCAGAAATGGATACGAAAAGATATTGGATTGCCGGATCTGAGCGAGGTCAACGTGGTCCGGCATTTTACCCGCCTGTCCCAATGGAATTTCGGGATCGATGCCGGGATGTATCCGCTGGGGTCCTGTACCATGAAGTACAATCCGAAAATCAATGAACGGCTTGCCTTTCTTCCGGGATTTGCAGATGCGCATCCGCTTCTTCCGGATTGTCTTTCCCAGGGAATATTGCGCCTGATGTTTGATCTGCAGAACTACCTGACAGCCATTACCGGCATGGATTCGGTAACGCTGCAGCCGGCAGCCGGAGCGCATGGAGAACTTTGCGGCATGCTCATTTTTCATGCCTATCATCGGAAAAAGGGAAAAGACCGTTCCAGGATTATCGTACCGGATACCGCCCACGGAACCAATCCGTCCAGTGCTGCTCTTTGCGGGTATAAGGCCGTCAGCGTCACGACCAATGAAAACGGGATTCTGACACCTGAGGCCGTCGCAGCCGTGATGGACGAAGATACGGCCGGGATCATGGTCACCAATCCCAATACCCTTGGTTTTTTTGAAGAAAACATCCGGGAGATCTCCGCGATTGTGCATGCCAAAGGCGGTCTGGTGTATGGGGACGGCGCGAATATGAATGCCGTTATGGGCATTGTCGATATGGGCGCCTGCGGGATCGATGTGCTGCACCTGAATCTTCACAAGACATTTTCCACCCCCCATGGCGGTGGCGGGCCGGGTGCCGGACCGGTCTGTGTCCGGAAGCATCTGGAGCCTTTTCTCCCTGTCCCCCGCGTCATAGAAGAAGACGGACGCTTTACGCTTTCATCGGATTTTCCGGATTCCATCGGGAGATTGCATGCGTTTTACGGAAATGTGGGGATCTTGATCCGCGCCTGCGGCTACATCCTGAGTATGGGAGCAGGGAATCTGAAAGAAGCCAGTCGCCTGGCGGTTCTCAACGCCAACTATATCAAGGAGAAACTGAAAAAAACCTTTCATCTTCCCTATGACCGGACCTGCATGCATGAATGCGTGTTTTCCGATAAATATCAGAATTCGTCAAAGATAACGACGTTGGATATGGCCAAGAGGCTGATCGATTTCGGGTTTCATCCGCCGACCATATACTTCCCGCTGGTTGTCAAGGGTGCCATGATGATCGAGCCGACGGAAACGGAATCCAGGGAGGAGATCGACCGGTTCATCGCGGCCATGGAGCAGATCGCCCGGGAAGCGGAAGAACAGCCGGATCTTTTGCGGGATGCGCCCCGAAAGTGCAAGGTGCGAAGGCCGGATGAGGTGCAGGCGGCAAGGAAGCCTTGTCTATGCAGTTAGCCGGTTGGCCGGTTACCCGGTTTGCCGGTTTGCAAAATCACCTTTTTTGTCATTCTGACGAAAGTCAGAATCCAGTATTTTCGAATTTCAGACGGCTTTGAAAAAAGTTCAAGATCAAGGCGCGCAAATCCCGAGGAATGAGGCGTGCTTGTCGTACGCCGCAGTGACGAGGGATGCAGCGCAACGCAGATATTGGACTTTTTACGAAGCCGTCAATATTGGATGGATCGGAAGCCGATGACTTCAACCGCTGCCCCTTGGTATTTTGTGACGCTGCCGATCATGGATTACGGCAAGGTCAGAGAACTTCAGCATCAGGTGGTTTCCGGGAAGACGGCCGGAACGATTGATGCGGATGTGGTGATCTGGGTGGAGCATGACCCGGTATTCACTCTTGGACGGCATGGGGGAGAAGAGAACCTGATTGTCTCCCGGGATTTCCTTCTGAGAAGGAATATTCCGGTCGTTTCTTCGGAAAGGGGAGGAAACATCACCTATCACGGCCCCGGACAACTGGTGACGTATCCGATTGTCGACCTGCAAAAGGCCGGTCTCCGGGTGCCGGAGTATGTCCATCTGCTGGAACAGATGATGATTCAGACAGCCATGGATTTTTCCGTCCAGGCGGAACGCAGTCCGGTCAATCCGGGTGTGTATACCGGAAACGGAAAACTCGGAAGCGTCGGCATCGCGGTCCGGCACGGTATTGCCTTCCACGGAGTTGCATTGAATGTCAATACTTCTCTTGCGCCTTTTCAATGGATTCATCCATGCGGACTGAAAGGGATGGCGGCAACCTCCCTGGAGAAGGAAACCGGTTTTGCATTCACCAGGGAGGAGGTTCAGGCAGTCGTCCAGCGGCATTTTTGCGGATTGTTCGGGGTCGAGCCGGTTTTGCTGGAATTCAAGGAATTGAAAAAAATGTTATGATTTATAATTCCCCCTTGAGGGGCATAAGCGCTAACTTAACACTTAACAATTAACCATTGATTATTAATTATTAATTATTATAATATGATAGGTCTATGTTTACAAAATTACCAAAACAGAAATAATGAATTGATAAAAATTCGAATTCCGTCACTCCGGTGCAAACCGGAGGCCGGAATCTGCTGACAAATGAAAAAAAAATCAATAATCAATAATCAATAATCAATTGTCAATTACTAATAATTAATTAGACTTAGCGCTTATGCCCCCCCAAGGGGGAATATACGAGGAGTAAAGAGTGAGCAGAATTGAATAATAATTCCCGAAATAGAATACCCAAACCCCCCTGGCTTCGAAGACGTCTTGCCGATAAGCTTGAATTCGGCCGGGTCCGCAGTCTCATGAAGGAGTGCAGCCTGCATACGGTCTGCGAGTCGGCGAGATGCCCCAACATCTGGGAATGCTTTTCCCGGAAAACAGCGACCTTTCTGATCATGGGGAACCGGTGCACCCGGAACTGCCGTTTCTGCGCGATTGAACCGGGGCCTTTGGGATTGCCGGATCCGGAAGAGGCTTTTCATGTTGCGGAAGCTGTGGACAAAATGGGTCTGGCGCATGCGGTCATTACTTCGGTTACCCGGGATGACCTTCCGGATTTTGGTGTATCTTGTTTTGTGAAAACCGTTCAGGAGATCCGGAAACGTTCCCGGGGGATCACGATTGAAGTACTGGTGCCGGATTTTTGCGGCAATAAGGAAGCTATTGCATCCCTGATTGAAGCAAGACCGGACGTTATCGCGCACAATATGGAAACCGTTCCCGGGCTGTATCCCCATGTCAGGCCGCAGGCAGTGTATGAAATTTCGCTTGCCCTGCTGCGGCAGGTAAGTGAATCCGGGAGGGACATTTTTGTCAAATCCGGTATGATGCTCGGCCTTGGCGAAACCGAAGACGAAATCATCCGGACACTGGATGACCTCTTGTTTTCCGGATGCCGGATCCTTACTCTCGGTCAATATTTGCAACCCACCGCAAGCCATATTCCGGTGGAACGGTTCCTGCCGCCGGAGGAATTTCAATCATGGCAGGAAAAAGCAACAGCCATGGGGTTCCAACAGGTTGTCAGCGGGCCGTTTGTCCGGAGTTCCTACCATGCCGGATCTCTTTTTCGCGCTATGCAATCTTCTGGGAAGCGCCCAGGGCCTGATCAAGATCCTGAATGATGTCATCGACATGCTCGATTCCCACGGAAATACGAACCATTTCCGGTTCTACACCGGCTTTCAACTGGTCTTCGGGTGAAAGCTGGGAATGAGTAGTGGATGCCGGATGAATCACCAGGGTTTTGGCGTCCAGGATATTGGCCAGATGGGAACAGAGCTTGACGGATTCAATAAATTTTTGCCCCGCCTCAATTCCGCCCTTTACCCCGAAGCCAAAGACAGCACCCGGCCCCAGAGGAAAATATTCTTTGGACCTTGCATAATCCTCATGGGATGAAAGACCGGCATAATTCACCCAGGTTACGGCAGGGTGTGAATTCAGAAAAGAAGCAACCTTCGCGGCATTCTCGCAATGCACCTTGGCGCGCAGCGGCAGGGTTTCGATTCCCTGTAAAATCAGAAAGCTGTTCATGGGCGCCAGGGCGGCTCCAATGTCTCTCATCAGGCCGGTTCTCAGTTTGGTACAGAATGCGGTGCAGGGCGTGCCCTCCAGGGAGCAGAGGGCCTCCCACAGGTTCAAACCGTGATAGCTCGGGTCCGGTTCGGTGATTTCCGGAAATTTGCCGGAGCCGACCCAGTCAAAATCGCCTTTTTCGACCACGGCGCCGCCAATGCTGTTTCCATGCCCGCCGATCATTTTTGTCAGGGAATAGACAATGATGTCCGCTCCGATGGCAAACGGATCAAACAGGGGAGGAGGGGATACGGTATTGTCGACGACAAACGGGATCTTATGCCGGTGTGCAATTTCGGCAATGGCTTTCATGTCATCAATATTGCAGCGCGGATTGCCGATACTCTCGGTGAAAAGCAATCGCGTATTTTCATCCATGGCCTTCCGGAAATTCTCACTGTTGGATGAGTCTACAAAACGGACTTCAATACCGAATCGCTTCAGGGTGTTTTCAAACAGAACATGGGTTCCGCCGTAGAGATTGGAGCCGCTGACAATATTCTGCCCTGCACCGGTGACGGCGGATATGGCAAAAAAGATTGCAGACATTCCCGAGGCAGTGCAGAGGGCAGCGGAACCGTTATGCAATGCCGCCAGACGTTTTTCCAGAACGTCGGTTGTGGGGTTCATGATACGGCTGTAAATATAGCCGCTGTCTTTCAAGGCAAAAAGATCCGCCGCATGTTTTGTGTCTTTGAAAACATAGCTGGTGGTCTGATAGATCGGCACGGCCCTTGAGAGAGTTTCGGAGTCCGGTGTATGCCCGGCATGGAGTGCGACGGTTTCAATGCGATGCTTTTCTGTTGTCATGGCCCGCTCCTTTTTATGGTTTCATCAAATTTTGTCTGAGCTTTTAAAATAAACAATATTATCCGGAATGCAATTGTTATTTTTTCAGGTGGTATATGAAAAAGGCACTTGACCGGTCCCGCCAACTAACTTAGAGTTAACTCTAAGTTTAAATAAAATGGAGATCATGTGTCCAGATCCAACCCCCAAAATGAAACATTCCAGATATCCGAACTGGCGGCCCAACTGGATATGAGCCCCCATACCATCCGGTTTTATGAAGACAAGGGGCTGATTTCGCCCCAGCGAACCGCCGGCAACCAGCGGGTTTATACAGCCAGGGATCGCGCCCGGCTGAAACTGATCCTGCGGGGAAAACGGTTCGGGTTCACCCTGGATGAAATCGCGGAAATGATCGGCATGGCCGACACCGGGATGAATGAAATCGACCAGATCGAGAAGAGTATATCCTATGGTGAGGAAAAGCTTGAGGAAATCCGGAAGCGTAAAGAGGAACTGGAACTGCTGGAGAAAGACATGATGTCGCTTCACGACAGCCTGATTCAAAGACGGAAACTGCTGTTACAGAAAAAAGGAAAGGACTGACCAATGTTTGACTATTTGCTATCCAAAGAACAGATTCAAATCCGGGATGAGGCAAGGGAGTTCGTCAAATCCATACCCCGACAGATGATCGTGGACATGGATCAGGACAAGATCAAATTTCCCCGGGAGTTTCTGCAGCAAGCCGGCAGATTGAATTTAATGGGATGCCGCTACCCGAAAGAGTGGGGCGGAAGAGGCCTGGACTGGGTTGCCACCGCTGCGGTCATGGAAGAGATCGGTACACTCGGCTATATTTTTGCCTGTGTATTCGGCGTTGGTGCGGAACTGGTATGCGATGCGATCATTCTGCACGGAACGGATGAACTCAAGGAAAAATATGTGAAACCATTGCTGAAAGGGGAAATCTTCGCAGCCGAATGTCTGACCGAACCCAGGGGCGGGTCTGATTTTTTCGGCGCAACCACCAAAGCGGAAGACAAAGGCGGGTATTTTCTGCTGAACGGTCAGAAACGGTTTATTGTCGGCGCGGAAGGCGCAGACTACTTCCTGGTATACGCAAAAACCGATCCGGAAGCCCAGCCCCACAAGTCATTGACCTGTTTTATTGTGGATCGCGGTCCCGGTGTAACGGTTGAGTATCTTTACGGCCTGATGGGATGCCGGGGAGGAGGGGCAGGGCGTCTGGTTTTCAGGGACGTCAAGGTTCCGAAAGAAAATATTGTGGGCACCGTCCATAACGCTTTTGCCGTTTTCAATACCATGATGATTCCGGAAAGACTGGGTACGGCCGCGATGACCATCGGCGCCGCCCGTCCGGCTCTGGAAGTCGCCACCGGGTATTCCACCAGAAGAAAGGCATTCGGACGAACCATCAACCAGTTCCAGGGGGTGAGTTTCCAGATTGCAGAGGCTTCCATGCTGCTGGATGCCTGCAGGTCCATGATATACACCACTTGCCGGGCGGTAGAATCCGGAATTCATCCGGCCAGGGTCCGGAGAATGATTTCGGAATCCAAAAAATTCGTCACTGAATCCTGTCAGAAAGTGGCCCACAATGCCATGCAGGTCATGGGCGGAATCGGATATACCAATGTGTATCCCATTGAACGGATTGAACGGGACCTTCGGCTTGCGTCCATCTGGACCGGTTCCAATGAGGTCATGGCCATGATTATTGCCCATGAGTGGTATGGCGAGTACGCCAAAAACAAACAGGCAAAAATGACCCGTGATTGTGAAGAGGATGCACCGGAAGCCCATGCGGCGGATGAAAAAATTTATGAATAGAAAAAACTACTCCTTTTTGATGCGGGAGTAGACATCTGCATTCAGCGGCAGCCGGTGTCCGGCTTTCAGATAGTGGTAGCCGGCTGCTGCGATCATTGCGGCATTATCTCCACATAATTCAAGGGGAGGAATGTGCACGGACAGATGATGTTCCGCAGCCCGGGAACGGATTTTTTCCCGGAGCCCATTGTTTGCCGCAACACCGCCGACCACGGCAATATGACGGCAGTTCATTTCCTGTGCGGCCCGGATCAGCTTGAAAGACAGAACATCGGTAACCGCATCCTGAAATCCGGCTGCGATATCGGCAGTCTGTTCCCGGTATTCATCCGGGTGGGTCTGGATGTAACGATTGACGGCGGTTTTGATTCCGCTGAAACTGAAATCAAATTCATTTTTGTCCAGATAGGGCCTTGGGAATCGTATTTTTCCCGGATCACCCTGTGACGCCAGTTGGTCCAGGATACTTCCTCCCGGATAGCCGAGATCCATCATTTTGGCGACTTTGTCATAGGCTTCACCGGCCGCGTCATCTCTTGTCTGGCCCATCAGCGCGGATTCGATATGGGAGATGACATGGTAAATGCCGGTATGCCCCCCGGAAACAAGGAGGGCGACAAAGGGAAACACCGGCGGATCGTCGCCGATAAAGACGGAATGAATGTGTCCTTCCAGATGATTGACTCCCACGATGGGAATGTCACGGGACCATGCCCATCCTTTGGCAAAGGAGAAACCGACCAGCAGCGACCCGATCAGTCCGGGACCCTGGGTAACGGCCATGCCGTCGATTCCGGATGCCGCTATTCCGGATTTCCGAACGGCTTCATGGACAACCGGACCAATGGACTCGATGTGCTTCCGGGAGGCAAGCTCCGGAACAACGCCTCCATAACGATGATGGATATCAATCTGGGAAGAGACAATGGAGGAGAGTACGGTTTTCCCGTCTTCCACTATGGCGGCTGCGGTTTCATCACAGGAGGATTCAATTCCAAGTACAATCATTTTTTCCGTACCTGCCCGGCACGGCCTTTTCCGGCCGCTCATTTTCTGCAAACCGGCTTTTTATCCTGGCCCGTTGCAATCCAAATAAAAAAGGTTTTTATCATAGACAACGTCTTTTGATAGAAACCTTTTCCCTTGATTATATTTTTTTTGACTAACGACAAGTTGTTTCTTTAATCCATTTGATCTGAGATTTGGATGTTTTTCGTTCCACTACCGTTCCGATGAGGTATGCTTTTTCATTCATTCCGGCAAGGCGTTCCAGAACGTCCTGAACGGAATCTTCCGGGACAACGGCAATCATGCCGATGCCGTTGTTAAAGGTCCGCAGCATTTCCATATCCGCTATTTTGCCGGCTTTCTGGAGGTAGGAGAAGATCGGCGGAATGACCCATGAGTCCTTCTGGATTTCGACCTTGCATGCCTGGGGTATGATCCTGATGATATTTTCCGATATGCCTCCGCCGGTAATGTGGGCAAGTCCGTATATCGGCAGGTCCTTAATCAGGCGCCGGACGGTTTCCGCATAGATTTTGGTAGGCTCCAGAAGCTCTTCGCCGATGGTTCTGCCCAGTTCCGGAATATGGGTATCGATTTTGAGTTTCAATTTTTCAAAACAGACCTTTCGGACAAGGGAATAGCCGTTGCTGTGCAGGCCGCTGGATGCGATGCCGATCAGTTTATGCCCTACGCGGATCTCGGAGCCATCAATAATTTTATCATTGTCCACGACGCCTACGGCAAAACCGGCCAGATCATATTCTCCATCCTGATAGATGCTGGGCATTTCAGCGGTTTCACCACCGATGAGCGCACAGCCGGCCTGCTTGCAGCCGTCCGCAACTCCCTGAATAATGGCGGCGGCGGTCTGGTTGACCAGTTTACCGACAGCCAGATAATCCAGGAAAAAAAGCGGTTTGGCGCCTTGCACAATGATGTCGTTTACGCTCATCGCCACAAGGTCAATACCGATTGTGTCGTGTTTATCCATCATAAAGGCGATTTTCAGTTTGGTGCCGACACCATCCGTGGAGCTGACAAGGACCGGTCTTTCAATGTTTTCGACATTCAGCGAATACAGTCCTCCAAACCCGCCGATCTCTCCCATAACACCGGATCGGGGCGTTTGCATGGCAATTTTTTTGATGGTTTTTACAAGATCATTTGCTTTGTCAATGTCGACACCGGCATCGGCGTAAGTCATAGATTCCGTCATGATTTTCTCCTGGATTACACGATCAAAAAGGCATCAAAAAATCTAAACTGAATTGGGTCAAAAGTCAAAACAAATTTTGACATCATAACGGCCATCGTGTAATGTCTGGTTATTGATAGAAATACAGCCGGAAAAGCCGGAAGCCGGGATTTGCGGTTTTTCCGGGTCTGGAATTCGGTGAATATGAAGGATTATGTCCGGTTTGCCCTGATTAGGAGCGATATGCGGATCAATCAGGCGGTAGATCGACACTGCCAAGGAGAATAGCGGATTATGAAAGAAGTGAAAATCGGATTGCTGGGTTGCGGAACCGTTGGGACCGGGGTGGCAAAGATCCTGCTGGAAAGAAGTGAGCTGATCCGGTCACGTGTCGGGGCAAAGCTTGTCCTGAAAAATGTGGCGGATCTGGATCGGGAAACCGACCGGGGGATCAGGTTTGAAGATGGGGTATTTATATCAGACGCATTTCAGGTAGTTGATGATCCGGAGATCGATATTATTGTGGAGATGATCGGCGGGGAAACCATCGCCAAAAAACTCATGATGAGGGCCATTGAAAACGGAAAACACATTGTCACGGCCAACAAGGCCTTGCTGGCCGCACACGGAAACGAGATCTTTCAGGCAGCATCCCGCAAAGGGGTGGATATCGGTTTCGAAGCCAGCGTGGGCGGATGCATGCCCATCATCAAAACCATTCGCGAGTCTCTGGTGGGGAACCGGATTTCGGAAATGACCGGAATCCTGAACGGAACCTGCAACTATATTCTGTCCAGTATTACCGAAACCGGCGTTCCGTTTGCCGATGCCTTGAGGAAGGCACAGGAAAAAGGATTTGCCGAGGCAGACCCCACATTGGATATTGAAGGATTCGATACCGCACACAAGCTGGCGCTATTGTCATCCCTGGCTTACGGCATGGAGTTGAATCTCGATGATATTTACGTGGAAGGGATTTCCAATATCGATTCTCTGGATATCGAGTTTGCCAAGCAGTCCGGATATACCATCAAACTGCTGGCCATCAGCAAGTTTTCAGGGGATTCGGTAGAGGCAAGGGTGCATCCTACCATGATTCCGTCCGGGAATCTGCTTTCCAATGTCAGCGGTTCATTAAACGCGGTATCGGTAACCGGTGACGCGGTTGGTGAGATTATATTACATGGCTATGGTGCCGGCATGATGCCGACAGCCAGTGCCGTAATCGGAGATATCGTGGATATCGCGCGCAACCTGATGCTGGGAATCAGCAACCGGATTCCGGGTTTGTCCTATCAGCCGCAGAACATCCGGAAGATTCCGGTAAAGCCCATGGATGATATAATGACCCATTATTACTTCCGGTTTTCCGCTCTGGATCGTCCGGGCGTTCTTGCCAGGATTGCCGGTCTTCTGGGAGATCACGGCATCAGTATTCAGACCGTTCATCAACGCGGAAGGGATGCGAAAGGGGCGGTCCCCATTGTCATGGTGACACACATCGCCAAAGAGGCGGATGTTATGAACGCAATGGATCAGATCAGCAGTCTGGATGCCATCGCCGATACGCCGGTCCTGATCCGGATCGAGTCGGACGACATGGATTAGAATGATTCAAAAATACAGGAAAGAGGTTTTATGAATATTGTATGTTCCGATCTGGAAGGGGTCTTTGTGCCGGAGATCTGGATCAATGTAGCCAAAAAAACAGGAATCGAGGAGCTGAAACTGACCACCCGGGATATTTCCGATTACAACGTGCTGATGAAAAGACGTCTCAAAATTCTGGAAGAAAACAAGCTCACCATCCATGACATCACCAATGTCATTGCCACCATGGACCCGCTCGCAGGGGCTGTCGATTTTCTGGACTGGCTCCGGTCTCAGACACAAGTGATCATTGTTTCCGACACCTTTGAACAGTTTGCCGGCCCGCTGATGAAAAAGCTCAAGATGCCGACCCTGTTCTGTCACACCCTTTCCATCAATGGGAACGGCATGGTAACCGGATACAACCTGCGGCAGCCGGAAGCCAAGAAGCAGACGGTTATAGCCATGAAAAGCCTGAAGTACAGAGTGATTGCCTTTGGTGACTCCTACAATGATATCGGAATGCTCAAAGAAGCCGATGCGGCCATGCTGTTCCGGCCTCCGGAAAACGTCATCCGGGAATTCCCGGAGTTTCCGGTAACAACCGATTATCCTTCTTTGCAGAAGCTTCTTGCAAAAGAACTGGCCGTATAGGGCCTGTACTGTGATGATGCTGGATATTACGGAAAATGAAAAAGGGCTGACCTTTAAAATATTTGTTCAACCCCGATCTTCCCAAAACGAGATCAAGGGGCTGCACGGAGATGCCTTGAAAGTCCGGCTGACCGCACCGCCGGTGGATGGCGCGGCCAACAAGATGTGCGTGGCATTTCTGGCCAAATTTTTTGACGTTCCCAAATCAAATGTTGAAGTGGTTTCAGGCCTTTCTTCCAGAACCAAACGGATCTGCATCCGGCCGGAAGCGGGCGGAAAGCGTGGGGAAGAGATCAGTCGGATCAAAAAAAAGATCGAATTGTTTACAAAACCTTAGTAATCGCTTGACAAGATTTATTCGGTTCTATATATATTCCTGATTCTGATGCGGGGTGGAGCAGTCCGGTAGCTCGTCGGGCTCATAACCCGAAGGTCACAGGTTCGAATCCTGTCCCCGCTACCAAAAATAAAAACAAGGGCTTGGAAGAAATTCTGAGTCCTTTTTTTATTGGATAAAAATTCAGCTCCCCACACTCAGCTTTGAAACAGACAAAAATCAGGTGAAATTTTATTTTGGGAAATGATGCCTTTGAAGGGTGAAAAACGGTTTTTCCGGATTTAGGTATCCGTGAGGAAAAGGGCCGCTTCTTTTTTTTGAAAGAGTGCGGCCTTTTTTGTGGGAACGGCTTTCAGGCAGAATACTAAGTTGAACAGGAATTATTCTTGACGAGGGCAAATTCAGGTGCTAATCACTCAAATGAGTGAATACTCACTCTTTATTTTCTACAACCACCAAATATTTTATTCAAGAATATAAGTTTGACGGCTTCGTAAAAAGTCCCAATTCCGTCACTCCGGTGAAAACCGGAGTCCAGAACCTATTGAAAAGACTGGATTCTGACTTTCGTCAGAATGACAAAAAAGGTAATTTTCGACTTTTTACAAGTTCATCAAGTTTGTTTTGTGATGATAACGGCTGATGCTTTTTCAGATAACGGCAAGTCCACATGAAATAAATGATAGAAGGAGGTTGTGTATGCATCTGCTTCGCAGACGAATTGGCGGTTTTGTAACAGCAATGATTCTCACTTGTTTACCGGTTTCCATTTTGGCCGATTCGTTACCTGATGAAGAAATCTCCCGGCGCATCACTTTTATTCAGGAAAGACTTGACCAAGGCACGACCACAGCAAGACGCTGGCAGTATAGCTGGATGCTGATCAATGGCGGCCTGTCATATTTGCAGTTTGGAATGGCGACTACCCTGGATGACAAGGATGAGGAACACGACCGATTCGATAATATTGTCGGCGGTATTACAGGACTCCTTGGCGCAGGCGATCTGGCGGTAAACCCCCTTGTTGCATGGTCGGCTGCTGAAAAGTTGCGACAGTTGCCGGACACGACGACCGATGAGAAAATTGCGAAACTCAGGCAGGGTGAAGCGCTTCTGAAAGCCAGCGCCGATCGGGAAGAATATGGACGTTCATGGAAAACCCATGCCTTGACGGGACTCGTGAATCTGCTTGCCGGTGTGGCGATCGCCTGTGATGATAACCGGAAAGGGGATGGTGCCCTTGCTTTTGCCTCAGGTATGCTGGTTTCGGAAATTCAAATTTTTACCATGCCGACGCGTGCGATGAACGACTGGCAAGAATATTCGAAACGATCCTCGAATGGTTTTACATCCGGACGGGGATCCTTCCGGCAAAACAGATTTTTTATCACAGCCAATTCGCGGCAGATTAATTGTTCAATCCTGTTTTAGGTTTCCAATGTAATGAATACCATGGTCAATAAATCAAGATTGTCGGTTCAGGGGAGATTGGTTTGATGAATGAAATACGTTCAAAGGCTCCCGGTTATCGATGGGTCGTACTTTTTGTTTTCTCGGTTATCAATGCCGTCATGCAGATGCAGTGGCTGACCTTTGCCCCGATTGCCCGTGAAGCCCGGCTGGTTTACGGTGTGTCGCCGCTGCAGATTGATTTCCTTTCCATGATTTTTATGGTTGTATTCATTTTGGTATGTATTCCTGCTTCTTATATTATCGACACGTTTGGTATCCGGAACGGTGTCGGATTCGGTGCATTGCTTATCGGTGTTTTTGGGATGCTGAAAGGATTATATGCCTACGATTACCGGATGATGGTGATATCCCAAATTGGACTGGCCGTTGCCCAGCCGTTTATCCTGAATGCGGCTACAAAGGTGGCCGGCCGTTGGTTCCCGATCGAAGAAAGAGCGACCGCCGTAGGAATCGCGACCCTATCCCAGTTTCTGGGGATTATTCTTGCCATGATTGTAACGCCCTTGCTTGTAACCCAGAATTCCAAGGGATCATATGATCTTCAGAGAATGCTGCTGACCTATGGCGTGATTTCCGTTATCGGTTCAATTCTTCTCCTGGTGTTTTTAAGAAAACGATCATCATGTGCAGGTGACAAGTATCAGGATAACCGGGTTCGGGTTTTTGAAGGTTTCCGGTATATATTCAATCAACGGGATATGCGTATTGTTCTCTTCCTTTTTTTTATCGGTTTAGGCATGTTCAACGCTGTCAGCACCTGCATTGACCAGATCTGCCAGATGAAAGGACTGACAACCGAACAAACCGGACTGGTGGGGGGGATGATGCTGATCGCCGGAATCATCGGTGCTGTCATTCTGCCGATTCTTTCCGACAAACTTCGCAAAAGAAAGATATTTATGGTGATCGGGATGATCTTTATGACACCCGGCCTGATCGGACTGACCTTTGCGACCGGATATGGTACCCTTCTGATATCTTCTTTTGTTCTTGGTTTTTTTCTTCTGGGTGCCTGTGCCCCGATTGGGTTTCAATACAGCGCCGAGGTCAGCTATCCTTCACCGGAGTCAACCTCCCAGGGGCTGATTTTGCTGGTTGGTCAGATTTCCGGGATCTTTTTTATTTTTGGAATGAACAAGATCGGTATCATCCATTCCATGCAAATGTTTCTTGTTTTTTCAATTATTTCAATCATTCTGAGTCTTATGCTGCGAGAATCGACCATGATTCAGGCGGGCCGGCCATGAGCCCTATGAATCAGATCAATTTGTCTATAATGCAAATAAGGAGGAAATATCTGATGAAAAAATTGTTTGTTTTTTGGGCGGTATGGTCTGCCATTCTTTTTTTAGCAGGCGATGTTTTCGCAAATATTGACCAGCTTTCGAATATGAGCGCGGAATGGATTCGTCTGCCCACCCGGAATGCGGCAACCGATGCGACCGATATTGTGGTTTATAACCCAGCCGGTCTGACAAAACTTTCCGACGGTTTTCATGTCAATATCGCCAACCAGACCTTGTCTCGAAAACCCAAACATACCTACAACCTTGGATTACCGGGCAAGGGCGAACAGAGCCATGAGCAGGATAGTGTGGACTGGTTCCTGCCCAATATTTACACCTCCTATAAACAGGATAAATGGTCACTCTTCACCGGTATTTATATTCCGGGCGGTGGTGCGGTGGTTGATTATCCGGATGGATCCATCAGTACCAATTTTATCAGTGCGTTAACTGTTCTGGGATCAAGCGGTGCGTTTACCGGGTATTCCAACGACTATCTTGAGGCCTCTTCAACCTATCTTACCGGAACAATCGGCGGCGCCTATTCAATCGATGATAAAATGTCGTTTGCGTTGGGATTGCGCTATATCAGCGCCAAAAATACGCTGGAGGCGGGTGCGACCTTTACCGATGTGCTTGGCAATTCCCATGAATACAAACTGGATAGGGAAGATACGGCAGATGGTTTCGGCGCGATACTGGGGTTCAATCTTGCTCCGATGGATAAACTGAATCTGGGCGTGCGTTATGAAACCAAGGTAAACCTTGAATTTGAGACGGAAGTGAATCGAAACGATTTCCCGGCCGAGTTTGGTCTGGCCGAATACAAAGGGAAAAGCAGGCGGGATTTTCCGGCTTTATTTGGAATGGGCGTTTCCTATGATATTACCCCCAAGCTGATGACGGAAGTGGATTTCAGCTGGTATTTTCAGTCAGACGCGGATTGGGGGAAAACAACCGACGGGCGCGATATCGCCGACATGGCAGGCGATGCCTGGAGTTCCGGAATCGGCCTGGCCTATCAGCTTACGCCGAAATTACAGGTGAGCACCGGTGCCCTGTATACGAAATTTGATTGGAAGGATATCGCCGGTTATTATGAAACGATTGGGGCTTTTGAAGTGCTGTATTCCGACAACTGGAATCTGAGTATCGGCTGTGCCTATGAAGTGAAGCAGGATGTCAAACTGAACCTCGGCCTGGCCTGGACCATCTGGAAGGATGAAACCATTCCCTATAACCTGATTTCTCAGGCAGGACTGGGGGATGCTTCCGTCAAAACGGAAAATTCAACCATCACGTTTGCATTGGGGATTGATGCGGCTTTCTGAAAACAGGGTAAAAATTTCCGAATCAACAGTATTTCAATTCAAGATATGGAGGAAAAATGAAAAGGAGCCTTTTATTATCGGCAATGCCCTTATTGATATTTTTCGTCATCGGTTGCACGGATTCACCGAAAAACAATCCACCGGCGGAAGCGGTGATCCCAACCCTTCAAACCGGTGATACCGTAGAGTTTACGATTCTGCAGACCACGGACCTGCATGACCATGCGAGCGGCGCAGGTCCCTCTGCCGAATACAGTCCGGCCGACGGCATCGACAATTCGGGCGGCACCGGCAGTGCGGGGAGTTCTGATTCAACCGAAGGCGGGTATGCCCGATTGGCTGCCAAAATTGCTTCCCTGCGACTGCAAAAAGCGGCCTTGGGTGTGCCGGTCATGCTTGTCGATTCCGGTGATTTTTTGATGGGAACCGTATATGACATGACCATCGAGAATCCGGCGGCATTTCAATTTTTTGAGTTTATGGGATATGACGCGATCACGCTGGGCAATCACGAATTTGACTGGACCCCGGCCGCACTGGCCCTGATGATCAACAATGCCATGGGAACCGCCGGCACCGATTTCACCGTACCGATTGTGGCCACCAACATGGTAACCGATAATACATCCGGCACCGATGATGACGGGATCGAAGCCATGAAGGCGGCCGGCGTGATCACCTCTACCAGACTCATCACCCTCGCCAATGGTTTACAGGTCGGAATCATTGGGTTGATGGGGCCCACTGCTGATTTTTACGCACCGGGTGCCGCGCCGATCACATTCGATCATACGGCCGCGTTTATCCAAAGCCAGGTGGATGACCTCAAAAATAATCAGGGTGCGCATATTGTGGTTGCGCTTTCGCATTCCGGTGTGGTTGATCCAAACGGTACCCCGTCAGGCGATGATATTACCCTGGCCAATGCCGTCACCGGGATTGATATTATTGCTTCCGGTCATGAGCATGTCAAAACAAATGATTATATCAAGGTCGGCGACACGTACATTTTCTGTGCCGGTCATTACGGGCGGAATTTAGCCCGGTTGGATGTTTCATTTACAGTGGGAACCGGCATCCAGACCGTTTCCTTAAACAATAATGCAATTGATGACGGTATCCCGGGTGACCCCTCCATGAATTATATTGTGGGAGTATATGACGCGGAACTGAATGCCGCTCTGGGCACCCTGATGCCGGGTATAACCCTGAATGGCGTTATTGCCGGTACGGACTCGGATAATCTTGCAATACCGACTGCGGCCCAGGAATCCGGAATGGCAAATCTGATTGCCGATTCTTTGCGAAACACTCTGCTGCCATACGTTGCCGCAGGAGCCATGACAACTCCTACCGTCGGCATTATTGCCAATGGTAATATCCGGAGCGGTTTTTCCTTGGGCCAGAATATCAGTTTTGCCGATATCTATGGTGTACTTCCATTGGGAATGACAATGGATGCAACCCAGCAGGATATTCCCGGATATCCCTTGCTGCAGGTATACCTGACCGGAGCGGAGCTTCAAAATCTTTGCCGGTTCGATGCCTATGTGATCGCTTCCCAGGATGCGGCATTTATGGCCGCTATCGCAAGCGGGTCTGCTGCGGAGCAGGCCTTGTATGCCGCGCTTTCCCAGCTTGGACCGGATTACTTTCTGGGTCTTTCCGGTATTCAGTTCACTCACGGCGGGATCGCCGGCGGTTATCAGGTAACATCGGTGAATCTGTATGGCAACACCGATTTCCAATGTCAGGGTACAGCAACCACGGTGGATGCAAGCACGCAGTATCCCTGCGTGCTTGATCTTTATATTGTACTGCTGCTGCAAAGCGCGGATATGCAGCAATTACTCCAGGGACTGGCAATTCCCATAGTTCCGACCAATGCGGACGGGTCGGTAGAAGTGAGTGCCGCAAACCTGCTTGATTTCCGGCTGGATGCCGACCCTGTAACCGATGGTATCCAGGAAGTAAAAGAATGGCAGGCGTTTTTGAGCTATATCCTTGCCGCTGAGTCCGACGGCGGCCTGGCAAGCATGATTCCGGATGCCTATTATGGTGCAAGTTCAATTACCTCTGGAAATGCGAGCAGGATTAACCCGTAACGCGATCAAAATAATTACCGACATCCGGGATATGACATGGGATGTCGGTAATCGTCCCCAAAAAGGTATATTCGTGTGACCGTTTTGGGTCGCCCAATTAGAAGTGGAAATGAATAAAAAATCCCCGGAGATGGAATGAGGTGATGATGGATATGTATGTTTAGCCTATGACCTTGAGGCCACCGGATGTAAAACATGATTGATATCAGAATGTTATGAATTGTATTTCGTAGCCCTTTTTGTTTTTGTGAACCTGATCCCCTCCCGTAGAGACGTAATGCATTGCGTCTCAACCCCGCATTGCGTCTCAACCCCGCATTGCGTCTCTACCCCCATTGTGCGTCTCTACCCCCATTGTGCGTCTCTATCGCAATAGCGGTTTATTGGTTATGGAAATTTCGATTGTTTGATCGAATGATCAATGCTATATATAAAACAATTATCAGACCGATTCGATAACCATCTTTCAATCCATCTATTTCACGCTTGTTTTCGTAATTTTTTTGATTACCTGAAGTATTCGGCTTCCGATTGGATGCCTGTCCGATGCAATCCGGTTCAAGTCATATGGATTGCCGGCGATGTCAAGCAGTTTCAAATACGAAAAGGAGAATGCCATGAAAAAACCATACCGGCAGATATCCCTTGGCTTTTCAGCGGAAAGATTCAGGGAAGGTCATCATATTATTTACATTTACAATGATGATCATGACCGGAAAAAAACAATGGCGAAATTTCTTCAGCAGGGGCTCCTGGACGATGAAAAGGTGCTTTACCTGCTTGACGATATCTCACCCGAGGAGATGAAGAAGGAACTACTGGATCTGGGCGTGGATGTCGATCGGAAGCAGAAGGATTTTGATATTACAAAAGGGCATTATGCACGCTGTCCCGGCGGCTATTTTTCTCCGGAGTTTATGCTCGGGATCGTAGGCGAATATTATGACAATGCCATCAAGGCCGGATATAAGGGCGCTCGCGGTGCCGGTGAGATGTCCTGGGCGCTTGCCGAAGGCCGGTCGACCGTGCCGGATCTCCTGAATTATGAGGCCAGGCTGAATGATATTCTGGAAACCCATCCCTTGACCACGGTTTGCCAGTATGATGCCAGAAGGTTTGACGGCGCATTGATCATGGACATGTTGAGCCTTCACCCCATGATGATTGTTCGCGGTCAACTGGTCAAAAATCCGAGTTATATCGAACCGGAAATTTTTCTTGCGGAATATCAGGAACGAATGAACCGGAATAATGGATAAGACCCTTGCGAAGACACTTGGAAAAATCATCCTGCTGCAAAGCACGGTCCATGTCATGCAGGATGAAAAGGAACTGGCGCGTTTCGTGTGCAGGGGGTTCTCCGGTATTCAATCGGTTCATCCGGTCGGCATGTTCATCCGGGGAATCTATTATCCCGGCAACGGTGATCCGGTCATTCGTGATGAGGATATCAAAACACTATTCGCCTGTCTTTCCGATCATCGGGTGTCGCAGCATGAGTATGCAAAATGCGTTTCCGATTTTGAATCCGGATACCGCGTCAAGTGTTTGAGAATCTCAACCAGTATTGATCTGTACGGATTTCTGTTTGCCCGAACCGATAATGAGTCGTTTTTTCAGGAAATCCGGCCGTATATTGAAAACACGCTCAACCTGATCGCCCTGATCATTGAAAACAATCTGCAGCAACAATTATTGCTCGCCGGCAAAAAAGATCTGGAAAAACAGGTTGTGGAAAGAACCCGGGAGCTGATCGCCGCCAATCGGAAACTGCTGAAAGAAATCACGGAACGTAAGCTTGCGGATGCAGAGAGGGAAAAACTGCAAGACCAGCTGTTTCAGGCCCAGAAGATGGAATCGGTCGGTCGGCTGGCCGGAGGCGTGGCCCATGATTTCAACAACATGCTCATGGTCATCATCGGCAATACGGAGATGATTATGGGAGAAACCGATCCGTCGGCTTCCTTTTATGTCAATCTTCAGGAGATTTACACCAGTGCCCATCGCTCGGCGGATCTTACCCGTCAGCTTCTGGCCTTTGCCCGCAAGCAGACGATCAGCCCCAAGGTGCTGGATCTGAATGAGCTGGTTTCCGGCATGATCCGGATGATCCAGCGTCTGATCGGCGAG
>QZKS01000014.1 GCA_003599865.1 Desulfobacteraceae bacterium
GTCACTACTCTGGTCTACGGCATTCACCGTCTTATTTTCATCCCGATCATGGGATGCTGCCGCCTTGATATCAACCCAGTAGCCGGTACGTGTCTTTTCTACCCGATGAACGCCGCCCACGCTAGCTGAAAATGCCTGGTCATCACCGTCGTTTGAGGTGAAACCATTCCTGCCTGTTGCCAGCAGATCCAGCTTTGCCTCTGATTTCGTATAGGATGATTCCTCTTCATACAACAGATTTTCATCAACAGTGTACTCCGCATGAACGGGAAGCGAAAGCAGCAGCAAACCGACAACTACAATAAAAATTAACTTTTTCGATGCCATCGTGGTCTCCTTATATAAGAATTTAAAAAAATGCATTACAGACGAAACCGTAAAATGTCCCGATTCCGTCAATCGGGTAAAAACCGGAGTCCGGAACCGGATGAAAGGACTGGATTCCGTGCTTTGGCAGAATGGCAAAAAAGGAATATTCCGGGTTTTTACGAAACTGTCAAATCGGACAGCCATATCATTTGGTTGGAGAAAGAAGGTCATAACATATGGGGCATGATTCAATTTATGTGACTTTTCCATCAGGGTCTTCCCATGTTTTCTGTTGGAAAGAAAACAGCCTGCACGTATGATTGCTTACTTCCTATACAGGTGCGATATGAATATGTCAAGGAATGTATATGAGAAAAGGATTATCAATTGATTCGCGGGAAATAATGTATTATGGAAGTTCAAAGCAGGAATCAGATTGAAACCCTTTACAATCAACTTGAAAAAATGTCTGCCGGCTGACCGGCCAAACACATATGAAAGGCGGCATATGAATTTCTCAGAAACAAGAATGGATGTTTTACGAACAGCAGATGGATTATCACTGGATATCCACATTTGGGAACCGGAAAAGCCGGAGGCAATTATCCTTGCGATCCATGGCGGCCTGGCGCATGCAGGAGACTATGTTACCCCGGCCCTGTTTTTTAAAAAAAAGGGGCTTGCCACAGCAGCGTATGATTTGCGGGGACATAAACAGGAAAAAACATTTATCAAGGATTTTAGGCTGTTTCATGAGGACACGGAATTGTTTCTCGGATGGGGCCGAAAAGAATACCAAAATCTTCCGATTTTCATCATGGCGCATTCCATGGGGTCACTGATTGTTACTCACCTTGGAATCAAAACCGCAATAGACCGTTTCGGGGTCAAGGGTTTTATCATGTCTTCCCCCTATTATGAAAATGCGGTCAAGGTTTCTCCGGTCATGATCCCAATGGTTAAAATCATGGGGAGGCTGATTCCCAGGATGGTGATCCCCAGCCCGGATATCACGGATCTGCTCACTCATGATAAGGCCATTACAAGACGTCATCGAGAGGATGAGCAGGCAGGGTTGCGATCCGCAAAACCAACCATGCGGTTTGGGAGTGAACTGCTCAAGGCACAAAAATGGGTGAAGGAAAATATCACGAAATGGCACCATCCGCTTTTTGCCGTTGTCGCCGGAAACGACCATGTGGCAGATCCGGCAGAAGCGGAGAGGCTGCTCAAGCGCATTAACAAAAAGCACCTGACATATCTTTATCACAAGGATAATTATCATGAGAACTATAACGAAACCAACCGGGAGGAAACCTTTGCCCGGATTTACGACTGGATCGGAACGCTGATCGAATCATAGAACAAAAGCCGGCAACCCGGCTCAAATCACCGGATCAAATCAGATCAGTTCCCTATTCCTCCAGCTTCTTCACTATCGGCACCTTCAACTCGGTGCCCGGCTGCAGATGATTCAGGTTTATATCCGGATTGTATTTTTTAATGATCCAGAGCGGCAGTTCCAAGGTCTGGACACACAGTGTCCAGATATTATCCCCTTTTTTCACTTGATATGTGCCCACCTTTTCAATGCGATATGCGGAGAAAAAGTCTTCCTCAATGCCTTTGTGAAACTCATAGCGCTTTTCTTCAAACTGTTCCTTGCCGACCTTATTCAATGGAATCTTCAGCTTCTGATCCATATGGATCGATTTCCCGAATTTCAGCCTGTTGAGGCTTCTGAGTGTCCGGGTCGGCAGTTCCAGCCAGTCGGCATAATGCCCCAATGTTTCTTCCGCCTCCACACGGATGATGCCATAGCGGTTTTTCCCCTTTATAATGACTTCCTCAACCTCCAGATGTCCTGTCAGAATGGCGGGATTGACGACCTCAAGAATCTCATCGGAAGAAGGGGAAGTCGGCAGTTCGATTTCAGGAGACGATTTTTCCAGGGCAGGAGTCAACACTTCTCCGGCATCCTCCAATAATGATGGTTGAACCGCTGTCTCCTGAGGTTCCGTGACAGGAGGCGAAATTTCCCGGTCGGTTGATGACCCACCTGTTTCCGGAACAGGTGCGTCGTTTTTTTTTGCTAAGAGTATCGGTTTTTCCGGTTCCGGCCTGCCGACCGGTTTCTGTATACGGCTCTTCTTGCTCAAGCCCTGCTCCGGACCGGAAACCGATGCCGGCATCAGTTTTTCTTCCGGAGCCGGTATTCGCAAATGCTGCCCCACATACAAAGTGGCTTTTTTATCCAGCTGATTGGCAAGAATCAGGTCCTTGAGCCGTATCCCCTCTCTCCGGGCGATATTTCCGGCAGTATCCCCTTTCTGGACCCGGTAAAAATTACTTGGTTTCTGCTTCGTATTCAGCAGTGTTTCAGGAATATGCTTGGCAATCTTTACCGAACCCCCGTTTGTTTCCGGCAGATAGAGATGATATCCTTTCGGGATATACTTCTGGCCGAGAAATACCGGATTCCGAAGGGCCGGATTCATATCCCGGATCTGTTTTTCCGTCACCTGATAATGATCCGCAATATCGGATACGGAAACATAACCGGATAATGGTATGGCCACTCGCTTCACCGGCGGATGAAGGTCGATCTCTCCAAAATATTTCTTATAGTTTTTCGCCACCTCGGTTGCCGCAAGAAATTCCGAATAAAAATTCCGGGAGGCAAAACCGAATAACCGGCCATCATATTCATTAAAAATGGATGCATAGTCGGGACCTTTCTGATTCCTGGCCCTCAGCATGCCATTCAGGCCATGATTGTAAGCCGTTAACGCAAACGGCCAGCTGCCCAGTTTTTGATAGTCACTTTTCAGGTGTTTTGCAGCCGCGTGAGCGGAAAGGATAGGATCACGACGCTCATCCAGGGTATAGTCAATATTCATATACTTCTTCCCTGTCCCCCTGGTGAACTGCCATATGCCGGCCGCCCCGAACTTACTGTAGGCTTCGTAATTAAAAGACGATTCCACATGGGGAAGATAGGAAAGCTCCTCAGGAAGCCCATTGTCTTTCATGATTTTCCGGATCTCATCCAGATACGCGCCGGAGCGAATGACCCCTTGCATGAAGCGGTCCTTCTGCCCTAACTGAAAACGAATATTTTTCCATGCGTTGTTTAATGCCCTGGGATCTTTTTTGCCTTGAAACATCCGCCATATATGTTCTTCTGTTTTTGTATCCGGCTTTTGCCCATGAGCCAGCTTCTTCAGAATGGCCTCGTATTTTTTCTTCGCGTACTTGATCTTTTTTTCATTGGATTTCTGATTCCCAATACCGGTTGGCGGATCCAGGTCAATGACCTCATAAATAATATCCAGATTCCGGTTGTCATGGATAATTCCCTTACGGGTGCTGTACTCGGAATATACTTTTTTCCAGAAGCGGATATTGGGTTCGATATCCGGATATCGGGGAAAAGCGTCGTTCATCGTATGTCCATGACCAAAGGCTTCCGGATGCCCAAAAAACATTGCCGATATTACCATTCCCAGACATAACATTAAAACAATACTCTTTTTCATATGCTCCTGTAATGTTGTATTCAGTTCATTGATGGATTGAAATGAGGTGACGGCGCTCAGACTTCCTCTTTCACAAGCCGTATCGCACAGACTTTATATTCCGGAATTTTGGATATGGGGTCCAATGCCGCATTTGTGAGCCTGTTTGCCGCCGCCTCTGCAAAATGAAATGGAATAAAGACAGATCCGGCAACAGCCTTGCCCGATATCAGCGCCCTTGCAGAAATCTCCCCTCTTCTGGAGGCAATCCTTACCACTTCATGATCTCTAATATCAAATTTTCCAGCGTCTGTATCGGATATTTCGACAAAACATTCCGGTGACCGGTCGTTGAGTCCTTCCGTCTTCCTTGTCATGGTTCCGGTATGATAATGATAAATCACCCTGCCGGTTGTCAGGTATAACGGATACTCCTCATCAACCACCTCTGCCGGCGGACGATATTCAACGGCATGAAAAACACCCTTGCCATGGGTAAAGGATTTTTCATGCAGCACAGGGGTTCCCGGATGTTCCCGGGTGGGACATGGCCAGTGAATGCCCTCCTGTTCAATCCGTGCATAGGTGATTCCGCCGTATGAAGGTGTGACCTTTGCGATCTCCTCCATAATATCTTCCGCGCAATGATACGACATCGAATATCCCATCCGTTTTGAAATATCACAAATGATTTCCCAATCCGGCCTAGCCTGTCCCGGCGGGCTGACGGCTTTTCGCACCCGCTGGACACGCCTTTCCGTATTGGAAAAGGTTCCGTCTTTTTCGGCAAAACAGGCGGATGGCAGGACCACATCCGCCATTTTGGCTGTTTCCGTCAGAAAGATATCCTGAACTACGAGAAAATCAAGATGGGAAAAACTTTTTTCCGCATGATTCAGGTCCGGGTCCGATACAAGGGGATTTTCTCCGATGATATACAGTGATTTCATCCTTCCGTCATGGGCCATGGGAACCATCTCGGTAACCGTCAGGCCTGGCTTGACAGGCAGTCCGGTCATGCCCCATGCGGTTTCCATTTTTTTGGTGACCGCAGGATCACCGACTTTCTGGTATCCGCTGAAGACATTGGGCAACCCGCCCATATCGCAGGCGCCCTGGACATTGTTCTGTCCTCTCAGCGGATTCACGCCGCCCCCTCTGATCCCCAGGTTGCCGCAGAGCATGGCAAGATTCGCCAGGGATTTTACGCCATCGGTCCCGGTGGTGTGCTGGGTAATGCCCATGCAGTACAAAATACTTGCTGCCTTTGCACCGGCATAGAGCCTTGCCGCTTCAACAAGATCACCTGCCGGAATTCCGGTGATGGCTTCCACATATTCCGGTGTATATCGTTCAACGTTTTTTTTCAGATCCTCAAAACCCGTGGTCCGGGTTTCTACAAAATGCCGATCATACAGGGACTCTTTGATAATCACATGCATCATGCCGTTGATCCATGCGACATCGGTTCCCAGATTCTGTCTTAACCATTTTCCGGCAAATCCGGCCAGCTTGATCCTTCTGGGGTCGACAACGATCAGCTCTTTTTTCCCAAACCGGACAGCCCTCTTTACAAAGGCGGACAGAACCGGATGATTCTCGGATGTATTGGAGCCGGTAATCAGGATCACATCCGCATCCTCGATGTCACCGATGGTGTTTGTCATGGCACCGCTGCCGAAAGCTGCGGCCAGACCGGCCACAGTAGAGGAATGTCAGAGTCGGGCGCAATGATCGATGTTGTTTGTTTTCAGTACCGCCCGTGCAAATTTATTGGCAATGTAATTTTCTTCATTGGTGATCCGCGCAGAGGTCAGCACGCCGATGCTGTCGGAACCGTATTCCTTTATAATCTTCGTCAACCGCTGAGCAACCAGATCCAGGGCTTCGTCCCAGGATGTCTCCCGGAAGTGGCCGCTTTCCGTCCGGATCAGGGGTGTTGTCAGGCGCTCAACCGAATGAATGAAATGAAATCCGAACCGGCCCTTTACACACAGGCTGCCGAAGTTGGGCGGACAGTCCT
Source organism: Desulfobacteraceae bacterium (assembly GCA_003599865.1). GTDB lineage: Bacteria > Desulfobacterota > Desulfobacteria > Desulfobacterales > SURF-7 > QZKS01. The sequence continues at coordinate 5,851 of QZKS01000014.1, forward strand.
CCACACCGGTAACCCTGACAACGCGGTTATCCTTGACATGCAGAAACATCTGGCATCCCACACCGCAATAGCTGCATGTGGTCTTGATTCCGGTCGTTTCCCATGGCCTGCACGTAAACCGTGTATCCTTTTCCATCAAAGCGGCTACAGGACAGACCTGAACGCACTCACCGCAAAACACGCAATCCGAATCCTTCAACGCCCGGTCACCGGCAGCAACGATCTTTGTCTTTGCGCCACGATATCCGAAATCAATCGCCTCATTGACCTGAATCTCATTGCAGGCCTGGACACAACGGCCGCACAGGATGCATCGGGAAAAATCCCGGACGATAAACGGATTCACATCCTCTACCGGAAAATTTTTCTCATCTCCGGCAAAACGATCTCCGGTGACCTGATATCGGTAGGCCAGATTCTGCAATTGGCAATCACCCCACGCCGGGCATAACGCACCATTCCCGTCATCCTGCTGAACCCGCAGCTGAAAATCGGTCCAGTCCCTGCCATCCGAAAGACGGGCGGCACAATTGTGATTACCGTTGGACAATAACAGCTGAATCGTCATCTTCCGGGAAGCAACCACCTCCGGAGATTCCGTTTCAACAACCATTTCAGACGCCGCCGGGGTGGAACAGGAGGCGACGAGACTTCTTGCCCCCTGGACCTTGACAACGCAAATCCGGCATGCACCGGTCGGGATCGCACCTTTCAGGTAGCACAGGGTCGGTATATCCACGTTGTTCCGCCTGGCGGCAATCAGAATCGTATCGCCCGGTTCGAAAAAACAGATTCTGCCGTTGATCGTGATTTTATTCTGCGTATTCAAAACATTCTCCCATTCGTCCGGAATGAAAATGAGGATACCGTTACCATGCGTTAATGATGTCATTCCCCATCTGTTTTGCCAGTTCATCCTGGAATCGATGAAAATGATTTCCGACAACACAGACCAGATCATTCATCACGCTGTAACCGATTTCCGCATCCTTTTCAAAAAGGGCCAGTAATTTATCCTTTTCCATGGCAACAACCTTGCATTTTCTACCGGCGCAATACCCGGAAAGCCTGTAGGTATAAGGAGGTACAAAGCAGGACCATCCAAAAGTCTGTGATTCGGATACAAATGAGACTGCATCCCGATCTCTGGATTTCTTCCCCTGCATCCCAAACTGAAGGGCGACCTGGCCTTCCATCACAATCCAGAGATGCCGGGAAGCGGCTCCTTCGGCAAACAACTGTTCATCTCTCTGGAATGTAAGGACTTCTCCGCATTTCTGAAGAGCTGCAAGCTGATGATCACTGAATTTCTTGAAAAACCCCACCTGTTCTAAAAAATCAAGACTTATCATAGGATCCCCTCCTTGTTCCGTTATCCGGAAAAGCACCGACCATTGGCCCTTCACTGGCTGCCGACTCAACGATTATATACATAAAGCCGCTTTCATTCGGAATGGACCATGATTCTATCATGAACCCTATCCCCGTGAAAGAGCAAATTCCGTCTGAACCTCTCCCAGCAGAACATGACGCCGGAAAATCTGTCTCATCTTGTTGGAATCAATCTTTTTATAGACAACCGGCTTTTCATCTTTTATTTCAACGGTAACGTTGGGTTCGCTGCTGCACATCCCCAGACATCCGGAAGCCACCACCCGGATGTCCTTTCTTTCCGTTTCACCCATTTCTTCCATCAGAGAATGCATCACATCGCGTGCGCCGGCAGCGATACCGCAGGTACCCATATGAACCGTGATCTTTACCGTTGCTTCCCCGCTCCGGAGGGAGGTATCGTGCGATGTCTTCTCCTTGATTTTTTTCAGATCAGCGATGGTGAGTTTTGCCATTGTTATCTCCATGATCAAAAGTAGCGATTCCTTTGGATGACAGGTTTTCAATCCCGTCACGAATCAGAAACGTTAAATGATTGATGGTTTCCGGATCCTGCAACGAAATTTCCGGACTTCTGAAGTCACGGGTATCAAAACCGAACTCTTTCCCGTCCATGATGTGACGATAGGAAAAATCAATCCCCGGGTTTCCGAAAATCAGTGCGGTAATCGATCCGGAAATATCCCCCATCGGAGCCCGGTCAATATGATGATATTCAAAATCAGCTTCTACCGTCACCCCTTCCCCCGGTGCTGAAGCGATTCTGAAACTCCCGTTGCATCGCAGGACAGCTTCCTTCAAAAGGGACAGCCCGAGGCCGACCCTTCTTGTCTTCCCGGTTGTGACAAACGGATCGGTCGCCCGCTGAAGAAAATCGTCGGGCATGCCTTTGCCGTTATCGGTGATGATGATCCGGAGACGGTCATCCTGCCTGTTCTCCTCAATCCGGATGCTTATCCGGTCTGCACCGGCATTGATGCTGTTTTCTGCGATATCCATGATGTGCATAGAAAGTTCCCGCAATCAAACCTCTGCTTTCCGCCCGTTCTGCCGGGTGAGCGCCAGCCGGATTTCACTGATGGTTGGCTCGGAAATAAAAAAAATGGTTCTGACTTTTCCGATATCCGCCGGAAAGTGTGCATCCGACGATGTAATCACCGGGAATTTTTCAGCCCCCGGATATTGGTTCCGGTCATAGGCCGGTCCAGCGAACGGAGACAGCTCCACGCCATCCAGGGGGATATCGGATGGAATAAAGCCCAGCTGCTGAATGATGCTGAATACTTTCCTGTCGATATGCGCGGCAATTCCCAGACCTCCCAGCACATGTATCCGATCGACAATCTCAAGGATGCCAAGATCTGTTGCTCCGATCAACAGCTTTTCATTCTCGCCTTTTACGATATTGTTCTGGTCTGCAATCACCTGATGGCCGAATATTTCAGGTGTGTTTTCGCCTTTCAAATGCCGATACACAAATTCCTGCATGGCTGTTGCCTGCGGCAGCTCATTAAAAACAGAAAGGATGTGAACTTCTTCCCGGGAACATATTTCCAGCCCGGGCAAAACAGCTATCCCCCCCTTCTTTCCGGCCTTCATCACGGCATCTGCGTTCTCAGCGGTGTTATGATCACAGACGGCGATGATGTCCAGATTCATCTGCCTACTTTTTTCAATAATGTTTACCGGCCCCATTTCCCAGTCACCGCAGGGGGAAAGGCAGGTATGAATGTGCAGATCCGCCTGAAAAGCCCTGAGCTCTTTTTTCGGGGCCGGAAAAATCATCACTTCACTTTCCCTTATCGGGATCTTCCCCCTTGATACCGATCGCATGCAGTTTCCCGGCAAGTTCATACGAAGAACCCGGCCATCTCAGCAAAGGGATTCCTTCCTGGTCTGCACGCAAAACCGTATCATTGTCCGGGGTAAATCCGCCGGCAATGACAATCGCCGCCATTTCCCGCAGCAAGGCAACCGCAACAATATTCTGATGACCCTGAATCGTGATCCATATGCAGCCCGGCGGAGCGTTTCCCATGACATCGCTGAGCAGGTCACCGCAATAACCGTCCTCAATCAAACGTCCGGAACCTTTTTCCCCGGCAACAATCTCCAATCCCAGTTCCCGCGCCAGCTCTTCAACGCTTGGTTTTCCCTGCCTGTTTTTCATCTTTTCCATCCTCTGCACACTTTCTTGCACGAAGAACGATACATTCCTCCAGATCCGATTCCCCCCGGACCACATCTTCCGCAAATGTTCTGCAGTCCGGTGCTCCGCAGACCGCACAGTTCTTTCCTCTGATTTTTTCCAGAATATTGTCAATCTCCTGCATGGACTGGATAGACAAGAATTTTTTAGGAAAAGTCTTCACCAGTTCGGAACGGATTTTATCAACAGGGGAAAAGAAATATCCGTCATCATACATCTTTCGGAGCTTAGTTCCGGAAAGATTCATTCCCATGCCGAATATTTTGATCAACCGGCTGACTCCGCTTTTGGCAAGGTATTTGTCAATCACCGTGAGCGGACCGCCCAGACAGCTTTCCGGACAGGTACGGAATTCGATATATTCCATATTTCGAAACATGCCGAGTTCTATTTTTTCCAGATAATTTATGGTTTCCTGCACACCGGAAATGGCCATTGACTTGTCAATCTGCATACCGGCGATTTCTCCTCCGCTCATTCCCCATTGCAGACACCTTCCGCTGATGGAGGCGTCGGGACGATCCATGGGGAACGTCTGAATTTCCATCGTTTCCAGTTCTTCCATATGATGAAAAAGAGCGGCATATATACTGTTGATCCCGAATGCCCTGTCAATGGTTTTCCGTTCTATCGCGGACAATGAATGTTTGGTCATCACCTTGGACGGACATGGGGTAATGTGATCCACAACGATATCTTTCGGTTTGCAGCCGAATTTCCGGCTGATCCGCTGCTTCAAATCGGAGAGCAGAAGGACAACCGGCCGTTTCAAAGGAAGTACATGGGACAGTAATCCCGGAAAGCGAATGGCAATCAGCCGGATGACAACCGGACAGACCGGAGATATCAGGGGCCATGGCGCCTCTCTTGTCTGCCGATTTTTCCGGATAAATGTTTCCGCTGCGAACTGGAACATTTCCAGGAAATCCGAGAGTTCGATTACCTGATCATAACCCATTCTTTTCAGACCGGCCGTGATATCAACCGGTATTTCACCGGGAAACTGGGAAAACAGGACCGGAGATACAATGACAACGGATATTTTCTTCCTGTCTATTGTAAGGGGTTTATCCGGTTGCATCTGAATCGCTCCGGAAGGGCACACACGCTGACACTCTCCGCACCCGACACACTGATCCAGAAGACGAAATGAACGGTCATCCCGGATACGAATCGCTTTTGTAGGACATACGCGCATACATATGCCGCAACCGATACAAAGGTCTTCATTAAACATCACACAAAACGATGGCGCATCCTTTTTCACATGATTACTCTTTTTTGGATGTTAATGAAAAACCCATTCTGACATTGGTGCCTTCTCCAACAACAGAATCGATCGCAAATGAATCCGCATTCTTTTTCATATTCGGCAATCCCATTCCGGCTCCAAAACCCATCTCCCGATACTTTTCCGTTGCCGTGGAATAGCCTTTTGTCATGGCGAGCGGAATATCCGGAATCCCCGAGCCATTATCCGTAATCAAAAGAAGAATACTTTCAGGACATATCTCGACAATTATTTTGCCGTCACCGCCGTGCATGACCACATTCATCTCACCTTCATAGCCGCAGATGGCCACCCTGCGAATAATCTGTGGACGGATGCCAAGCGCTTTGAGAAGGTTCTTGATGCTGATGGACGCCTCACCTGCCCGGAAAAAATCATTTTTATGGATATGAAATTCTTTTTTCAGCACAGCCATGGCTTGAATCCGGTTTTCCATCCTGAGTATTTTTACCGGACTGCATGACACGTTCTGCTCGAAACCGGATCACCGGCTTCCGTCAAGTCCGGTAATCCCTCGTGCATGAAGTCTGCCGCACGAAACAAACATGGAGAATGGTGTGGATATCAGCGGTATTCCATTTTGTTCCGCTATTTTTATGATTTCGTCGGAAGGGGTTTTTCCCCGGACAAAAACAATCGCCCCGACACCCGCGATAATCGCTGTTCGAATTGTCTGGACGGATGTTAACCCGGTCAGAAGAACACAATTTTCAGACAACCCCGCGAGAATATCGCTCATCAGGTCGCTGGCACCGCTTTTATCCAACTGTTTGTCCAGATGTTCTTTTCCGGCAAGAATATCGCCATCCAATAGTTCAATAATTTCTTTTAATATCATTCTGTCATAACCATTCCGGAGGTTGCGGCCGGCCGTATCCGTCTCTTTGCAAAAAAAACGGAATGCGCGGCATCATCTTCACAGGATTCATTTTTTGGCTGTAATTATAGGACAAACCATGTCAGGTGTCAATCTTGTGATTCACGGGGATCCTATGTTGTTATCCATGACATTTCGGATTGAGTTTTATGATTGAATTGACATTTTGCGGTAAATATAATAATTTTTCAATTATTTCTTCCAAAAAAATCGCGGTATGAAATCATCTCAATAATGGACGCCTGGTATCTCTTTACGGATTACCACGTATCCCGTTGCTTCCATTCATCCGACCGGGAGGGTTTATGATGAACCATTCATCCTGCTGTCAGCATCCGGACATTACCCATGGAATGTGGCTTGACATAGACGCGGTGATCGCGGAAAACCGGAATACCCCGGGTGCACTGATCACCGTGATGAGAAAATGCCAGAACATCGTGGGATACCTCCCTGCTGCGCTTCTGGATTACATCGCACGCGGTCTGAATATTCCCGGAAGCAAGGTATTCGGAGTCGCGACCTTCTACTCCTATTTTTCCCTCACCCCCAAAGGCAGAAATACCATCAAGGTATGCATGGGGACAGCCTGTTATGTAAAAGGCATCAAGGAATCCATTGACCGTATTTCCGCGAAATATAGTGTGAAAGAAGGGAAAACGTCGGAAGACAAACGTTTTTCACTGGAAGCGGTCAGGTGTCTCGGTGCCTGCGGACTTGCGCCGGTCATGGTTGTGAATGCAGATATTCATGGCAGCATATCTGCGGATAAGGTGATCGATATACTGGATAAATATTCATAATCAATCAGGGAACCGCAATATGGATAAGCCAAGAACACAACTCATGCTGTGCGGCGGAACAGGATGCCATTCCACGGGCATGTCCGCCTTTAAAGAAACACTGCAGCAAGCGCTGGAAAAAGAAAACCTGTCCCGGGAAATCCGGATTGTGGAAACCGGATGTAATGGTTTTTGTGCTGTCGGACCTGTGATGCTGGTGCAACCGGAAGGAATCTTCTACCAGAAATTGAGACCGGAAGATGTGCCGGAACTGATCCGGGAACACTTCCTAAAAGGCCGTCCGGTAAAAAGACTTTTCTATACGGAACCGGCATCCAAAGAATCCATTCCGGACATGAATTCCATCCCCTTCTTTGCCCATCAGCAATTCCGTGTCATGCGCAATAAAGGGCTGATCGATCCGGAGGTCATTGATGAATACATTGCCAGGGACGGCTATTTTGGCCTTGCAAAAGCACTTCAGGATATGACCCCGCAGCAGATCATTGAAGAGGTCAAGGTTTCCGGTCTGCGGGGAAGAGGCGGAGCCGGATTCCCGACCGGATTGAAATGGGATTTTGCGCACAAAAGTCCGGGGGACGTTAAATACGTTCTCTGCAATGCGGATGAAGGAGATCCGGGCGCTTTTATGGACAGGAGTGTACTGGAGGCAGATCCTCACGCTGTTCTGGAAGGAATGATCATTGCCGCAAAAGCGATCAACTCCCATCAGGGATATATCTACTGCCGGTCCGAATATCCGCTGGCCATCAAACGTCTGGAAATTGCAATTCGGCAGGCGCGGGAATACGGGTTGTTGGGGATGAATATTCTGGATACCGGTTTTGACTTTGAAATCGACATCTATCAGGGCGCCGGTGCATTTGTCTGCGGCGAGGAAACCGCATTGATGCGGTCCATTGAAGGCCGCAGAGGAATGCCCAGGCCTCGTCCGCCCTTTCCTGCCCGGAAAGGGCTTTGGGATAAACCGACCATCCTCAACAATGTCGAAACCCTGGCCAACATTCCCCAGATCATGTTAAACGGCGGAAAATGGTATGCCGGTGTGGGTACGGAAACCAGCAAAGGAACAAAGGTGTTTGCCTTATCCGGGAATGTCAACAATATCGGTCTTGTGGAAGTACCCATGGGTACGCCATTGAGAACCATCATCTATGATATCGGCGGAGGGATCCCCGAACGAAAGAAATTCAAGGCCGTCCAGCTCGGTGGACCATCCGGAGGATGCATACCGGAATCCCTGCTGGACACGCCGGTGGATTATGAGGCAATCGCAAAAGTTGGCGCCATTATGGGTTCAGGGGGCGTCATCGTCATGAATGAAAATACCTGCATGGTGGATATGGCCCGGTTTTTCATGGATTTTATCCAGGATGAATCCTGCGGCAAATGCACCCCCTGCCGGGAAGGTACCCGTCGATTGTTGCAGATTTTAGAAAAAATCTGCAATGGCAACGGAGAACCAAAAGACCTTGAGGATCTTGTGGAGCTTTCGGATGTCATTAAAAATTCAGCGCTGTGCGGTCTTGGTCAGACCGCACCGAATCCGGTTTTATCCACACTGCGCTATTTCCGGGATGAATACGTCGCCCATATTGTTGAAAAGAGATGCCCGGCGAAACGGTGTGTTTCCCTGCTCCGATTCGAGGTTGATCCCGACCTTTGCAAAAAATGCGGCCTGTGCTTCCAGGTCTGCCCGGCGCATGCGATTTCCTGGGAAAAAAAGCAGATCGCCGTTATTGATAAGGAAAAATGCATCCAGTGTCTTTCGTGTTATGCCGGATGCCGATTTGATGCAATTTTGTGATGGTTTTTTCAGATGGTATTGGTTATGGTGATGCAGTTGAAATAAATCATATTCATATGATCACCCGGAGATCCACATGTCATTTATCATTTTCATCGTAGACGATGACCCAAAAGATTTAAAATCAATAGAGCGTATGCTGCAACAGGAAGACTTTATTCTAAAAACCTTTACATCACCCATTGAAGCCCTTGCCGAGATTGAAAAGGTAAAGGCCCATCTGATCATTTCCGATCGGAAAATGCCTCACATGGATGGTACGGATTTTTTAAAGCGCGTAAAAGAAAAATATCCGGATTGTTATTGCATTCTGATATCCGGCAGTCCCATTTCAACAACCGAGGAGAACGCCCTTGCCCAGGGAAAAATCGAGCATTTTTTCCCAAAGCCTCTGGATGCGGAACTGTTTCTGTCGCGAATCAAACAGTTGCTGAAACCCACTTAACCCAAGGAGGTGCGAAGATGGTTCGTGATTTTCTGAAACACATCGAAATGTTCAATGTTCTGGATGACGATCAACTGGCTGCTCTGGAAGGCTCCTTTTTTGAAAAAGAATATTGTCAGGGAGAAAAAATATTTGCCGAAGGAGAACCCGCCACGCACATCTGGATCGTTGTTGAGGGACGCATTGATCTTCGTTTTGATCTTCCGGGAAGAAAAACTTCGGAAGCAACCACCATTTCAACCATCAGCGAATCCGGTGTTTTCGGGTGGTCCAGTTTTGTCCCGCCTTACGAATATAAACTATCTGCCTATTGTGCCACAAAAAGAGCAAAACTTCTTCGGTGCAGCCGGGATTCCCTGACCAGCCTTTTTGAGAAAAACAAAAAAGCCGGATTCCTGTTCATGTCAGCCCTGATCAAGGTTGTCGGAAAACGCTTTCAGCAGCTGCAATCCATAGCATCTCCAACACCCATTGCCGGAATCAAGGCCACCGTTCATATGGGAACCTGCGGCATTTCAGCCGGAGCACGTGAGGTCATGACTACCTTCCTGAATGAAAAAAGCAGAACCGCGCGCAATGACATTATGATTGAAAGTTCCGGATGCATCGGCAGGTGTGCGGAAGAACCCAATGTTACGGTTGAAATCAACGGAAAAGAAACTGTCGTATACCGGAAGGTAAATTCTGAAAAGGCAAAACAGATTTTTTCCCGTCACCTGATTGAAGGAAAGGTTCTTACAGAATATGTTCTGCCCAACCGGTAGTGCCTTGGGGTTATCAAGGAATCGTCTGAACGGGTTCTAAAACCGACCGGATCTTGGCGGCCAGTTCTTTTATGGAAAACGGTTTTTGCAGAAAATTGACCCCCTCGTCCAGCACACCCCGGTGAACAATGACATCCGCCGTATAACCGGACATAAACAGATGTTTGATGTCCGGACGGATGGCAAGCAGCCGGTCAGCCAGTTCCCGGCCGTTCATTTCCGGCATGACCACATCGGTCAGGAATAGTTGAATCCCGGAACCTCTCTCCTCAACCAGAGCAATGGCATCGCCCGGTGATGCTGCAGACAGAACCGAATACCCCAGGCGCTGGAGCATCATCTCTCCCATTTCCATAAGGATCGGGTCATCTTCAACGATGAGTATGGTTTCCCCCTGTCCGTATTGAATATCATCCGTTAAGGCCTCCCTTTTCACGGCAGTTTCATCGGCATGACAGGGAATGTATATCGTAAATGTCGTTCCGGTACCCGGTTCCGTGTACAGATTGATAAATCCCTCATTCTGCTTGACGATGCCGTAAACCGTGGAAAGCCCCAGACCTGTTCCATGCCCCAGTCCCTTGGTCGTGAAAAAAGGCTCAAAAATATGGCTCGCCGTTTTCTTATCCATGCCGGAGCCATTGTCACTGACCGACAGCTTTACATAATCGCCCGGGATACAGTCGGCATAAAACGAACAGGTCATCTCATTAAAAGAAGCTGTATCCGTCTGAATGGTAATTTTTCCAACATCTTTGATCGCATCCCTTGCATTGACGCAAAGGTTGGCCAGGATCTGGTCCAGCTGGGATGGGTCCATTTTTACATTGAAACTACCGGTTCCAGGCTGCCAGACCAGATCGATATTTTCACCGATCAGCCGTCGGAGCATCTTGAGCATGGCCTCAACAGGTTCATTCAGATCAAACACAATCGGTGTTACGGTCTGTTTGCGTGCAAAGGCCAGCAACTGCCTTGTCAGGGCCGCAGAACGATTGGCGGCATCGAGAATTTTGCCAAGATTCCTGCGGTACGGATCGGCAGCCTCCATTTTGCTCATGGTCAGTTCCGCATACCCGATAATGGCCCCCAGCATATTGTTAAAATCATGAGCAACACCGCCGGCAAGAACACCGATAGCTTCCAGTTTCTGGGATTGGACAAGCTGTCCTTGCAGTTTTTCCCGCTCCTCTTCTGCCTGCTTGTGTTTGGTGATATCAAAAAAACTGACCAGTATGCTGTTTCCGATCAAACTGGTACCGATGATCATGGTGCGAACCGTTCCATCCTTGCATGTTACATGGAATTCCCCGGACTTCATATCCGGAATTCCTTCCCGGGATTTTTTTGTTGCATTTTGCCATGTCAAACGGGCCAGATGCCTGTGATCCGGATCCGGATACGCAAGCTTCCACCAATGCTCCAGCGTCGGCACCTCATCCGCTGTATACCCGATCACTTTTTTGAATCGATCGTTTACCTCGATAAGGCTGCCATCCTCGGACAGCTCCGCCAACGGAAGGGGCGCCATTGTAAAGAGCGACCGGAATCTCATTTCACTGAAAGCCATCGCCTCCTGGACCTCCTTGATGGTCTGGATATTCAGATTCAGACCGATAATCCGGGTCGGATTTTGATTTTCATCCCATGCAACGGCCCGCCCCTTCCCCAGTATCCAGCACCAGGAAGTATCCGCTTTCCGCATGCGGAATTCCGCTTCGAATTCGGAATGTCCGCCGCTGTTGATGTAATCTTTCAAAGACTGTGTTGTGATGTAGATGTCTTCCGGATGAATATACCGGGACCATTCATCCAACGGGACATCGGTCGGTCCGGGCGGATAACCGAGCATGGTGTACCACTGTTCACTGAGATAGATCCTTTCGGTTGCCGGATCATAGTCCCAGATTCCCGCTTTGGTGGCTTCCAGAGCCAGACACAGTCTTTCCGTCTGGTCCTGCAATTCCTGTTTTGCGGTTCGCAAACTTTCGATCTTTTCCTTCAGCATGCGCTTGAGAATATAGCTGATGCCCGTAAGGCCCATCAATAACATCACCGTAAACACGGCGATCAGCTTGATCAGGCTGATGGTTTCCGGATTAAGACCCCTGTGAACCTGCAGGGATATCCAACGGTTTCGAATGGTTTCCAGCTCACCTTCCGGAATCGTATCCAGAGCCTTCTGAATGGCATTGTACAACAAAGGATATTTTCGGCTCACACCAATGCTGAATGCAAATTCGTAATCCGTACTGCCGACCACGCGCAGATTTGAGATTCCTTCCTTGTTGATATAGTAAGCGGCAACGGCAAGGTTTTCCACATACGCATCCACCTGCCCGAATGACAGGGCCCGCAAACCTTCCGGCACATCCAACAGGGGCACCACCCTGAACCGGCCCTGAGCGCGGTCATACAGATACTTTTCGGTTGCATATCCGGAAACGACGGCAACCTGCCTTCCGGCAAGGTCATCCAGGGTAATTCCGGTCTGAGAACCCCGTTTTCCGATGATCACCACCGGAACCGTGGCATAGGGAACGGTAAAAAATGCAAACCGTTCTCTTTCGGCTGTACGAACGATTGTGGGGGCGATGGCGCAGGTTCCCTCTTCCAGAGCCGACAGATGCCGGCTCCAGTCATCCGATGGTTTTTTCGCAAACGTCACCCCCAATCGCCCTTCAATCATGGCGATCACATCTGCGCCTATTCCCATGAAGGTTCCGGAAGGTGAAGAAAATTCAATGGGCGGGAATTCAATATTGAACAGCAGATTCAGCTGATGCGGATTCCGAGTCAGCCAGCTCCGCTCTTCGGCGGTGAGATTCACGGCAGATCCTTTCTCCGTATTACCCGAGGAAAAGCGAACCGCCGAAAGAATGATCAACAGCAGAACGGGTGTGACGATAAGAGCAATCTTCCGGTAATTGTAATTTCTATTGTAATTTCTGATGATCATTACATTTCATCTGGGATTGAATGTTAGGAAAAGACTGTCATTGGCGTTCACATTTTACAGATTTTTTCCATTATAGTCAAACAATATGGCGGTGACCGTCATGCCTGAATCACCTGCCGGAATCAGGTCTTTACAATTTCAAATCCATGCAGTATAGATGAATTCAGCTGGGGGAGCCGATTGCGGCTGAGACGGAAGCGAGTTTTCGACCCTTTGAACCTGATGCAGTTCGTACTGCCGTAGGGAAGCGTCAAAAAATACCTCTTTCCTTTTGAATGCTTGCCGATCGGCGAGCTTTTTTTTTGCAAAAATCCGTCATGAAGGAAATCAACATGCTCATCACAGTGAACGGCAACCCGGAAAATATCCCAGGACCGACCAGCCTGGCCGATTTTCTATCCGCAAAAGGTATTCATGCGGATGGAGTGGTGATTGAACTCAATCAGGATATTCCGGAGAAAAGCGCTTATACGGAAATCCTGTTACATGAAAACGACAAATTGGAAATATTGCGTTTTGTGGGAGGGGGATGAATGGACATGAAGGATGGTCTCAGAATCGGGAATGTGGAACTGGAAAGCCGTCTGTTTACCGGAACCGGTAAATATGGAGCAGATTCCCTGATCCCCGAAATTATCAAAGCATCCGGATCGCAGGTGATCACGGTTGCGTTGAGAAGAATCGATATGGCGTCCGCGGAAAACAATATTCTTGACAACATACCGAAAAACATCCGGCTCCTGCCCAATACATCCGGAGCCCGGAATGCGGAAGAAGCTGTCCGGATTGCCAAGCTGGCAAGGGCGGCAGGATGCGGCAACTGGATCAAGATCGAAGTGATTTCCGACAATAAATATCTCCTTCCCGACGGATATGAGACGGTCCGGGCTACGGAGATTCTGGCAAAGGACGGATTTGTAGTTCTGCCCTATATCAGTCCGGATCTCATGGTGGCAAGGGCCCTGGTCAATGCCGGCGCTGCCACCGTAATGCCCCTGGGAGCGCCGATCGGCTCCAACAGGGGATTGCAGACCCGTGAACTGATCCGTATCCTGATCGATGAAATCGATCTCCCCATTGTGGTGGATGCCGGGATCGGAGCCCCCAGCCAGGCATGTGAAGCCATGGAAATGGGTGCGGCTGCCTGTCTGGTGAATACCGCCATTGCCGGCGCATCCGATCCTGTTTCCATGGCAAAGGCATTCGGGCAGGCTGTAAAGGCAGGAAGGGAGGCGTATCTGGCCGGTCTGGGCGCGATCTCAATGCAGGGGATTGCATCCTCACCCCTGACCGGATTCCTGCATGAAAACGAACATTGAACGGACGCACATATGGTGCCGGGATAAAAAATCATGAGTTTTTTCAACAAACTGAATCAGGTTCAACGCCAAGACCTGGATCATTGTTTTCTCCGGACAACCCCGGAAGATGTCAGGCGCGTGCTGCAAAAGGTTTCTCTCCGGGAAAAAGATTTTCAGACACTGCTCTCTCCCGCAGCCGAACCTTTCCTGGAGGAGATGGCCCGGAAAGCCCACCAATTGACCATCCATCAATTCGGAAAGACCATTCTCCTGTTTACACCCATGTATCTTTCCAATTTCTGCATCAACCAGTGCGTGTACTGCGGATTCAATACCGGCAACAAAATAACCCGCAAGCAATTGACACTGGAAGAAGTGGAAAAAGAAGCCGGCAGCATTGCCGCTACCGGATTAAAACACATCCTGATTCTGACCGGTGACGCCAGAAACATCGCATCCATAGACTATCTGAAATCCTGCATCCACATTCTGTCCCGGTATTTCACCTCCATCAGCATCGAAATTTACGCGCTGTCGGCTCCTGAGTATAAAGAACTCATCGATGCCGGAATCGATGCACTCACCATCTATCAGGAAACCTACAACCCGGAACTGTATCGGGAATTGCACGGCAAAGGGCCCAAGTCAGACTACCGGTTCCGCCTGGAAGCCCCGGAACGTGCCTGCAGTGTCGGAATCCGTGCCGTAAGCATCGGTGCGCTCCTGGGGCTGGATGAATGGCGGAAGGAAGCCTTTATGACCGGGATGCATGCAGCCTATCTTCAGGACCGTTTTCCCGACGTGGAGGTCGGCATTTCCCTGCCCCGCATGAGACCGCATGCCGGTGATTTCCAGCCGCCGTTCATTGTCAGCGACCGGAACCTGATTCAGATCATGCTGGCCTTCCGGCTGTTCATGCCACGGGCCGGGATTACCATTTCCACCAGAGAAAGCGAAACGTTCCGGAACAACATCCTCCGGCTGGGAGTGACCAAAATGTCAGCCGGTTCCACCACACGGGTGGGGGGGCACACCAATAGCGAGGACAATACCGGTCAGTTTGACATCTGTGATCACAGAACCGTTTCCGAAATGAAATCGTTTATCCGGTCTCATGGCTATCAGCCGGTTTTCAAAGACTGGCAGCCGATTATTTGAAAGGAAATTCATGTTGCAAAATGCAGAACCAAAAGCCGGAACAAAACTGCCGGCAACCGATATCTATGGAATCACGGCTGAAGAGCATTCCCTGGGCAGAGACAATATTGATGTTGTAAAACAGATGATCGATGCGGGCATACGGATCATCCAATACCGGGAAAAGGAAAAAGACATGGGTGAGAAATATGAACAATGCCTGAAAATCAGGGAAATGACACAAAAAGCCGGTGTCTTTTTTATTGTCAATGATCATGTGGATATCGCCATGCTGGTCAAGGCGGACGGGGTCCATATCGGTCAGGAAGACCTTCCCCTGCCCGCTGTTCGGGAGCTTGTAGGGCACCGGATGGTGATCGGCGTTTCCACCCACAACCCCATGCAGGCAAAAACAGCTGTGGAACAGGGTGCGGACTATATCGGTGTCGGGCCGATCTATCGGACCCATACCAAAAAAAATGTGTGCGATCCCGTCGGATTCGGCTATCTGGATCATGTGGTCTCCCATTATCCGGAAATGGATTTTGTGGCGATCGGCGGAATCAAGGCGCACAATATCAGAGACGTGGTACAACATGGCGCAACCCGCATATGCCTGGTCACGGAAATTGTGGGTGCCGGGGATATCGGAATGAAAATCAAAGAAATACGGAGCAGGATACAAGGAGAAACCCAATGAAGTTTACAACACAGATGGATGCCGCCCGAAAAGGAATCATCACTGCGCAAATGAATACCGTCGCTGCAAAGGAACAGATGGCACCGGAAGCCCTGAGAAATTTGATTGCGCAGGGACTGGCCATCATACCGGCCAATAAAAACCATAAAAACCTGGATCCGGAAGGAATCGGCCAGGGGCTGCGCACCAAGATCAATGTGAACCTGGGCATCTCCAAAGACTGCTGCAATGTTGAGCTGGAGCTGGAAAAAGTAAGGCATGCCCTTGCCCTGAAAACGGAAGCCATCATGGACCTGAGCTGTTACGGCAAAACCAGCGAGTTCCGGAAAAGGCTGGTGGAAATGTCGCCGGCCATGATCGGAACGGTTCCCATTTATGATGCCGTCGGATTTTATGACAAGGATTTAAAGAATATTTCCACGGATGAATTTTTCAAGGTTGTGGAAAAACATGCTGAAGACGGGGTGGATTTCATGACCATCCATGCCGGTCTGAACCGGGCTGCTGCGGAAAAGGTAAAAACCGGCAAAAGGCTCACCAATATTGTCTCGCGGGGCGGGTCTCTGCTGTTCACCTGGATGGAACTGAACCATTGCGAAAACCCCTTCTACGAACACTTTGACCGGCTTCTGGATATCTGTGTGGAATATGACATCACGCTGAGCCTGGGAGACGGATGCCGTCCGGGAAGCATTCATGATTCAACGGATGCCTGTCAGGTCGAGGAGTTGATCGTTCTGGGAGAGTTGACCAAAAAAGCGTGGGAACGAAACGTACAGGTGATGATCGAAGGCCCCGGTCATATGGCCATGAATGAGATTAAGGGAAATATGATGCTGGAAAAACGGCTCTGTCATGGAGCACCTTTTTATGTGCTGGGGCCCCTGGTTACGGATATTGCACCGGGCTATGACCATATCACCAGTGCTATCGGAGGCGCCATTGCCGCAGCAAACGGCGCGGACTTCCTGTGCTATGTAACACCCGCGGAGCATCTCAGGCTCCCGACCCTGGAAGACATGAAGGAGGGCATCATTGCAACACGAATTGCCGCTCATGCCGCGGATATTGCCAAGGGAATTCCCGGAGCCAGAAAATGGGATGATGAAATGAGCCGTGCACGGGTAAACCTCGACTGGGAAAAGATGTTCTCGCTTGCCATTGATCCGGAAAAAGCAATAGCTTACCGGAAATCCTCCCAGCCGGAAGAAAACGATACCTGTACCATGTGCGGAAAGATGTGTGCTGTCCGAAACATGAACCGGATTCTGGAAGGAAAGGATATTCAGTTATCCGATTAGAATGAGACAGCAGGGCAACCTGCCAAAGGAAGGAAACAGAATGACCCAGACAAACCAGTCCATACCGACCATGTGCCGCGGCATACGGGGCGCAACCACTGCTGCGGAAAATACCAGGGACGCCATCCTGGAGGCAACCCGGGAAATGCTGTATATCATGATCCGGGCGAACCATATACAGGCCGATGATGTGGCCAGTATCTACTTTACCACCACCGTTGATTTAAATGCGGAGTATCCTGCGTTGGCTGCACGTCAGCTGGGGTATTACGACACGGCCCTTCTTTGCGGTCACGAGATGCAGATACCGGGAGGACTTCCCCGCTGTATTCGCGTCCTGATGCATTGGAACACAACCTGCACCAACAAGGATATTATCCATGTATACCTCCGGGATGCCAAAGGATTGAGACCGGATCGAAAGACACTTCCGGCCATCCCGGAATCGGAAATTGAAGCGGTTTTAAAAGATCTTGATGTAAACTCTCTTAAATTTGATCCGGACGGGATCAGAAAGTGAAAATCGGCACCGCATCATTGTAAAATATCCATATCTCATCATCTGAGGGGGATCAGGGAATGAAAACCGTTACCGGAAAAATGGCGATCACGATCATCTCTTTATCCATGTTTTGTTTTTTGATTTCCTGCAGCAAATCTTCCACCATCTATGCACCTCTTGTTTATGACCCTGCAAAAGACAGTATCCGTGTTTTCTATACCGCGGAAGGAAAGAAAGATCCCACAATCCTGTTTGTGCACGGATGGTCATGCGATCACACCTTCTGGGACGCGCAGGTCCGTTATTTTAAAAACAACTACCGTGTCGTGACCATCGATCTTCCGGGACACGGTGAAAGCAGTGCTCCGGAAATTCCCTATACGATCAACCTGTTTGCCGAAAGTATCAAAAGCGTTCTGGATGAACTGAACATCGACAAGGCCTTTCTGGTCGGGCACAGCATGGGGTATCCGGTTGCCAGGCGGTTTATCCAACAATATCCGGACAGAGCATCCGGTTTTTGCATAGTAGACGGCGCCTATTTTCGGGTCCCGGAAGACGAGGAAGAGATCATTGAGTGGGAGCAGCAGAATTCCCATTTCCTGCAGGGTTTCCGGGAAGAAAACAGGGCCGAATTCATCCGTCAGTTTATAGACTCATTGTTCGTGAAACAATCCTCTCCTGTCCTGAAAAAAAGTATTACGAGAAGAATCATGAACACCCCCGCCCATGTTGCCAACAGCGCAATGGAGGATATGGTTCGAAAAGAAAACTGGGAGGAGTACCCCCTCCATCTTCCTACCCTCGCCGTGTATGCGGCTTCACCGGACATGCCGCAGGACAATGAAGCCTATCTGCAAACCCTGTTTACGGATCTGGAATATCATGAATGGACTGGGGTCGGACATTTTATCATGATGGAACAGCCGGATCGTTTCAACAGCCTGTTGTCCGGTTACCTGATGCAGAGATTTAACCAACCCCTGAAGTAAGTTTTTATGAAACCGGCGCCCAGGTTTCAAAAAATGGAGCCCAAAGATATGGCAGTATCCTTTGAGCGCAAGCCTTCAGGTGCGAGCCGGAGTTTAAAAAATGAATAAAGACTTAACTTCCCCCGGAAGTGACTGCACCTGTTTTTTTCAAACCAGATAGCATTTTCTGGATGATCTCAAACATCTGACGATGGGTCTGGTCCTTGTCAGGAGAACCGGCAATGGTCAAGGCCGCCTCCACCAGCAGGGAGTAGATCATATTTGCGGTGTGATCAACCGAATCGATCGAAAATTCATCTGTGTTTTTAATATCCTGAATAATTTCCCGAAGAACCTTCATGGTGTAAGAAGAATCAATCTGTCGCCACTTTTTCCATCCAAGCACTCCGATGGCATCATCCAGCCGGATGCTTTTATAATCCGGACTAATGCAGTAGTCCAGAAAAGCTTTACATCCGGCAACAGCCCTTTCCCAACTGTCCTCAATATCGGAAATGTTTTTTTCAACCACATCCACCAGTTGTTTGACAAGCATTGTGTAAGCATCAATAAACATCTCCTCCTTGCTCTGAAAGTGATGATAAAGGGCCCCCCTGGTAACCCGTGCCCTTTGAACAATATCTTCAATGGATGTTTTTTGAAACCCCTTGATAATGAACAATTCCAGGGCTGAATCCATCAAAGCCTGCCGGGTCATCTCTGCATATTCTTCTTTTCTTGTTTTGGGATTCATATTTCTCCTTGACATACATACTATCAGTATGCAACATATTTATAGTTTTTAATATATTCAGAGTATAAATAGCGTTCTGCCAAAACGCAAGAACATTATATCTTTGATTAAAAAAATAACCTTTTAGAATCATAGTAAAATATATAACGCTTTTAACATGGAAGAATACAAATGGAAACAGAACGGATCAAAATTACCTGCAAAGACAATGAAAAACTGAGTGCCATACGTTACACCCCGGACGATTCCTCCAGAGCAGTGGTCATCATCTGTTCTGCACTGGGTGTTCCCCAACAATTTTACAGTGGTTTTTCCATCTTTCTTGCCGAGCATGGCTGCACAGTTGTAACCTTTGACTATCGAGGAACCGGGGAATCAAAAAACATTGGTCTTCGCGGACGGGACATCATGATGCAGGATTGGGGTCAACTGGATATGGATGCAGTCATGGATGAAGCCATCCAGTGGGGTATGGGCCCCATCTTTCTGGTCGGTCACAGTGCCGGAGGACAACTCTTCGGACTCTCACCCCAGAGTAAACACCTGAAAGGAGTTATATTGGCGCCGGCATCCTCAGCCAATGCAGGTTTGTATCCGTTTCCGACCCGGTTTCTGTTTTATCTCATGTGGCATCTGTTCATTCCCCTGCTGGCCTTTAAAAGAGATCAGTTTCCAGCCAGAAAAATCAGGTTAGCCTCCATGGATGCACCGAGCGGTGTAATGAAACAGTGGTCAAAATGGGCCGGAAATCCGGATTATCTGTTTTCACGTGACAGCGGCCTGGATACGAGCCGATACGCTGAATTGCATATGCCGATCTTGGCATATGGATTTTCAGATGACAAATATGCATCGGAAAAAGCGATCCGGCATCTCCTGTCCCGGTTCAAATCCGCAGAGATTCAATTTCATTTCATGGATGTTAAACAGATGGGCATTGGAAGTGTGGGACATTTCGGCTTTTTCAAAGAAAAAATGAAAACATCCCTCTGGCAGCAGACACTGAAATGGCTTGACAGCCATAACCAGCATGCGAAATGAATTGACACATAAAACCTTTTCACATAAATTGATTCCCAAAAAACAGGGCCTTATCTCAGTCATAAAGTTCTTTGTCTGGAAAACCCGTTGGAAGGATACCATAATGGACAAAAAGGAAATCATTAAAATCCTGCGAATCTACAAGAAAGAGTTTTCTGAACAATATGGTATTCAGAACATTGGTATTTTCGGCTCTGCTGCACGAGATGAGATCAGGAAAGACAGCGACGTTGATGTGGTTGTCCATATTTCGAAACCAGACCTTTTCATGCTTGTCGGTATCAAAAACGAACTGGAAGAAAGACTTCAACGTTCGGTGGATATTGTTACATACAGAAAAAATATGAATCAATTCCTGAAAAATAAAATAGATAGCGAGGCTGTATATGCATAATAAGGAACTTGTCATGGAAATCTTACACCAGATAGAAGATGCTGCCTCGAAAATCTGTGCCCGTTTTCAAGCTATCAGCCAGGTATCCGACTTTACCGATAACCCAGCCGGGGTTGAAAAAATGGATGCCATCTGCATGATGATGATTGTTATCGGAGAATCGTTGAAAAATTTGGATAAAATTACCAGCGGAACGCTTCTGCCCCAATATCCGGAAGTGGACTGGAAAAAGGCAAAAGGAATGCGGGATATCCTTACCCATCACTATGCTGATATAAACGCCGAGGCAGTCTTTTTTACCTGCAAGGAAAAAATACCTTTGCTCCGGGAAACCATTCAAAAAATGATGGAAGCACTGAAATAATTACTATCCATCCTCATTTTTCAATATCCCCACATGTATCCGCAACTTTACTAGACTCATACATCCCAATACCATTAAAATATCAAGTGCCTTCTGATGAAATAACGAGGTGATTAAAAGGCGGTGACAAATGCAATGGCTTCACATTTTTCAACTTCAATCATTGACCTTACAACAAAATTAAGACGACGAAGCCAGTTTGATTTTGTATTTTTTCATCCGCTTCCATACGGTAATCCGGCTGACGCCCAGGAGCTTTGCCGCCTCGGTCTGGTTTCCTTCAGCCTGTTTCAGCGCTTCCAGCAGTTTCTGCTTTTCCGCCTGAAAACCCTTCATATCTGCCGGCGGTTCCGCGGCTTTGGCGGAATATATGGCAATTTTCGGGGGAAGATGATTGACCCCGATAAAACCCTCATGGCAGAGCACCATTGCATATTCAATGGTATTCCGAAGCTCTCTCACGTTTCCCGGCCATGGATAGGCAGTCATTTTTTCCATCACCTCCGGTGTCACCCCGAATATCCTTTTCTTTCCCTTTCGCTCGCCATGTTGAATAAAGTTCTGAATCAATAAGGCGATATCTTCTTGTCTCTCTTTCAAGGATGGGCAGCAGATGGGAAACACATTGATACGGAAAAACAGATCTTCCCGGAATTGGCCCTGGCTGATGAGATATTCCAGATTTTTGTTGGTAGCGGTTATGATGCGGACATCAATCGGTATCGGACGATGATCCCCTACCCGTTCGATTACCCCGGATTCCAGGACACGAAGCAGTTTCACCTGGATGGCCGGAGGAATATCTCCGATTTCATCCAGAAAAAGACTCCCCCCGTCTGCTGCCTCAAACCGGCCGATCCGTGTACGGTCCGCGCCGGTAAACGCACCCTTGACATGACCGAACAATTCACTTTCCAGCAGGTTCTCATTCAGGGCTGCACAATTGACCTTGATAAAGGATTTATCTCTTCGCGGACTGGTTTCATGGATCGCCATGGCAGCGAGTTCCTTGCCTGTTCCGCTTTCCCCCTGAATCATCACGGGTGCATCAGACTGGGCGACGCTTTCAATCAGCTCAAACATATGCCGCATGGCCGGGGATGTACCGATCAGATCATGATATCCTTCATCCGGATTCAGATTTTTCCGAAGGGTGTCAATCTTGCTTTTCTGGCGCATGCTCTCGGAAATATCGGTCAATATTTCTACGGCGCCGACAACACTGCCATTGCTGTCATGAATCAGCGAAGCATTTTTTAAGATAAATATCTGTTTGTTGTCCTTTCCGGTAATGGTGCAGTGTTTTGACTTAACGATTTTCCCGGCAAACAGGCCGCACCAGTTGCCGTCATTCCGGTGCGTATTTTTGCATCCCGTACAGTTCAGAATCCGGCAGGAGTTGCCTACCATTTCATCCGCCGAATACCCGGTAAGTCTTTCCGCAGCGGCATTGACAGCGGTGATCATCCCTTTTGTGTCCACAATCAGAACTCCATCCTGAAGGATCTCGATAATGGTCTCCCAGTGATTTGCATTCTCCATTGGAGTCAACCCCGATATGTAAATCATTAAGTTAACAATATTAACAAGTGTTAATATATCATTAACACCTATGGGGTTCAAGAAAAAAGACCGCCCCGGAAATATTATTCCAACAAACCGATATTAATACATATTTATAATATGTCGACTTTGGCACCCCATTTGCAGATGATTGCTAATGAATGGTTCAGAACATTGAAACATACAACTTCATGAAAATTACACATTTCATCACAGGAGGACAAAATGAAACATGCCGGCAGGCGATCAAAAACACAGATTTGGATGTTGAGCGGAATCATGGCTTTTCTTTTATGGTTACCGGCCAATCTTCCGGCTTCTACGGAAACCGAAGGCATGAAAAAGGAGATTGAAAGTTTGCAGGAACAACTGGATGAGATGGATCAGAGACTGAACAAGACAGAACTTCATTCCGCCATCGACAGGGTTGCTCTTGGCGTGGAGTTCAGAACCAGAGTCGACTCCATCCACTACAGTGACGTGCAGGCAGCGCCGTCGTGGCTGATGTCCGGTTTCTTTACACCGGTGGGCATCAACACCGCAACCGGCAGCGCATGGACGGTCGCAGAAATGAATGCCGTCACGCCGAACGATTTTCTGGTCATGATGGGCAGCATGCCGCCGGGGACAAGCCTGCAGGACATGCTGGCGGCCGGCGGCTTCAACGGCGCCACCCGGAACTACATCCAGTCCATGATGGCAGCGCTTGCCACGGCAGGAGCGGTCCCGGATGCCCGGAAATATGATACGGACAACGATCTGATCTATACCAACAAATTCCGGCTGAACATGAATGCAAAAGTCAATCAGGATCTGAGCTTCAGCGGCAGACTGGCCATGTACAAGGTATATGGAGACAGTTCCGGGGTCAAATTCATGAACGGAAGTCTTGCCGATGTTTATCTGGATGGAAACACCGCAAGTGTTCCGCAGGGAGACACCCTGCATGTTGAAAGGGCATATTTCAACTACAAAAAGGACCTGGGTGAAATCCCCATCAATCTTTCCTTTGGAAGAAGACCGGCAACGGACGGTCTGACCCTTGAATATGGAAATTACAGCCTGGAAGGCGGATCACCGGCAGCCACCATCATCAACTGGCAGTTTGACGGCGCATCCCTCAGTTTCGGACTGGAAAATGTAACCGGAATTCCCGGAGCCGCGTTCAAACTATGCTATGGTGTGGGATTTGAGAGCGGTTATGGCAACAGCTACTCTCTTGACGGCAGTTCGGTGGTGGATGATGCCACCTTCGGGGGGTTCATTGCCACCTTCTTTGACAATGATGAAACCAGTGTCGTGCTGAATTATGCCCATGCATGGGACATCACGGACGGCTTTTCCGGAACGGTTGTCATGCCGTTTATTCCGTATGAAAACAGCGACGGAACCATTACATTCACGCCCAATACCGGCGGATATATCAGCCGCCTCCAGGCAAGCTCCAACATCGGCGACTTTGATATGGCATCGCTGATCTTCCGGACCAACCTTGCCGAACGCTTCGCGGATATCGATTTCTTCCTGGCCCCTTCCTGGAGCCGGACCGATCCTTCGGGCATCTCATCCAATCCCTATTACCGAATGATGGGACAGGGTCTGGTCAGTACGGCTGACGCCAATGGGAACCTGGATTCCCACAACGGATACAGCCTGTTTACCGGGGTGCTGTTTCCCATGCCCTTTGAAGCAAGGCTCGGACTGGAATACAATTGGGGTTCCGAATACTGGTTCAACATGACCGGTGCCGAAGATTCACTGATCGCCAGCAAACTGGCCGCAAGGGGCCAGGTGTATGAGGCTTACTGGATCCAGCCCGTGTATAAAGACAGCTTTTTTATCAAACTGGGCGGCCAGTACTACGACTATGAATATACCGGGAGCGGAAATCCCCTTGGCGCACCGGTCAAAATCGATGATGTAAAGGCCTTTGACGCCTTTTTCCCGGTTGTTGACACGGTCTGGAACACCTACCTGTCGGCAACACTCAGATTTTAAACCAGAAGCTGAAACGGTTATCATTTTTTCAGCCCGGATAACAGGAGCAACGCATGGATACGATAAAATCCGACAAGGTTCTGGACACAAGGGGCTTGACCAGCCCCATGCCGGTTCGGAAAATGATGCATGCGCTTGATTCGCTTTCGATGGGAAAAACACTTGAAATCTGGTGTTCCGATCCTGATTTTCAGGAAGATTTCAAGGAACTTTGCGAAACAGAATGCATACGGTTCCTGGGAAGGTTTGATGATCCTGACGGGCATGCACGATATTTTATTCAAAAGACAACCGGAAACGACTATCCGTGAAAACGGATTTCATGGCCTCATGGGCCATAGCAGTCCGGTTTTTTTATGGATTGGACGCTT
>QZKS01000037.1 GCA_003599865.1 Desulfobacteraceae bacterium
GAATTTACCGACGATGCTTTCTGTTCCGAGACATGGAAAGACAAAACGCTTTTTGAAAAGTGGGCAGAGTACGCAGGTGTACTGGACTCTGCAAAAGGCTTTTGCTATGTTACCGGAGAACAAGAAACTGATATTGCTCAAAAACATCCTGCAAAACTTCGTGGCGGCAAGGATGGCGCTAAACTTATCTCATCCAATGATACAAACGGTTTCACCTTTCTTGGCAGATTTAAATCTGTAAACGAGGCAGCTTCCGTCTCTTCAATGGTAACACAAAAAGCGCACAGCGCCCTTCGTTGGCTTATTGGTCGAAAGCAAGCATTTCGCAGCGGCGATCAAGTCTTCGTTTCTTGGGCCACATCAGGAATACAAATCCCAAACCCGTGGGTCAACTCATGGGATTTTCTTGGTGATGATTTTCAAACAACCGATACTTCGACTTCACAAATCGGGGATGTCGGGCAATCGTTTGCGCTTCGTTTCCGTAAGAAACTTGCCGGATACAAAAACAATATCAGCGACACGGAAAATATTGTCGTCATGGGTTTGGATTCCGCAACACCAGGGCGTATGGCAATAACTTTTTATCGAGAATTAACCGGTTCTGAATTTCTTGAACGCATAGAAAAATGGTATTCCGATTTCGCCTGGTTTCAGAACTATGGCAGGGATAAAAATGACAAAAAAAAGATGATTTATTTTGAGGGGACACCGGCGCCAAAAGACATCGCATGGTGCGCATATGGCAGCAAGGTGGAAGGGAAAAACGGCATTAAACTTCTCAATGCAACAGTAGAACGCCTTCTGCCATCAATCATTGACGGGAGACCTGTTCCGCGCGATTTGATTGAACAGTGTGTCCGCCGTGCTTCAAATCGGGCTGGGCTTGAAACATGGGAATTTAAAAAATGTTTAGGGATAGCTTGCTCGCTATTCAAAGGATTTTACAATAAAAGGGGGTACACTATGGCACTTGAAGAAGAAAAAAACACGCGGGACTACCTGTATGGCAGATTGCTCGCGGTAGCGGAAAAAATAGAATCAATGGCGCTTTATTTTGCCAAAGAAAAAAGAGAGCCAACTGCGGCGCGGCTGATGCAGCGTTTTGCTGACAGACCTTATTCAACATGGCGCACCATCGAAACCAGTCTTACGCCATACAAAGCACGGATCAACGCAAAGATGCCCGGCCTACTCGCGGGGTATATTGAGTTGCTGGATAAAATCTGCTGCCAGTTTTTACCCGGTAAATTCAATACCGACGACCGTTTGAGCGGAGAATTTTTATTGGCGTACCATTGCCAGCGGAACTGGCTGAATGAACATAAACGTGAAAAAGGCAAGTGGGTATTAAGATCAGCTGAAGAGATTGAGCACATGGGTATGAATGACGAAGAATAAACTCATTACAAAAGGAGAAATGAATATGGCTACTCTGAGCAGAAAAATCGATTTTGCAATCATCATTAGCGTAAAAAACGCCAATCCGAATGGCGACCCTCTGAACGGAAACCGCCCACGGACAGATTACGAAGGCTTAGGTGAAATCACCGATGTATGTCTAAAACGAAAGATCCGGGATCGCATGATGGAGCGGTTTGTTCATCTGAAGAAAGAGGGAAAAGAGAAGGGTCAAGACGTCTTTGTACAGTCCGATGACAGGAAATATGATGATGCCAAACATCTGAAGGCACGTGCCGAAGCAGCACTGGGCAAAGACCTTGGTAGTGCAGAAACGGTGAAAAAGGCGTGTGAGACATGGATTGATGTTCGCGCTTTCGGGCAGTTGTTTGCTTTTAAATCAAACAAAAAAGGGAAAAAGAAAGAGGATGGTGCGTCTGAGGGTGATACCGGCATATCAATCGGAATTCGCGGTCCGATGACAATTCAGTCTGCTTTTAGCATTGATCCTGTGAGCATCTCCAGTACTCAAATTACAAAAAGTGTCAACGCGGAAGAAACAAAGGATGACAAGCGCGGTTCTGATACCATGGGAATGAAACATCGGGTTGACCGGGGTATTTATGTTACATACGGAAGCATGAATCCCCAGTTAGCTGAACGTACAGGTTTTTCAGATAAAGATGAAGAAGTTATCAAGCAAATCCTGCCCAAACTCTTTGAAAATGACGCTTCCTCCGCCCGCCCCGAAGGCAGCATGGCCGTAAAAAAAGTAATCTGGTGGAAACATAACTGCAAATCAGGGCAGTATTCTTCCGCAAACGTACACCGAACATTGACAGTAAACCCGGACGGGAGTTATAAACTAAACAATTTGGATGAATTGGTGCCTGAAGAGATAAACGGATTTTAATCTGTTGGGGGAATCATGCTCGACTTTCTTAAAGACCTTGATAACGACCTGAAAAAAGCGCTTCTGATCCAACTACGCAACCTTTGGACGCATACGTCCACGGCCATTGAAGGCAATACACTGACGTTAGGGGAAACCGCGTTTGTCCTGGAAGAAGGCTTGACGATCGCCGGAAAACCGCTGAAGGATCATCAGGAGGTGGTAGGACATGCTAGGGCAATTGATCTTGTCTATGCGTGCCTGGAACAAGGGCGGACGCTTACCGAGGCGGATCTGTTCGCCCTGCACAAGGCCGTGCAGACGGAGGTTGTTGTCGATTTCTACCAACCGGTCGGCGGGTGGAAGAATGAGCCCAACTCTACGGTGGGTGTCGTTGACGGTAAACAGGTGATTTTTGACTATGCACCGCCTGCTGACGTACCCACCCTGATGAGGGACTGGTTCAGGTTGTTTGCTGAAACATGCCGGGAAACAGCGCCCGGAGATTGGCGCCAGGCACTGAATGCCTATGTTTGCCTGCACATCACGTTTGTGCGCATCCATCCTTTTTGTGACGGCAACGGCCGGCTGGCCAGGCTGGTGGCCAATTTCCCAGTTCTCAAGGCAGGGTTGCCGCCGATCATCATCCCGAGAGAGGAGCGCAAAGCGTATATCGATACATTGTCGGCGTATCATCATACCGTGGGACAAATCCGGGCTGGAGACAGCCTGTTGCCCGAGGCGGGCAACCTGGAACTGTTCACTGATTTTTGCAAAAAAGCATCGCAGACGTCGATCGATCTACTGGCAAACATTCGGAAAAAACAGCAGGCCCGACGGGAATGATTCTTTTACGCTACACGTCCCACTACATTGACCATGATTGATCGTTTTTTATTTTTTCAAGCGAACGCAAAAAAAGACTATATTTAAAAAAGGTTCTTTATGGATTCTGAAGATGATCTCCTCCCCCTCTCCGCTCTTCAGCACTACCTATTCTGTCCGAGGCAGTGTGCGTTGATCCATTTGGAACGGCAGTGGTTTGAAAACCAATTCACGGCCGAGGGGCGTGTGATGCATGAACGGGTAGATCAGGGAGGGAAAAAGGATCTTGCGGGGTTGCGAATCGAATACGCGCTCCGGTTAGTGTGCCGGGAATTGGGCTTGTCAGGCCAAGCTGATGTGGTGGAATTTCATAGATCGGATAAGGAATCTGATGTTTGGGTTCCTTATCCCGTGGAATATAAGCGGGGAAAACCCAAAAAGGACAATAGTGACAAGGTTCAACTTTGTGCCCAGGCTCTATGCCTTGAGGAAATGCTGGATATCGCTGTTCCTGAAGGAGCTTTGTTTTACGGAAAAACCCGACGTAGACAGAGCGTGTTGTTTGACTCGAAACTCCGGCAAGAAACCACGGAAACGGCAAAGAGATTACGCAGCATGATTCAGAACAGGATCACGCCCGAACCTTTCTATACTAAAAAGTGTGAAAGCTGCTCGTTTCTGGATTTTTGCATGCCCCGTGTATGTCGGGTTAAATCGGTTAAATCCTACCTGAAACAAATGACGGATTTGAAATGAAAAAGCTGCTTAACACCCTCTTTGTCACCACTCAGGGGAGCTATCTTTCCAAGGATGGTGAAACAGTGGCGGTCAAGGTTGAAAAAGAAATTAAGGTTCGTATTCCCATTCACACCTTGTCGGGAATTGTCTGTTTTGGAAATGTGTCCATGAGTCCGTTTCTGATGGGATTTTGTGCTGAAAAAGATGTGTCTGTGAGCTTTCTGACGGAGTACGGCCGCTTTCTTGCGCGTGTCACGGGGCCGGTTTCAGGGAACGTTCTTGTTCGGCGGGAACAATATAGACGGGCGGATTGTGAACAATTTTCATCCGCCATTGCCTCATCCATCATTTCCGCAAAGATTTCCAACAGCCGAACCGTACTGAAACGTTTTCTCCGGGATCATGCCGGCAAAAACAATTCTGAAGCCATCGACACAGCTATCCAAAGGCTGGAAAATGCGTTAAAAGAAACTCAAAATGCATCCTCTTTGAATATTCTGAGAGGCATTGAAGGAAATGCTGCGTCTGCATATTTCAGCGCTTTTAACCATCTGATCGTTATCCGGAAAAACGATTTTGAATTTAACGAAAGAAACCGGAGACCTCCGCTTGATCCTGTCAATTGCCTGCTTTCATTCCTTTACACCCTTCTCATGCACGATGTGAGATCGGCCATTGAATGTGTGGGGCTTGATCCCGCTGTGGGATTTCTTCATCGGGACAGGCCCGGTAGGCCAGGTCTTGCTCTTGATCTGATGGAAGAATTCAGATCTTTTATGGCAGACCGATTGACGCTATCGCTGATTAATCTGGGCCAGGTCACTCAAAAAGATTTTTTCAAAAAAGACAACGGAGCCGTATACATGACCGACGAAGGTCGTAAAACAGTCCTTATGGCCTATCAAAAGAAAAAACAGGATGAAATTTTCCATCCGTTTATCGAAGAAAAGATACTTCTTGGTCAACTTTTTTATATTCAGGCACTGCTAATGAACCGATACATGCGAAACGATCTGGACGGTTATCCGTCTTTTTTTTGGAGGTAACCCTATGATGGTTCTTGTCAGTTATGATGTTTCCATGAATGATAACGGCCAGAAAAGACTCCGCCGTGTAGCCAAGGCTTGTAAAAATTATGGCCAACGCGTTCAGTTTTCCGTTTTTGAATGTAATGTCGACCCAGCCCAATGGACCATGCTCCGGCAGCGCCTGATCGATGAGATCACGCCGGAAACAGATAGCCTTCGTTTTTATTTCCTCGGTTCCAACTGGAAACTGCGTGTAGAGCATATAGGGGCAAAAAAAGAACTTGATCTTGAGGGTCCGTTGATTGTTTAACTTCCCGCGAACCTTAAGCTGGTTTTCAGGTGTATAAGTCAAGCATATTGAAATAAACGCTTTTACCAACAGTCACTGGAAAAGGTTCGCGAAGGAATAACATATTAAAATTAAATGCAATAAAAATTTCGCTCTTTGACAATTTAATTTACTTCCACATCGACTGAACAACTTCGCGCTCTGATGTAAAAAATACTCATTAATTTGAAAACTTAACTATATAAGCGTCGCACCCCGTGCGGGTGCGTGGATTGAAACTCTGGTTCCGTCGAATGACAGCACAAAGTCAACCTGAGTCGCACCCCGTGCGGGTGCGTGGATTGAAACCTTGCACAACTTGCCATTTATTCGCATAGAAATTGTCGCACCCCGTGCGGGTGCGTGGATTGAAACCGGATCTCTTACAAGCGCCATGATTTGCTTTGTATCGTCGCACCCCGTGCGGGTGCGTGGATTGAAACAACAACACAACCGATTTTGACACCATGATCCGGAAGTCGCACCCCGTGCGGGTGCGTGGATTGAAACAGTCGGATATTGAAAGAAGAGTATGGTGGAATGAGTCGCACCCCGTGCGGGTGCGTGGATTGAAACATCAAAGCCATTGATGTTTTCCGAACGATCAAAAAGTCGCACCCCGTGCGGGTGCGTGGATTGAAACCGCGATTTCCCTGCAAATTATGTCAGTCGTTTCCGGTCGCACCCCGTGCGGGTGCGTGGATTGAAACACGGATAGGATAGTTAAAATCCTGGCAAGAAAAAAAGTCGCACCCCGTGCGGGTGCGTGGATTGAAACAGACCTTCGGGAGTCGGGATCAATCGAACAGGATGTCGCACCCCGTGCGGGTGCGTGGATTGAAACACCCTTGCATGATAATTGATTATCGATGATCTGAGTCGCACCCCGTGCGGGTGCGTGGATTGAAACTCCAAAAGCTAATCAGGCTTGGCGCGGAGTTGGAAGTCGCACCCCGTGCGGGTGCGTGGATTGAAACGTCATGCTCTTTGCATTACTACGAAAGGCACCATGTCGCACCCCGTGCGGGTGCGTGGATTGAAACTGAAGATCACTTTCTCCAGTAGCATCCATGCCTGCAGTCGCACCCCGTGCGGGTGCGTGGATTGAAACAGCCCAGGGAATGACAAACCGTCAATGGTCAACGGTCGCACCCCGTGCGGGTGCGTGGATTGAAACGCGCCCCAGTTCCCGCGCGTGATCCCCTGCATCCAGTCGCACCCCGTGCGGGTGCGTGGATTGAAACCCGCCTCGTCTGTGATATACGACATCCCGTAACCGTCGCACCCCGTGCGGGTGCGTGGATTGAAACCTACCACGTTTTGCGGCCACACTCCGGGAGCGGTGTCGCACCCCGTGCGGGTGCGTGGATTGAAACAATCTCGCCAGTGTTGCCCCGCTTCAACCAGAAAGTCGCACCCCGTGCGGGTGCGTGGATTGAAACTCCCCATCGACTCGACGTTGTGGGAATACCCACGTCGCACCCCGTGCGGGTGCGTGGATTGAAACCTTTCTCTGACGGAGTAAGCCTGTCTGACTCATAGTCGCACCCCGTGCGGGTGCGTGGATTGAAACTTTATGGTTTTCATCGCGTTTGCACACGCCTGAATGTCGCACCCCGTGCGGGTGCGTGGATTGAAACACATTGTTCGGCCTTAATGTGAGCTTTCTTGAAGTCGCACCCCGTGCGGGTGCGTGGATTGAAACAAAACAGAAACCAGCTCCGTGGCCGGATGAACACGTCGCACCCCGTGCGGGTGCGTGGATTGAAACCTGGAAGCGGTATTACAATCGGTCAATTGCAGTAGTCGCACCCCGTGCGGGTGCGTGGATTGAAACATAATAGTAAGATGCGTGATTGGCATTGCAGTATAGTCGCACCCCGTGCGGGTGCGTGGATTGAAACAAACTTTTGGTGAGGACGCGCTGATCCGTTGCAAGTCGCACCCCGTGCGGGTGCGTGGATTGAAACTCCACCTTGGATATAATCTTCCCGGTCTATATGGTCGCACCCCGTGCGGGTGCGTGGATTGAAACCCGCGACAAACGACCAGTTATCCTCTTCCCGTTTGTCGCACCCCGTGCGGGTGCGTGGATTGAAACGATTTGAATACCGTTTGAAACGACTCCCATATTTGTCGCACCCCGTGCGGGTGCGTGGATTGAAACATGGATATCGTTTATCGGTTTGCTGAGACATGGCAGTCGCACCCCGTGCGGGTGCGTGGATTGAAACTGGAGCTGGATGCCGCTGATGGAGAAGGCACCCTGTCGCACCCCGTGCGGGTGCGTGGATTGAAACAAGAACATGGCCGTGATGAGGCTAAGTTCCTGAAGTCGCACCCCGTGCGGGTGCGTGGATTGAAACATAGGAGCACACTGCTGTTTCATAGTGAATATGCGTCGCACCCCGTGCGGGTGCGTGGATTGAAACTGATAATTTACGGAGATTTCGCACCGGATACATAGTCGCACCCCGTGCGGGTGCGTGGATTGAAACAAAATAATAAGCCCCAATGACATCGGCATCGGTAGTCGCACCCCGTGCGGGTGCGTGGATTGAAACAGATGTTGACGGCGGAAGAGAAAAGGCGCGACGGTGTCGCACCCCGTGCGGGTGCGTGGATTGAAACCCGGTATTGGTACCATTGACGACCGTCCCGGCAGGTCGCACCCCGTGCGGGTGCGTGGATTGAAACCTTCCAGTAAAGCAATCTGCTCAGCTGTAGCATAGTCTCACCCCGTGCGGGTGCGTGGATTGAAACCTGTTACTTCGGCTGTCAGGTGCCCAGTACATAAGTCGCACCCCGTGCGGGTGCGTGGATTGAAACAGCTTGGATATGGGAAACTCCGGACAATAACCTAGTCGCACCCCGTGCGGGTGCGTGGATTGAAACGGTGCCTCAATCATCAGTGACCCGCCGCTTTCAGGTCGCACCCCGTGCGGGTGCGTGGATTGAAACTTCGCCTCAACTCCATAGCCTCTTTCTGGAATAGGTCGCACCCCGTGCGGGTGCGTGGATTGAAACCGATGACATGGTCAAGGGGATGAAATCCGGGCTGGTCGCACCACTGCGGATGTGAGAATTGAACCAGGGTACAATATGTACCCCTGTTGATTCCTATGGTGTCGCATCCCGTGAGGAAGCGAAGTCGTGATATTTTGTCACAGGTTGAATCTTCCGAGTCTTTTCGGAAAATGCGGGTAACTTCTTGCTCAACCACTTAAGATATCTACCGAAGCTTAAGTCAAGATTTTCATAGTCAAAAAAGATCGGGCGAACGTTTTACAAAATGAGTGGTGGATGCAATCGGTGTGTTGCGGATAGTAAGAATTCTTGCGAATATTGAATTAAGATGAAAATCAGAGCCAAGGATGAGGATGGATTTCAACTGTCGACAAATTGTCGACAATTGAAGCTCCCTGCCACCGTGAAAAAGAATGTTCCGCCCGGGTGGTGTGCTCTGCGATAATTTGTCATTAAATTTAAACATCATATTTCAAGTGTGACGGCTTCGAAAAAAGTCCCAATTCCGTCACTCCGGTGAAAATCGGAGTCCAGAACATATTGAAAAAACTGGATTCCGGGTCAAGCCCGGAATGACAAAGCTTGATGTTTTCGACTTTTTTCGAGTTCATCAAGTGTATTCAGAGATTGATTACTTCAGAGGGCGATTTCAACGATGAATCACGCATGTAAAATTTTTTATATAGCGTCTTGATTTTACGCATTTGACCATATAATCATTCATCCGCTATTCAATCGAGTCATCCGGAAAAATTTCATCCCTATCCGCCAGATCCTTTCCAAGCCCCTTGATAATTTTTCGCATGGTTTCCAGTCTGCAGGGCATCCCATCTTCGATTCGACCAATTGTAATCGACGAAACTTTCGCCTTACGCGCAAGCTCCGCCTTACTCAGCATGATTTCTTCCCTGAATTTTTTCAGATTATTTTGACCCATTTTATCTCCGGAAAAATATTTGATGATAACTATCCAATATTTATTGACAAAATTCAAGCAATAAAATACCCTGCATTGAAAATTATTCCGAGTAAACAACTCTTTATTCAAAAACCAAAAAGGGAATCCAATATGAACAAGCTGGAACTCATTGATGCACTAAGGTCGGAAACCAAAATATCAAAACCGGAAGCGGCAAAAATCGTTGATCTGTTTTTCAATGAAATGTCAGAGGCTCTTGCGAAAGATGACAGGGTCGAAATTCGGGGATTGTGTTCTTTCTTTGTAAAACAATATGGTTCATATACCGGACGGAATCCGAAAACCGGTGAGAAAGTAACTATTGCTCCAAAAAAGTTGCCGTTTTTCAAATGCGGGAAGGAGTTGAAAGAGCGGGTGGATAAGGGGTAATAAAATGCATGGCTTTCTAATTCGATGGTTAATTCTTACCATTTCAATAATGATCACCGCCTATTTGATTGACGAGATTTATGTGGCTGACTTTTTCTCCGCCTTCTGGGCCGCTGCTCTTCTTGGAATACTGAATGCCTTCTTCCGTCCCATTTTGTTTATTCTGACGCTGCCCATAACAATTTTAACCTTGGGTCTTTTCACATTCGTCGTTAATGCCATAATGTTGTTGATGGTTTCCGGTCTGGTATCCGGTTTTCACGTTGCTGGATTATGGTCTGCTGTCTGGGGATCTCTATTTATCAGCATCGTAAGTTGGTTACTGACGTCTTTCATCAGCGAAAAAGGACGGGTTGAATACATTCATATGAAACGAACCGGCAAGGATTAGATGGGAATGAGCCAGAAAACCCGCCTGGATAATTTGGGCGGAATCAAGAGGCGGCAATTATACAATCGATATAAATGATGGAGAGTGGCTTTTCGTATTTTTGTCATTGGGTTGATGTGATCGGTGTGTTGCGGATAGTATTACAGTACTATTTCTCCTATAAGAGAATGCACCTTTGTTTCCAGTATCCTGACCTTTACGATTTTACCTAATAATGACTCATTGCACAAAAAAACCACCGCGCCGTTGTCACTGGTCTTTCCCAGCATCCGGGGGCCTTCCATTCTTTCGGCCAGCACCTCCACCGTCCTTCCGATGAAGCGCTTATTGCTCTCCGACGCGATCCGGTTCGTCAGGGAGAGCATTTTGATATGGCGCGCCTTCTTTTCTTCCTTGCCAACTCGGTCGCCCAGCGCATAGGCTGCGGTACCCTTGCGGGCTGAAAACCTGAACACATAGCAGAAATCAAAACCGGCCTTTTCCACCAAATCATAGGTTTCCTGGAAATCCCGTTCCGTTTCCTCGGGGAAGCCGATAAGGACATCAGAGGTAACGCTTACCCCAGGGATGGTTGCCTTTATTTTCCTGACGATGTCCATATACTGAGCCGTGGTATATTGCCGATTCATCAGCCGCAACACCCGGTCTGAGCCTGACTGCATGGGCAGATGGATGTGGTTGCAGGCTTTGGGCAAGCGAGCTATCGCCCCGATTATCCTTTCGTTAATGTCCTTGGGATGGTTTGTCATGTAACGAATGCGCAGCAGCCCGTCTATCCCATTGACCTTTTCCAACAATCCTGCGAAATCCAGCCCCTGATAGTGATATGAGTTCACATTCTGTCCCAACAGGGTGACTTCTTTCGTCCCGTTCCCGACCAGTGTTTCTATCTCAGCGATAATGCCGGCCGCCGGGATGGATACTTCCGCCCCCCGCACATACGGCACGATGCAGTAAGAACAAAAGTTATTGCACCCCCGCATAATATTGACATACGCCGAAACCTCCGCAGGAGAAACTTTCTCTCCGCCGGGGGCAGAGGGTTGGTATGAGGTGGCATTGTTGTTGGTCTGTCCGCAACTGTCGTCATTTTCTTTCGTTAATTTGAAATCTGCGATCTGCAATTTGAAAGTGCCGGCTATGATTGCCGGCACTTCTTCTATTTTTTTCGACCCTATCACCAGGTCGATGAAGGGGAAGCTTTTTTTTACCCCTTCCCCCAGCCGCTCCGCCGCGCATCCGATCAGTACCAGCCTTCTCTCTTTCTTCGCCTTGCGCCAGGCCTTGAATTTTCCTGCCTCCGTCAACGCCAGCTTCTCCGCGTGATCCCGCACCGTACAGGTATTGATGATGATAATGTCGGCGTCTTCGGAAATGGCAGATTCAATGAGCCCGTATGAAACCAACTCATTCGTGATGGCACTTGAATCAGCTACGTTCATTTGGCATCCAAACGTTTTGACATAGAATGTCAAAACGTTGTGTCTGGATGTCATCCCACCGATCAATTTCAAGCTTGCCCTGCTTGAAATCCTGAGAGACGGCACCCTTCCCTTATTTTGATTTTGACGGTTTTTCATAAGTATTGATCATGTTCAGCCATGCTGGTGCAAATTCTGGGTCTTTCTTGATAATATTTTGTATAAGACCTTGCTTTTTTTAGAAATGAACATATAGAAAGGGCACTGGTGTGTCAACGGCAATATCTATGCAGCATGTAGAGAGGTGTTTGAATCAGAGAATTAAGCCTCCGGTTTTCCCCATGCTCCCTGAGCGGTTGCCGGCGGTTCAGGGCGGACATAGGGTATCCGGGGAACATCAGGCACCGGATTGTTGTTATCGGTCTCGGACCGGATATTTTGGTTCTTCAGTTTGAATTGGGACAGCAGTTCACGGACTTCCGCAGCCTGTGAAGACAATATTGCAGCGGCTGATGATGCCTGTTCTGCGTTGGCAGCGTTCTGCTGCGTCACACCGTCAATCTGGGACAGCCCCTGGTTTACCTGGGAAACGCCTTGGGCCTGCTCATTGGAAGCTGCGGCAATCTCGCTTACCAGATCCACGACAGTTGTTATGCTTTCTGAAATTTCAGACAGTGCTTTTGACGTTTCTTCCGCGATATTGCTGCCTTCCGCCACTTTTTTTCCGGATCCTTCGATCAAATCCGATGTTTCCTGTGCAGCTTTTGCACTTCGCGAAGCAAGGGTTCGAACCTCTTGTGCCACAACCGCAAATCCTTTTCCGTGTTTTCCCGCCCGGGCAGCTTCCACCGCGGCATTCAGGGCCAGAAGATTGGTCTGAAAAGCAATATCATCAATTGTTTTGATGATCTTTCCAATCTCCCTGCTGGACTTGCTGATGCCTTCCATGGCGGACATCAGCATTTTCATTTTATCTACTCCCTTTTGACTGGACGATTGTGTTGAAGCCGCAAGGTTATTTGCCTGTCTGGCATTTTCCGCATTGGTTTTTGCCTGATTGCTGATTTCCGTCATGCTGCTGGTAATTTCCTCAAGAGAAGATGCCTGCTCCGTAGCCCCCTGTGAAAGTGACTGACTTGAATCCGAGACCTGTCCGGCACTTGCATTCACCTGGGATACCGAAAAAAGGATATTGCCGACAATATCGTTCAGATTGCCGAGCATCTTGGCAAGTGCATTGCCGAGCACATCCTGCCGGGATGCCGATTGGACATCCTGCATCAAATCCCCTTCCGAGATTGCATCGGCAATCCCTGCCTTGATATTCAGATCCGCCACCACTTCATCAAGTGCTGCTCCCATGCGTCCGATTTCATCCATCCGGTTCATGTCGAGCCTGGCTGAAAGATCCCCGAGCCTCAGCTTTTCGGCAAAACCCATGACACTTCCGATCGGTTTTAAAACCATATTCCGCAAGAGAAAAAAAGTACCTGAAAACAGAACGATCATTCCCAGGATCACGATGGAGATCACAGCCGTGACCGCCATCTGTTTTTCGTCATCAATGGATTGATTCAGCTGATCCAGAAATCCCCTGAATATGGTGACAATCTGAGTTCCGGTCGCACTCAGCCGCTGAACCGTGCTGGTCTGTTCTGCCGTCAGCGCAAGGGATTTCTCCACATACCCCTTGAATTCATTGATGGCGGTTCCAACTTTTGATGCCGTATCGATATAACTTTTATCTTCAAGGGTATCGGCAAAAGCAACCACATTATCCACAGTGACCTTCACGTCTCCGGATGCAAGCCTGTTGAAATCATCAATAAACTTTTTATCCCCTGTTGAGATGAACTGCTGCTGGATATTCTGCATCTGTAAAAAAACGATGCGGCATTCCCTCACGATATTGGTAAATTCCATTTCCACGGCGGTCAGATCCTCACCCTCCATCTGCAAACCGCTCTGTCTGTCAATCATTTTTTTCAGAATGGAGGCCAGCAATCCGTCTGCAAAATGAAGGGGTTTGACCATCTCCTGTTTAAGCGACTGATGAACTTCATGGTTTTTTTCAATCCCGTCGCATTCATTCTTGTACCTTGCCAGCAGCTCATCCGCTTTTTCGATAAAATCCCGATAACCTGACGAATCATTTCCTGTTTTCAAACTTTTGATATCCGATTCAATCCGGCCGACTTTTTCATCAAATGATTTCTTGCTCTCCGGGGAAAAGAACTGAAGCCATATTTTTTCAGCCACCATTGCTTCAATAACATTCTTTTCAATTGTACCAATCTGATTTTTCAACCGATTATTATCTTCAATCCGGGCGTAAAAGTATGTGCCGGTTCCGGCAATCCCGATAACGATCAGAACCGCAATCAGGGAGATACAAAAAACCTTTATATTCAGGGAAAGATCTTGTATCCGCAGGGCCATTGTTTTTCTCCACCAGAAAATGTTATTGCATAGCCTTCTCGATCTCCGCCATACTCATGTCATACACGCCGCATCCAAGGATCAGTTCCGTTCCGTCGGCAACACATTTCTTGATATAAGACACTTTCAGTGAGGGACTTTTTTCTCCCGGCTTCGGCCACATATAATCCACCCACCCGGAACCTTTTTCCTTTGCGACATTGTTCATTTCCACGAAAAACCGCTTTCCGTTAACGTCCTTCAGACCGATCAGCTCCTTTCCTTCCATCTTGTGCTTGATGGGATGCATCTGCATCACCCCTTTCATGTCATGTATCCAGATATAGGTGCCTGCAAAAATAAATTCACTGTCCTTGCCTTTGAATTTCATAAAAGCCGATTTCCCCTCTTTTGAAAGAAGCCCACATGCCCTGTCAACCTTATCCATGATCATCTGCGGCGTGGCCTTCACCGAGGCGCTGGCTGCTGCCGCAGCTTCGCCTTCGGCAGAAAGAGCCTCAAGGTCCGTTGCCCGGGTTCCTGCTGAAATGACCATCAACATCAAAAATACCGAAATGGAAATCATCATTCTGTAAATTTTCATTCGAACCTCCTTTAGCAAAAAAAGTTATTCGTTCATCAGACATGATACAAAAAACAGGCATACGCAAATACCGATTACCGTGCTTTAACTTACCGATTCACATCAAATCAAAAAATGGTTATATCCTGGATACGCTATCGCACGAACCGAACAGTATAAGGAGAACAGGCAAGGGAAATGGGTTTGAATCTTTATGTCACGATTGGTTAATTTTTGATGGCCAAGTAAAAAGTCGTAAATTACCTTTATTTGTCATTCTGACGAAAGTCAGAATCCAGAAGCTTCTGGATGCCGGATCAAGTCCGGCATGACGGAGATGGGACTTTTTTCGGTTTCATCAATTTTTCTAAGAAATAAAAAGCAAGCTGATTGAATGATGTTTGATGGTATTCTATACCCGGACAACCTTATTGTCAATCTTAATTTTAATATGAAAATAAACAGTTATGAGATAAGAACAGAGCCCCGGTGTCAGTGCCCGGGGATCCCCTGCCCTCCGGGTTTGAAGCGAAAAATCCGGTAGGGCGCATGCTCCCGGATATGGGAGGCGCTTTTGCCCACGACATTCATCAGATCACTGCATGTAAAATACAGCCATCCGTCCGGGCCGAAACTGAACCCGTCCGGCCAGCGAAAGGCAGGGTCCTTGATCAGGCTCTTCAACCTTCGGTCCTGACCGATGACATGCACGGCGGAATTTTCCATATCCGAGAGATAGATATTGCCCGTAAGGTCGGTCGTGATCCCGTCGCTCATGGTCTTTTCGGCAAAAACCTCGATGCGGGATGCAAGCCTCTCCGGAGACAGGGTCTGATCCGTCAGATCCTCGGCCCGGATACGATACAGATTTTCACCGTTCACGGCTCCGTAATACAGCCATTGATTGTCACGATCCAGGGCGATGGAATCCACGGCAATCTTAAGCGCCATTCCCATCAGACTGAAATCCTCCTGTCCGATCCGCAGGGTTTTGTCAGACGCACGAACGGACTCATGGTCTTCCAGAACCCGCCGGGCTGTTTTTGTTTTCACATTATAGACAACGATCGCCGGATCTCCGCCGATCAGGGGAACGGGCGCACCGGTATCGGCGATAAAAATCGTATCCCCGGATGATGTGACCTGGAAATCATTCAAGAAAGACCCGAATCCGGCCGTATCGGAAGGAAAATCATGCTGATGCAGAACCTCTCCGGTCCGGATATCAAAGGCCATGAGCCTTGGCTGACGGATTCCGAAATACCCATGGTCAAGGGTCCACAGACGGTTTTCCGCGTCAATGCGAAGGGACAGGACCGTATCGAAAAACGGTTTATCGGATTTCTTTTTCTGAAAATCCGAATCCGGGAACGGCACTGCTACTCCTCCTGTCCATTCCGCGACCTTGATTTCCGGATCTCCGTCCGGATGAAAGGTGAAAAAAATCCGGTGATCATGGGATACGGCAATATTGC
This sequence comes from Desulfobacteraceae bacterium, assembly GCA_003599865.1. Taxonomy (GTDB): domain Bacteria; phylum Desulfobacterota; class Desulfobacteria; order Desulfobacterales; family SURF-7; genus QZKS01. The sequence goes on from QZKS01000037.1 coordinate 15,876, forward strand.
CCGGCGGTCCGGAAAGCTCGGCCACCACCTCGACGCTGTCTTTATGGAATACCGGCGGACCGCTGAAGTCGTTCATGTAGATCCGTGAGCATCCGCAAAGGAAACATATTGAAGCAAGCATATTCAGCAATATTCGATACATGAATCCGTCCTCCTGTCTTTTACATGATTACCGCCCCTGCATTTTTTCAGGCTGTTGCTTTTGTTCAGCCGGCTCCCCGGTTATCGGTTTCCCCATCCTCAAGAAGCTGCTTCAGCCATGGCAGGATGATACAGGTCAACGAGTCCTTCACCCATTTCAGATATTCCGGGCTTTGCGATTCCATTCCCAAAATGCCGGCATAGTAGTCGCTCGCACCCAGATAATTGATGGCCATGGTGTTAAAGTTGGTTGTCAGCCTTTGAATATCAAAATCAGCACCCTTTACCGGAACCGACCGGATGAAGGTCTGCATGGCATCCAGGAAAAACTGCTGCAGGAGCTGATATCCGGGAATGATGTCGGACTGCCTTGCCTGAACCAGGTTGAGTGCGATAATCCGCATGGGTTTGGGATGATTCAGGGCAAAATCAATCAACCGGTCAACATAAAGGGAAAACCCTTTTTCCGGGCCCAACGCGGACAGACCTTCAAACCATTGGATATTGGCCTGATAGTACACCTCGATCGTCGTCCGCAGAACCTCTTCAAAGAGTGCGGCTTTGGTCGGAAAATAGTAGTTGATCAGCGGGTGGTCGATCTTTGCCTCTTTTCCGATCATGCGGATGCTTGCCGCATAATAGGGAAAATTGGAAAATACAATGCTTGCCGCATTGATAATGTTCTCCCGTGTTGTCTTCTTCCCGCATCCGTCATCTTCCGAATGAAGTTTTTTATTTTTATTTACGACAGGTTGTGTTTTTTTAAGCGGCCTTTTCATAGGCGGCATTATGCGTCTCCCCCCAGAGTCTGTCAAGTTTTTTTACGATCGTTAAATTCACTTGACAAAACCACAGGAGGCCATTAGGGTTTTGACGATCGTAAAACAGTGCCTGAAAACCATAAGGAGAAACCGATGGGCAATCGACGGAGAATGGAGAAGCGCTACCGACATGCTTCCTTTTTATCGGATATTGAGGGAATGAAAAATGCCATTGGTGAAATGCGGGGGATGTTTTTCCCCAAACAGCCCTTGCTGAACCGTAATGTTTCTCCGGAAGACAAGGTCCCGGTCCTGAACGAAGACTGGTTTGTCCAAACCATTACGGAAAAAATTGCACATCATCCGGAAAACGGCATGGAGTATCCGTTTTTTGACGAACCGATCTTTGACAAACCCCTGGTCGGTTTTGTCCGGGGCAGTGATCCGATTTTTGACCGGTTCAAGGAAATCATCGGCCCGCACCATTTCACGCCATGGGAAATCATGAAATGGCAGGCGGAAAACAACGGTGTGGAACCGCCAAAACCGGAAGATCTGAGCGTGGTTTCCTTTGTCATGCCGATTACCCGGAAGACAAAGAAAGACAATGCCGCAGCCGTTGACTGGCCTTCGGAAAGATGGGCCCAGACACGGCTCCTGGGTGAAATCTTCAGCCAGACCATTGTTCGTGAAATCGTGACCGATCTGATGGGCAACGGAATCCTGGCAATCTCCCCGGATGTGACCCCCAAGTTCAACAAGAAGCGGTATCCCAATGTGGGCTGGGCATCACCCTGGTCTCACCGGCATATCGCCTATGCCGCCGGACTCGGCACTTTCGGCATGCAGGATTTTCTGATCACGGAAAAAGGCTGCGCCCACCGTCTCAGCAGTTTTGTTGTCAATTTAAAACTGGAACCCAACCGGCAAAGGCCGGAAGATATCCATGCCTACTGCCTTCACTACCAGGGCCGGGAATGCCTGCAATGCGCCAAACGATGCCCTGTGGGCGCGATCACAGCGGAAAATGCCCACAACAAGGAAACCTGCTATCAAAAGGTTGCCGACTCCTTGAAGTATTGCAACAAAAACTACCATATTTTCATCTACGGGTGCGGCCTTTGCGCAACGGGCGTGCCCTGCGAATCCGGGATTCCAAAGCCATTGCAGAAAAGCCTGCAAAAGGATGACCGGCAATGAGCCAAGGAGAAACCAAAAGAAACCTGTTTGTCAGAATGATCCGATCAAGAATAATCCGGGCCATTGCCGTGATTATATTGATTGCGGCAGCAGGCCTTGTTGTATTTTCCGAGCCGCTGATAAAAATCTTTCTGAAAACCGTTATACAATACCGTCTTGCCGCACTGACCTATGATTTTGAAGACGGCCTGCATGCCGGTATTTGCGGATCAGGATCACCAATGGTGGATATCAACCGGACAGGTCCTTGTGTGGCGGTTGTCACGGGCAAACATCTTTACATTGTCGATATCGGCGACGGCAGTACCAGAAACATCACGCTGATGGGTTTTCAAACCGGGAAGATCGATGCGGTATTGCTGACCCATTTCCACTCCGACCACATTGCCGGCCTGGGGGAGCTCATGCTCCAACGCTGGGCCGGCGGTTCCCATACTACTCCTATTGATGTAATCGGTCCGACAGGTGTGGAAGTTGTCGTTGACGGCTTTCATACGGCATATTCGCTGGATACAGGGTATCGCACAGCCCATCATGGCCCCCGGACGATGCCCCCTTCCGGAGCAGGCGGCATCGCAAAACCATTTACATTGGGCCCTGCGGAAGATGCTTCGGTTGTTGTGTCGGATCGGGATGGGGTAAAAATCACAGCCTTTAAGGTGGATCACCGCCCGGTGGTTCCCGCCGTTGGTTATCGATTCGACTATAAAGGAAGATCCCTGGTGATCAGCGGAGACACCGTTTATTCGAAATCATTGCTGAAACATGCAAAAGGTGTGGATCTTCTCATTCATGACGCATTGAGCCCATGGATGATTGAGATCATGCGTGACCAGGCGCATCTGTCCCCGGTTCGTTCCCTTAAAAAAATTGCCGCTGATATTCCAAGCTATCATGCATCACCGGAAGATGCCGCAAAGATTGCAGGCGAAGCAGACGTCAAACATCTGGTGTACAATCATATCATCCCCCCGATCCCCAATCCGATGTTGAATTCATTATTTCTTGGTGACGCGAAAAAGTATTACAAAGGCCCGATCACCATGGGTGTCGACGGGATGCTGTTCAGCCTGCCATCAGGAAGCAGGGAAATTCTGGTGAAAAAACTTCTATAAATATAGATGGGGGACATACCATGAAAACAACGACTGACATGATCAAGGAAACAATCCTGGGCTCAGGGATCGACCTGGTCGGAATCGCAAATGCCCGGGAACTGATTCCGGCATACCCCCCGAGACCGGCATCTGCGCTGATGCCGTCCGCCCAAAGCGTTATTGTGATGGCTGTTGCCCACAGCCTCGGCGCGGTGTATTCACCGGACATCATGCTCTGGACCCGGAACAAGATGCAGACCTCCCGGCTGCTGGATGAAACTGCGGAAAAGGTCAGCCGCCTGCTCGAACAAAAAGATTTTTTGTCTCTTCCCATTTCTGCGGACAAGCCGGTTGAAATCCATAAAAACGATCCGGCGACCGGCAAAAAATTCCGTCAGACCCGCACCGTGGGTTTCCTTTCCTTGAAACACGCGGCCGTGAGCTGCGGCATGGGAGAAATCGGCAAAAACAACCTGCTGCTGACACCCGAATTCGGACCCCACCAGAGATTGTGCGCCATTATCACCCAAGCGCCCCTTGCCCCTGATCCGCAAAGGGAATTTCATCTGTGCAAGGATTGCAGGAGGTGCATAGAGGCCTGCCCCTCGGGGGCCCTCAAACCGGACCGGTATGATGTGGACCCGTGCTTTGTATACTGGACATTCGGCTTTAAACGTCTGCCGCCGCTAAACATCCGGGAATGGCCGGGATATATCCGGATGATCCGCCGCCATATGAAACGGCGGGATTTTCTGGTGGAGGGCGGCCAGACTTACATCACGGATGTGGATAACTGCATCGAGTGCATGCGGGTCTGCCCGGTCGGTGAAAAATGGAAAAACATCCGGCCGCCAAAAATTCCATTGCAAAAATCAGGCGGTACGGGGTAATACAGAAGAACAACCCGGATCCGAGATCAAAAACAACCAACATCAGGAGGAAGGTCACCCATGAGAAAAACCGTTTTATTCATATCCATAATACTGTTTGGTATCGGAGCGGCGTTTACCGATGCGGAATCAAAACCCGTGTCCACCGTCAAGATCAAAATCGCAGCCCTCGCACCCAAGGGTTCATCCCTGATGAACGTGCTGGAGGAGATGAAAGACAGGATCAAAACAGAAACGGCTGATGAGGTTGATTTCAAAATTTATCCGGGCGGAATTCAGGGCGACGAAAAAGATGTTCTCACCAAAATCAAGCTCGGGCAGTTGCATGGCGGGGCCTTCACCAGTATCGGCATGGGAAGAATCGTCCCCGAGGTCCGGGTTACGGATATTCCGTTTCTGTTCAAAAATTATGAAGAGATTGCCTATGTCCGGGCCAAAATCAAAGATAAAATGGAAAAGCTGTTTCTCGATAAAGGCTTTGTCGTGGTTGCCTGGGCGGATATCGGATTCGTTCACACATTTTCCAAGGAGCCGGTGACCAGAGAAAATCTGAAAAACCTGAAGGTCTGGGTCTGGGGGGATGATGTCCTGAGCACCACCGTATGGCAGTCGGTCGGCGTAACCCCGATCTCTCTTTCCATCACCGATGTCCTGACCTCCCTTTCCACAAAACTGATCGATACGGCTCCTTCCACACCTTTTGGAGCGGTAGCCTTCCGGTGGTATACAAAATTCAATTATATTTCGGAAATCCCCTCCACCGATCCTTCTTCCGCCATTATCGTATCCAGGGACGTATGGGAAAAAATCACACCGGAAAGCCGAAACAAGATCAGGAGCATTTCAGACTGGTACCATGACAAAATCACCACCACCAACCGGAAAGCAAACGCCGACAGTCTCCAGATCCTGAAAGACGCCGGCATCAAGGTCGTCCCGGCCACCGAGGAAAGCATACAGTTTGTTACCGACATGCAGCTGAGGACCAGGGAAGAACTGATCGGCAAGCTCTATACCAGGGAACTTCTGAACGAGGTCCTTGGTTATCTTGATGAATACCGGCAGATGCATCCGGCAAGCGATTACACCAGAATCCAATAAATTACCATCAACCGGATGGATATGGAATGTATGAATTTATCAGAGGACCGCTGACCTGGGCCTGCTTTTTCCTGTTTATCGGGGGAATGCTGTTCCAGGTTATCCGTTTTTTCCTGATCACGAAAAAAATTCACCCGGCTCTTGTGACGCCGCCGCCGGGTTACAACCGGGCAAACCGTTCCGGTATCTCAAGGGAATCTCTGCCGATGCTTGCCGCAAAACTGCGGGTTTCCATCGTTGGCGTTGATCCTTCCATGACATTTTTCACCGTCATGTTTCACATCGGTATTTTTCTTCTGCCGGTGTTTCTGTCGGAACACAACATGCTGATGGACGGACTGTGGGGGGTCAGTTTATGTCCATATGTTTTCCCGGAAGTGGTTGCGGATATTTTTACGGGTGTCATCATGGTCTGTATTCTGTTCTTCCTGTCCAGAAGAATCTTCCTGAACCATGTGCGCTCGATTTCAACAATACACGATTATCTGGTCATCCTGATCACAGCCATGCCGTTTGCAACAGGCTTCCTGGCAGTACACGGCTTTTTCGAATACCGGTCACTCATCATCCTGCATGTGCTGTCGGCCGACCTGATCATGCTCCTTCTGCCCTTTTCCAAATTTGTTCATTCCGCTTTCTTTTTTCTGAACCGGTTCTGGATTGGAAGCGAATACAGTTTTTCAAAAGGTTCAAGACGCGGGTGAGCCGGATAAACAACCGTTTTAGTGTCAGGATATGCCGATGAAAGACATCAGACCCGAAACGCCTGATCGGAAAACAATCCTTTCGTTTCTGGCCGGGCACAAAACCAGGATGAAACTTTCCCTGACCATCTGCGCCCACTGCGGACTGTGCGCGGAAAGCTGTTTTATCTATGTGACAAGAGGCAGAAAGCCGGAATACATGCCGTCACACAAGATGATCCATTCCATCGGGAAGCTGTACCGGAAAAAAGGGAAAGTGGACTGGGAAACCATGGAGGAAATCAAAGACATTGCCTGGAGGAGATGTGTTCTCTGCATGAGATGTTACTGCCCTCTGGGAATTGACATACCGGAAATGATCTCCCTGGCAAGAAGCATATGCCGTTCCCAGAATGTGCTGCCTGCCTTTGATGGAGGTGATGAAACATGAAGCATACATCCGGCAGGGCATTGTTCCCGGCTGTTTTCCTGCTGACGTTTTTCCTTTCCGGCACCGTGGTTTTTGCCCAGCCGGAAGAAATTGTCCTCAATCACTCCAAAAGCTTTACAACCAAACGGCAGGCTCCGGTCCATTTCCCGCACGGGCTTCACATGGAAAGTTTTGAGTGTCTGGATTGTCACCACCGGTATGAGAATGGTCAAAATGTACTGGATGAATCCGAACTGGAAGAAGGAAACCCTGCCGCCCAGTGCGCAGGGTGTCATAACCTGAAAAATCAATGCGACCTGCAGAAAGCGTTTCACAGGCAATGTCTGAATTGCCATGCAAACAACCGGAAACCCGGACAAAAATCCGGTCCGAGAATGTGTATCGGATGCCATGAAAAATCCGGATCATCCATACATGGGTTTGGTTCCATTCCGGAAAACGAAAAAAAACAACCATAGACCCGGGAGTCATGCAAGATGGTAAAGGCCAAAAGAAAACCCGTAAATCAGATCATGGATCTGATTCAGCCATACCACAAGGTTCTGAATATCGGCTGCGGCGGTTGTGTTTCCGTCTGCCTTGCCGGCGGGCAGAAAGAAGTGATCGCCCTGAATACGGAACTTCTGGTAACCCTGAAGCTGAAAGGCCTGAAGAACCGTATCGATGGCTATACGGTCGAGCGCCAGTGCAATGCGCAATTTCTCGAGGAACTGGACGACAGGATATCGGGTTATGACGGCATCCTGTCCATGGCCTGCGGCGCAGGAGTACAGCTTCTGGCGGAAAGATATCCCGACAAACCGGTGTTCCCGGCTGTCAATACCATGGCAATCGGTATTGACAGGGAAATCGGCATGTATGAGGAAAAATGCCGTGCCTGCGGAGAGTGCGTCATTGGCTTTACCGGCGGGATCTGCCCGGTGACCCGCTGTGCCAAGGGCCTGTTCAACGGCCCCTGCGGCGGCGTGAGAGGCGATCGATGTGAAGCAAACGAGGATGTTGTCTGTGCATGGGTCGACATCTACCACCGGCTGAAAAGACAAAACCGCCTGGACAGCATCCTGGAATTTCAAAAAGCCATGTCCTGGCAGAATCAGATTCAGAGAACCATCGTTCAGGAGCCGTATGAGAGCCGACATTACAAAAAAAACGGTTGATGGAAACCTTTCAAGCTAACATATCGTTTTCGTGGGGTTAAGCCGATATCACTCTTTCTTTTTTAAAAAAAACAAATAATTAGCTTGCTTTATTTTCCGGGATAGCCTATTCTGGCGTCAATCATTCAGTTCTGCCGAATATAATATGCAGAGCGGTTTCTTTCTGAAGGCACATTCCATTTGTCAAAGTGGCATCCTCCAGTTTGCAACATTGAAAAATTTTTATGAAAGGAGGAGTTATTATGGCTAATGGTACTGTTAAATGGTTTAACGACCGAAAAGGTTTTGGATTCATTGAGCAAGAAGATGGATCGGATGTATTTGTTCATCATTCAGCAATCAATGCAAGCGGTTTCAAATCCCTCAACGAAGGCGATCGCGTTTCCTTTGATGTAGAACAGGGACAAAAAGGTCCCTCTGCAGCAAATGTCACTGTGCTTTAACCTTCTGTTATGAGTTTCAAAAGGCATCCCCTCAATACTGGGGGGATGCCTTTTTTTTTGCTCCGGCTTGATGTCTTTCCCCGGAAACCCGTATGCCGTTAAACTCATGTCCGGCAAAAATGAAAAATGCTGATTTCCGATAAAATGATTGACTTATTATCGCGAATGATTAAATCTGAATATGCAAGTAACAATACCACTCATGAATCGTGTATCTTTTCGGTATTTTTTGGGGCCTGTCTAAAAAAGATCTCTTTTTTTAGTCTTTCTTCAAAACAGCTTTTCGAGAATTTGCGCAGGATAAAGATTATAATGAAAGGAATAACGATAGATGGAAGGTTTAGTTAAATCATACAATGAAAAAAAGGGTTATGGTTTTATTGAAACGCAAGAGCATGGTCTGATTTTCATCCATAAATCAGGTATCAAGGATTTCGGGCCGTTCGGTCTGCAAAAAGGAGACTCTGTCTGTTTTGAAATCAAGACAACACCCAAGGGAGTACAGGCTGTCAATTTGAAACCCCACAGATAACCAAGGGGTTAAAATCCGTATCCATAAAAAAAACAAATGATAAGTGCATGACGACCGCACTTTGCCTTTAAACCTGCGCGATGATTTTGGCGGAAGCCAAAACCATGGCGCAGGTTTTTCTGTTTTGATCCCCTCGATGTTTTTGCCGGGCCTCTTGTCATGACTTTTTAATTCCATTGAAAAGCTTACCGGTTTTTGTTATCAACATGGCCTGCACATGACAAAAGGAAAATTCGGAAAATGACCTGGAAAATATCACCGCAGATAGAAAGCATTCTGGAAAGAGGCGCTGCCGGAGAAGGTATCGACCGTAACCATGCACTGATTCTTATGGGGATTCCCCTGCACACCAGAGAATGTTATGCCCTGATGGAAACCGCCAACAGGCTCTCCCGGGATCGGTTCGGCGATAAAGGGGAAAACCACTTTCACATCGGTGTCAATGTAGCGCCCTGCCCCCTGAACTGCCGATTCTGTTCCCTGACCCATCAGGCCGGTATTTTTAAAGAAGCCGTGGATTTCCCCGAAGAACAGATCCTTGCCTGGGCAAAAGACGCCGAGGCCAAAGGAGCGGACGCTCTCAATCTGATGACCACCGGGGACTTTTCGTTCATGCGCTTTCTGGAAATCGGCCGTCTGCTGAAAAAAACGACCCCTATCCCCCTGGTGGCCAACACGCGGGATATCACCCATAAGGAAGGCGAGGCTCTTCTGGATGCCGGATATACAGGCGCCTATCACGCTTTGCGCCTGGGAGAAGGACGCGACACGCCGCTCAAACCGGAAAACCGGATCCGGACCATCCGCGTTATCAAAGAGGTCGGCCTGCACTGGATGAACTGCGTTGAGCCTGTGGGGCCGGAGCATTGTCACGAGGAGATCGTGGATCTCATGCTTCTGGCGCGCATTCATGGTGCAACTTACAGCGGCATCATGCGCCGTATCAATTTTCCCGGATCGCCCATGACCGGATACGGAATGATCAGCGAACTGGAAATGGCCAAAATGGTTGCCGTATCCCGTCTTGTCATGGGAACGGTTCCCAAAGCGCACTGCACCCACGAACCGCACAGTGCATCCCTTCTGGCAGGAGCCAACCTCTTCTTCCCGGAAGTGGGAGCAAGCCCCAGGGACGGCAAGGCGGACACGGAAAAAGGGCGCGGCCGAAGTGTGGAAAACTGCCATGCCATGCAGAAAGAGATGGAGTGGAAGCCGGAGCTGCCGTCCAACTGCTTTTGAAAACGGTAAGGTAGCCGTATTGGGGGAATCGGTTGAATAAATGAAAAAAATACTGCCATGCCTTGTTATACTCCTTTCCTTCCTTACCACAACATGGGCGGAAACGACAATCAAGGTGGGAACCTGGAAAACGCCCCAGACCATAGCGCCCTTTTTCTATCAGCAGTTTCATCCGGGGAAAATCGAGGTATTCGCCTTCACCAATCCGGCGGATCAGAAATCCGCTCTTCTTGCCGGAAGCCTTGCCATGTGCGGAACCACCCTGGCCCATGCCATCCATTCCGCATCCCAGGGACAGCCGGTCGTCCTGGTGGCGGCCCTGTGCAACAAATGCTCCGCCCTCGTGGTCAAAAAGGACGGCCCCATCCGGGACATCTCCCAGCTGAAAGGCAAACGTATCGGTTATGTTCCCGGTACCATGCATGAAATTCTTCTGCGGGAAACCCTGACCCGCAGCAGGTTGTCTCCGGCAACCGATGTCCGGCTGACCCGCGTGGATTTTTTTGATATGGGTCTTGCCCTGGCCGGAGGCGGCATCGATGCCTTTCTGTCCGGCGAACCGTTTCCCACCCTTGCGGTTCATGAAGGATACGGCCGCATTCTGGCCTATCCCTATTATGATGACAGCGTCGGCACCATCAATGCGGGTATGCTGGTGACGCAAAAGAGCATTGAAGAAAACCCGGATCAGGTTTTGCAGCTTGTCAGGGCACATGCTCGGGCAACCCGTTTCCTGCAGCAGAACCCTGCCATGTGGCTGGACCGGGCATCGGCATTCGGAACAAACCGCGAAGTCCTGGAAAAGGCGTCACATAACATGGAGCCGGCCTGGGACATGGATGAATCCTTTATCCGGCGGGCAAAAGTACTGGGCGCCCGCATGCAGGCCCTGAAGGTCATCGAGCGTCAGCCGGATTATGACCGCCTGTTTGATCTTCAATTCGTCAAAACGGTCAAAATGGAGCTGAATCCTTGAACAAGCCCGACATCCGCTTTCCTGTTCTTCCATGGATCATTCCCGGCATCCTGCTGGCAGCCTGGTTTGCGGCAAGCAGAACCGGTCTGGTGCCGGATTACCTCCTGCCTGATCCGATCAGGATTGCCGAATCCGGGGTTACCTATATCTTCTCACCGCCTGACAGCGCACCGTATGCCGGGCGGTTTTTAACGGATGCCTCGGCCAGTCTCCTGCGGGTGTTCCTTGGTTTTTCCCTTGCCGTTCTTCTGGGCATCCCCCTGGGAGTGATTTCCGGACGCATTGCCTTCTGTCATAAACTGATGAGTACCACCATCAACAGCCTGCGGGCGGTTCCGGGGATCAGCTGGCTTCCCCTTGCCCTGGTATGGTTCGGCATCGGCATGCGCACCACGATTTTTCTGGTGGCCATGGCCGCCTTTTTCCCCATCTATATCAATACAGCCGCCGGTGCCCGCAGCGTCAACCCCCTGTTTTACCAGGCCGGTGCCATGATGGGCGTGGGGCGCATCCGGGGAATCTTTGCCATCCTGCTTCCGGCAGCCATGCCCCAGATTATCAGCGGCCTGCGCCTGGGACTGGGGATTTCCTGGGCCTATCTGGTTTTGGGAGAACTCACCGGGGTATCCAACGGACTGGGTGCCATCATCATGGATGCGCGCATGATCGGCCGCATCGATATGATCATCGTGGGCATTATCGTCATTGCCGTCATGGGACGCATCAGCGATGTTCTGCTGAACACCTCCCTGCGGCTATGCTTCAAATCCGCAAAGAGGATGACATGAAAACACCCCTTCAACTGATTCAGACCGGGTCGGCCGCCGGAACAAAACAGCCCGCATTGGCCATTGATCGATTGAGCAAGGTCTTTCATATGGAAGACGGGTATCTGAACGTCCTGCAGGATATCTGTCTTACGATTTCCGAAGGTGAACTGGTATGCATATCCGGCCCCAGCGGATGCGGCAAGACAACCCTGCTCAAGCTCATTGCCGGCTTTATGAAACCCGGCGGAGGAACGATCCGGATCAAAGGCCGGACCGTGACCCGGCCGGGACCGGATCGCTGTGTCGTGTTTCAGGAGGATGCCCTGTTCCCCTGGCTGACGGTTGCCGAAAATATCGCCTTCGGTGTCAGGCAATTCATGGGAAGGCGTCAGTTGAACAATGAAGTGGACCGCTATCTGGAAATGGTCGGACTCGGTTCTTTCGGAAAGTATCTTCCCCGGGAGATCTCCGGGGGAATGAAACAGCGTGTGGCGCTTGCCCGTGTGCTGATCCTGCAACCGCAGGTGCTGCTCATGGATGAGCCTTTCGGCGCCCTGGATGCGCAAACCCGGGAAGAAATGCAGAATCTGCTCCTATCCCTGTGGGAAAAACTGTCTCATACGATTATTTTCATTACCCATGACCTCAGTGAAGCCGTCACCCTGGCAGACCGCATCATAATCATGACCCGCAATCCAGGCCGAATCCAGGCTGATATCACGGTCCCCCTGCCGCGTCCGCGCAAAAAAGAGAGTGATGCGTTTCATCGGTTTTACCGGGAATTAAGAAGCCGCCTGTAGTGGAGCGTTCTACACATCCATGCCAAGCAACCGGGCTGCATTTTGGCAGAAAATCCTTTTCTCCAATTCCCTGTCACCCCTGCATGCGGCTCTGACGGTCTTTATATGCGGCAGCCGGGAGCCCCATGGCCAGTCGGATGCATACATCACGTGATCCGCGCCAAAGGTTTTGATCAGCTTCCGGATCACACCGGGTGACTGAAAACTGGTGTCAACCCAGACATTCTTGCAGTCCCCCAGTTTTTTTCTGACCTGATCCTGCCAGAAAAGACCGGCATGACCTACGATAAAACGGACATTCGGAAAGGATCGCACCAGTTCCTCCACATGTGAGATATTGCCGTTTTCCGGAGCATTCCTTTCGGATTCATCGTCCAGATAGTAGTGCGATTTTCCGGCATGCACGAGCACCGGTTTCTGAAACTGCGAAAATACCTGAACCGCATCCATAGTCCGCCGGTCATGAAGCGGCACGCGCTGGATAATGGCATGGAGCTTGAGTCCTTCGGCACCCTGGGACACATCCTGGGCCAGTTTCCTTCCCACATCAAGCTCTCTGCTGAAATCAACGCTGGTAAAAGGAATGATCCTGTTTTCCACTTTTGCGGCCTGGGCAAGGTCATCAAAGGTTACATTCGGTGCAATGGGCAGACAGACCGTATACGATACTCCGGCCTCCTCCATGGATGACCGCATATTTTCCAGTGTCGCGATTCTGTTTCGGGCCCGCTGCGCTCTGGTAGCCTGTTTCAAAAGGATATAGTAGAAAATCTTTCCCAGCCCGAAATTGCGCATGAGCAGTTTTTCATTATCCTGCTGGGGGTCACGGATCTTTTCCATCCTGACACCCTTTTGATCGATCAGATTTCCGCCTCCCGGATAAAGGATATCACCCAGATGGCTGTGAACGTCGATAATCAATGCCTCTCCTTTCTTTCCGCTGTTTCTCTGCAAATTCATGGAATCCATCCCGGCTGCCCGTCACACATCATGCGGCCGGACGGGGAATGCGATGTCTGTTCAAACCGTTCCTTATATTTGCATTTCATGCACAAATCTTCAACCGCCTTATGATTGGTGAAACCGTCGACCATCCGTTTCGCCCTTTTCGAATGGATAATCCAATCAAAATTCTGCTGGTAAATATTGCCGAGGCTTGTCATTCCTTCTCCGTCAAGACAACACGGAACAACCGTTCCATCGGCCAGAACCGCGATATGATCGCGCAACGCATGGCAGAACCCTTTTTCGCTGTGGTAATCACAATTCAAATCCGGCCATTCAAACGCATAATCCGTATTGACATAAAGCCGCTCCCGGATCCTGAATCCCTGTCCGGGTATGATATTTTCCTCCATTTTGTTTTGTGTGGAAAATTTGTTTTCGATTGCTTCCAGTATCATCTTGTTTCCGGCATCGGAATCCGTATCGGATCGATGGAGGTTCCATAAACGCAAGGATATGATGATCCGTGTTTTATGGATGGCTTCCTCCGCAAACGCAAGAATATTGTCCAGGTAGTTTTCTTTTTCATGCTCGGCAAAGCTATGCAGGGAGAAGCTGATCTGACGGATGGCCGGTCTTTTCAGGAATTCGTCTCCGACAGTATGGATCAACACGCCGTTGGTGGTGATATTGACTTGAACTCCTTCCTCATAGGCCAGATCCAGAAAATCGAGTATTTCCGGATGAAGCAGGGGTTCCCCTTTTACATGCAGGCAGATATGATCGGTAAAGGGTTTTATTTCCTTCAGGATATATTGAAAGGATTCTGCCGTGAGCCGCTGTGGCTTTCGTCTGGTTTTCGGGCAAAAGCGGCAGCTCAGGTTGCAGAAGTTAATGATTTCAATATATACCTTTTTAAACCTTTTCATCGATCCAAACCTTTCCCATTTCAGCATCATACCGGCGTTCCCGCGATCCTGCGGGTACCGGATAAAAGAGACCATACAACAAATATCCGGAAAAGTCCCCCTGTATGCGCTCTATCATACAAAAAGCCCCGCCTTTTCATGAGACGGGGCTTTTTGCGATTATTCTTTACGAAAAGATTGCACTATCCGGCAGGCCTTCTGCGGAAAAGGTCAGGTCATCATCATCATCAATCATCATCATGATCATCATCATCCCGATCATCGGCCGTCAAGGTGAGGGTGATCGTCTCTGAATCATTCAGACTCGGTGTCCCGTCATCCGACACGGTAAAGGTCACTTCATAATCACCTTCATCCGCATAACCGGTTATCCAAACGAAGGTTCCGGTTGCCGGATTCAGGAACGCTCCGGGCGGCAGAGCGGTTGCCGAGTACACCAGATCGTCTCCGTCCGGGTCCGTGGCGGACAGGGTAAAATTCAGTATCTTATTTTTTCTGACGCTTTGATCCCCGATTTCATTCAGCACCGGCGGTCGATTGATACTTCCCACCGTGATCGTGATGGTTTCCGAATCGCTCTGGCTGGGGCTGCCGTCATCCGTCACCGTAAAGGTTACGGTGTAAGTGTCGGCATCACCATAGTCCGTGGCCCAGTTGAAAACTCCGGTCGACGGATTCAGGGACGCT
>QZKS01000009.1 GCA_003599865.1 Desulfobacteraceae bacterium
CATCTTCTTCTGCATCGGAAAGGTCTTCATCTTCCTTATCCGGTTCCAGCGACAGGTCCAGATCCAGATCGTCCAGATCTTCCAGATCTTCCAGATCTTCCGCATCTTCGTCCTCATCTGCCTCGTCCTGTTCCAGCGATAGCTCCAGATCCAGATCATCGGTATCATCCTCAATATCCGCCGGCCCTTCTTCATCCGCCTCTTCCAGGTCGATTGACAGATCCGGCTCCTCTTCCACATCAGCCGTTTCCCGAGGCGTATCCTTTTCATCAGAACCATCCGAATCAAAAGAGATATCCAGGTCGATATCCTCTATTTCCGTAGTGACGGCTTTTTCTGTTTCGTCTGTTTCATCGGAATCAAATGACAGGTCCAGATCTTCATCCATTGTCTTTTCCTGAGACCGCCCGGCCATGTCATCCGTAGAGTCCAGCATGTCTTCCAGTCCTGAAATATCGATCTCTTCATCCAGCTCATCGTCGATCTCGGCAACTTCAACATCCGAGTCCTTATCCTTTTTTGAATCATCGGCTGTTGCGTCATCCGAATCCAGCATATCTTCCAAGCCTGAAAAATCCAGATCATCGTCTGATACAGCTTCCTCTTTTGGAGCAACCGCAGGCGATATTTTTTCTTCTTCGGGTTCGGGTTGTGGTTCTTCTTCCGGTTTGGGCGGGTATGCTGTAAAAACGGTTTTACATTTGGAACATCTGACCTTGGAACCGGCCGGCTTTAAAAGACGTTCATCCAAATTAAAACTGATACCGCACGCCTCACAGGTAATGATCATAAGTTTTCCTCACTGGTTATAATTTCAGATGATAAATTCCAGGTAAATTTCGATAGCTCTCCGCATAATCCAGGCCATATCCCACAAGAAATCCTTCCTTGGCAATATGGCCGGTATAATCGATTTTGATATCTTTCCGACGCCGCTGATGTTTGTCAATAAAGGTACAGACCTTTATGGAATTCGGTTTCAGCTTTTTTATATACTCTATTAAACAGGCCATGGTAAGCCCGGTATCAATGATGTCCTCAACCAGCAGCACATCTTTTCCCTGCAGATCCGTCTCAACTTCCTTGGTCATTTTAATTTTTTCTGATGATGAAGTGCCTGATCCATAACTGGCGGCACGTAAGAAGTCAATTTCATGCGGAATGGTAATATTCCTTGTGAGGTCTGCCAAGAAGACAAATGCCCCTTTTAAAACGCCGATTAAAACAAGCGGCCGCCCCTGATAATCCAAAGAGATTTTCTGCGCAAGCCCGAAAACCAAGTTATGGATTTCATCTTTTGACAGGACTGGTACTAGTTCAGGCATTTTAATAATAAAAAGGGATAGATCATTTTTCGATCCATCAGACCTCACAGGTTCGATATCAATCTGATGAATTGACTGTATCCTGTTTAATTTATGATACCTTATATACTTGGATAGACCTATATGGATTATCCCCTTTTGTCAACCCATTTACTGAAGAGGAAACCCAAAATAGCAGGGAAGCACATCTTTTTTTATTCCGGTAAATATTCCGGCCTTTTATTGACCGTTTTAAGACATTAACCTGTTCATCACAGACCGGTTTGGGAAAGGTCGGATATCAGCTTTTTCTGTTCCTCGGTCAATGATCCCGGCATCCTGACATGGATATGCACATACAGATTTCCCCGTGTACCGGTTTTCATCGCAGGCAGCCCCTGACCGGAAAGCCGCATCTTGGTTTTATGCTTTGTTCCCGGAGGTATGGTCAGGGTGTATTCCTTTTTATCAATCGTCGGCACAAGAACCGTGGTTCCCAGAAGGGCTTCCGTCAGCTTGATCTCCCTGACCACATGAAGATCATGATCTTCTGCGCGGAATACCGGGTCCGGCTGCACCTTGGCAAGGATATACAGATCACCGGACGGCCCGCCAAAGCGGCTGGCCTCCCCTTTACCCGTAAGACGAAGTTTTTTACCATCGGTCATGCCGACCGGAATTTTAACCGTTATGGTTTCCGAATGACCGGCATGCTGCAGGGATATGGTCCGGTTGGCCCCGGTCACCACCTCTGCCAGCGTAATGGGCAGTTCGTAAACAATATCGGACCCTTTGACCGGTGCCTGCCGGGCACTTCTCCTGCGGCCTCCCCCAAACATGGGGTCGTCACCTCCAAAGGAGAACCGCGTACCGCCTCCTCCAAAACCAAATTCTTTAAAAATCGATCCAAAATCAAAATTTTTAAAAATATCTTCCTGGGTAAACTTCTGATGAAAATCGGATGATCCGTATGTATCGAATTGTTTCCGTTTTTCCGGATCACTCAAAACTGCATATGCCTCGCTGACCTGTTTGAACTTGGCTTCCGCCGCCTTATCACCCTCTGTTTTATCCGGATGATACTTCATGGCCAGTTTTCGATATTTCTTTTTGATTTCATCCGGTGATGCGGTTTTTTCGACACCGAGAATTTTATAATAATCGGTTTCAGCCATTGTTTTCTTCCTTCTTTCCTTTAACCATTATGAAGCAATGTTAACTTTTAATTTTTTTCAAGGGTTAAGATAAGTTACAACCCCTGTTGTGTCAAGGTGGGGGATAGGATTTTAATGTCACCATGAGTACGGAAATGGCTGCCGGCGTGATACCGGAAATTCTTGCGGCCTGCCCCAGGGAAAGCGGCCGTATCCTTGCCAGCTTTTCTTTCAGTTCACTGGACAGGCCATGGACGGACGAATATGAAAAATCATCCGGTATTTTGATCTTTTCCAGGTGCTTGAACTTTTCAATCTCATTCAGCTGTTTCTTGATATACCCTTCATACTTGATTTCGATTTCCACCTGTTTTTTGACTTTGGGTGAAATGGGGTCCGGACTCTTGGAAAGGCTTTCCACTGCCTTATAGTCGATTTCCGCTCTTTTCAGCAGCTGATCCAGATGAACCCCTGTCTGAATGGGTTGGGACCCGCAGCTTTCCAGAAACGAATTGACGGTCTGATCCGGCTTGATGACAGTGGATTGAATTCTTTTGATCTCCTTTCCAATCTGCTGTTTCCGTTCCTTGACATCCGACGTCATTTCCCGAGAAACAAGGCCCAGCTCATGTCCGATTTCAGCAAGCCGCAAATCCGCGTTATCCTCCCGGAGCATGAGACGATATTCCGCCCTGGACGTAAACATCCGATAGGGTTCCCTGGTTCCCAATGTCACCAGATCGTCTATCAGTACCGCCATATAGGCCTGAGACCGGTCCAGGATAAAGGGACTCCGCCCCTGAATTCTGCAGGCAGCATTGATCCCTGCCCACAATCCCTGGGCGGCAGCTTCTTCATACCCGGAGGTTCCGTTGATCTGCCCGGCCATATACAGACCCGATATGCGCTTGGTTTCAAGGGTCGGCAGGAGCTGGATCGGATCGAGATAATCATACTCAATAGCATAAGCCGGCCGCATGACCTCCACCTCTTCCAATCCCTTTACGGAACGGAAAAACCGAAGCTGAATCTCAAAAGGCAGGCTGTTGCCGAGTCCGCTGGCATAAATTTCCGCAGTATCGATTCCTTCATGTTCCAGAATGATCTGATGCTCGTCCCGTTCCGGGAAACGGACCACCTTATCTTCAAAGGATGGGCAGTATCGTGCGGGAACACCTTTTATGGCACCGCTGTACAATGCGGAATAGTGCAGATTGTCCCGAACGATCCGGATGCTTGTTTCATTGGTGTGCCCGATATAGCTGGGGATCTGCGGCAGGGAAACCTGTTGGGAATACAGGGAAAACAGACAGGGCTTTTCGTCACCATCCTGAATGGAAAAGCATGAAAAATCGATGCTGTTCCGGTTCAGCCGGGGAGGGGTTCCGGTTTTCATTCTTCCCAGGGTAAATCCCAGCTCTTTCAGGTGAACCGGCAAGGCATAGGCGGCAAATTCTCCGGCTCTTCCGGCCTGGATCTGGGTGGGTCCGATATGAACCAGCCCGCTCAGAAATGTCCCGGTTGCCAGTACCACGGTCCCGGCAAGAAATCCGAAACCGGTCTGATCGATCACGCCCACAATCCTGTTGTTTTCAATGACGAGCTTTTCCACCAGCGCCTGTTTCAGATCCAGGCCCGGCTGGTATTCCAGTACGGCCTTCATGGCCATGTGATAGCGCCATTTGTCATTCTGTGTTCGGGAAGAATGGACTGCCGGGCCTTTTTTGGTGTTCAGGGTTCGATACTGTATGGCTGTCCGATCCGTTATCTTCGCCATCTCCCCGCCCAGCGCATCAATCTCCTTGACAAGCTGTCCTTTGGCCATCCCCCCGATGGACGGGCTGCACGGCATGGCGGCAACCTTGTCCAGATCAATCGCCAGCAGTAGCACCTTGCAGCTCATTCTGGCCCCGGCAAGCGCTGCCTCACATCCCGCATGCCCTGCGCCGACAACGATCATGTCATAATTTTTACTGTAAAATGTCATATTGTGTGGAATATCCATGCGAAAAAAAGTATAAAAGCCAAATCCGGCCAACTGGAAACCGGCAAACCGGCCCACCGGTCAACTCCACAGTTACGGAACGTATATATCGCCGGCAGCACAATAGGTCAAGGGGACAGGCAAACAATGACCAGACGATACAATGACTTCAATACCTGGCTGAAAGAACAATTCGGTGAGCGGGTGCAAAAGATCACGGTGGATGCCGGTTTTTCCTGCCCCAACCGGGATGGAACCCTGTCAACGGGCGGCTGCATTTATTGCAACCCGCAAGGCTCCGGTACCGGTGCCTTTTCCAGGAAAATATCCATCACAGACCAGTTGATCCAGGGAAAAGAGGCGCTGGGCAGGCGATACAAGGCCAAAAAATTTTTTGCCTATTTTCAATCCTTCACCAATACATACGGCCCGGTTGAAAAGCTGAAATCCGTTTATGAGGAAGCGCTTGCCGTAGACGATATCATCGGCCTTTCCATCGGAACCCGGCCGGACTGCGTGAATCAGGAAATACTGGATCTATTGGAACAATACGCCCGGAGATCCATGATCTGGATCGAGTACGGACTGCAATCCATCCATGACCGGACCCTTGACATCATCAACCGGGGTCACGATTTTCCGTGCTTCCGGAATGCCGTTCTCCTGACCCAGAACCGGAATATCAAGATCTGCGTCCATGTGATCCTGGGATTGCCCGGTGAAACCAGAGCGCAGATGCTGGAAACTGCGGAAACGCTCTCCCGGATGAACATCGACGGCATCAAACTTCATCTGCTGTATGTGATCAAGGGAACCGGCATGGAAACACTGTACCGGGCCGGAACATACCAATGCCTGGAACAACAGGAGTATGTGGATCTGGTCTGTGATTTTCTGGAAAGAACACCCTGGAATGTCGTGATTCAGCGACTCACCGGCGACCCGCACCCGCATGAACTTACGGCTCCGGAATGGTCCCTGAAAAAGGCCGAAACCCTTGCGATGATTCATGATCAATTGGAAAAGCGGAACACCCGGCAAGGCAGTTTCCTTGTATCATGAACTACCATCCGTCCACCATTTTTTTGATGGTTCCCAGCATCAGGGGGCCAAGGGGCCGCCACCGGGGTTCGATCGCTTTGCCCTCATGCCATTTGAATTCAACAATGTCAAATCGTTCCGGAATTTTATGCACTTTCCCGATACCATATTCCGACGCTGCATAATACTCCACCCAGAGCATCCTTCGGGGATCAATCCCGAACTGTTTGGTCACCAGGGTCGCAATGTTCCCGGAGCAGCTTCTGATGGACATGGACTCCCGGCCGATATCCTTGCTGATCACGACAATCGGCCGCAGCAATATGGAGCTGCCTGACTTTTCGAGGCTTTCATCATAGATCCGCAGCCTGCATCTGCCGCTGGCAAGCTTGAGCTTTCCGCCCCAGCCGTCCCAGTGAAATATATCATCATAGATCAGCATGTTGCAGTTCCATATCCCAGGTATTCCGGCCCATGTATACAATAATAATTTTTTCCAAACAATAATGATGCACTTGTAAAAATCGAAAAACAGCTTTTTTGTCATTCTGACGAAAGTCAGAATCCAGTCTTTTCAATAGCTTCTGGACTCCGGTTTTCACCGGAGTGACGGAATTGGGAATTTTTACGGTTTCATCAACAATATAATACGGATTTTCAAAATGCCAAATCGGAATTTTACCGGGTCAGATTGCCGTAAATCCGCAGCAGCTTGTCCGGCAGCTCACAAACATCTGAAATCACGCTGTGATGAAGTTTGCCATACAAATGATCCAACTGAGCGCTTCCGGTGATATTCACGGTAATGCTATGGGTAAACAGATTTTTGGATCGGGCCTCCAGCAGTGCCTTTCGGGTATCCTGAATCGCATATTCCTGTTTATACCCGTTATCATTTGGAAAACCATCGCTTATAATCAGCAGCAGCCGGACCTTTGAATCCCGATAGGCCAACCGGCTTGATGCATGACGGATCGCAGCGCCCAGGCGTGTGCTGCGAAGCGGCTGCATGGCATGAATCCGCTGCCTGACCGTTTCCTTCATCTCTTCATGAAATTCCTTGATGGAAAAATAATCCACGCCAAGCCGCCCGGTTCCGGAAAATCCGGCAATGGAAAAGGCATCTCCGACAACGGTGAGCGCCTCGCACAGCAGAACGATGGCTTCCTTTTCAATGGTCAGAACCGACTTGTCCGTGCCTGCCGCAAGATTGGCGGTGGATCGTGACAGGTCCACCAGCACCAGGACCGATACATCCCGGACCTGTTTGATCCGTTTCATGTAGATCCGTTCGGACGGCGTCAGTCCGATTTTTTTCTCAATGGCAAAGTCCAGCATGGCGCGGTAATCAAACTCATCCCCCTCGATCCAGCGCCTCAGAATGGTGAGCCCTTCCGGTTTTAACAGTTCAAACGAATGCCGTATCCGCCGGATCAGCCCATGATGCAGCGCAACCGTATCCGCATAAAATGTCCCCTGTTTTTCCGGAATCTGTTTTTCACGAACCAGCACATGATCCTCAAGATAATCCCCTTGCTCCATGTCCCATTCATGATACCGAAAGGATGGGTATGACCCTTGTTCCTGAAAAATCAAGCCCTCCTCCGGACGTTTGTCCAAAAACAGTTCCCTCTGCACGGATATGATGATGTTCCGGATGGTCTCTTCCGCCTGCGGCCCGGTCTCTTCCGGATGCAGTGCAAGCGCCCGGATATCGTCACGGGACAGATTTCCGGAATGTTCATCCAGTTTCTTTTGAATGTCGGATCGGTATGTCCGGATTCCCTTTGTGTGGAAAATCCGTTGGATCTGCTCCGCCTTTTTCTGCTGCAAAGAAGCCGTACCGGCATGCAGCTCCGGACGGAGGCTGCGGTTAAACGGAATGGCTGCCGGCGGATACTCTTCCGCATTTCCAGTTACCATCTGTAAAAATGACTTCACCTCATGATAGGATGACAGCACCAGACCGGCTATGGCCTCGACCGTATCATCCTTTTGGATGCTCCGGAAAAATTGTTCGGAAAAGCGGTTTACAAACGGCAGCGGATTCCGGCTGTCATTTTTGGTTGACTCCGGATGGACGGCAACAGCCGCATACAAGGGCAGCAGAACCGCTTCCGGCCCGGCGCGTTGGATTCGCCGGTCACATGACTGCTGCAAATAAACGGCTGCCTGCCTGATCACCCCTGGATTTTTCCGATGCATGAGCGCCCGGATACGGCCGTGTTCAAAGACGGTAAACAGGTCGGATGCCAGACGGGGATTCGGGAACAGATGAAAAAACCGCTCCATATCGGAAAGATCCATGGACATCACGGCTGCAATCTGTTCCTCCTTTGGCAGAACCATCGTCACGTCTTCCGCCCTGCATCGATCCAGGGCCTTATGCAAATCAAATGCAAAGGTTTGAAATTCATCGTATCCGGCTTCCAGCCGGGCCAAAACCTTATAAAGATTCCAGCCGGCTTCTCTGCCGCCCATATGGATTTCCTCCGGAAGATACAGGTATCGTCCGTCTGAAAGCACACAAGGCTCGTCCATATGGATGTCAACGGGAAGATTCGGCATGGCTGTTATCGGGCGGACCCGGAGCGGAAGGCCGGTCGATGCCTGGATATAGCGGTTGAGTCGATGCTGAACCTGCTTTAAGGGAACAACCGATTGAAGTTCCAGGCAGGCTTCCCTGGCAGCCTGCGTTTTCAGGGAAAAAAATTTTTCTCCGGCATCCGGATTTTTTTGGTATTTTTCCAGACCCATGGCAACAAACGCCGAAAGACCCTGATGGTCCAGAAATTCCAGATCCCCCTTCAGGCTGTCGATAAACGGTTCCGCCAGCATGACATCCTGCCGGATGACCCGGCAAAGTGCCTTCATCATCCAGGTTTTTTTATGATCCGGAAACCGCAGGCAGTCCTGCGCCAGGCGGCTTGCAACCTGTTTGCACTGATTGTAGTTCATCTCCTGGGAAAATGCATTTTCCAGCACATGCAGAAATGTCTTTCCGGCAGAAAGGTTTCCGGTTCGCAAAAGAAAGGTCAGTGTACTCAGCGGCGATGCCAGCGCATACACGCCTTTTGACTGCATGATCCGGACAACCACCAGAAAATGCGCCAATAACGCCGGATCTTTGCTTGCCAGAACAGGAACCAGGGATTCGGCCATGATTCCGGCAAGGGTCGGTCCGCTTTCCTGTTCCGCTTTTCCGACAAGCTTTTCATAGGTATCCGTCTGTTCCGGATCAAACAGTTCCAAGGGTTTCCACGGGTCATTTTCCACAGGACGGTTATCCATTTACAGAATGTCATCCACCAGGTCATGGAGGGTCTCCTGCAACCCCGTATCGTCGGTCAACGGAAGACAGATCGCCGTGCGGCAGGCTTCCTTCATGGAAATTCCTCTCCGGATCAACTGGGCCGCATAGATGAGCAGCCTGGTGCTAGCTCCTTCGGTAAGGCCGTGCTCCCGCAGATTCCGGATCTTCCCGCCCAGAGAGACCAGCCGGACAGCCATGTCCATATCCACCTGTCCTTCATGGCTCACGATTTCCACTTCTTTTTCCGGTACGGGATACTGAAATTCAAGCGCGACAAAACGCTGGCGGGTGCTTTGTTTCAAATCCTTGAGCAAGGACTGATAACCGGGATTATAGGAAACGACCAGCAGAAAATCCGGATGTGCCGGAACCGTCTCCCCTTTCTTGTCGATGTGAAGGGTTCTGCGGTTATCGGTAAGCGGATGAATCACGACGGTCGTATCCTTCCGGGCTTCCACCACCTCATCCAGATAGCAGATGGCGCCCATTCGGACAGCCCGGGTCAGCGGTCCGTCCACCCACACCGTCTCTTCATTCTGCAGCAGAAATCGTCCGATCAGATCCGATGCAAACAGATCTTCATGGCAGGAAACCGAAATCAGCGGACGCTTCAGCCGAAAGGCCATGTGCTCTATAAAGCGCGTCTTTCCGCATCCGGTCGGTCCTTTCAGCATCACAGGGAGCCTTGCATCATATGCGGTTTCAAAAACAGGGATCTCATTGCCTGATTCCAGGTAATAGGGTTCGTTCCTGATATAACCGGTTTCCGTCCCCGGCTGATTCCTTGTGCTCATGTTCCTTCTCCCGTCATGCATTCCGTTTGCAAATTCATCCGGCAATGCCTATAACCATGCTTGACACGGCCTATACATTGGGTGTATCCCACCTACACAAAATTGACCCAAACAAAAAAAGGAAAATATACCGAATGGGAATGGTTGACAACAACAATATCGTACGCCTTGAAACCAAAACCGGGAAATCCGTTATCCTCATCGGCACCGCCCATGTGTCCAGAGAAAGCGCCGAACTTGTCGAAAAGGTGATTCAGGAAGAAAAACCGGATACGGTATGTGTTGAACTCTGCCCGTCCCGTTTCCAGGCCATCCGTCAAAAAGACCGTTGGCAGGCAATGGATATCATGAAGGTCATAAAGGAAAAAAAGGCGTTTCTCCTGTTTTCCAATCTGCTCCTGGCCTCCTTTCAAAAACGGCTTGCCGGTAAATTCGATATCAAACCCGGTGAAGAAATGCTGCGGGCCATTGACGCAGGTGAAGCCATCCAGGCGGTTATTCACCTTGCCGACCGGGAAATTCAGATCACCCTTTCCCGCGCATGGCGGATCATGGGTGCCTGGGAAAAAATGAAGTTGATGTTTCAACTGCTGATGTCGGTTGGAGAGGTGGAGGAAATCAGCGAAGAGGACATTGAAAAAATGAAACAGGAGGATGTTCTCCAGACCATCCTTTCGGATGTTGAAAAATCCCATCCGGTCCTGCGGGAGATCCTCATTGATGAAAGAGACAAGTATCTTGCCCAGAAAATCAAAACCGCCCCGGGTGATAAAATTGTTGCCGTTGCCGGCGCAGGACATGTTCCCGGCATTCAAAAATACTGGGATACGGAAATCGATCTTTGGTCACTGGAGCAGCTTCCGCCAAAGGGAAAATGGGGGAGCGCAATCAAATGGGCAATCCCGCTCATGATACTGGCGCTGTTCGGTGTGGGATTTTTTTATGGCGGCGCCAAGGCCGGAACCGACATGCTGACATGGTGGGTACTGGCAAACGGTACTCTGGCAGGGATTGGTGCACTCATCGCCCTTGCCCATCCGATCACCATCTTATCCGCATTTGTCGCAGCGCCCCTGACCTCTTTAAACCCGATGATTGCCGCAGGCTGGGTATCCGGTCTTGTGGAAGCGTATTTCCGAAAACCCAAGGTCAAGGATTTCGAGTGTCTGGCGGATGATATCACTTCCTTTAAAGGATTCTGGAAAAACAATGTCACCCGGATCCTTCTGGTTGTCATTTTAACCAACCTGGGAAGTGCCTTCGGGACCATCGTGGCGTTTCCCATGATTGTGAAAATTTTCGTTACCGGATAATCCGGCTTTCCTTATCGAATCAACACAATGTTCCGGCAGTATGGTTTTTTCCTTGCCCCGGGAAAAGATACGGTTTCCACATGCAGCCGGTTTTCAGCAAACAGTTGTATGCACTCGGGATACAGCTTCCATTCTGCTTCCAGCCCCTTTTTCTTCATTGAATCCAGCGTGTCATCGGGTTCGATCGGAAACGCCTTCTGCCCGATGATCGGACCGGAATCCTCTCCGTAGTCGATAAAATGAACCGTGCAGCCCCCGACCTTGCAGCCATACCGGAATGTATCGCCATAACCATCGACCCCCGGGAAAGACGGCAGCAGCGCCGGATGGATATTCATGATCCGCGGGTGCATGGAATCCTTATTGACCCGATCAATGAAATAGGGGGTCAGGTTCCGCAGGAAACCGGCCAGAACAAGCAGATCAAACGGAAACGGGGTCATGTTTTTCAACAGTTCCGCTTCCGCAGCCGCCCGGGACCGCAAAAATTTTTTGATTGTTTCCGGATCATTTTCAGATGAAAAGATGGACTGCTTTTGCATGATCTCATCCAGACTGAAATCTTCCGGAAGGTTTGCCGGTTCGGGATGCCGGTTCACGGACCGGATGATATGGGGATAATCCACAATAAAAGACGGGATCTTATGCTTCTCCGCCCGCTTCAGTCCCATTGCCGCAGGATTGTCCGTTCCGACAAAAACCATTTCCCCGCTGATTTTTCCCGATTCACAGGAATCGATGATCGCCTGCAGATTGGTCCCGCCCCCTGATATCAATGCCCCGATCCGAATTTTCCGGCTCATTGCATCTGCCTCCTCATAAGGTAAATGGTATTCTTTTCCCGGTTCTTTTTTCTTCTCCTGCCGGATATGAACCATCTGGTGAAATGTTTGCAAGGAAAATGTTTAAAAATCGCTTTTTTTTCACTCCCGGCCGCAGGATGAATTTTGATTTCAATGATTGACACCCCATCAGGCCGGTGCTATATTTCGGGTCCGAATCAGCCAGCGGTTTCATGGCCAAACCAACGCAAGCAAAACAGGAGGATCAAATGTTTGGAATCGGAATGCCGGAACTCATTATCATACTGGTCATCATCCTGATTATTTTCGGCGCCGGCAAACTGCCGGAAATCGGGTCCGGTATTGGCAAGGGAATTAAAAATTTCAAGAAAGCCACCTCGGAATCGGAAAAGCAGGAACAGATCGAAGAAAAAAAAGACGGCAAATAAGTCACTTCACAACCTTTCCCCCGGACCGGATTCCCCATTCCGGCATCTTTATCCATGATGAGCCAAAATATTGGCTGCTGTAAGTCAAGATTCTGGCACGAACTCTCAGGATGAAAAACCTTCCCTTTTTTTATGCAGAACGAAAAAACAGCCGGACCGATATCCGACGGCCGGGAATGCAAACCGCACCCTTATCCGGAATGGAAGCACCGCATGGACATGATGCGTTTCCGGAAGCCGGAAAGGGATGCCTGTCCTTCTTATTTTCATCCGGTATTTTCCCCCTGTCCGGGAGGCGGCTGCCGGATTATCCAGTGGCATAATAATTGCTAATTTATCGGGTGATCCTGATGGATCCGAATGTCTGCTTTGCGAGCAAATCAAAAAGCAGGAAACCGTAACAGGCTTACCCCCTATTCCAAACCAGGCATTGCCGGAATCAGACAGCAAACGCTCTGCCGGATCGTGAACGATCCGGATGATCATCAATGAAAACCCTCAATTTTTGGGAGGATACAATGGAAGTCCTTGGCATCGATATCGGTTTTGGTTTTACAAAAGCCTCCAATGGAAAAGAGTTCATCATGTTCAAGTCGATTTTCGGCGAAGCTGTGGACATACAGTTTTATGCAGACCTCGGCAATAATTCCAACTCCGACCAGCTGCATGTAACCATTGATGATAAGTCTTATTTTGTGGGAGACTATGCCGAGCAGCAGTCCAATGTCCGGCAGTTTACTCTGGATCAGGAAAAACTGATTACGGATTTTGTCAAAATTCTCGCACTGACCGTAGCCGGGAAGTTCTCCAATACCGAAGCGCCCATTAATATCGTTTCCGGTCTGCCGGTATCCTATTTTAAGGAACATAACACCCGATTCGCGAAGCTGCTGACCGGCCAGCACACCATTACCTATCACAAAACAGACGGCAAGAGCACAACCAAACGAATCTTTATCAAAAAGGTACGGATGATGCCGCAGCCCCTGGGAAGCTTTTTCAACCTGCTGATGGATGACAAGGGAAAAATCACCAACATGGAACTGACCAAACAGAAGGTCGGCATTATTGACATCGGCTTCCGTACCACGGATTTCTCCATCTTTGACAAACTCCGGTACATTGACCGGGGGAGCACGACCATGGATACCGGCATCTCCAAAATCTTCCGGGTAATCGCCAACAGGCTTCATGAAAAAAGCGGCATCAATGTCGAGCTGTATCGTTTATACAATGCTGTCGAGTCCGGCCTGATCAAAATGAGAGGCCAGGAATATGATATCTCCAAAATCCGTGATCAGGTTTTCATGCAGTCCGCCGAAACCATTGCCAATGATATCGACCGCATGTGGGCCGAAGACTGGGATATTGATTCCATCATATTAACCGGCGGCGGATGCAACGAGCTGGCAAAGTATCTTCAGCCCATGATATCCGGGCATGTCCTTCCCGTTGAAAAAAACAAGGATGCCCGGTTGAACAATGTCCGCGGATACCTGAAGTACGGGAAATATATCTGGGGGGAATCCGGCCTGTGCGTCACACCGCCCGAGATCGCCGAACAGGCCAAGGCCAGTTAAAACGGATTCCGTTCCCGGACGAAGGGCCGGAGTTGTTTGAAATCAAAAAAATAAAACGCTTGCCCTGATCCATAACCCTGTCTTAATATAACGGCCAATTCATTCACTCTCCGGGACAGGGTATGACCAGATTTCTTTTTCAAAAAAACAAAATGCTCATCTGCCTGATTACGGCATGCGGCATCATCGCCGGGACTGCTGGCGGAATCCTCATTGCCGTTACCAGAGACCTTCCTGAAATCCGTTCGCTCCAATCATACCAGCCTTCTGCCGTCACCCGGATCTACTCCGAAGACCGGGTCCTGCTTTCCGAGCTTTTTCTGGAGAAAAGGGACCCCCTCCGGCTGAACGATATACCCATCTCATTGCGGCAGGCCGTCATCGCCATTGAAGATCGAAATTTCTATCGGCACAGCGGTGTGGACCTGAAAGGGATTGCCCGCGCCGTTATCAAGGATATTCTGGCACGAAAATTCGTGGAAGGGGCCAGCACCCTGACCCAGCAGTTGGCCAAAACCCTGTTTTTGACCCATAAGAAAACCATTATCCGGAAACTGAAAGAAGCCATCCTGGCCTTTCAACTGGAGAGACGGTACACAAAAGATGAAATTCTGGAACTGTATCTGAACCAGGTCTATTTCGGCAGCGGTGCCTATGGGGTCAAGGCCGCCGCCAAAACCTTTTTTAACAAGCCTGTCGGGGAGCTCACCCTTGCAGAGGCAGCGCTGATCGCCGGCATGCCGCAATCGCCGTCCCGCCTGTCACCTCTCATCAATCCCGAGCGCGCTGTTCAGCGCAGGGATATCGTCCTGAAACAGATGATGCGAAACCGGATCATCTCCCAAAAAGAATTCCAGCAGGCCGCAAACGAACCGCTCCGGATCGGACAATCATCCGACAATCATTCCAAGGCTCCCTATTTTACAAGATATGTGATGGATCAGCTGGAAAGAGAGGTTGGTTCCACCCTCATGTATCATGGGGGACTTATTGTTCACACGACCCTGAATTATGAACTTCAAAACGCGGCGGAAACCGCTGTTCGGAAACGGCTTCCCGAGTTGGAAGACAGAATGAAAAACAACCATATCACGGCACCGGCCCCCCAGGCAGCCGTTATCTCACTGGACATTCAGACCGGTGGAATCCTGACCATGGTTGGCGGTAGGGATTTTTCCCAAAGCTCCTATAACCGGGCGGTGACCGCAAAAAGGCAGCCCGGCTCCGCCTTTAAGACGATTCTGTTTGCCTATGCCGCAGAGCAGGGATTCCCCCAGAATATGCTGATACTGGATTCTCCCGTCATTTTTCCCGGCCCCGGTGACTCCCCCCCATGGGAACCGGAAAATTTTACCAACGATTATATGGGAGAAATCACGTTGCGAAAAGCCCTTGCCTATTCCAAAAACATCCCGGCAGTCCGGCTGATCGAAAAGGTCGGCGTGGCACCGGTTGTATCGTTTGCCTATTCCCTTGGGATTCAATCCCCGCTTCATCCCTATCTGTCCCTGGCACTGGGCACCGCAGAAATGACGCTCATGGAGCTGACTACCGCCTACTCCGTATTCCCAAACCAGGGAAAACGGATCAAACCGTTTGCCATTACCGAGGTTCAGGATCGGCAGGGAAGAATTATCTTGCGGGCAAAACCGCAAAAAACAATCGTCATGTCCAGAACCGGTGCCGCCATCATCACAGATATGCTGACCGGGGTTATTCAGGAAGGCACCGGCCGGAAAGCCGAAATCCTTCGCCGGCCCCTTGCCGGTAAAACCGGAACCACCAATCAGTATAAAGATGCATTGTTTATCGGATTTTCACCATCCATCACAACCGGCGTATGGGTGGGGCAGGATTCCGCTAAAACGCTGGGAAGTGGCGAAACCGGTGCCAGGGCGGCACTGCCGATCTGGATGGATATCATGAAAGCGGCTGAATCCAAAACATATCCCGGACTATACTTTGATACCCCGGATGGAACCGTAAGGGTCAGGATAGACCCTGTCAGCGGAAACCCGGTTCCGGAGAACACCCCCGGCTCTGTCAACGCCCTGTTTATAAAAGGCACGGAACCGGAAAAATTCCGGTCCCCTGCCGGTTAAACCATAATCAGTCGGATTTTCATGATTCCATTGATTTTTCCAAAAGCAATTTGACACACTCCGGCTTCTTCTTTATAGTCCATTACTTGGCTTGCACCAGGAACAGCCGGATCATTTTCATACAAGGGTGTTTGTCCGGTCAACGGTAAGATCGGCGACAGTTTCGATCGGGCAAGGGAAACAAGGAAGCAATACCATGTGCTGCATCAAAAAAAGGAAAACCCAGGAAGAAAAAAGCCGGGAAATGAAAACACGGCTGATTGAGGCGACGCTGATCTGTCTTCAGGAACGCGGATATCATGGAACATCCATTTCCGAAATCCTGAACCGGGCCGGTGTTTCCCGAGGAGCGTGGCGGCACCATTACAACAACAAGAAAGAACTGGTTGTCGCGGCTGCCAAACATTTTTTAAAAGGCCCGATTGCAACCGCCCGTGAGATGGCTCCAAGCTTTAAAAATCGGGATAATTTGCTGGTTGAGGTTGTTGATTATATCTGGGAGAATTTTTATCAGGGGACATACCGTGACATCTGGCTGGAGTTCAATGTGGCATGCCGGACCGATAATGAACTGAAACAGCGCCTGAAACCGGTCATCAAGGATTTTTTTGATTCCCTGGATGAACTGTGGCGGGAGCATTTCTCTTCGATTGACGATACGGCAGGATCCATTGAAATCCTCATGAACCTGACACTGTATTCCATGCGGGGAATGGCCATCCAGTCCATTATCCTGGATGAACCGGATTATTACCGAACGCTGCGAAGTCAGTGGATAAAAATATTATCGCCGCTGATTGCGGTTCGAAAAAACGAATAAACAAAAGATTGACAAAAAATAAAAATTCTGACTTTATGAAAAACAAACCAATTGGTTTGTTTCTTTTGAAATTCATCATACCCAAACGATCCCAAGGAGCATCGTACATGGAAAAACTCGGCATTTTCAAACAGGTTGTTTCAAACCCATGTCAATACGCCCGAACCTGGAAACAACAGACACATGGCAAGGTGATCGGAAATTTCTGTTCCTACACGCCGGAAGAGCTGATCACGGCTTCCGGCGCGCTTCCGTTTCGCATTTTAGGCTCCGGAGCAACGATTTCCCGGGCAGACGCCTTTCTCCAGGCCTACAGTTGCAGCCTCGTGCGCGGGGCACTGGAAGACTCCCTTGCCGGACGCCTGGATTTTCTGGATGGTACGGTTTTCCCCCATACCTGTGACTCCATTCAACGCCTGTCCGATATCTGGAGAATGAATACGGATTATGCATTTCATGCAGACCTGATCATGCCGGTCAAGCTGGATACCGGAAGCGCCGAACAATACATGATTTCCGTGATCCAAAAATTCAGAAAGGATCTGGAAACCGGTCTGGGAATCCAAATCACCGATGACGGGCTCCGGAAAGCCATCCGGATTTCCAATCAGGTTCGCAATTCCCTTGCAAGATTATATGAGATCCGCAAAACCGCACCGGAACGGATCAAAAGCAGCGAGCTTCACACCGTTCTCAAGGCATCCATGGTCATGGACCGGGAACAGCTCGCCGCTGCGCTCAAGGAACTTGTTCTCTCCCTTGAAACACCCCGGGCCGGGAATCCTGCAAATCCGAAAAGACTGGTGCTGACCGGAGGATTGTGCAGCATGCCGGATATCTATGATATCATCGAATCATCCGGGGGTGCGGTGATCTGGGATGATTTCTGCACCGGAGCCCGGTATGTTGAAGGCCGGATCGAGGAAACCGGTGACCTGGAAACCAACATCGCCAGGCGGTATATCAACCGGGTTGTCTGTCCGGCCAAGCATTCCGGAATCTATGCCAGGGGAAACTATCTTCTGGAAAAGGTCAAAGAAAATCATGCAGACGGTGTCATCTTTGTATTTCTGAAATTCTGCGATCCCCATTCCTTTGATTACCCGTATATGAAAGAAATGCTGGAAAAAGAAGGCATTCCGAGCATGCTGTTTGAAATCGAAGATCAGGCTTCTTCCGGAGGCCAGCTTCAAACCCGATGTGAAGCCTTTATGGAAATGCTGTAAAAGGAGAAAAAAACCATGTCATCCGCGGAAAAAGTAAAAGATCCGGAAAAAGAAAAACGAAAGATCAAGTCCGACAAAAAAATGAGAGACCTCATGACGGCATACTATATTGAGGCAAAGACCCCCAAGGAGCAGACCGGGAAAAAGATCGCCTGGATCACCAGCGGCGGACCGGTGGAACCCCTGCATGTGATGGATATCATACCGGTCTATCCGGAAAATTACGGCGCCATGATCGGCGCCAGCAAAATGGGGGTCGAGCTTTGTGAAAAAGCCGAAGCGATGGGATACTCCAGCGACCTCTGCTCCTATGCACGGGCCGACATCGCCTGTGCCACCGTCAACGGAGGCCCCATCGGCGGACTTCCGGAACCGGACATGCTGATCTGCTGCAACAATATTTGCGGAACGGTTTTAAAATGGTATGAAGTCCAGGCTCGGTATTACAAGGTGCCCCTGTTCATCCTGGATACCCCTATCTGCCATACGGAATACAATCCGGATATGAAGCGCTATGTCACCACACAGATTCAGGAATATATTTCCTTTCTGGAAAAAATCTGCGGCAAGTCATTTGATTACGACCGCATGATGGAGGTCGGCAAATTGTCGGTTCAAGGGCAGAAACTCTGGCAGGAGGTCCTGGATACCACCATGAACCGGCCTGCGCCCATGACCTGTTTTGATGCTTTTTTTCATCTTGCCATGATTGTAACCCTGCGCGGAACACAGACGGCGGTGGATTTTTACGAATCCCTGCTGGCGGAAATGAAAGACCGTATTGCCCAGGGGATCGGCATGCTGGCCGAGGAAAAATACCGTCTGGTATGGGACAACCTGCCGGTATGGTACCGGCTGCGATGGCTGTCCAACAAGTTTGCCGCCCATTCCGCCTGCCTGGTGGCGGACACCTATACGTCCGGATGGTGCAGCTCCATGAAATACCTGGATGAAAATGATTTTCTGGGATCGCTGGCGGAAATGTACACCCGGATTTTTCTGAATACCGGAACCGATATCATGGCGGACAACATCGTTAAAATGGTGGAAAAATATGAAGCGGACGGCGTGGTGTTTCATTCCAACCGGAGCTGCAAACCTTATTCGCTGGGACAGTACGACATCCAGCGGATCATCCAGGAAAAGGTCGGCATCCCCACCCTGATGATCGAAGCCGACATGTCCGATGAACGGAATTTTTCCGAAAGCCAGGTTGAAACCCGGATTGATGCATTTATCGAAATGCTGAAGTAAGATGAAATCTTAAAAAGTCCAAATACCGTCACTCCGGTGAAAACCGGAGTCCAGAACTCATAAAAATTACTGGATTCCGGCTTTCGCCGGAATGACAAAGATAAATTTTTAGACTTCTTACGAATATGTCAAGTAAAACATATTACGCGAAATAGAGGAATTTATGATCACAGCAGGTATTGATGTCGGTTCCATCAGCGCCAAGGCAGCCATTATAAAAGATCATGAATTGTTGGGATCATGCGTGATCCTGACCGGATACAATTCCCGGAATGCAGGCCGCCAGGTTTTTGACCGGATTTTGTCGGAACTTCATCTTTCCGAATCGCAGATCGACAAGATTATTGCCACCGGATACGGCAGAAACAGCATTGAATTCGCCGACAAGGCGGTTACGGAAATCACCTGCCATGCGGCAGGCGCCAATTTCCTGAACCCGGAGATCCGCTCCATTATCGATATCGGCGGCCAGGACAGCAAGGCCATTGTCATCAACGACAAGGGAAAGGTACAGGATTTTTCCATGAACGACAAATGCGCCGCCGGGACCGGAAGGTTCCTGGAAGTCATGGCGCGCGCACTGGAAGTCGATTTGGACGCGTTTGGGGAGTTGTCCCTGCAGGCGGACAATATTGCTTCCATCAGCAGCCTATGTACGGTTTTTGCCGAATCCGAGGTCATATCCCTGATTGCCAAGGGAGAGAAGCGGGAAAACATCATTGCCGGGATTCACGCTTCCATCGGGTCCCGGGTCATGGCCATGGGAAAGAGGATCGGTATTACCTCACCGGTCATGATGACCGGAGGGGTTGCCAAAAACATCGGTGTCGTCAAAGCGCTGGAGGAGAAGTTCAATACACCGATCATTGTATCCACCCACGCCCAGGTAAACGGCGCCATCGGGGCCGCATTGATTGCATCAACCCTATCATAACGTTAAGGAGAATACGTATGAGCAATCTGTCCTACCAATTGGATGACAAGGTTTTTCTGATCACCGGCGGCAGCCGGGGAATCGGTCTTGAAATTGCCCGACAACTTCTGGCCCAGAATGCCAGAGTCGTGATCTGCGGCCGCAAGCAGCCGGGACTGGATGCCGCAAAGGAAAGTTTGCAGGCAAAGAATGGTCGCCTGCTGGCGGTTCCGGCACATATTGGAAAAGATGAAGATGTGGATGTCCTGTTTGAACAGACCCTCGCAACCTTTGGCCGGCTGGACGGTTTGATCAACAATGTCGGCATGAATATTGTCACCTCCGTCATGGATGCCGACCCTTCCCTGTGGCAGAAAATTATCGATTCCAATCTGACCGGGACCTTCCGCTGCTCCCGGAAAGCCGGAAAGATCATGCAGGAGAAGAAACAAGGAAAGATCGTCAGCATTACCTCCATTGCGGCCAGACGCTCCGCACCGGCCATGGGAATCTACGGCATCGCCAAGGCGGGAATCGAGATGATGACCAAGGTCCTGGCCATGGAACTGGCCCCCTTCAACATCCAGGTAAACGCCGTGGCCCCCTGCATGGTGAAAACCGATTTCAGCAAGTTTTTCTGGTCCAACGATGATATTCAGAAAGAGATCGTGAAAGGAATCCCGCTGGGCCGGATTCCGGAACCGATTGATATTGCCTGGCCCACGCTGTTCCTGTGCTCCAAGGGAGCCGATTTCATCACCGGCCAGACCCTCACGGTGGATGGCGGGGCGACGGCCATCTGATCCGTCTTTTTTCAGCCGGCGTTGTGTCTGTCTGTAACCGGTTCAAGGCTTTTGACAAGGAGGCAAAATATGAACGCCCAACAGAATCAAGCATTGGCCGCCCGCATGGAGGAAGAACAGATACCGGAAACCGGACCGGCATACCGGGAACCCACCGACCGGATCGCCGCTATCAAAGGTGATCTGTTTGCCTCTCCCTGCTCCCTGTGTCTGGAGCGGCCCATCCTGCTTCAGCGCTTTCCGAAAACCGCGCAGGGCCGTCTCGGCAAAAAAGATCATCCGCTGGTCAAACGGGCAAAGGCCCTGGCCTTTCTGATGTCGGAAAGGCAACCCCGCATCTACGACAATGAACTGATCATCGGCAACATGACCTCCAAACGGACGGCGGCCAATTATTATCCGGAAGGCGGCTCCATCAACATCCTGGAAGACCTGTTCCGGCTGGAAAAACGTCAGATCCCCATCAACTTGACGTTTCCGGAAAAAATTGAACTGGTCCGGGTCGGCCTGGCCGGTCTTTTTTCCAGCATCGGCGGCCGGGCGCTTCTCAAGCCGGGACGATTTGTGCATTTTCTGGATTTTTTCCGGGCCAAACGGTATTTCATTACCGAAGAAGCCGGTATCGGACATCAGGTTGGCGGTTATTATAATGTGGTACACCAGGGTCTTCAGCACCCGGATCAGATTGCCGGAACCTGTTTGGAAACCAATGCCCTTCCGGATGGAACACCATTGAACCGGGATCAGGTCGCCTTTTATCAGTCCATCCGCATCACGATCCGGGGAATCCGAACCATGGCCACCAACCTGGCCGATCTGGCAGAAAAAATGGCTTATCAACCCGGCATGTCCGACAAACGCCGTCAGGAGCTTCTTGCCTCAGCCGATGCCTGCCGCCATGTACCCTATTATCCGGCCCGGACCTTTCTGGAAGGATTGCAGTCCTGCTGGATCGTCCATGTGGCCATGAACCTGGAAGATTTTGAACAGGGCATGTCATTCGGCCGCCTGGACCGCATCCTGCTGCCGCTGTATCAAAAAGACCTGGAGCAGAAATCCATTACCCGTGAAACCGCAACCGAAATCATGGCCTCGTTTCAGCTCAAAACTTGTGAAACCCTTCCGGTGTATTCGGAACGGATCGACCAGTACTTCAGCGGCAACGGTGTTGCCCAGGGAATCACCATAGGCGGCACGGATGAAAACGGAAACGACACCACCAACGAATTGTCCGGATTGATTCTCGATGCCTATGCCCAGATCCGGACCAGGGAACCGGCCCTGCATGTCCGCGTTCACGAAAAAACCCCCTCCTGGTTCCTGGACAACGCGGTTGCCACGGTTCAGCTCGGATGCGGAAAACCGTCCTTTTTCAGCGATAAGGCCGTGGTTGCCGCCCTGACGCAGGCCGGGATGTCGACGGAACATGCCCGGGACTTTGCCGTCATCGGATGTGTGGAAATGGCCAGCCAGGGCAGGACCTACAACTCCAGTGATGCGGCCCTGTTCAATCTGCCCCTGTGTCTGGAACTGGCCCTGAACCAGGGAATCTGTTACGGCCGGCGGCATTTTGGAGGCCGTATGGGCGCTATGACCAGACCGGTTGAGCAAATGCAGTCCTTTGAGGATGTGGCGGACGCCTTCCGGATTCAAGTGGAACATGCTGTTGCTGAAATGGTAAAAGTTATTGGATGGCTGGAAGAAACCTACCGGATCTGGCGGCCCACACCGGTAAACTCCATGGTCACGGAAGGCTGCCTTGCAAAAGGACGGGATGTCACCTGGGGAGGTGCCTTATATGATCTCACATCCATCCAGGTTGCCGGACTGGCCGACGCCGGAGATTCATTATATGCCATCAAACAGCTCGTTTTTGAGCAAAAGCGGTTTACCCTGAAAGAACTACTGCATATTCTGAAAACCGACTACCGGGATCACCCTGCATTGCAGCAGGAACTCCTGCATCAATTTCCCCGATATGGAAATGGAATACCGGATATTGACCGGATGACGCAGCTGGCTGCCGACATCTTTTCCGATGCCATCATCGCCCACCGCAATTCCAGGGGAGGGCGATATATACCGGGCATCTATTCCATGACCTGTCACATTGCCTTTGGCCGCCTGACCGGCGCCCTGCCCAATGGCCGGGGATCCGGAAAACGGCTGTCCAACGGGCTTTCGCCTGCTGACGGTGCTGACCGGAAAGGCCCTACGGCGGTTTTGCGCTCTGCCGCATCCCTGGACAGCCGGAAATGGGCCAACTGCTGTGCATTGAACCTGAAGTTTGACCGCAAAACCGTTTCGGGCAATGCCGGACGAAAAGCGCTTGCCGGCCTGTTTACAACCTATTTCAGCCAGGGCGGCATGCAGGTCCAGGCCAATGTTCTGGATGCGGAAATGCTCAGGGCTGCCAGAAACAATCCGGCCGAACACCCTGGGATCGTGGTCCGGGTGGCCGGTTATTGTGCCTATTTCCATGATCTTCAGCCGAGTGTCCAGGACGAAATCATCGAAAGAACCGCCCATGGCCTCGGGTAATCCAAAACAGGAAGCTGCCGGACTGGTCTTTTCCATCCAGCATTTCTGTCTCCAGGACGGCCCCGGGATTCGAAGCCTTGTGTTTTTCAAGGGATGTCCCTTGCGATGCGTCTGGTGCCAGAACCCGGAATCCTGGAAACCGATACCGGAGCTTGGATTTAAAAAACACCTGTGCACCAATTGCCGGACATGCATCTCCGTATGCCCGGAAGGTGCCATTGTTTCTCCCGGACAGATCCGCTCCGAAAAATGCCGTCAATGCTTTGCCTGCACCGATGCCTGTCCGTCAGGCGCCCTGATCCGGTTTGGAAAACCGCTGTCCGTAAAGGAAATCCGGGAAGAACTTATGCCTGAATACCCTTTCTATCAAAACTCCGGCGGCGGGGTTACGTTTTCCGGAGGAGAACCGACCCTGTATCCCGAATTTGCCGCACACCTGGCCGGCAGTCTGAAGAGGGACGGAATACACCTTGCCATTGAGACCTGCGGTCTGTTTCACGCCGATCCGGATACCCTTTCCGCATCCGGAACCATAACCAAAAAAGATACCGCGCAAACAGCGCATCCGGAAACCGCGGGCAGACTGCTGACGCTTGCAGACCTTGTGCTTTTTGACATCAAGCTTTTCCATCCGGAGGCCCACCGGCAATTCTGCGGCACGGACAACCGCATGATCCTCGACAACCTCGCCATGCTGGCCCGTCGTTATCATCAGAAAGGCGGTCCATTGATCTGGCCCCGTATGCCGGTCATACCGGGCATCACGGATACACCGGAAAATCTGGAAGGCTGGGGAAGCCTGCTGGCAGAACTCAGACTGAACAGATTGACGCTGGTCCCTTTCCATCATCTGGGAGAGGCCAAACGGGAATGGCTGCAACTGGAACCAGGTCCCTGCATCCATACGCTGACCGGGGAATCCATGGAAAAGACCCTTCGTGTTCTGACCAAAATCGGCATCTCCTGTTTTGCGCCCGGAGAAGAGGACTGGCCTGAATATATTTCATCATGATCAGCCGTACCCGCCTTCTGAAATCTGTCCTGTAACGTATGCATAGATTTTTATGACGATTGGTCCACCCCTCAAAAAAACTCTTGACAACCTTTATATATACTTTCTATATATTAAAAGTATATATAGCGGGCTCGATAGACAATAAAAACGATCAGGAGCAGACATGGGCATCAAATATACTATCCTCGGTTTATTGCAGTACAAGGATATGCACGGATACCGGATCAAGGAACATATTGAACGGAACTTCGGACATATGTGGTCCATCAACTACGGACAGATCTATCCCAATCTGAAAAAGCTGGAAGAGGAGGGCCTGATCACCATGAAGGAGGTGGTCCAGAATGACGAAAAGGGTCCCCCCCGCAAATTGTATTCCATTACCCAAAAAGGACGTGAAGAGTTTGTCCGCTGGCTGGAAAGCTCACCTGAAAAGTCCATGATTCTCCGGGACCCCTTTTTAATGCGCTTTGTCTTTTTTGGGTTTGGCGATCCGGACCGCGCGCTGGAACTGATTGATGAACAAATCTCCGTTTATCAGGAACAACTCGGAAGACGTCAGGCCAATCTGCAGCGATGGAAGCACGGCAGCATCTTTGTAAACCTGATCGCCGAACTGGGAACCGATATGAACCAGATGATTCTGGACTGGCTGGAAAAAGCCCGCAAAGAGCTGGTTCACCATTTTTGCACGGATGAGGCTGGTATAAAAAAAACAGTCAAAATGAATGAAAAATAGCCTCCGGGTCAGCCACTCAAAATGGAAACAGGGGGAAGCGGATGAAATTTTCAGGGACAAGTCTTGTTACGGGTGCGGCCGGATTCATGGGGAGTCATGTCGTTGAGCATCTGGCTGCTAAAGGAGTAAGGGTCCGGGCAACATCCAGACCAAGATCCGATCTGTCCTTTTTTGAACAACGGGGGGTGGAATTCATCCCGGCTGACCTGACAAACCCGGAGACCCTCCCCCGCCTGTTTGAAGGCGATGTTGACCGTGTATTTCACCTGGGTGCGATCTGTAATTTTTCCACACCATTTAAACATCTTTATCCGACCAATGTGGAGGGAGTAAGGCACATAGCCGGGCTGGCCCTTGATGCCGGCGTGAAATGTTTTATCCATGTGACTTCCACCAGTGTATACGGATACTACAAAGGCAAACCGTTTACAGAATCGGATAAACGGGACCCCATGGATGACTACGCACGAAGCAAAAAGGAAGGCGAAGACGTGGTCTTTCAGAAGATAAAAGAGGGGTTGCCGGCCATTATTGTCCGGCCTTGCACGGTTTATGGTCCCCGATGCAATGACGGCGCGGGAAAGGCTTTTTCCCGGCCCTCCAGCATCGCAGCCATCCCGGGCAGCGGAAACCAGCTTCTTTCCAACATCCGTGCGGAAGATGTTGCGGCGGCACTGGAACATCTGTCGCTTCTGGATGATGCGGTTGGAGAGATTTACAATATTGCCGAAGATACGAATCCGACCCTGAAAGAGGCACTTGTCCTGGCGGCGGCAGTATATCACGGCAAGGCGCCCTGGCTGCACTTGCCTTTAGGAATGATCAAGCTGATCTCCCGCGTGGACGGCTTTTTTTCCCGGTTTCAGAACCGGATACCGGATCTGGAATATGACGCATGCAAATACCTGTATCATGACTATGTGGTGGATAACACCAAACTGAAACAAAGCGGTTTCCATCTGAAATATCCGGATTTCCGGCAATCCATCCGGCAGCTGGGGGAATTATGCGCCGGACGTGCTGCTGATTTCAGTGGATAGAAAAGGAGGAGGGTTATGGGTGAAGTGGTTGTGATTACCGGACTGGCCCAGGGTATGGGAAAAGAGGTATGCAGACTGCTGGCCTCATCCGGGGACAAGATTGCAGGCTTTGATGTGGATGCAGACAGTGTGGCGGTAATGAAAAAAGAACTGGATCAGATCGGCTGCGATCATCTGATCGAGGTCCGGGATATTACGGACAGGAAAGGAATTCTGGAATTCCGGGATCAGGTCCTCCGGAAATTCGGACGGGTGGATACGGTTCTGTCCAATGTGGGCATCGGATTTTTCGGGCCTTTTGAAGAAATCGATCTGGAACGGGCGCTCAAATGCCTGGAAATCAATGTCATCGGCGCGGCATCCATATTCCAGGCGTTTATCCCGGGCATGCGGAAGGCGGGAAGAGGCAAACTGGTGGCCATGTCTTCACTGGTCGGCCGGATTCCCTTTCCCTTTGAATCCATTTATTCCGCTTCCAAATTTGCCGTTCAAGGACTGGTCGAATCACTGCAATACGAGGTCGCACCCTTCGGCATCAAGGTGGCCATTATCGAACCGGCACAGGTTTCAACCGGTTTTGCCGCCAAAATTCATGTGCTGCCGAAGGAAGGATCACCGTACCGGGACCGGGCAAGGAGATTTATCAACCGGGACAACGAGTTGATCAAGGAGGCGACGACTCCCCTGAAAGCGGCGAACAAAATCGTCAAAGTACTTCGTTCCGAATCCCCCAGGCTGCATAATCAGGTTGATTTCATGAGCTCCTTTTTCCTCTTCCTGAACCGGGTGCTGCCCAAGCCGGTACGGGATTTCATTTTGATTAACCATATGGACATCAAAGTATAGCAGCATGCATACAGGAGGAAATGATGGAACCTGAAATTGTCAGACCCGAACAGGTGGCCGGAGAACGAACCGGCCGCATCCGGCAGCGGCTGATTGACGCTCCACAGGAAATATGCGTTGAGCGGGCCCGTTATTTTACACAGGCAATGGCGGAACATTGGGGCAAACATCCCCTGACCCGGATGAGTCTTGCGCTTGAGCGCGTATTGAACAAGATGAGTGTGATCATCCGTGATGATGAAATCATCGTCGGCTGCAGGACCGGCAAATTGAAAGGCGCCCCCCTGTTTCCGGAGAACAAGACGCGCTGGCTGGCAGGAGATGTGGAAAACTTTGACAGGCGTGTTGTCCAGCGGGCGCTCATCACGGAAGCGGAAAAACAGGAAATACTGAATGATGTACTGCCATTCTGGACTGGAAGAACGGTCGAGGAACGGTACGAGGAACTTCTGCCCCACGCGATCGCGGAGGATGTTGATAAGTATGTATTCACCTTTATGCTGGAGATTACATATGGAATCGGTCATTTCACCATGAACCATCAAAGGGTGCTTGCTTCCGGCCTTTCGGGGATCATCGATGAAGCCCGGAAAAAGCCGGCGGCCCTGTCTTCCGCGGAAAGTTCGGGCGATACGGGGCTTTTCTATGAAGCAGTGATCCGTTCTCTGCAGGCTGCCATACAATTTGCGCGACGTTACTCTGATCTGGCATTAAAGATGGCAAGGGAAACCAATGACCCTGGTCGAAAGAAGGAACTTGAAACCATCGCAGCGGTCTGCCGAAGGGTTCCGGAATACCCGGCCGAAACATTTCACGAAGCCGTGCAATCCCTTTACTTTATTCATCTGATTGCACAAATCGAGTCCGGAGGAAACTCCGTCTCCCTGGGACGCATCGACCAGATACTGTATCCCTGCTACATCAAAGACCGGAAAGAAGGACGGACCGATCCGGCCATGGCAAAAGAACTCATATCCCTGCTTTTCCTGAAAACCGGTGAAATATGGAATGTGCTGGAAGAAGCCTATATTCCGGGAGGGGAGGGAACCGAGGGAAAGACCACACAGAATGTGGCTGTCGGAGGACTCGATCAGAACGGTGCCGATGCGACCAATGAACTGAGTTATCTCACGCTCGATGCCTATGCGTCCATACGGACCGTGCAGCCCAATTTCAGTGTCCGCCTGAGCAGCAGATCACCCGATTTTTTCTTTATGAAGGTCATTGAATATGCCAAAGACGGCGTGCTGCTGCATTTCCTCAATGACGATGCCATCATCCCCTCCCTGATTCGCGCCGGGCATACGGAAGAAGACGCCAGGGACTATGGTGTTGTAGGCTGCCTTGAACCCAATGCGCAAGGCAAGACCTTCGGCTCCACATTTGCCGCACAGTTCAATGGAATGAAGTGTCTTGAATTCGCGCTTAGTAACGGCGTGGACAATATCTTCGGCTATACTTCCGGGCTGGAAACCGGTGCCCCTTCAAACTTCGCTTCCTTTGATGATGTATGGAACGCCTATGACTGCCAGATCAATCACTTTGTCAATCAGTTGACCGGCGGCATGGCATGCCTTGACCGGGCCATTGCCGAACTGGTGCCGTCCCCATTTGCCTCGGCCATGATCGACGGGCCCATGGAAAAGGGGATCGACCTGACCCGTGGTGGCGCAATTTACAACTCGACCGGTGTCCAGTTGATGGGATTTTCGAATATCGCCGACAGCCTGTATGCGGTAAAAAGAACCGTATTTGACGAGAAACGATTCTCCTTGTCCGATCTGAGCCAATGGCTTTCCGATGACTGGACGGATGCGGAGGACAAGCAGGCATACCTGAAAAACAAAATTGAAAAGTACGGCAATGATGTGGATGCTGTCGATGAAATGGCACAGAAGGTGGCCGGACATTTTTGTGATGTGCTGGAGAAGCATCGAAACTTCAGAGGGGGGGCATACTGGCCGGGGGTATTTTCCGTGGGGTTCCATATCTCCATGGGAGCGTTTACCGGCGCGACGCCCGACGGCCGGTGCGCCGGAGAAACCCTCGGAAACGGAATCACCCCGAGCAACGGCCTTGCTGTGGCAGGTCCCACCGCGATCATGAACTCCGTCACCAAACTGCCTTTGCAGCGGATTTACAATGGCATGAACCTGAATATGCGGTTTCACGGCAGAAAAACCCGCAGCCGCGATCTGGTATGCCTGATCAAAACCTACTTTGAAAACGGCGGGTTTCAGGTCCAGTTCAATATGGTGGATTCGGAAACCCTGCGGGATGCCCAGAAGAATCCGGAAGCCCATAAGGATCTGATCGTCAGAATCAGCGGTTATTCCGGCATATTCATCAGCCTGAGTGATATTGCCCAGGATGAAATTATCAGAAGAACCGAATACGAAATGTAAACCAAAAAAGGATGATGAAATGAGCAAGGTTATGAGCATGAAAACGGCAATCTCGGAACATGTCCATTCCGGGGATTTTCTTTACATCGGCGGATATATCTGTCGGACCCCGTTCTCCGCCATCCATGAAATCATACGCCAGGGAATACGGGACCTGACCATTACCCGCTGCAACGCCGCCGATGATTTTGACATGCTGATCGGTGCCGGAGCCGTTCGCCGGTTTATCGGCACCTTTTTGTCTCTCGGCGTCTACGGAC
The DNA here is from genome assembly GCA_003599865.1 of Desulfobacteraceae bacterium. Lineage (GTDB taxonomy): Bacteria > Desulfobacterota > Desulfobacteria > Desulfobacterales > SURF-7 > QZKS01. The sequence goes on from QZKS01000009.1 coordinate 29,679, forward strand.
TCGGACGCTGCTACCGGCGGTCCCTGGAAAAAGGGATTCCCCATAAAATCGAAATGGAGGAGTATTCCAATCTGTCTCTGCCCATGATGCTCTTTGCCGGTTCCATGGGCATGCCTTTCATACCGGTCAAGGATATGGTCGGAACGGATCTGATGAACATCCGGTCATTCATGGGTGACGGGAAGTACAAAATGATCCCGTCTCCCTTTGACGGCAGCCCCACCCTTCTGGTTCCGGCATTGAATCCCGATGTGGCGATCATTCACGTTCAGCAGGCGGACGAGAACGGCAACGCCCAGATCTGGGGCATTGCCGGCGACTGCCAGGCCGGTGCCAATGCCGCTGAAAAAGTGATCATATCCTGTGAACGGATTGTCGACCGGGACACCATCGGCAAGGACCCTTCGCGCACCATCGTACCGTCCTTCAGGGTGGCTGCCGTAGTAGAAGAGCCGTTTGGTTCCCACCCCGGTTATACGCCGGGGTTTTATGACGTTGATTTTTCATTCGGCTACCTGTACCAGCAGGCCTCGAACACGGTTGAAGGGTTTGAAGCCTTTTTGAAGGAATGGGTCTACGATATCGAAGACCGCACTGCCTATGTGCAGCATTTCATCAAGAAGTTCGGATACGGAGTGTTCCGTAAACTTCAGGCCAAGTTTGATTACAGCT
>QZKS01000025.1 GCA_003599865.1 Desulfobacteraceae bacterium
GCCGGTTTTTACGATCTGAATTGAGTTGGTGTAGATGCTGACGCCTGCCTGACCGGTAACTTCGTTAAGGTCGTTGTCTGAAATTGTGTCCAGAGCAAATGCTGTGAACGGGATTAACATGATTGCCAGAAAAATTGCCAGTTTTTTCATTTTTTTCTCCTTAATAATGTAAGGTTAGTTATGTTACCAATGGCAACCCGGCTATCCTACCATTAGGATCCGTGGCTTTCCGTCTCCCGGTTACCCGAGGTTTGGTTTTTTCAATGGCCCTCCTAAAAACTGAATTTCGTCAGTAAACAATCCTGCACAGCCTGACTCGATTCAATTTTTTTTAAACGATCTGTTAAACTCGATGACATAATATTTTGTTGCAATACTAAATTTGCTGATGTTTACATTTATCATAGAGGTAAACACCGTTTTTTATTTTTTAAAGATAATTATCAGCTTGCAGCAATGCTGTCATGATACCGATGGGTCATTTTGGGGGGTGTATTTTGAAATCGGTAATTAAGGTTGTAAATTTGCTTCTTCTATGATTCCTACAAAAAAAATGTGCTTTTGGTATGCTGGATAGGGATCAAAAAGGGTGGCAGATTCAGTACGCAGGATTTATTAGAGGAAGCCTGCTTAATTGCTTATTCGGTGGCTTTTTTTTGATTGCGGGTTGGAGCCCGAAAAAACGAAATGGAAGCTGTAATGGGGGCAGCTTCCATTTCATAACCGGTTCATTCCCTGACAATTATTTTCGTATTAGATTTTAAATATTTCTATCAATTCTTTTAAGTCCTGTCATGATGCATATGGACCATTTTAGGGGGTGTAATTTTATATAATATTATTTTCCTTTGCCCTATGGATAGCCTGTATGCGGCTTGTGACATCCAGCTTCCCATATATATTACTTACATGTCTTTTAACCGTATTTCGTGCAATGAAAAGCTTATCAGCCGCTTCTTGATTCGACATACCGGTTGATATGAGTCGTAAAACTTCCACTTCACGCTTGCTGAGGGGTTCCACCAATTTATAAGACGGAGAAGCGGTAACCAACCTTTTTGTCGGCTGTTTGCTTCTGCCATTGCATTTATCAATCATTCGCAGCAGCTTTCCGGCATACTCTATGTTGCCGCCTTTTTTAATAATTTCTGCAAGGAGCTTCCCCATTATTTCTCCTTCATCCACAAATAATTGGATACAGTCCTCCGGTTCTCCATGTGCTAATGCTTTTTTGAGTTCCAACATTGCCATTTCCGATTTACCAATAGAGAAATATAACAAGGACTGAAGGATTCGTATTTCAATGACTGCAAGCAGTTGTCCTTTTTGCTCCGAGTGCTGGATCTGGTCGTGTAAAAACTGTTCTGCTTTATGCGCGATGAAGGCAGGAGGTCTTTCTGAAAGCAGGATATTTTGATGAATATAAAATCTGATCAATGAAAGTTGTACCGCTCGTTTCCATTTTAAACCATTCCGGTGGTCTGCAATACTGATATCCCCATCAATGGATAATTGATTTCTTTTTATTAAGTCTTCAATAGATCTCAAGTGAATTGAGTTGTCTTTGGATTGTTTCAGAAGAAAGCGTATTTTAAATGATGCCGCATATTCATTCGCACCAGGGAGAAAGGGAGCAAAGCTTTTAATTTTTTCAATGAAGTATTGAAAGTTCCGATCTTCTGTATTTTCATTCATAAGAAGTCTGGTCATGGATGCGTATCCGTCTGCAAGAATATTCCGTAATGACTTGATTCCTTCTATCAACCTAATACCCATTAATAATTCTTCTCTGGCTTCTGCTATTTTGTTCCACTCCAGCATAACACTACCCAAACAGATATGGATGATACCTTCAACAGCCTCCGATGTTTCCGAATTTCCTTCATACCCATGGATATAGTCAAGCGTATTCCGGCATATTGATGCCGCTTCATATAGGCGGCCTTCTGTGAGCGCTATCCAGGCCTTGAAATACCGGAATAAAATAAAAAATGAATGGGAGTCGCAGCATTGCGTAATACTCTCATTTTTATCCAGAATATGATAAGCGGTTTTCAGATCTTCTTTGGAAAGATACCCGATGACCATATTTACCAGGTTGATGCATTTCAATTCAAGATAATCATCCTGTGTCAGGTTCAACGCCCGGCCGGATGCCTCCATGATTCTTTCCGGCAATCCGCATTTTTCCCTGAGCAGATTAGCCCGAAGCGTTTCAATAGTGGCACGCATATAACTATAATCATGTTGACCATCAACGTTTTCTGTAATTTTTTTGTTATTGGATTGAAGCAGGATAGTTTCTGCGGTATCAAGGCATTGTTCCACTTTTTTAGAAAAACCCGGCATTTTTTCGGACATTAATACCATTGATTGAATGATACACAGGTATGGGCGGGATTGGATGATACTGTCAGGTATTTTATATATCCAACCGGCGATTTCCGCTCCTTTCCCATGATAAAATGCCCTCATCCCGTATCCCTCTATAAGTGATGCAGCTTTTTGTAGGTTATTGGCGGCCAGTGCATGATGGATCGCTTCGTGCACGAAATTATTTTTTTCAAACCATGAACTGGCTTTATCATGAAGAACCGGTATATCATTCGGAAAGGTGTTTAACAGCTGTTTGCCAAGGAAATCAGAAAAAAGCTGATGATACCTGTAATACTGTCCTTCATCATCTAAAGATATGATAAACAGGTTGGCGGCAGCCAGATTTTGCAGTATCGAATGACTGCTATTTCCGTCCGTAACTGAATCGCAAAGTTCACCGGTCATACGTTCCAGTATAGACGTTTTTAATAAAAAGGTTTTTATATCTTCCGGCTGATTCAGGAACACTTCCTCAAACAGATATGTCGTTACGAAAGAATGGCTTCCCTTAAAAGAGGATATAAAACTTTTTTTATCCTTTCCAGACTGTATGGAGAGTGCTGCCAGTTGAAGGCCTGTAATCCATCCTTCAGCTCGCTTTTCTAGTATCTCAATTTCAGTTTTGGAGAGCGATAACTTCATTATTTCGTTCAGATAGGACCTTGTCTCATCCGATGTGAAACGCAGATCATTCGTACGGATTTCCTTCAGCTCCCCAAGAACCCGTAATCGACCCATAGTCATAGGCGGGTCTGTTCGTGTGGAGATAATAAGTCGTATTGCAGGCGGCATGTTGTCGATGAAAAACATGAGATCTGCATGAATCTGATGATTTTTAATCAGATGATAATCATCCAGAACAAGAATAAGATCTGTTTTTGCTTCGAGTAGTTCGTTCAATAATTCCGTCAATGCAGACTGAAATGATGTCATGGAAAGTGAATTGATGATTTCAAAGGTACTTTTTCCTATCTCAGAATTTATTTTTTGGAAACAGGCAATCATATAATTCCAGAATCTGGATGCATTATTGTCACCCTCATCAAGGGAGATCCAGGCGGCATCAATGGCATGGGTATGAATCCATTCTTTCAAAGCCGTTGTTTTCCCAAACCCCGCAGGTGCTGATACCAATGTAAGCTTATGATTATAAACAGAATCAAGCAATATATTTAATCGCTGGCGTAACACCTGTTGAGACTTCACAGGTGGAATCGATAGTTTTGTTTTTAAAATACGATATGTCATTTTTCCCTTATTGAATAGAGCCATTGTTTTATCGATGCTGTTAGCCCTCAGAGATTTTCCCAAATATCATACATATGGTTGATAATTAATCAATCTATAATCATTGCCAGCATCCATGAACTTTGTTCATTGTGATAAAAAGCATATGCCATGCCATGATAATAGGATATTTTTTAAATTGATATTGTGAACAGTTACAATTAATAGAGAATGGGATTGTGATGCCATTGCGTGTTACGACTATATCAAAATAACATATTTTTGTATTTAATGGGTTGATATGATAATTGATATTATATTGGTATGTCAAAATGACATGGCAACTAAAAACGCTTTGATTGACAGTCTGTTCTTAATGAAGAGAAGCATTATGCGGCACTGTACAAAATAATGGTTGCACAAATGCAACCATTCCCGTCTGTATCCGTCGCATTTATGCTTTCAATGGGATGCCCCATCTCCTTCTATATCATTTTAAAATCTTGATATTGATTGATATTTTTTTCAACTCATTCCTGGCACAGTCTTCGCACAATTTATTGGAAAAAATGGATCGGAGTCGATAAGGTTCCGGGACAAAGGGAGCGTCTTTTAACCAATGAAAACTGCAATTACTGTCTGGGGAGATCGAATTTCACCTGTGTTTGATTCTGCACGGAAGCTTTTAATTGCAGAAATTGAAAACCAAAAAATTACCAGCAGACGATATGAACCTTTTGATCCTGACCTTCCCTATCGTTTAGCCGAGAGGTTGAATGAGCTGAATATCGGGGTGTTTTTGTGCGGCGCCATTTCCACCATTCCGGCAAATACGATTGAGCTTTCCGGAATCGAACTGATTTCATTCATTTCCGGGAATGTGGATGAAATCCTTCAGGAATATGCTGAGGGAAAGCCGATCATACCGACATACCTGATGCCGGGCTGCAAGTGCAGACATCGAATGCGGAAGAACCGTGAAAGAATGGCATGTCCGGATCAAGGAAGAAAAAAATTTGATAATGGTCCGGGTAAATTTGGAAGCGATTCCCGGGGCAATCGTGAACCGGGAAGACGGGGGCATAGCAAAGCTCCCCATAAATAATGAAACCTGTATTCAAAGAAAAGGAGGAAGCATATGCCGGGATTTGACAGAACAGGACCTATGGGAGCCGGTCCCATGACTGGCGGGGGGAGAGGACGCTGCCTTGGCGGAGATGTCGCTTATGGAAAACCTTTTTTCAGAAATCGGGGAGCGGGTTTGGGAAGAGGCATGGGTTATGGCTGTGGGTTCGGGCGCGGCAGATGGGGCGGCCCGGTTTATCCAGCCTACTCGGTAAGTGCCGGAGAAGAGATTAGCCGGTTGAAAGCAGAAGCGGAATATATGAAAAATGACCTGGATCGAATCCATAGCCGGATTTCCGATCTGGAAGGACCTCAGTCAAAGGAATAATCGATGATCCGTATTCTTATCGTCAGTTCGGAAAACGTATTCGCAGATGCTTTGACCTCGATTTTTAAAAAAAAAAAGGAAGTGACCCTTACCAGGGCTGAATCCGGAAACCAAGGCCTGTCCATGGTCAAAGATCAGAATTATCATCTGGTGATTACGGATGAAATTCTCAGTGACATGACAGGCCTTGAATTTGCCGGAAAAATGCTTTCCGTCAACCCCATGATCAATTGTGCTGCAGCGAGCAGCCTTTCACATGATGAATTTCATGAGGCGAGCGAGGGGCTTGGCATATTGATGGCGCTTCCTTTGAAACCCGGGGAAAATCATGTGAATCGTCTGATGGAGCATTTGCAGAAAATATTACAGTACACCATATCATGAATCGGTTTGTTTTGCAGACAGGCAAAAAAATTGGAGATGGAACAGCATGATCATCAGCGTAGCGAGCGGGAAGGGCGGCACCGGTAAGACAACCGTGGCCACAAATTTGGCATTTTCTCTGGAGAAGGATGTCCAGATTCTGGATTGCGATGTGGAGGAGCCCAATGCCCATCTTTTTTTGCATCCGGACATCAAGGACCGGATGAGTGCGTTTACGCCGGTCCCGGAGATCGACAAGGAAAAATGCACATATTGCAAAAAATGCTCCGATATCTGCAGATTTAATGCAATTGCCGTTTTAAAAGATATCATACTGACGTTTCCGGAACTCTGTCACAGCTGCGGCGGCTGTATGGAAGTCTGTCCGGAAAAGGCAATTTCGGAAACAGGCCGGGAGCTGGGTGTGGTGGAAAGAGGAATGGCCGGAAGTGTCGGATTTGTGCACGGCAGGCTGCGCATCGGAGAAGCCATGTCTCCTCCGCTGATCAAAAAGGTCCGTTCCTTTATTGTTGACAATATCGTCAACATTATTGATGCGCCTCCCGGGACATCCTGTCCTGTCATAACGGCTATGAAGAAAACGGATTATGTTCTGATGGTGACGGAGCCGACACCGTTTGGACTGCATGATCTCAAATTGGCTGTGGAAGCCGTAAAGATTCTGGGTATTCCTCACGGTCTGGTCATTAATCGTTCGGATATCGGAGACAATGGCGTCAAGGATTATGCAAAGAAAGAAGATATCCCGATCCTGATGGAGATTCCCTTTGACCGGAAGATCGCAGAGGCATATTCCAACGGAAAGCTGGTCGTTCAGGAAATGCCTGAATGGAAAGAGGAATTTCTGGCGTTATACCGTAAGATTGAAAAGTTGGTCGGACAGAGGAGATAGCGGATCATGAAAGAACTGGTTGTCATTAGTGGAAAAGGCGGCACGGGAAAGACGAGCCTGACGGCGGCCTTTGCGGCCCTTTCTGAAAACAAGATACTCTGTGATGCGGATGTGGATGCGGCGGATCTTCATTTGTTGATGAAGCCGGATGTCGGAATAAAAACCGATTTTACAGGCGGCGGCATCGCGCAGATCGATCTTTCGAAATGTATCGAGTGCGGGTTGTGCAGGGATTTATGCCGGTTTGATGCGATCCGTGAGAATTATGTCGTGGACCACATTGACTGTGAAGGTTGTGGAGTCTGCGTGGATTTTTGCCCGGAAAAGGCCATCGCGTTTCCGATCCAGATTTGCGGCGAATGGTATATATCGGAAACCCGTTTCGGGCCCATGGTTCATGCCAGGCTGGGAATCGCAGAGGAAAATTCAGGCAAGCTGGTCACACTCATTCGGAATGAAACCAAAAAACTGGCAGAACAGCGGGATCTGGACCTGATCATTACAGACGGTCCTCCCGGTATCGGATGCCCGGTTATTGCATCCATTGGAGGTGCGAGTGCCGTCCTGATTGTCGCAGAGCCGACAGTGTCCGGATTGCATGATATGGAGAGGGTTGCCCGGCTTGCAGCTCATTTTAAGGTGCCGGCCATGGTCTGTGTGAACAAGTATGATTTGAATCCGGGGCAGGCGGATGCGATTGAAAAAGTGGCGGAAGATCAGAAAATGGTTGTTCTCGGACGGATACCTTTTGATCCGATTTTTACAGAGGCGATGATTCAGGGAAAAACCATTCATGAATATAAAAAGGAATCGGAAACCAGCAGGATTGTTGCCGGGATCTGGAACAATGTAATTTCAACAATTCAGTAAAGGAGAGTTTTGTATGATGAAGAACGGTAGAATTGCAATCCCGTCGATGGGAAGTGGTGGTCTGGATGGACAGCGATCAGGACATTTCGGACACTGTGATGTTTTTACCTTTGTTGACGTGGAAGATGGAAAAATCAAACAGGTATTAACGATTCAGAACCAGGAACACGTCCAGGGGGGCTGCATGGTGCCGGTGAATCTTCTGGCCGGGCACAAGGTGAATGCACTGGTTGTCGGTGGTATCGGAATGCGTCCTCTCATGGGGTTCCGGCAGGTGGGAATCGACGTGTACCATGACGCCGAGAGGATTGATATTCGGCCGGTTGTGGAAGACCTGATCGCCGGAAAGCTCGCAATGATAACAGATGATCAGGTATGTGGGGGTGGCGGTGCACAACGTGTCTGAAACAAGGGGGAAAAACTCATGAAAATAGCAGTGACATCAAAAGGCAGGGATCTGGGTTCGGCCGTGGATCCAAGATTTGGAAGGGCTGCGTATATCCTTGTTGTAGACCCATCCAGTATGAAATTTGAAGTCGTGGATAATTCCGGCAATGTGAATGCATTCAAGGGTGCCGGAATACAGGCAGCCAGCATGGTGAGTGACAAAGGTGCGGAAGTTCTTCTTACCGGTTTTTGCGGCCCGAATGCCTATAAAACACTTCAGGCTGCAGGCGTCAAGGTCGTGAACGATGTAAGCGGAACGGTTCAGGAGGCGGTAACTGCATTTCAGGAGGGGAAACTCTTGTTTGCAAAAAATGCAAATGTCGAAGGTCACTGGTAGGGTTTAAACAGAAAATATGGTGTAAATTATGACAAAAACACAGAGTGGAATTGGTATTTCAGATAAGGTGCCGGAGCCGTCTCCGGATGAACTCGCAAAGCGTTCATTGAAAAAAATAAAAAACAAGTTTGTGGTGATGAGCGGAAAGGGCGGAGTCGGAAAAACCAGCACTTCCGTCAATCTTGCCATTGCGCTTGCGGAAAAGGGATATCAGGTCGGCCTGATGGATGTGGATATTCATGGACCGGACATTCCCCGGATGCTGGGGCTGGAAGGGATGATGGATGTAAACGGCGAAGGGAAGCTCAAGCCGAAGTCCTATTCCAAAAATCTTCATGCCGTTTCCATAGAATCCCTGATGACGAACCGGGATGAGGCCATTATCTGGCGAGGACCGGTTAAGCACTCCGTAATCCGGCAGTTCATCGGAGATGTGGACTGGGGGGACCTTGACTATTTGATTGTGGACTCCCCGCCCGGTACAGGTGATGAACCGCTGACAGTCGCTCAGCTCATCACGGATGCCAAGGCGATTATTGTCACCACTCCCCAGGAGGTTGCGCTTGCCGATATCCGGAAATCGATCAGCTTCTGCCGCACCGTGAAAATGGAAATATTCGGTCTGATTGAGAACATGAGCGGTTTTGCGTGCCCGCATTGCGGCAAAATGGTGGATCTGTTCGGCTCCGGAGGGGGGGAAAGAACGGCAGCCGTTGCTTCCATCCCGTTCCTGGGAAGAATTCCGTTTGATCCCAGACTGGTGCTGTGCGGTGACTCCGGGGTTTCCTATCAGGCCAATAACCGGGAATCTGCGGTGACCAAGGCATTTGCGGAAATTGTTGATCGAATGACTGGAAAATAACGACTTAAATCATGTCCCCGCCCGGAGTTTTTCATTTTGATATGGAGCGGATCGGATCAGACAAGGAGTGAAAATGGAAAAGATTTTGATTGTCGGGTGTAAAAAAGCAATGGATGATGTATGTATCGGTTGCAGCCGGTGTATGGTCGGATTCAACCGGAGAGCCGGTGAATTTGAGCGTTACAAGGAAAAGGATGCCGAACTGACAGGACTGCTGAATTGCGGGGATTGCCCGGGTGCAACCATTGTCACAAGACTTGCCCAGGTAAGCCTCTGGAACAAACCCCTGGAGGAGAAGATTACAAAGGTTCATATCGGGCCGTGTATTACGGACCACTGCCCCTACAAGGAAACCATCATCAACAAGATCAAGGCAAAAGCCGGTGTCGAGGTGATCGAAGGAACACATCCGTATAAACCGGACCGGATTTTTGCATAGGGATGGTTCACAAAAAACGCAATTGAATATAAAGGAGTTGCCGATGCCGCTCTATGACTATTTGTGTGAGGACTGCGGAAAGCACAGCGAGTTGCTTGTTTTTCATCCGTCAGACCCATTGAAATGCAGAGAATGTGGAAGTTCCAATTTGAAGAAACTTCTTTCCGCACATTCCTCCATGTCGGGCCCGACGAAACATTCCATGCCGGGCCTTGGCGATACGACCTGCTGCGGATCTTCTCCCGGTTCAGCAGGCTGTGCCGGACCCGGAAGCTGCTGCGGGAAAAATTTCAACTAATCGGGCTGATTTACCTGTTTGTCATGCCGGTGCTGTAATTTTTGCAGTGCATACGGCGGTAAACAGGTTTTTTTACAGGAGGAGTATTGAATATGCGTGTTACGGATTTGTATCAAGGAAGTAAACCGGTTTTATCCCTGGAATTTTTTCCGCCGAGAAATGAAAAGGCGGATAAGGAATTTGATGGACTGATTGATAAACTTTCGACCCTGAACCCTGATTATATGTCGGTAACATTCGGTGCCGGAGGTTCAACCAGGGATGGTTCCTACCAGACCGTTAAAAAAATAATGGTGGATAAACATCAGCCTACGGTTGCCTATATTGCCGGTTATGGCCTGGGACCGGAAGAGGTTACCGCTGTGCTCGACAAGTATAAGGATCTCGGTGTGGAAACGATTTTCGTGATCCGGGGGGATAAACCCAAGGATGATCAATTTACGCCTCACCCGGACAGCTTTTCCTATGCTTCCGAGATGATCGCATTCATTCGGAAGCACTATGATTTCACCCTTGGGTGCGCAGGGTATCCGGAAGGACATATTGAAGCGAAAAGCCTTGAAGAAGACATCAATTTTTTAAAGAATAAAGTGGATCATGGCGCTGAATATATCGTTGCTCAATATTTCTATGATAATGACTATTTTTTTAATTATGTGAAAAAATGCCGGGCCATTGGGATAGATGTTCCGATCATACCGGGAATTATGCCTGTTTATTCCGTAAAAATGACCAGAATGCTATCCAAGGTTTGCGGATCAAGGATAACCGATGCCCTGCAGAAAAGACTGGATGCGGTTGACGCAGATGATGCGAATTCGGTAGTGCAGGTCGGTATTGATTTTGCCGTTGAACAGTGCCGCGGATTATTGAAGGAAAAGGTTCCCGGGCTTCATTTTTACACAATGGATCGAAGTGAATCAACCATGGCCATTGTCCAGCGATTAGGACAGGAAAAATTATTATCGTGTTCTTGATTGGAAAGAACCAATATGGCAAGTAAAAATTTTGATTTCTGGCAGGATCATTCCGCTCACTATCTGGAGATGGCGCTTGGCTGGGACAGGAGAGAACGCATTCGGAATCCGGATGGGTATGGCAAACGTACCGGTGAATGCGGGGATACCATTGAAATGTTTTTGATCATCCGGGATGGGCGCATTCAATATGCTTCGTTTGAGGCAGACGGCTGTATGAATACCAGTGCATGCGCCAATACCGTGATTCATTTTGCAGAAGGGAAGACCATCGAAGAAGCCTGGGATATCAGTACGGAAATGGTAGTCGGCTATCTGGAAACATTGCCTCCCGATGAAGTACATTGCGCTGAATTGGCGGTCGGCGCTTTTTATCTGGCACTTTCGGACACTGAAAAAAAGAAGGATGATGACGGAGGAGGGATGCCGGAACATTGTGAGCCGGCAAACGCCTCAAAATCACTATCCGGGTGAACGTAGTCATGGCTCTCCATACGGATGACAGCAAGCGGATGGAGTGAAAGAACCGAAACACGAATTTCTGAAAGGGGGAGTGGGATATGCCGTTTCTTTATGCCGTTCTTGTTCTGGTTGTGCTGGTAGGCCTTATTTTTCTGGCAAAGGTGATTCAACTGTTCATCGGAAATAAACAGGTTTTGCAGGAATTGGATCAACTGCATCCGGAAAAACTATCCACAGGAACGGTTAAAAAACTGTCCGTGCTGCCGCTGGTGGATTTTTATGCAGGTGATCCCGGCCTGAAAACCGAAGCCGGCGTTTCCTACCTGATCCAGACAGGTGACACGAAAATATTGATGGATGTAGGATTCAACAAGAACCGGGAACACCCGTCCCCGTTGCTCCATAACAGCCGGAAGCTGGGTGTTTCCCTTCAGGGTATTGATTTCCTGTTTATCTCCCATCGGCATCTTGACCATATCGGCGGTATGCAGGAACAGAAAAAAAAGCTCTTCAGCCTGTCGCAGGGAAAGGTGGAGCTCCCGGCAATACCGGTTTATGCGCCGGTTCCCATCTCCCCTTCCTCCTGGAATCCCGGTCCGAGGGTGGAAGTGATCAATCAGCCCAAGGTTCTGGCAAATGGGATTGCAAGCATCGGAAGTATCCCCAGAAACCTGTTTATCCTGGGGTACACACTGGAAAACAGCCTTGCAATCCGTGTGGAGAACAAGGGCATTGTGATTGTCATCGGATGCGGCCATCAGACTATCGAGAGAATCATTGAAAGGACGCAGGAACTATTTGATGATCCGATCTACGGCATTATCGGCGGGCTTCATTTTCCGGTCGGAAACGGACGGATCATGATTGGATCGATCAATATTCAGAATCTGGTTGGAAGCGATAAACTGCCGTGGAAAGGAATTCGTGAGGCTGATGTGGCCCATGCGATCCAGGCGATCCGGCGCGTCAATCCGCAGTTTGTCGCCCTGTCTCCGCACGACAGTTCAGACTGGAGCATCGATCAGTTCCGAAAGGCATTCAAAGACAGATATCACGATATCAGCGTCGGGAAAGAGATGGTTTTATAGAGGCATAAAGGGATTGCCCATATGACAAAGTCATTCAGGCAATCCCTCTTGTTCCGATTGTGAGTAGGGTTCCGCAAAAAACGGTTGCCGTTTGCCTTCCTACATGGCTGTCTCAGGGTGAAAAACATTCACTTCTTTCAGGTCATCCCCCAGGTATGTCCGTTCATTGGGTCCAAGGATGCCAAGGGCAAGGCAGAGGATGGTCCAGAAATGAACGACCGGATAATGTCCGCCGTAATGTTCGCTGAGCTCATGGATCTGGGCATGGCAGTTATGGCATCCGGCAATACAGTAATCCGCGCCGGTAGCTTTTATCTGCTGATCTTTGATTCGGCCGTATTCAAGACGCTGTTCCTTGAATCCGGACTGGAGAAATCCGCCGCCGCCGCCACAGCAGTAGTTGTTTGATTTGTTGGGGACCATGTCGATGAAGTTTTCCTCCCCGACGCATGCTTTTACCGCAAAACGAAGGTCTTCGGCTATCTTGTCTCCAAAACTTTTACGGACGATCTGGCAGGGGTCCTGCAAGGTGAATTTGATTTTCAGATCCTTGTTCCAGTCGGAACTGGGTTTCAGTTTTCCTTCCCGGATCCATTTGGCATAGTATTCGTAGATATTTTTGACGTCAAAGTTGTGTTCGATGCTGAATTTTTTCAGTCCGGCCCGGACTGCAAATGTGATGTGCCCTCACTCCGTGTTGAGATATGTTTTGGCCCCCAGCTTGTGAACCATGTCCGCCTTGACCTGGACCATGTGCTTCCAGGCATCGTTATCGGCGATGAACATGCAGTAATTTTCTCCGGCCCATCCTTTGCTGCCGTATGTCCAGTTTACACCGGCAAGATGGAGGATTTTCCAGAGAGGCACCATTTCATCGGGCTCGGTAACCGGCTCCCGGGAGTTCTGGTTCAGGAAAAATTCAGCGCCCTCCTTGTCGATGGGTGCTTCCATGTCCGCAAATTCCGGTTGGGCTTCCTGATACTCTCCCAGTACATCTTCCACCACAAACTGAAAATCCTCTTCGGTGGTTCCCATTGCACTCAATGTGTCGTTTTTCAATGCCATGTTGCAGGATTCAAGAATACCTTTGGGGCGTTCTTCCCGCGGTCTCATGGCACGGATGTTGAAAATGAGTTGCGGGATGTCGATTTTCATGGGGCACACATAGATGCACCGCTGACACATCGTACACATCCATGGCCAGTTGGATTTGAGTATTTCTTCATCCATGCCCAGAGCGGCCATTCTCAGAAATTTTCTGGCATCCATTCCCTCAAGGCCTGTTGCCGGGCATCCTGATGAGCAAGCACCGCAGGTCAGGCAGGCATTCAGATTCCCCCCATCCGGGAGGATTTCTTTGACCATTTGCAATATGGTGCTTTTTTTGTTTTTGCCGATTTTAACGATTTCCTCTGCCATTTGTTTATTTCCTCCTACCGCATTTTAGTAAATGGAAAAAATTCCGATATTGTTTATTCAATAGCCGGAGATTTGTTTTTATAACGGTTTGATGCATGCTCATCTGTCATGGGCCTGAAACCACCGGGTGCATTTTGATGAAACACAATGCAGCAAATCACTTACATGCCAAATAAAGGAACCATTTGTCAATGATAACTCTTCACTTCAATTGCATAAAAAGCGTATGAATTGAAGATTTACTAAAAAAATTGAAGATTTACTAAATTATTTTTTTAAATAAACGACCGTAAGGATATAAAACGGCGATCCCATACCGAAATTGACCGGTTTTTCGAGCAGAATCTGAATATTCACTAAAAAAAATGAGCAGCGAAACAAATCATCTAACATGCAGAAATAATTATTAATAAAATACAAAGTCGGGTTTTGTGATCAATCGGGTCATGATGGGAACCTTCCGGGGATTTTTGAATAAAATTTCTTTTATTTTAGTATATTATTTACAGAAATAGGATTTCGGAATGATTTTTTGCTTACTAAAGGTCATCTTGACATTTTTCACCGGTTATGTTCTTTCACCTTTTTCAGTTCAAGACCGGCTGGAAGTCGTAAAGAGATTTGAAGTTACTTTTGGAACATGTTCTGAAACGTTAGAAAGGGACCTTATGAGCTTTCAAAAAAGATTATCCTCAGATGAATTTGTAGTCTTAGCCGAGATGGACACACCAAAGGGTGTGGATATTTCGAATTTGGTAACCAACGCTCGCCGGATCAAAGGGCGCGTTGATGCGGTCATTATCCCCGACATGGACAATGGCGTAATGAGAATGAGTTCCATGGGCGGCGGCGTTCTGATGCATCAACAGGGAATGGAGTCGATTATCCATGTATACTGCCGGGATCGCAACCGAATGGCACTTCAGGGAGATATTCTTGCCGCTCATGTGCTGGGGATTCAGAATCTCATTGTCGTTCACAGCGAAGGAATGGATAAGGGTGACCACCGGGATGCAAAAACAGTGAATGACCTTGATGAAGTTGAATTGATCAAGGGTATAAAATCACTCCAGGATGGCGTGGATATGGCAGGTTTCGAGCTGAACGGAAGCCCGAAAATGACCATCGGCTGCACCATTTCACCCTATGCGGATGATTCTGCGCTGGAAAAGGAACTGGAGCTGGCCCGGAAAAAAGTGCAGGCAGGAGCACAGTTCATTATTTCACCTTCCGTGTTTGATATCGATCATTTTTCACGGTTCATGGGGAAAGCCAAAACGCTGGGAGTTCCCATTATTCCGACCGTTTTTCTGCTGAAATCCGTCGGGATCGCCAGGTACATGGCAACCTATGAGCCGGGTGCGCATATTTCGGAAGACCTGATCAAACGGATTCGGAAAGCGCCGGATCGGGAGCTGGAATGCATTCGAATCGCAGGCGAGACCATCAAAGAACTAAAACGTTTTGCACAGGGGGTCAAGATTCAGACCCTGGGATGGGAGCATCGGCTGCCTGCCATTCTGGATCAAGCGGGGATGTAAAGGATTCCCGGGTTTTTATCACGAGAGATGAATTGTCTTTGCGTTGAGCAAGGTTTTTGCGTACTTTTCAAACAAACAGGGCCGGATTGAAAATAAGAAATGGAAAATCAAAATACAAAACAAACAAATAATAAAGTGCTCATCATTGGCGGCGGCGTCGGCGGTATTCGAGCCGCACTGGATCTGGCTGAGGCCGGCAGGGATGTCGTATTGATCGATCGTTCGGCATCCATCGGCGGTCTGATGACACAGCTGGACCGGACATTTCCGACCAACAACTGTGATTTATGCACACTGTCACCGCATCTTTCGGAAACAGGCCGTGAGCATCACATCGAGTTGTTAACCATGACGGAGCTGGCGGAGCTTCAGGGAGAAGCCGGCAGCTTTACCGTAACCCTTACAAGTCATCCCCGGTACATTGATCTTGAGAAATGTACGGCATGCGGGGATTGCTATGAGAAATTCAAGGATTGCGTCCAATTCAAACCCGGATTGGATCATCGCGCACCGACCTGTATGCGTTATCCCAGGGCGATTCCCCAGGCCTTCTCGATTGACATCAGCAAGTGTAAAGATATCGACGGCCTGGTTTCGGTTTGTAAAAGCGATGCCATTATTCCGGATGATACCGAGAAAAAGAGAACCGTCGAAGTCGGTGCCATCGTCCTTGCGACAGGGGCGGAGCTGTTTGATCCTGCCGTGCTGGACAACTACGGCGGAGGGGCATATCCGAATGTAGTGACCGGACTGGAGTATGAACGGATCATGTCCGCTTCGGGCCCGACACTGGGAAGCCTGGTCCGACCTTCGGACGGCAAGCAGCCCCAGAAGGTTGCCTGGATTCAATGTGTCGGCTCCAGAGGGATCAACAAGGCGGATGTCCCGTATTGTTCCAGTGTCTGCTGCATGTATGCGCTGAAAGAGGCGATTGTTACAAAAGAGCGGTTCCAGGACAGCATTGAAGCGACCATTTTTTACATGGATATGAGAACTTCCGGAAAGGATTACGAGCGCTATCGAAATCGTGCCGAGAAAGAATACAATGTGAAACTGATCCGGAGCCGGCCGCATACCATTTCAGAAAAACCCGGTACCCATGATCTGTCTATTTCATACGCACTGGAAGAAGGCAGCAGGAATGTGACGGAAACCTATGACATGGTTGTCCTGTCTACCGGATTCCGGCCTACGGAGGAAATGACGGTTTTATCGGAGAAGCTCGGCATCGAATTGAATCAGCATCGTTTTGCCAAAACAGCCGGTTTTTCTCCGGTTGAAACCTCCAGACCGGGTATATATGCGTGCGGTGTTTTTGAAAGCCCGAAAGATATTCCGGAAACCATGGCCCAAGCCAGTGCCGCCGCTTCCAAAGCCGCCGGCAATCTGGATATCCTGAATGAGATGCCTGCATCTCAGGAGGAAATGCTGCCGGAAAGGGATGTCACGGACCAGGCTCCCAAAATCGGCGTTTTTATCTGTGACTGCGGATTCAATATCGGCGGTGTGATTGATGTGGGTGAGATCGCAGCATATGCGGAGGTTCTGCCGAATGTGGTCGTCGCCGAGGTGGCAGGCCATGGGTGCAGCCGTGAATCCATGTTGAACATCCAATCCAAGATTGAAGAATGCGGGCTGAACCGGATCGTTATCGGCGGATGCTCCCCGAGAACCCATGAAGCCAAATTCCAGGATATGATTCGCAGGGCAGGTTTGAACCGGTATCTTGTGGAGATGGCCAATCTTCGCGATCAGGATACCTGGGTTCATAAACACAATCCGGATCTGGCAACCAAAAAAGCCAAAGAGCTGATTCGGATGGCGGTTTCCAGCGTTGCATTGCGGCATCCGCTTACCGATCATCTGTTGCCGGTGAACAAGGATATTCTGGTTGTCGGTGGCGGTGTGAGCGGTATGAATTCAGCATTGAGTCTGGCAAATCAGGGTTTCAAGGTTTACCTGGTGGAGCAGGCACTGAATCTTGGCGGACTGGCCAGAAAGGTCAATCGCACCCTGTCCGGAGATGATGTTCAGGGTTATATTCAGGAACTGATTGCCAAAACAACGGCCCATGAGCGTATCGAAGTACTGACCGGAGCGACGGTTGTGGATCACAAAGGGATGCCCGGGATGTTCACCACCGGTATTCAGATTGCCCCCCGGATGTACTACCGGCAGATCAAACATGGTGCAACCATTATTGCAACCGGTGCACTGGAGAACCGTCCCCAGGAATACCTTCTGGGCCAACATAATGCCGTGATGACCCAGCTGGATCTGGATTCAATGCTGGAAAAACAGCCGGAAAAAGTAAAGGCATGGGATCATATCGTGATGATTCAGTGCGTGGGTTCCCGGACTCCGGAAAATCCGAACTGTTCCCGGATCTGTTGCCAGACGGCCATCAAAAATGCATTGAGAATCAAGGATGCCAATCCCGGAGCCCGGATTTTCGTTTTGAACCGGGATATCCGGACAGTTGGATTTCAGGAAGACTATTATCGGGAAGCCCGGGAAAAGGGAGTGATTTTTGTCCGATACGAATTCGATGCAAAACCGGTTGTTACGGGAGAAGGCGATCAGGTTCTGGTGTCTTTCCGTGATCCGGTTCTGGAAAAGCAGCTTGAGATTACCGCCGACTGCCTGGTCTTGAGTACCGGTCTGGTTGCCAATGACGAAGCAACGGAAGATCTGGCGATGATCTTTCATCTCAACCGGACCGATGATGGTTTTTTTCTGGAAAATCATATCAAACTGCGGCCGGTTGATCTTCATGTCCCCGGATTTATGGTTGCCGGAACTGCTCACAGCCCGAAAGACATTCGTGAAAGCATTGTCCAGGCCCAGGCTGCGGCAGGTCGTGTCCTGACCTTCCTGGCAAAGGATACGATCAACCTGGGTGCAGGCGTGGCAAAAGTGGATGGGAAAAAATGCGCTGCCTGCCTGATCTGCGTTCGTGCCTGTCCTTACGGTATTCCATTTATAAATGCAGAAGGTTATTCGGAAATCGATCCGGCTCAGTGTCATGGATGCGGTGTCTGTGCTGCTGAATGTCCTGCAAAGGCAATCCAGTTGATGCAGTACGAGGATGACATGATATCCGCAGAACTGAACGGACTTTTAGAAAGGATACTTTGATTCCAATGGGAAATTTTGAACCTGTTATCGTAGCTTTTTGTTGTCATTACTGTGCCTATACTGCCGCTGATATGGCCGGCAGCATGAGGCTCAGTTATCCTTCCAACGTGAAAATCGTGAGGGTTCCCTGCACCGGGAAGGTGGATACAAAACATATTTTGCAGGCTTTTCATAAAGGAGCGGATGGTGTATATGTAGCTGGCTGCCTTGAAGGGGATTGCCATTTCAAGAATGGCAACATCAAAGCCGCCCGGCGAGTGGCACGCGTCAAAAAGCTTTTGAGTGAAATCGGCATTGAGGAAGAAAGGGTGGAAATGATTACAATGTCAGCCGGAATGGGGGAGCGTTTCGCTCAGACCGCCACTGATATAACAGAAAAAATTCGTAATTTGGGACCCAACCCGGTCAAAAACATCCGGGATGGTCAAAAGCAGCCGGCCTAACGTTGGTATCCCAAAAAAGGAGAAGCAAGTATAATGATTACAGCTGAACGAAAACCAATGGAAGAGATTCTGGAATGTATCAATCCATACAATCGTATCCTTCTTGTTGGTTGTAACGAATGTGTTACCGTATGTGCCGCAGGTGGACGAAAAGAGGTTGGTTTGCTGTCCACCGCTCTCCAGATGGCTTTTATGAAAGAAGGCAGAACCCTGGAAGTAAAAGAGATCACGCTGGAACGGCAATGTGATCCGGAATATGTGGAAGAGCTTATCACGTATATTGATCAGGTGGAAGCAGTCCTCTCCATGGCTTGCGGTTGCGGTGTCCAGGAAATTGCCAGGCGATATGCAACGAAACCGGTATTTCCTGCCGTGAATACCAAGTTTATGGGCGCTTCCGAGCGACAGGGCGTATGGTCGGAAAGATGCCGGGGATGCGGCGACTGCCTTCTCGGACTGACCGGGGGCATCTGCCCGATTGCCCGGTGTTCCAAACGCCTCATGAACGGACCCTGTGGCGGATCGACCAAAGGCAAGTGTGAAATCAGTCCGGATGTGGACTGTGCCTGGAATCTGATCTGGGAAAGGTTGAAAGCCCTCGGACTGGAAAAGAAATATGAAGAGATAATGGTAGCCAAAGACTGGCGTCCCAGCTGGCATGGCGGACCCCGCAGGATTATAAGGGAGGACATGGCAGAATGAAAACTGATAGTGTTGTAGAAAAAGTATTAAAATCAGGGCAACTGGTCGTTACTTCCGAATGCGGTCCTCCCCGGGGCGCAAATCCGGATAAGGTTCGGGAAAAGGCTGAAATGCTGAGAGGGTATGTGGACGGCGTGAATGTCACGGACAATCAGACCGCCATGGTCCGGATGTCCAGTCTGTCCGCCTGTATCATCATCAAACAGATGGGAATGGACCCGATCCTGCAGATGGTCTGCCGGGATCGAAACCGTCTGGCCATGCAGAGTGAAGTTCTGGGCGCTTATGCCCATGGCATTAATACCATGTTGTGCCTGTCCGGCGATCATATCCATTTCGGCGATCATCCCATGGCAACCAACGTATATGACCTGGATTCGGTTCAGGCCATACAGATGGTCAAAAAAATGAGGGATGAGGGTAAATTCCAGGGCGGCGCTGATATTGATACGCCACCGAAGATGTTTATCGGTGCGGCCGCCAATCCCTTTGCCGATCCTTTTGAATTGCGGGTTGCCCGTTTGGCAAAAAAAGTTAAAGCAGGTGTTGATTTTATCCAGACTCAGTGTATTTATAATATGGAAAAGTTTGAGACTTGGATGAAAGGGGTCTGTGAGCGCGGCCTTCATAAACAAGTTGCGATTCTTCCGGGTATTACACCGATGAAAACGGTGGGAATGGCTAAGTATATGAAGAATCGGGTTCCGGGCATGGATGTTCCGGATGAAATCGTAAAACGAATGGGAGGGGTTCCAAAGGAACAACAAGCCGAGGAAGGTATGAAAATCGCCGTTGAACAGATTCAGCGCCTGAGAGAAGTGGAAGGCGTGGCGGGTTTCCATATCATGGCCATTGAATGGGAACAGAAAGTACCTGAGCTTGTGGAACGGGCCGGACTTCTCCCCAGACCAAAATTTTAGCAGACAGGATTGCTGAGATGGCAGGTCAGGGTAAACTGCTTATAACAAGGAGAAAAACAAATGAGTGACAAAAAATTTATACTGGTGGTGGATGATGATCCGGATCTGGTGGAATCCGTTTCTCTGAAACTGGAAAGTGAAAATTTCGTGGTTGAAAAAGCCTATGACGGAGTTGAGGCGCTGGAGAAAATCAAAGAAAAACAACCGGATCTGGTCTTGCTGGACGTGATGATGCCGAAGAAAAACGGTTATGATCTCTGTGATGAGCTGAAGACGGATGACCAGTATAAAGATATCGTTGTGGTACTTCTGACGGCGGTTGGAGATGCGGTAACTTCTACAAATTATACCCATATTGACGGCAAAACCAACATGGCGGATGACTTTATTCCCAAGCCGATTGATCTGGATAAACTGGTTGAAATCGTCAGGGAAAACCTCGAATAAAACAGGTTTATACGTTTTCTCTGGGGAATGGATACGAAACAGCTGGTAAACAGGAAACGAAATCTGTTTGAGACAGGGGTCGTTTCCTGTTGTTTTTTGGAATCCGGCATAACGGGAAACGGCAACGGGAATGGCAGCGGACGAACTCAAGGGGTTCAACATCAGTACAGAGCTTGTCTTGATCAATATGGTTGATCTTGAGGATCTTTTTGTCTCCGTTCTTCCTCTCTTGCAGGCCATAAAAAAGAACAGGATCAACATTCCTTTTTTTTCAGCCGGTTGTTCCGATACGGAAAAACAGTCTGTATCTGCCTGTTTTGCAAGAGAAGATGTGCCGATGGTGCAGGAGCTCATCCACCAAGAGGACAGACTGCGGAACCGTGCGGATACGATTCATGGGGTCGGGCTTCTTTCCATCTATCCGCATCGTTCCAGCCTGTCTTTTCTGGGGGCCTCCATTGCCGCCTTGCGGAATGCCGGTCTTCCCATATATGGATTGTCATCCTCGATATCTTCGTTGATTTTTGTGTTACCGTATTCCCGACTGGAACAGGCGGCTGATTCCTTGAAAAAGGGTTTTTCCTGCATCAAAAAGGGTGGGCACTGAAATCATATGGCCGGTAAATTCAAAAATGTGATGGAAACATCGGCGGTTTACTGGGAGCCCAAGATCAAAACCTACGGTTTTCAGGAGATTACCGACCTGTCTCTGCTTGAGGTGACCATGAAAGCAGACCGGTTTGCGCTGGTGGAAACCATGTTGCAGGATGCGGCGCACGCGGCAGTGCGATTCCATCTTGTCCTGATTCAACCCCGGAAAGATTATACAGCGCAGATATCCATCGTATTCGACAGGGAGTGGGAAGACAGGATTGATCATTATTGCACCTCGGAAGTGAGGCTTGATCAGGAAGAACACTTTTCCATCCGTTCGCCTGTGGGGCTCATCTGTTTTTTCGGTCCCCATTTTGGGGAACGGTACGGCATTGCGGAAACAACATTTCAGGTGCTGGCGGAAAACAATCTCCGGATACTGGCTGCCGGTTTTTCCGGATCGGCTGTCTATCTTGTTTTGCCGGAAAACATCACCCAAAGGGCCAAAACTGTTTTTGAAAGCGCCTTTGAGGTTCCCAAAAGCAAACCCTCTTACGGAACAGGCAAAACTTCATGACCAGAGACAACTCAAACAAAAATGACTGGCGATACCGGCTTTTTGATTCTCTTTCCTATCCGACCCTGATCCTGGATACGAATAAGAATATCCTGGATGTGAATCTGAGCTTTCATGAAAAATTCGGAAAGAGAAAAGATGTAATCGGAAAAAAGTGTCATGAGCATTTTTTTCAGTCCAGCGTGCCCTGTTCATCGGACAATTGCCCTTTTCACAAGGTGATCGAAAAAAAGAAAGGGCAGTCCATCCTGATGAGGGTGATCCGGGACGGGCATGAAAGATGGGAGGATCGCGTTTTTACGCCGATTCTCGATGAGAGTGGGGAGGTCGCCTATATCCGGGAGAGCATCCGGGATGTGACCCAGGTCAAGACCCTGGAAAAAGAATTGAAAGGTGTCCAGAATGTTTTTGAAAAGGTGGTTCAGAGTTCCGCCAGCGGTATTGTCGCAGCAGACATGAAGGGCAATGCCCTTTTGATGAACCGGGCGGCTGAAGAACTGTTCGGTTATTCCTTCCGGGAGTTTGTGCGAAAAAAGACCGTGCGGGACTTTTATCCTCCGGGTGTTGCCCAGGAGATCATGAAAAAGCTCCGGAGTGATGAATACGGCGGAAAGGGAAAGCTGACCAATATCAAAGTGGATATTATCAACTCCAAAAATGAGAAAATTTCAGGGGAAATCGCGGCGGCCATCATCTATGAGAATGGACGTGAGGTTGCCACCATGGGGATCTACACCGATCTTCGGGAAAAGATTGCGGTGGAACAAAAATTGAAGGAAACCCAGAAGCGTCTTTTGCAGTCGGAAAAAATGGCTTCCATCGGCCAGTTGGCGGCAGGTGTTGCCCATGAGATCAACAACCCGCTGACCGGAATCCTGTTTTATGCAAACATGGCGCTGGAGAGCCGCAAAGAGGATGATCCGATCCGGGAAGATCTGAAGTGCATTATCGAGGATGTCCATCGGTGCAAAGGCATTGTAAAAGATCTTCTGGTATACAGCCGTCAGACAAATCCGACCAAGGATATCGTTGACCTTAATTCGATTGTGGTGAAAAGCCTCTCGCTGATTCATGACCAGAAGATGTTCGGCAATATTACCATTCAAAAAAAAATGTCCGGGGAGGAGATCATCGTCAATGTGGACAAACAGCAGATCAATCAGGTCATCATCAACCTGGTCATGAATGCCGGCGATGCCATGGAAGGAAGCGGAACTTTAACCCTGGAAACATATTGCAGCCGAGATGCCGGAAAAGCCTTTCTGGAAGTTACCGATACAGGCTGCGGTATTCCGAAGGAAAATCAGCCCCACATTTTTGATCCGTTTTTTACGACAAAGGAACTGGGCAAAGGGACCGGTCTGGGACTGAGCACGGTATATGGAATTATACAGGAAAGCGGAGGGGATATTTCGGTCAAAAGAACGGACAGCACGGGAACAACCTTTTTAATTGAATTACCTCTTTATCAATCCTGACAAAGGAATCATGAATCATGGCAGACAATCAGATTGTAAAAACGGAGTTTGTATATAAAATTTTGGTGATCGATGATGAAAAACGAATCCGTGACGTGACATCCCGCCTGCTGACACAGGAAGGATTCGAGGTCGCCGTGGCGGAAACCGGCGACATGGGAATGAAAATGATTGAAAAAACCAATTATGATATCATTCTGCTCGATCTGATGATGCCGGGGATTTCGGGCCTGGAAGTTCTTCCCTACCTGAAAGCCAACCATCCTTATTCCGTGGTCATCGTGATTACCGGGTATGCCACACTGGAGCATTCCATCGAGGCCATGAAAAAAGGTGCTTTTGATTTTATTCCCAAGCCGTTTGAACCCAAGGACCTTCGGATCGTTATCACCAAGGCCGTAGAATTTCTCAGCACCCTTCAGGATATTGCCAATGAAAAGTCCCGCATGGGGGTTCTGGTCAACCAGCTTTCCGGCGGCGTTATGGCAACGGACACCCGGAAAAGAATAGCCCTGGCCAATCCTGCCTTTTTAAAAATGATTGATTATTTCGGGCAGGATGTGATCGGCAGGCAGGTTTCCGAGGTCTTTCAAAATGAAAGCATTGAAAGAATGATTGATCAGGCTCTGGCCATGTCCACGGAAACCATTTCGGATTTTACCAAAGAGCTGGATTTTGGAAAAAATATTCTGAGCGTCCGGTGTATTCCCTTTCGGGACAGGCTGAACCGGAATCTGGGCACCATTACCGTCATGTATGATATCACGGCATTGAAAAAGATCGATCAACTGAAAACCGATTTCGTGAACATGGTGGCCCATGAGATTCGAAGCCCTCTGAATTCCATCGCCATGCAACTGAAGGTGATTCTGGACGGCCTGGCCGGTGCGGTTACGGAAAAACAGAAGGAGATCCTTGACCGTGCATCGAAAAAAATCAATGCCCTCAGCAATCTTTCCACCGAGCTTCTGGATCTGGCCAAAATTGAATCCGGATTGATCACGCAGGAAAAGGAGGAATTCCAAATCGGCAGCCTTCTGGAAGACCAGGTGGCCTTTTTTCAGCAGGCTGCGGTTGCCAAAGGAATATCCCTGGAGTTGGACGCGGTTCCCGGTCTGCCTCCGGTGCTGGCCAACAAAAGAAACATGGAAGAGGTATTTTCCAATCTGATTACCAATGCGATTCATTATACCCCGGAAAACGGAAAAATATCGATTCTGGCCGTTGCCGTAAAAAAACATCTGTGTGTCAGCATTACGGATACGGGCTTTGGCATTCCTTCGGAAGATCTGCCGAAAATCTTTGACCGTTTTTACCGTGTGAAAAATGAAAAAACAAGATACATCACCGGAACCGGACTGGGTCTCCCCATCGTAAAGAGCATTCTGGATGCTCACAACGGCAAGATACGGGTTGAAAGTGAGCCGGATAAAGGCAGTACCTTCTATGTTTACCTTCCCATTTAGGGGGTGGTGCCTGGATAACGACTATGAAACTCCCATGGAATAAAAACCCGTTGCCGGCCTTTTTCCGGTGTGTCAGGATTTGATCGTCAGAATGAAGAAGAAACAGAAAATTATCAAAGAGGCAATCCGGTTGTTTGCAGAACGCGGTTTTGATGCAACCACTACCCTCAAGATCGCTGAGGTTTCTCATGTAACGGAGCCGCTTATTTTTTATCACTTCAAAAATAAGGACGGGCTTTTTACGGAAGCCATTGAGTGTATCTTTTTTGAGTATTTTTCACGCCTGGAATCCCTTGCCGTCAAAACAGAGTCGGAATTTGAGAATCTGGAAAATCTGATCCACATGCATTTTGATTATGTGGCGGAAATGCCGAATGAGTCTTATCTGCTGACCAGTGTGCGTCCGGCAAGGCTGCGGGATTTTGAAAGCGTATGCATCCGAAACAGGGAAGAGCAGCGGAACCGTTTAAATACGTTTATTGCAGGGTGCCTGAAACGGGGAATCCAGAAAAAGGAATTCTGGAACGTTCCGGTTGAACCGACGGTGAGGCTGTTTATCTCATCGTTGATCGGTCTGATGCGTCAGGAAATACTGTCCCTGAGTGATCGGGAAACCGATCATGAAAGGATTATTTCCGAGTTGAAGGAAATCGCAGTCATGTATTGCAGACGGAGCCTGGTGAAAGATTAGATTCGTAAGGCATCACTTTTTTTCACAATCAGGATCCGTCCACCATGCCTATTGTTTTGCCTTGAGAATATCCCTTATTTCCGCAAGCAGTTTTTCCTGCCTGGGCGGTTCCGGCGGCGGGGCCGGCTTTTCCGTGCGCTTCAGGGAATTGATGCCTTTCACGAGCAGGAAGATTGCGAAGGCAATAATGGTAAAATCAATCATGGTCTGGATAAATTTGCCATAGGAAATCAAGACTGCCGGCTTGTCTCCCGAGGCTGCCTTCAATGTGATGGCAAGATCGGTAAAGTCCACTCCGCCCAGGATCAGTCCGATGGGAGGCATGATCACATCCCCCACGATGGATGATACGATTTTTCCAAAGGCCGCTCCGATAATGATGCCGACCGCCATATCCACGACATTCCCTTTGACGGCGAATTCCTTGAATTCTTTCACTACGCTCATGATTGCCTCTTTTTGAATTAGGGGTGAAGGATAAAAGATAAGACACTGTTTTTGTAAAGAGGAATCTATATGACGGGCTTTGACGTGTCAAGAATTATCCCTGTATCTTCAGGCCGGTCGTCAATTTTTGATCCTCCCCGATTGTCCATAAACCAGATGGGGCAGGATGTCCGGTATTTGCAGTAGATGGCAGGATCACGGCACGCTATGCACTCTTCACATAAATACAGGTTATACTTCATGCACAACAGGCTGGTTTCTCTATCCGGATGATTGATGCATTTTCCCATTTTTTTATTCCTTTTTCCGGCCGGCAATGTCTGAAATGACATGGCCGGCCGACTGATATTTTTGACATCCGCCCGGCTCTGTTTCCCGGCCGATACCCCGTTCCATTTCTCTTCCTATATCTATCACTATCAAAACACTATCAAAATTCGTGCCGTTTCTGCGGATGGGATCGAATCGAATGTTTTTCAAGGGCTATTGCCTGATAACCTGTCGTGATATTGATTATTGATATCAGAATGGATGAAAAAAAAAGAACTGGTATTGACAAACACCGTAGCACTGGTTACCCTGTCAGTGGCGTCATTGTGGCGCTACAAAAATAGATCAAATGAAAAAAGGAAAAGATATATGACCGGAATGGCGTCTGCGATTAATGATCCTGATTTTGCCGGACTGCTGCTGGAGTCCATTGCAGAAGGGGTATTTACCTTGAATGAAACCGGAATGATTACATCCTGGAACCCGTCCATGGAGAGAATCACCGGCTATACCACCCAGGAAGCGCTGGGGCAGCGTTGCACCCTGCTGGGTTTTAACAGCTGTTTCGGCAAATCCTGTCCCACCGGTCTTGAAGAGTGCGGGATCTACCGGCAGGGAAGCATTGACGGGAAAGAGTGCCATCTGAAACACAAAAACGGTGAAAATATTCCGGTTTTGAAAAGCGCCAGAATCATTGAAGATAAAAATGGAAATATCAAGGGTGTGGTGGAAACCATCACCGATCTTTCCAGGCTGCACCATTATCGGCAGGAGGTTCAGGAGGCCAATCGCAAACTGGGCGAGGTGCATCGATTTGACCGGATCATTGGCAAAAGCAGCACCATGCGGCAGGTTTTTTCCGCGATTCAGGCGGCTGCATCCAGTGACGCCACGATTTTGATTCAGGGAGAGAGCGGAACAGGCAAGGAACTGGCTGCGGGCGCGGTTCATTACAACAGCCCGAGAGCTGGCATGCCTTTTGTGACGATTAATTGCAGCGCCCTGCCGGAATCCCTTCTGGAGAGCGAGCTGTTCGGGCATGTCAAAGGCTCCTTTACCGGAGCGGTCCGGGACCGTGCCGGACGGTTTGAAGAGGCCGGCGGCGGCACCCTGTTTCTGGATGAAATCGGCGATATCAGCCCCCTGATACAGATCAAGCTTCTGCGTGTCCTTCAGGAGCGGGAAGTGGAAAGAGTCGGAGAGTCGCGGAAACGCAAGATCGACATCCGTGTCATCACCGCAACCAACAAGGATCTGTACAGCCTGATCAATAAAGGCAAGTTCCGGGAAGACCTGTATTACCGCCTCAAGGTGTTTCCGATTACCATGCCTCCCTTGCGCAAGCGGAAAGAAGACCTGCCCCTGCTGACCAGCCATTTTATTCAGGAGATCAACCGGAAAACCAGAAAAAAGATTAAGGGAATGGCGCCGTCCGCCATGCGGATTCTCCTGGACTATAACTGGCCGGGCAATGTGCGGGAGCTGGAAAATTCCATCGAACACGCTTTTGTGCTCTGCAAGGAGGGCTATATCGATGTCTTTGATCTGCCGGTGGAAATCCGGCAGACGGAATATCAGGCCGCACTTCCGCGATCACAGGACGTTTCCTACCCGCCAAACCCCATGCGGAAAAAACTGACCCGGGAAAAACTGCTGGAACTGCTTGAGGAAAGCGACTGGAACAAGGCTGAGGTGGGACGGCGCGTCGGCTACAGCCGGGCGGCTATCTGGAAATACATGAAAAAATGGGATATTCCCAATATCAAAGATGAACGGGAAGGGGATCAGTCTGTCTGATCTGCCCCTCATGCCTGCTTTTTTTTCCATTCCTTGTAGTTATTCAGATCTTTCTCCACCATCGTCAGGCAGGTTGCTAAAACCAATGCATCATCAATGAAACCGACAACAGGGATAAAGTCCGGAATCAGATCAACCGGACTCAGCACATACAACAGTGCGGCGACGATTGCCGCAATGGACCAGTAGGGGATTTTGCGGTATTCACCCCGGATATAATCCTGTATGATCGAAAACAATATCTTGAGATCGGCAATAAATCTTCCGAGCGGGCCATTGCTCTTGAATTTTTCCTCGATTTCGTCACGTTTGTTGAGCACCTTTTTGAGATCGTCCTCGGTGACGCTTTCCGCTCCTTTTTTGAGCTGTTCTTCCGCTTGCTTTTTGGTCACTTTTGCCATTTTGCTTTCCTTCACTTTTTGGGGATAAATGGTTTCTGAAGAACCTGTTTATCATGTTATACAATTTGCCGGCAACATTTCTCTTCAGTCCTTTGTCTTTTAAATCACTTTAGATGCTGCGAGAATCGCAAACAACGATGATAAAAGGCGGGGTAAGCTGTCAGGCCTTATACTAAATGTCTAAAAGGATATAAGACCCGACAACCTGTAATATATAGCGGTTAGTCCATCCCCGGGGCAGAATCATTGTCGCCTTCCACTGAATCCGGTGGTGAGGCAATGTAGAGAACGATCCCGTTTTCGGCATCGGATTCTTTGATGTCGAATTTTACTGTTTTATAATTGACGCCGGTTTTTTCCGCCGTGATATTGTATTCTCCCGGCGGGACATTGATCCAGGTTACGCCGCCGTCTACGGATGTTGAAGGCCAGGTCGGGTCCGGCTGAACCTGTTCGTTAAAATAAACAGGGCCGATTGCCGGGACAGACGGGTCCATTATGGCAATGGCACCCGGATCTCCGTGGGGCAGCCGGTCGTCGTGCATGCTGGCCCAGGATTTGCCGACCGTAACCACCATGGCGTTGACGATGGGCATGCCGATCATGGATTCCACCATGGGTTTGATGGCATAGGTATAGTAGGCCGGGTCGATATACTGGATGGCGATATCCAGGTTGTCCTCATCCGTGACCAGTAGTTTGCTGGATTTGGTGGTGATCCAGCCTTCCTTTTCATATATCAGGGAAAACTCCAGATCTATTCCCTTTAATTTCAGCACATAAATGGTCCACCAGCCGGTTTCATCCGACACGATGTTCAGGCGTTTGGTAAAAGGGTATTCGGCAAGCCGGATTTTCACGCCGGGAACGGTTGCATGATAGTCAATGTATTGGGGCGGGTCGGCCATTATGTCTATTCCGAAATGATTGATTTTGCCGCTCAGCTTGACCAGGCTCAGTCCGGGACATTTCTTGCCGGACAGAGCTTTCTTCTGGAATGAAGCAAGATCAACAAGTTGGCCTTCATCACATGAAACCATGAAAAGTGATAACAATAATGCGACTGAAATCAGGACTGCCGTAACCAATTTTTTCATACTCCCCTCCTTTTAGTGAAAAAAACAGTTGCCAAACAGATCTTATCCGGTTGCTCCGGAACCATCCAGCACCTCGCGCGTTTTGGCGGCAAGGGTCTGGACGGAAAATGGTTTCTGCAGGAAATGAACATCCTGTTTCAGGGCACTGTCATGAGTTATGATGTTGGCCATGTAACCGGACATGAATATGGTTTTTATAGCCGGACAGAATTCGGCAATCTTTTTTTGCAGATCCCGGCCGTGCATCTGAGGCATCACCACATCGGTGATCAGGAGGTGAATGGCGCCACGAAGCCTGCCCGCGAGATCCAGGGCCTCTGCCGGTGTCTGAGCGGCAAGCACGGTATATCCGTAACGCTCCAGAATGGCCTTGCCGAGCTTCAGAATGGACTGTTCATCTTCCACCAGCAGAACGGTTTCGGTTCCGGAGGCCGGCTTTTCCCGGATATCCCGGCTTTTCATCCGGTTTTCGGCGGGTATTCCCGGAAAGCAGATTCTGAACGTCGTACCCCGGTCGGGGTCACTGTCCACATCGATATAGCCTTTGTTCTGTCTGACAATGCCGTAAATTGTCGCCAGGCCCAGCCCGGTCCCTTTTCCCAGTTCCTTGGTGGTGAAAAAGGGTTCAAAAAGATGATCCAGAATCTTTTTTTCCATACCGCAGCCGGTATCGCTGATGCTCAGCATCACATAATCACCGGGAATCCATTCTTCATGGGTCATGCAGCAGGCTTCATCCACGACGATATTTCGGGTTTCAATTGTAAGGGTTCCCACACCGGCAATGG
>QZKS01000015.1 GCA_003599865.1 Desulfobacteraceae bacterium
CAAACAGGTTATGTTTACAAGCCTATTCTCCTTATCCGAGGGCAAGGTGGGGCAAGACCTGGCGAGAAACAGAGGGCTGTGATTTAAGCAAGCAAATTATGGCTATCGTCAAAGAGCTTGAGCTTTCAACTGAAAAAATAGCTCGTCTTGTCGAAAAGGGAGAACGTCAAGCTGAATTGGAAAGGATAGAGTGGGAAGCTCAAAAAGAGCAGTGGCGGCGGGAAGAAGAAGAGCGTTATGCTGCTCAGTCGCTTGCAAAAAGTAAAGCAGAGTTATTTCAGATTATCGATGGCTGGGCTGAGGCAAACCGAATTGAAAAATATTTCAAGGAGGTTGAACAGCGAGCTGCAGATTTAAGCGATAATGAAAGAATAAAGATATCGGAGCGACTTCAGAGGGCTCGGGAATTAATCGGCAGCCCAGACGCATTTGATCATTTGATGAAATGGAGAGCGCCTGATGAGTTCTGAAAAGATTACATGAGAATGAGTTGTAGACCTTAAAATCAATAATATTATCGACTTGTGGAGACCTTGTCTCTTGAGACCACTATCATTACCCTTAAAGGTGATCAATTAGGGCTGTTCGGGTGTGCATGAAGATCACATGGGATGCATGAGGGGAAATTCGAACCGACCGATACACGTAATACCCTCTCACATTTTTATTTCAAAATAATCCCAGCTACATTTTGGTAGTGGTCCATAAAGGTCATTGGCATTACTGACGCTATCAACTGATTCAAAAGCATGTATCCCTCAATTAAAGGCCATCGAGTAACAATCTGTTATTATGTGAGATAAAAGTGTTGAATAATTTATCATTTAGAATATGATGCGAAAAGTTGAGAAATGAGATCGGATAATATCAAATCAAGGACTTAAATTGACCCTTGATGATTCGGGTACACAAATATTGAAGCATATGGAGCACTATGGAACAAAGTAAACTGAATTGGATCACTGGTTATATCTGGGGTATCGCCGATGATGTTCTGCGAGATTTATATGTACGAGGTAAGTACCGTGATGTAATCCTTCCCATTACCGTATTGCGTCGCCTTGACGCATTGCTCGAGGGCAGCAAGAAAGCTGTGCTTGATATGAAAGCCACTCTCGACAAAGCGGGTGTGGTCGAACAAGACCCGGCCTTACGCCAAGCTGCAGGGCAGGCTTTTTATAATACCTCCAAATTCACCATGAAGGACCTCAAGGCTCGCGCCAACCGGCAGCAGCTCAAGGCTGACTTCGAAGCCTACCTTGACGGATTTTCTCCCAATGTGCAGGAAATACTCGATAATTTCGAATTTCGCAATCAGATCTTAAGGCTGTCAAAGGCTGACGCCCTCGGTACGCTTATTGAGAAGCTGACCTCGCAAGATATCAACCTAAGCCCTGAACCTGTTCTGAATAGTGACGGCTCGGTTAAACACCCAGGTCTCGATAATCACGGTATGGGATCAATTTTCGAGGAGTTGGTGCGAAAATTCAACGAGGAAAACAACGAAGAAGCAGGTGAGCACTGGACACCACGCGATGCTGTTCGGCTCATGGCTAATCTTATCTTCCTGCCTGTCGCCAGCAAAATTGAATCTGGTACCTATCTGCTCTACGACGGCGCATGCGGAACCGGCGGCATGTTGACTGTGGCTGAGGAGACCCTGCAGCAGCTTGCCACTGAGCACGGTAAGGCAGTAGCCACCCACCTCTATGGTCAAGAAATTAATCCCGAGACTTATGCTATATGCAAGGCTGATCTGTTACTCAAGGGCGAGGGAGAAGCGGCGGACAATATAGTCGGAGGGCCTGAGCACTCGACCCTTTCAAACGATGCCTTTCCATCCCGTGAGTTCGACTTCATGCTCTCCAATCCACCTTACGGTAAAAGCTGGAAAACAGATCTCGAGCGCATGGGTGGCAAGAAAGATATGCGAGACCCACGCTTCGTGATTGCACATGCCAATGACCCCGAGTACTCCCTGGTTACACGATCCAGTGATGGTCAGATGCTTTTTCTTGCCAACAAACTTTCGAAAATGAAACAGAAAACAAAGCTCGGTAGTCGTATCGCTGAGGTCCACAACGGCAGCTCTCTATTTACCGGTGATGCAGGCCAGGGGGAGAGCAACATCCGCCGCTGGATTATCGAGAATGATTGGCTTGAAGCAATCGTCGCCCTGCCTCTTAACATGTTCTACAACACTGGTATAGCAACTTACATCTGGGTGCTCACCAATCGTAAGCCCGATCACCGCAAGGGCAAAGTACAGCTCATTGACGCCACCCCGTGGTATCAAAACCTGCGCAAGAACCTGGGAAAGAAAAACTGTGAGTTGGGCGAGGCTGATATCCAGCGCATCTGTGACGTATTCCTCGCTTTCAAGGATACCGAACATAGCAAAATTTTCGATAATGCAGACTTCGGATACTGGAAAGTGACCGTCGAGCGTCCATTACGAATTGTTGGCGCTGATCCGAACTGTGTTTATAAGGCGGATGAAATTAAGAAGCTTAAGGCGAGTGGCACCCGCAGGGAGGACGCCACAACAATCATCAAGAAGATCCACAAGAAGGGCACTGAACCCGATCCCTTGCATGGTCTTTTCCTGGTCCCCGTAAACGGAAAGCCTGCAGTGGTCGAGTATGAGCCCGACACTGACCTGCGTGATACCGAGCAGATTCCACTCACCGAGAATGGAGGCATTGAAGCCTTCCTTGAACGTGAGGTCCTACCGCATGCACCGGATGCCTGGTATCAATCGGACAAGGTTAAGATCGGATATGAGATCAGCTTCACCCGATACTTCTATAGGCCCCAGCCCATGCGCAGTCTCGAAGAGATCCGTGCAGACATCCTTGCGCTGGAAAAAGAGACGGAAGGGCTCTTGGGTGAGATCATCGGGGAGGTGAACTGATGGCTATCCAACGCTATTCTGTCACCCCACATCCTATCGAAACGTTGTTGACCTGGGTTAAGTCGGGTGAAATTGCTATTCCGGAGATCCAGCGGCCTTTTGTTTGGGATGCCACCAAGGTCCGTAATCTGCTCGACTCTCTTTATCGGGGCTACCCGGTTGGCTATCTGATCTCCTGGCGCAATCCAACAGTAAAACTAAAGGACGGCACGCCATCTGGAGGAAAGCGCATCCTGATTGACGGTCAGCAGCGAATAACCGCGCTGATGGCAGCTCTTTTGGGGTATGAAGTCCTGACCAAGGACTACGAGACAGTGCGCATCCGTATTGCCTTCCATCCTGGCGAGGAACGTTTTGAAGTGCACAACCCAGCCATCGCCAAGGACAAGGCCTGGATTGAAGATGTTTCGAAGATTTTTGCCCGTGACGTCTATCTGGGCGATCTGACAGACGAATACGTTGAGAAGAACCCTGATTTGAATCGATCAGCAATCGGCAAGGTGCTCGAACAGGTCGCAAAGATAACGAACAACCATGTGGGGTTAATCGAATTGGCCGAGGATCTGGATATAGAGACGGTCACTGAGATTTTCATTCGAGTGAATTCGGCGGGTGTCGAGCTTTCCCAGGCGGATTTTGCCATGTCAAAGATTGCCGTAAATGAGACCTATGGCGGCAACCAGCTACGCAAAGCTATTGATTATTTCTGTCATCTTGCGGTCGCTCCAGAGTATTTCTCAAAGATCGAGAAGGGTGATCCAACTTTTGCCGCGTCAGATTTTTGGCCCAAGATGAAGTGGCTCAAAGATGTCAATGATGATCTTTATGACCCGACCTATACGGATATGCTGCGCGTGGCCTTTACCTCGGAGTTTGGGCGCGGTAGACTCAGGGATTTGGTCGCGCTGCTTTCAGGTCGTAACTTTGAGACCCGTGATTACGAAGAGGCAATTTCTGAGGCTTCCTTTGCCAAGCTGAAGAAGGGCATTGAGGCCTTTATGAGCAAGACCCACTTTGACCGTCTGACAATGATTCTTCGGTCATCCGGGTTCTTGACAAGTTCCCTGATCCGTAGCCAGAATGCTGTCAACTTTGCTTACATTGTCTACTTGCGCGGACGTGCTGAGAACCTCCCCGCCGATGATCTTGAACGGCTGGTGCGGCGTTGGTATGCCATGTCGATACTGACCGGACGATACTCCGGCAACCCTGAAACCGCTTTTGATTTTGATATTCGGCAAATTGAGTCTCAGGGGCTTGTGCCCTATGTCGAATCTGTTATCGAAAATGAACTGGCAGATACCTTCTGGACCGGTATGCTGCCGCAGCTTATGGATACTTCCTCAGCCCAGAGTCCCTATTTCATCGCCTATCAGGCAGCTCAAGCTCGACTTGGTGATAAGGGTTTTCTCTCCACGGATATTACCGTGAGGGATTTGTTGCTTAATCGTGGCGATAAGCATCATGTATTCCCGCGCAAGCATCTGCAGAGGAATGGGCTGAGCCGCGGACGTTACAACCAGATTGCTAACTTTGTCAACGCTCAGAGTGAGATCAACATCGCAATCGGTGATAAAGCACCTGAAATCTATTTCAAAGAAATCGTTGAGCAGGTCAAAGGAGGACCAAAACGATACGGCGGCATCGTGGACTCGGAGAGGTTGCGGGAGAATTTTGTCCAAAACTGTCTGCCGGAGAGCTTGCTTGAGGGCGATGTGCCTGCCTATGATGACTTTCTTGCCGAGCGCCGTCGTTTAATGGCCTTGCGGATCAAAGAATGGATTGAGGTGCTGTCATGATTGCCAATTTAAAACCCTATCCTGCTATGAAAAACTCGGGCGTCGAGTGGCTGGAGCAGGTACCAGCACATTGGGATGTGCCAACTTTAGGCAGAGTTTTGATTCAGAGAAAGGAGAAGAACGATCCGATCAAGACAAAGGAGATTCTATCTCTAAGTTTGCATAAAGGAGTCATTCCGTATGCAGAAAAACCGACAGGTGGAAACAAATCAAAGGAGGATTTGTCATCCTACATGCTTGCATATCCTGGAGATATAGTTGTTAACAGCATGAATGTCGTTGTGGGATCTGTCGGTCTCTCGAAGTATTTCGGTGCAGTTAGTCCCGTCTATTATATGCTCCGTCCAATCTACGCTGAAGATGTAGTTGAATATTTCGATCAGGTTTTCCAGGCAAAAGTCTTTCAAAAGAGTCTCTTTGGCCTCGGAAATGGGATTATGTATATCGAGTCCAAATCTGGTAATTTGAACACCATTCGTCTCAGAATCCCGATGACAAGACTTAAAAAGGTAATCCTTCCACATCCACCGCCGGAGGAACAAACCGCCATCGTAATCTATCTGGATTATGTGAACCGGCGAGTGCGTAAATTGGTGAAATCGAAACGGAAGCTAATTGCACTGCTTACAGAGCAGAAAAAGATTATCGTCCATCATGTGGTCACCCGCGGTCTTGATCCAGATGTGCATCTGAAGGACTCTGGTATTGAGTGGTTTGGAAAGGTGCCGGAGCATTGGGATATCAAGAGGGCAAAGCTGCTATTAAAGCAGGTGGTGCCAGAGATCCCGCCCGAAGCAGAAATGGTGACGTGCTTTCGAGACGGTCAAGTTACTCTTCGGAGAAATCGTAGGATGCGGGGTTTTATGAACGCAATCAAAGAACTTGGTTATCAAGGAATCAAGCCGGGGCAACTCGTGCTGCACTCGATGGATGCGTTCGCTGGAGCGATTGGTGTCTCCGATTCCGCGGGCAAGTGTTCCCCTGAGTACGTTATCTGCGAGCCAGCTAATGTCGGCGTGCACCTCGAATACTACGGAACACTGCTGAGGAGTTTGGCGATTCGCGGACTATTTGTATGGCTTTGTAACTCAGTTCGTGAACGCGCGCCAAGAGTTCGTTTCAGTCATTTCGGTAAGTTTTCGCTTCCGTTGCCTCCCTTGGATGAACAGAAAGCCATTATGGCAGAAATCAGATTGAAATGTCGCAGGTTGGAGATAGCAATTGAAAGAGCGCGGCGAGAACTTGATCTCCTGAATGAATATCGTAGCCGCCTGTTCGCCGATGTGGTCACAGGCAAACTTGACGTGCGTGAGGTGGTGGCTGCGCTACCCGAGATCGACCCGTCGACCATAGAGGATGTTTTGGATGACAGCCTCGACACCGACATTGATGAAAATCTTGAAGAGCTGGACGGCATTCCCGAGGAGGACGATGAATGACCGAATTTTTGGACAAACTCGGACCAAAAGAGCGGAAAGGAAGCAAACCTCGTTGTCATTGGTTGACACACGGCTCATCCGAACATGTCGCTGAACGTTTAACCAGTCTCATTGAGCCGTGGGGAAGAGTGACTTCCAAGGACAGGTGGATGCCGGAAGGTTTTGTAAATACTGAGGAAGCCCAATTGCATAGAGCTCCAAAGTTGCTTGATCCTGAAATGGGTAAACAGCTTCAAGACTGGTGGCTGGCAGTTGTCAGCGGTAACTCAAAAACGCCCAATTGGGACATTGCCAGTACCTGCACGGTTAGTGCAAACGGTAGGGGCAAACCAGGCCTGTTACTTTTGGAGTCTAAAGCGCACACAGAGGAACTCAATAAAGAGGATACAGGGAAGAGCCTGCGACATCCGGTCAGTGAAAATAGCCAACGTAACCATCTTCGGATAGGTAAGTGTATTCAGGATGCGAATCTGGCGTTGACCGAGGGGACCGGCTTTTCGTGGTCTTTATCCCGTGACAGGAATTATCAGATGTCCAACCGTTTTACTTGGTCGTTGAAATTGATCGAACTCGGGTTTTCTGTAATTCTTGTGTATCTCGGTTTCCTGAACGCAACAGAAATGGATAAGGGAAAGAAACAGAGGCATTTTGCCGATCATGCAGAATGGCAATCACTTGTCAAATCGCACAGTGCGCCTTTGTTTTCAGAAAAGGTATGGGATGCATCATGGGCGCTGAACGGACAAGCCCTCATACCGCTGATTCGATCAATAGACATATCATATGCCAAAATTTTAGCAGGGAGAGAAGCATGACCACAGACATCTCCGAACGTGGTTTTGAGCGACTAATCTGCACAGCCCTTACAGGCCACCCTTGCGATCCACCCAAGGAAGGCGCCATTACCGAACCGCCTATGGCTTATGGTGGTGTGGGTTGGAACGCTGGAAATCCTCACGACTATGACCGTGAGTACTGCGTAGATCTGGTGCAACTTTCTACCTTTATTACAGTCACTCAGCCCGAAGTTGTCGAATCAATGGCGCTGAACGAAGACGGTCCAATTCGGCGCAAATTTCTGGCCAGACTACAAGGCGAGATCAGTAAACGCGGAACAATCGATGTGTTAAGGCATGGCATTAAGCACGGGGCACACGACATCGACCTGTTTTATGGCACACCCTCGATGGAGAATGAAAAGGCCAAGATGCTCTTTGATCAGAATCGTTTTTCTGTAACCCGTCAGCTTAAGTATAGCCGTGATGAGACCCAGTTGGCTCTCGACATAGGTCTTTTCATCAACGGCTTGCCGGTTTTTACCTTTGAACTGAAAAACAGCCTTACCAAACAGACGGTGGAGGATGCGGTATGGCAATACAAGAAAGATCGCAACCCAAGAGAAAAGCTGTTCGAATTTGGTCGCTGTGTGGCTCACTTTGCCCTGGACGAGGGTGAGGTACGTTTTTGTACCCAACTCAAGGGAAAGGCCTCTTGGTTCCTGCCGTTTAATCGCGGCTGGAAAGATGGCGCAGGCAATCCAACCAATCCACACGGTCTCAAGACCGACTATTTCTGGCGTGAAGTGCTCGCCCGAGAGAGCCTAACCAACATCCTCGAGAATTACGCCCAAGTAGTGGAGTCAAAGGACGAAAAGACGGGCCGAAAGAAGCGAACACAGATATGGCCCCGTTACCATCAGCTTGACGTTGTACGAAAGCTTTTGGCGGATGCTGGAGAACATGGTGCAGGCAAACGATATCTGATCCAGCATTCGGCGGGCAGTGGTAAGTCTAACTCTATTGCTTGGCTGGCTCACCAGTTGATTGGGCTCAAAAGGAACGAACTCTTTATATTCGACTCAATTATTGTGGTCACTGACAGACGGCTTCTTGATAAACAGATCCGCGACACCATCAAGCAGTATGCTCAAGTGGGGGCGACAGTGGGAGCTGTTACCGGAGAAAGCATTAGCAAGAAAAAACAGCTCTCTACGTTCATAAAAGATGGCAAGAAAATTATCATCTCGACCGTGCAAACCTTCCCGCATATCCTTGATGAGATTGGGAGCGAGCACCGTGGACGCAATTTCGCCATCATTATAGACGAGGCCCACTCCAGCCAAGGTGGCCGGACCAGCGCGGCAATGTCACGGGCACTTTCTGAGGCGGGCGAAGAGGGTGAGGAAGAAACATTCGAGGATCAGATTAATCGTCTGATGGAATCGCGCAAACTGCTGCCCAACGCCAGTTATTTTGCTTTCACTGCGACACCCAAGAATAAGACACTGGAGCTTTTTGGTGCACCCGAACCGCAACCTGATGGCACTGTCAAACATCGTGCTTTCCACAACTATACCATGAAGCAGGCGATTCAGGAGGGGTTCATCCTGGATGTTCTCGCGTATTACATGCCAGTGGAAAGTTATTACAGACTCGCCAGGACAATTGAGGAAGATCCTGAGTTCGACACCAGAAAGGCCCAAAAGAAACTGCGTCGTTTTGTGGAGGGGCACGACCACGCGATCCGTCTTAAGGCAGAGATCATGGTGGACCATTTTCATACTCAGGTGCTCTCGCAGGGCAAGATCGGTGGGCAGGCGCGAGCAATGGTGGTTACAAATGGCATTAAACGGGCCATCCAGTATTACCACGCTATCGGTAACTACCTGAGGGAGCGTAAAAGCAAAGTCAAGGCTCTGGTGGCCTTCTCGGGTGAACACGAGTATGGTGGAGTAAAGGTTAGCGAGGCTTCACTCAATGGCTTTCCTTCCAGCCAGATTGCGGCTAAATTTCAGGAGGAACCTTATCGG
Source organism: Desulfobacteraceae bacterium (assembly GCA_003599865.1). GTDB lineage: Bacteria > Desulfobacterota > Desulfobacteria > Desulfobacterales > SURF-7 > QZKS01. The sequence goes on from QZKS01000015.1 coordinate 8,962, forward strand.
TTGCTGGTCTGCGCTGATAAGTTTCAGACCGGTTATGACGAGCCGTTATTGCATACCATGTACGTGGACAAGACGCTTGCGGACATCAAGGCAGTGCAGACACTTTCGCGCCTTAACCGAGCACATCCGAAAAAGCATGACGTCTTCGTGCTTGATTTTCTGAACGATGTGGATACAATCCGAGTTGCTTTTGCTAAGTTTTATCGGGCTACTATCCTGGCCGATGAGACCGATCCCAACAAGTTGCACGACTTACAGGCTGCTCTTGATGGTGCACATGTCTACACAACCGATCAGATAAACGATTTTGTTCAGCTTTACCTTAATGGAGCCGAACGTGATCAACTCGATCCAATCCTCGATGCTTGTGTGGCGGTTTACCTCAGTGACCTTGATGAGGATGACCAGGTGGGCTTTAAGGGCAATGCCAAGAGCTTCGTGCGTACTTACGCTTTTCTATCTTCGGTTTTGCCTTACACCAACTCCGATTGGGAAAAGCGATCGATATTACTGAATTTTTTGGTATCAAAATTACCGGCACCGCAGGAAGAGGATCTCTCCAAAGGAATTCTCGACGCAATTGATATGGACAGTTACCGAGTTGAGAAACGGGCGATGCAGAGGATTATCTTGCCGGATGAGGATGCTGAGATCGATCCGGTACCGACTATTGGAGGAGGGCACCGTCCCGAGCCTCTGTTGGACCGGCTTTCCAATATCATCAGAGTGTTCAATGAACACTTTGGTGGCATTCCCTGGGAGGACGCTGACCGAGTACGGCAGCTTATTACTGAGACTATCCCCAACCGCGTAGCTGCGGACACCGCTTACAAGAATGCGCAAAAGAACTCGGATAAACAAAACGCACGCATTGAACACGACAAAGCACTCTTACGCGTGATGACCTCGGTGATGAAGGACGACACTGAGCTGTTCAAACAGTTCATGGATAACGAGAGCTTTAAACGCTGGATGACAGACACAGTGTTCGGAATGACTTACGGCGCAAGCGCTCCCTTATGACAGTTTGCAGGCGAATAGCGTTATGCACCTACTCTGTCCCTATCTTTTCAGATAACAGGCACATCATCCACATCGATGAATGCATATAGGCAAGATCTGAGTGCTATGAAATTTGAAGACGACTTGACATGTGGACCTGAAAATCCTACATGGAAGGTAACACACTTTAACACAGTTTTTCATTCACAGAGTGTGAGTAGGCAATCATATAGGTAGGTCTCAAAGACAAGATAACAGTGTATTCTTAGTGGTTTGCTCAGTTGGTCAGAGCATGCGGCTCATATCCGCAGTGTCCGGGGTTCAATTCCCTGCATCGCCACCACTTGAAAGCGAACCCGCTGATATCTCATGTCAGCGGGTTTTTTGTTTTGTTATATTCGATGAAAATCAACAATAGCGCTATGCCGTAAGGATTATAAGAGATCCGTAAGATATGGCGCTTGACAATTATCCGCGTCCTTACTATTCAGTACCTGATAACTTCATTATATTATTGTAATTACATAATTCTCTCCAGACAGGTTTATCATGGCCAAGAAAAAAGCAACAGAGAAAGAGGTCGAACAATACACCCACAATGACAAGGATCGGATGAACAATCCACCGGTGGGGCTGGTGACGCCGGACACGGACAAGGATGCCGGAAAAAAGAAATATCAGTATGACCCTCATCTTGAACCCCAGTTGCAGTGGGCAGGCAAGGCCGAGCATACTTCATTTGAGGTCGATACGGTTTCACTCCATGTTCATGAACGGATTGATCCGAAAACCATTCTGGATTCGGTGAGGAAAGAGGATAAGCGGCATCAACAGCTTTCCCTTTTTGAGGCAGCAAAACGGCCATTGCGGGAAGAGATTGAATTTTATAAGCACCGGGATGGCTGGACCAACCGCCTTGTGGCCGGTGATTCGCTTCTGGTCATGAACTCGCTCCTGGAAAAGGAGGGAATGGGCGGTAAGGTGCAGATGGTCTATTTTGACCCACCCTATGGCATCAAGTATGGTTCCAACTTTCAGCCGTTTGTGAACAAGCGGGATGTCAAGGACGGCAATGATCAGGATTTGACCTCCGAACCGGAAATGATCAAGGCGTTCCGGGATACCTGGGAGCTGGGCATTCACTCTTACCTGACTTATATACGGGACAGGCTGCTGCTGGCCAGGGAGCTGCTGCATGAATCCGGCTCCATCTTTGTGCAGATCAGTGATGAGAATGTGCATCTGGTGCGGAACTTGATGGATGAGGTGTTTGGGGTTGAGAATTTTGTAAGCCTTATTTATTTTGCCACGACAAGTGGTTTTGCGACATCAGCGCTGAGCCGTGTGGGGGATTTTATTATTTGGTATGGAAAAGAAGTTGGAGCTTTGAAATATAGACAACTATTTATAGAAAAAGAAAATCTTAAAAGCGGTGATGAGTTTTATAAAAATGTTGAGCTTCATGATGGCTCACGAAGACCGATGGTGAAGGATGAGAGGGATGGAAAAGAGCCTATACCTGATGATGCCAAAATATATGGGCTTGATAATTTACAAAGTCAAGGTGCTGCCTCTGAAGAAACACCATTTCAATTTGAGGGAAAAATTTATAAACCAAAATCAAATAGCCATTGGAAAGCAAGATATCCTCAAGGTATGGAGCGTTTAAAAGCAGCAAAGCGAATTGAAATTTCAGGGGCAACATTGCGTTTTGTTCGATTTTTAAATGACTATCCTGTTAAGCCTATGACTAATTCATGGATGGATACTAGCTTTGCAGGTTTTGCAACGGACAAAAAATATGTTGTTGAAACCAATCCAAAGGTAATTCAACGCTGTCTTCTCATGACTACCGACCCTGGCGACTTAGTTTTCGATATCACCTGCGGCAGCGGCACTACTGCCTATGTTGCCGAACAATGGGGACGCCGCTGGATCACCTGTGACACTTCCCGTGTGGCCACAACCCTGGCCAAGCAGCGGCTGATGACGGCGAGTTTTGATTATTACGAGCTGGCCCATCCTTCCGAAGGGGTCGGCTCCGGGTTCAGGTACAAGACCGTCCCCCATATCACCTTGAAGTCTATTGCCAACAACGAGCCGCCGGCCGAGGAAACCCTCTATGACCAGCCATTGATCGACCGGAAAAAGACCAGAATAACCGGACCATTTACCATGGAGGCGGTTCCGGCACCGGTGGTGAAATCCATTGAGGAGATAGAAAACGAGCCTCCGGTTTCGGATACATCGGTTGCACGTTCCGGCGAAACCCTGCGTCAGACCGAATGGCGTGACGAACTCTTCAAATCCGGCATTCGGGCCAAGGGTGGCCGGAAAATTGAATTTTCCCGGATTGAACCGCTTTCCGGAACCCGTTATTTACAGGCCGAAGGTGAAACCAGGGAAGAAGATCCCAAACGGGTGTTTATTTTGTTCGGCCCGGAACATGCCCCCTTGGAGCAGCGACAGGTGGAACTGGGCATTGAAGAGGCGAATTTAATTAAACCGAAACCGGATATCATTCTTTTTGTTGCCTTCCAGTTCGATGCTGAGGCTGCCAAGGACATCGATGAAATGAACTGGCCGGGTGTAACATTGCTCCGGATACAGATGAACGCGGACATGTTCACCGAAGATCTGAAAAAGAATAAAACATCCAACGAATCCTTCTGGCTCATGGGGCAGCCGGATGTGCGTATCCGGAAAATCAACAAAGGCGAGGATAAGGATAAGATTCAGGTGGAGGTAGCGGGTTTTGATTATTACAACCCGATAACCGGGAATGTGGAATCCGGCAGCAAGAGCGATATTGCCATGTGGATGCTGGACACCGATTATGACGGCAGGAGCCTCATGCCGCGTCAGGTTTTCTTTCCCATGGCCGGAGATAAAGAGGGCTGGGATCGTCTGGCCAGAAATCTGAAGGCTGAGATCGACGAAGAAAAAATTGAGGCTTTCCGTGGCACGGTTTCACTTCCGTTCAAACCCGGCAGGCAGATTGCCATCAAGATCATCGACGCCAGAGGTGTGGAAAGTCTGAAGATTGAGAAGATGTGATGAACCGTTCAGAAAATCTTTTTGGATACTTCAAAATTGAAAAACGGGGATGTTTCAAACTACCCATATAATAACAAGAGTGGGAAATGTTATCTAATGAATACCACCTTTAATATTTACTGTGATGAATCCTGCCACCTGGAGAACGATCACCTTCAGGTAATGGTGCTTGGGGCGGTATGGTGTCCTTTGGATAAGGTAAGAGAAATTTCGCTCAGGCTGCGGGAAATTAAAAGCAAACACCGGAGAAAGCCCACCTTTGAAACAAAATGGACCAAGGTTTCACCCGGTGGCAAAGCGCTTTACCTTGATCTTTTGGATTATTTTTTCGATGATGATGATCTTCATTTCAGGGCCTTGATCGTCCCTGACAAGTCTTTGTTGCGCCACACAGATCATGATCAGGATCATGATACCTGGTATTATAAGATGTATTTTGACATGCTGAAAATAATTCTCAATCCGGAATCAAAGTATAGGATATATTTGGATATAAAGGATACTCGAAGTGCGAGTAAACGAGACAAGCTCCATGCGGTTCTTTGTAATAATATTTTGGATTTTAACCGAAAGATCATTGAGCGGGTGCAGGCTGTCCGCTCTGAGGAGGTTGAAATTTTACAGCTTGCCGACCTGCTTATCGGTGCTATTTCATATTGCAACAGGGGGCTGGCAGATAACGCTGGCAAGGTTGCCCTGGTTCAAAGAATGCAACTGCGCTCAGGACTGAGTCTTACTTACACAACCCTTCCACTGGCCGCCAAGGTGAATCTTTTTAAATGGCATGCATCATGGAGGTCGGTTTAATGAACATCCCTGAATGGCTGCCGGAAATGGCCATGGTTGACGGTGTGTGGGAGGAAGTCTGTGCCGGACTGTATGCTATTTTTCAAAAGGATATTGTAAAAGGTGGAAGGGTATACAAAAATAGGCCGGTTTGGTGGGATAGACGAGTTGTAGATGGAGAATATGAAGAAGGTTTTTGGCATCTTATCTCAGTGGATGATAATGAACTTCAGGAAAGGCTTTTTGATCCACGGCGAGCCGAGAAGCTTCCTTGGTGTGGTCCAACCATTTCAAATAGTGACGATGGATTTGTCAGGGCCTGGGATTATCAGGAAGGCAGAAAAAAGATACGGACATACTTGTGGTTGGAGCCTCTTGATTATGTGATTATCATGGAAAAACAGAAAAAAGGGGGCAGGGACATTGCTTTTTTGATAACGGCTTATCATATAGACGGTGACTCTACCAGGAGGAGGTTAATGCGCAAATACCAGAACAGGGTACCCTAAAATGCAAGAACCGCCCCGAGGGACGGTCCAAGATCTCCTTCTACACAGTGGCAGATGAGGCTGATTAATAATCGTTCAATTTTAGCTGAATGTCAAACGGTTTTTTGATCATTCTAAGCAGCACGGAAAGCATCAATAATCGTTGTGACGCATTCATGGATGGACGAACATATAGCTCATCATATTGATATTAGATAAAAATTTATCAAGAATTCGATATGAGTAACCAACAAATTAAAAAACTGATTATCAATTTACCCTACGAAGAGCCGACCGGTTTCTGGCAATATGTACGGGAAAAGAGAGAGTTTAACCTTGAACCGGGAAGGCGGCCGGCTGGTTATGTGATCGCCACACCGCATTCAAAGGGGTTTGATGATCCGGGCATATTTGTACCGATCAAATTGGTGAACACCATCCGGCCAAGGGTCAAGGACTGGCAGGAGAGAGGGTATCCGGGTGTTACCGGAATCACCAGGCGTCTCCTTTCACATTGGCGGGATCATGAGGAGAGAAAGGGAAGGCAATTCTTTTTCTGCCAGCTTGAAGCCATTGAAACCCTGATCTGGTTCACGGAAGCCCCGGACTCCGAGAAAACCGGTATTGTCATTCCATCGGACGGCGGCGATTTTGTCCGCTGGTGCTGCAAGATGGCGACCGGCAGCGGTAAGACCATTGTCATGGCCATGGTTATTGCCTGGAATATTTTGAATAAGGTAGTGAATCGTCAGGATGTCAGATTCTCGAAGCATGTGCTGGTTGTAGCACCGGGTTTGACGGTAAAGAGCCGTCTAAGTGTCTTAAATCCGTTCGAGGACGACAACTATTATGAGCTGTTTAATATTGTGCCGGTCGGCCTGCTTGATAAGTTACGGCAGGGAAAGATCGTTATCCGGAACTGGCATGCACTGCAATGGGATACGGAGGATAAGATCGTCAAAAAAAAGACGGTAGACAAGCGGGGTGTGAAAAGCGATGAGGCATACGTCAGGGACATACTGGGGGATCTGGCCTCAGCCGGAAATATTCTGGTGATCAATGATGAAGCCCATCATGCCTGGCGTGTACCGGCAGAGTCTAAAATCAAAGGGGTCAAAAAAGAGGATATTGAAGAATCCACGATCTGGATAGGCGGGCTGGACAGGATACACAAGGCAAGGGGAATACTGAAGTGTTTTGATTTTTCCGCAACTCCCTTTGCACCTTCCGGCAAACAGAGCAGTGAAGAGGCCTTATTCCCATGGATCGTTTCCGATTTTGGTCTGAATGATGCCATCGAAGCCGGGCTTGTTAAAACACCACGTGTGGTTATCCGCGATGATGGAAAACTAGGTTCGGATTACAAGTCGCGGCTGTATCATATCTATATGGATAAGGATGTAAAGGACGATATCAATCGTAAGTCGGAAGAGACTGAACCACTGCCGGATTTGATTACAAACGCTTATTTGCTCCTCGGAAAAGACTGGCTGGAGACGAGGAACAGATGGCGGATTGCAGGTCATACCATACCGCCGGTCATGATTACGGTGGCGAACCGGACGGAAACCTCTTCTCGGATCAGGTTTGCCTTTGACCACAACCAGATACAGATTCCCGAATTGTGTGACAGCGAAAAGACCCTTCAGATTGACAGCAAGGTACTGGATCAGGCGGAGGGAGCGGAAGAGGTTGTCGAAATTGATGAAGGTGGTCGGAAAATGACCAAAAAGCAGCAGGCTGAGATGCTGCGCCGTCAGGTGGATACCGTGGGTAAGGCCGGACAGCCCGGTGAACAGATTCAGAATGTGATTTCCGTGGGAATGCTGTCGGAAGGATGGGATGCCAGCACAGTGACGCACATCATGGGTTTGCGGGCTTTTTCGAGTCAGCTTTTATGTGAACAGGTGGTGGGAAGAGGACTGCGTCGCACCTCGTATGATGTTGGAGAAGACGGACTGTTTACGCCTGAATATGTCAACATTTTCGGGGTACCCTTCACCTTTCTTCCCCATGAGGGCGGAGAAGGGCCCCCGCCCCCGCCCCCTCCTCCTAAAACCGTTATTGAGCCGGTTAAAGAAAAAAAAGAGTATGAAATCACTTGGCCAAATATCCTGCGCGTAGATCATATTTATCATGCCTGGCTTTCCATCGATATGGATAAGGTAAATCCGATTGAGCTTGACCCCTATGAATCGATCACAGAGGCCGAGCTGGCTGCGATTATTTCCGGAAAGCCGAACCCGGCCGCATTGTCTGAAATTGATCTCAAGGAAATCGGTGAGAGGTTCAGGTTGCAGACCATTATTTTTGAGACAGCCAAACGGATTTTCAATTATGAAAAGCCGAACTGGCAGGGGAGGAAAGAAATATTTCTGGTTCAGCTTATCAGAATTGTTGAGCGTTTCATTGAATCTGATAAGATCGAGATACAGAATGATCTTTTCCGCCGTGGAGAACTGCAAAAAAGAATACTGATCATGTTGAATCTGAACAAGATTATTCAGCATATCTGGGAGGCGCTCCGGACCGAAAACACGAAAAAACTTCTACCGGTCTTTGACAATGAAAATCCGATCCGGTCTACGGGGAATATGCGAACCTGGCACACCAGCAAGCCCTGTGAGCGGACCCAAAAATCTCATATTAATTTCTGCGTTTTTGATTCCACCTGGGAGGGATCGGAAGCATATATCTTGGACAGGCACAGCAATGTCAATTCGTGGGCAAAGAATGATCATGTCGGTTTTGAAGTGCTGTATAATTATCAGGGCGTTGTCCGTAAATACTACCCGGATTTCATTATTAGACTAGCAAACGGCGAACATCTTATTTTGGAAACCAAGGGTAGAGATACGCAGCAGAACAGAACAAAGAGAGCATTTCTGGATGATTGGGTCAAAGCCGTGAATAATCATGGCGGCTTTGGAAAATGGAAATGGGCGGTTTCCTTGCATCCAAGTGACCTGGAGGGGATATTGAATGAGTAAAATTGTATTGTGTTTAATTCTTACATTTGTATTATTATTTGGATGCTCATCTTCCCCTGATACAATATGTCCTTTATATGTGTCTTCCTATCCATTTAGGGATGCATCGTGTGATCAAATCAAGACTGAACTAGTTAACATACAGAGACGAACTATAGAAATATCCGAAATCCAAAATAGTGAAGCGACCAAGGATGCGCTTGTAACGGGCTTTTCTTTGGCATTTTTCTGGCCAGGGCTCATTTTTTTGGTTGGGGAGGATAGAGAGCTGGAATTTGCATCCCTGAGAGGAACTTATATAACCCTTGAAGATGTGGCACTTGAAAAGAATTGCGAATATGCAAATGAAATCATTGAATCCCGTAAAAAACTTGAAGAGTTAAAAAAAGAAAGAGATAGAAAACAAAGAGCGAGAATGCAAGGTGAGTTTAAAATTCCATGAACTCATTCCATCGCTGAGCATAAATTTTATGTCACGGCTGTGTGACCCAGTAAAACGCTTGCCACTTTTTTTCCACATGATCTGGTATTCCATATTACAAGATATAATAAGTTCTATTTAATAGCGTATTAATGGGTATGTTATACGCTATTGAAATGGGGAGTCTACCCTATTAAAGAAACAATCCGTACAATATAATATAGCCTTTCAGGATTTAAAATGGGAAAAATCAGTGAACAGGTTGCTGCGTTAATTCAAAAACAGATAATGAAAAAGGCATTGTGGTCCGGCATGACGGAGATGAGACTTTTTTCGGTTTCATTGGTTTTCTTGATCAAGAAAAGAGACAGGAATAGAAAAATAGCAGACAAGAAGGAGCGGAACAGCCTGTCCGGCTGTTCCGCTTTTCCGCTGCGCGGCCTGGGTGGGGAGGGGGATCAGGCCGCAATCAGCTTTTTGTGGTTGCCGATGATATTGGCAACGACCGTGGGATCGGCCAGGGTGGAGGTGTCGCCGATGCTGTCATATTCGCTGGTGGCGATTTTGCGGAGAATGCGCCGCATGATTTTGCCGGATCGCGTTTTGGGCAGCGCCGGAGCAAAATGGATGATATCCGGTGTTGCAATCGGGCCGATCTCCTTGCGGATATGCCCGATCAGTTCTTTGCGCAGGGCGTCATTCCCTTCAACACCTGCATTCAGGGTGACATAGGCGTAAATTCCCTGCCCTTTGATGGCATGCGGATAGCCGATAACCGCTGCTTCCGCTGCAAGGGGGAAACTGACGATGGCGCTTTCGATTTCGGCGGTTCCCATCCGATGGCCCGAAACATTGATGACGTCGTCGATGCGTCCCGTGATCCAGAAGTAGCCGTCGGCATCGCGGGTGCAGCCGTCTCCGGCAAAATAATACCCGTCAAACATGCTGAAGTAGGTTTGCTGGAACCGGTCGTGATCTCCGAAAAGCGTCCGCATCTGCCCGGGCCATGGCTCCTTGATCACCAGGATTCCGCTTCCCGCACCGGTCAGTTTTGCTCCCTGCTCATTGAGAATTTCCGGCCGTACACCGAAAAACGGCAAGGCGGCGGCCCCGGGTTTCTGATCGATGGCATACGGCAGCGGGGTAATCATGATGCCGCCGGTTTCGGTCTGCCACCAAGTGTCGACTATAGGACATTTTTCCTTGCCCACATGCTTGAAATACCATTTCCAGGCTTCCGGGTTGATGGGTTCGCCGACACTTCCGAGCAGACGGAGGCTGGACAGATCGTATTTTTCAACCCATTGTTCCCCCTGGGCCATCAAGGCCCGGATGGCCGTAGGCGCCGTATAGAACTGGTTGACCTTCCATTTGTCCACAACCTGCCAGAACCGGCCCGGGTCCGGATAGTTGGGTACACCCTCGAACATCACGGTCGTGGCGCCCTGGGACAAGGGACCGTAGACAATATAGCTGTGGCCGGTGACCCAGCCGATATCGGCGGTGCACCAGAAGATATCGCCGTCATGGTAGTCAAAGACATATTTGAACGTGGTGCCGGCATATACCATGTATCCGCCGACATTGTGCTGCACGCCCTTGGGCTTGCCGGTCGATCCTGAGGTGTAGAGAATGAACAGGGGGTCTTCGGCATCCATCCAGACCGGCGGACAGACGGCATCGACGCGGCTCATCGCTTCATTCCACCACTTGTCACGGGGGGTCTTCATCCGGACTTCGGAGCCGGTGCGCCGGACTACCAGGCAGCAGGATACGTCATGTCCTTTTCGCCGGCAGATTTCCATGGCGGTGTCGGCGCTGTCTTTCAAGGGAACCGCTTTGGCGCCACGCATCACGCCGTCGGATGTAATCAGCACCTTGCATGTGCTGTCCAGGATTCGGTCTGCCAGGGCTTCTGCGGAAAACCCGCCGAAGACGATGCTGTGAATGGCGCCGATGCGCGTGACCGCCATCATGGCAATGGCCAGTTCCGGTATCATGGGCATATAGATGGCAACCCGGTCTCCCTTTTTCACGCCGTTGTGCTTCAATACATTGGCACACCGGCACACTTTCTCATGGAGTTCTCCATAGGTCAGCTTCAGATCCTCGCCCGGTTCATTCCCTTCCCAGATAATGGCGGTCTGATCCTTTCGTGTATTCAAATGCCTGTCCAGGCAGTTGTAGGTGATATTGGTCTTGCCGCCCTTGAACCATTCGATCCGGATCGGCCCCTGGGACAAGGTGTAGTTGAATGATCTGACCGTATCCCATTTTCGTTCCCAGTAGAACTGTTCCGCTATCTTTCCCCAGAATCCTTCGGGATCATCGATGGATTCCCGGTAAAGGCGTTTGTATTCGTCCATGCTTTTGACCCATGCATTGCTGCGATGCTGATCCGGTGCGCGAAATGTAAATTCAGTCATGTTTAGAACCTCCGGTTATGAGATGTTTTTGTAGCGATTTATTCTTTTATTTCCGAACCCGCGGTGCGAACCGTGGCAACGGAAGTCCGCTGAAGACCGGCGGACGCCTTTTCGATCAAATCGGGAAGCAGGTGTCCGGTGTCTTCGACCGGCTTCCGGTTGCCGATCGCCATAACCGCCCCCAGCAGGAGCAGGCCGGCGGTAAATATGTAAGCCATATCCAGCGAACCGGTTTTGGCGACCAGCATCTGGGCCAGCCGGGGAAAAATAAACCCGCCGATCCCCCAGGCCGTAAACACCAGACCGTAGTTTCCTCCAAAAGACTTCAGCCCGAAATAATCTTTGGTCAGGGAAGGAAACAGCGAAAGATTGGTGCCGTAGTTGAAGCCGATCCAGGTGGCGGCGAAAACGATCAGGACCGCACTGTCCTGGCTGATGAACAGCAGTGAAAATATAAGCAGAGCCTGGCATGAGAGCATGATGGCAAGGGTTTTGCTGCGGCCGATCTTATCGGACAGCATACCGGCGATGACACGTCCGCCGGCATTGCCCACCGCCAGCAGGGCAACCACGATCCAGGCCAGATCCCCCATACTCTGCCGCGCCAGCACCGCCACGCCGCCGATGATGAAAAGCCCGGCCCCGGCACCTACAAAATACATGAACCACAGCCGGTAGAAAGCAGGGGTTTTCAGCATGTCTGTAGCGGAATAATCAACGATCCCGGCAGGAGGCGCCGACTTCCGGTTTTCATCCTTTGTTTTTTCTTCCGGCACATATCCCTCGGGGGGGTTGACCAGAAACCGCGACAGGAAGCATACGATCAGGAGAAAGGCGATTCCGAAAATCATCATGGACCGGCTGAGATCAAACCGGGATATCAGAAAATCGGCCAGGGGCGCTATATATACCGATGCCAGCCCGAACCCGGCCACTACGATGCCGGCAATCATACCGGTTTTCGAAGGCGGAAACCATTTGATGGCCGGCGGGGTCGCGGATGCATAGGCGAATCCCAGGCCTGCTCCGGTCATGACGCCGAATCCCAGAATCCAGGCGGTCAGCGAGTTGGATTGCGAGATGACAATCAGCCCCAAACCGGTTAAGACGCCGCCGATCATGGTCGTTATTTTCGGACTGAATTTATCCTGAAGCCTTCCGGCAAAGATCATGGAAAACGCAAAAACCAGGCAGCATACGGCATAGGGGTCATTCAGGGAAGCAATATCCCAGTTGTAGCGGCCGTCTCCGGACAGAATCGATTCTTTGATGGACAGTTTGAAAATACTCCAGGCGTACAAAATCCCCAGGGCCAGGTTGATCCCCAGGCCTGCCAGGGTAACGCTCCATCCTTTGTTTTCGATTTTCGTCATGGGTATTTCTCCTCGTAGCTGTTTGCGGAATTGCGTCATACGGATTCCGTTTCCGAAATGGCGTTGCATACATTATAATCAGCAAGAGATATACCACTGTGTAATATGCGCTGATTCTTTACTATATCTGTTTGCATTACGAAAGCTTGCATTGATAGGGCCGGGTGGTTTTCCAGATCGGACCCCTACAACGCAGATTGTGGGGATAGGGCCGGTTTTGTAAATTTATTAATGATTTCATTGCGGTTAATACAAACAACCCTTGTTGTGATTACAATCAGGATTGTAGGGGATCGATGGGGGGTATCTTTTTCAACCGCTTGTTTACAGCCTGCTGAGAAATACCGAGCATCCGGGCGGCCATGGACTGATTGCCTTGGGCGCGCTTCATAGCTTCGGCCACAAGGCTTGCCGTGGCTTCTTCAATGGTCGGCAGGCTTTCCGGAAAGACGATCCGATCGGTGCTTTCCATGGGAATCTGCATTCTGGTTCCGAGGCTTTTCTGCTTCTGAATGTACTTTTCAAAAACAGCCATTGACAGCATTTTGGAGTGGTGGCGGCTGACGGCGTCAAAAACCATGGCCTGCATCTCCCGGATGTTTCCCGGAAAGGAGTAGTTCTGGAGCAGGAGTGCCAGCTCCGGTGGATGGGTCGGCCGGGGTACGTTGAAATCCCTGGCTGCTTCCAGCAGAAAATGATTGAGGAGCAGGGGGATGTCGTCCAGCCGTTTACGCAATGGCGGAATATGCACATGGTGAATCCGCAGCCGAAACAGCAGATCCTTGCGGAACGTCCCCAGATTCTGAAGCGAGTCCAGGTCCCGGTTGGTGGAGGCTACAATGCGCACATTGGCCTGACGCGGTTCGTCCACGCCCAGGGGGCGGTATTCTCCTTCCTGAAGCAGCCGCAGCAGTTTCACCTGGGAGATCACACTCAAATCACCGATTTCATCCAGCAGGATGGTGCCGCCCGAAGCCTGTTCGATCAATCCCCTGCGCGCGGTATCGGCGCCGGTGAAAGCGCCTTTCACATGCCCGAAGAGGGTATCGGAAAACACATTGTCATCCAACCCGGCGACATTGACGCTTACGAACGGACCGGGACGGCCGCTGAGCATATGGAGCGACCGGGAAATCAACTCCTTGCCCACACCGGTTTCACCGGTTACCAGCACGGCCTGACGGGTTTTGGCGATGGACTCGATGTACTTGAAGATGGAAAACATTTTGCGGTTGCGGGTGATGATGGGGGCAAAGGCATCCGGGTTTTCAATGGTATCGGCCAGCATGTGGCTTTTCAGCGACAGGTTTTCACGCTGCAATTCATTGAATTTCAGGGCCTGTTCCACGGCACTGGTCAGCCGGTCCGTGTTGATGGGCTTGACGATATAGTCGAAAGCCCCTTTTTTGATACACTGGACAGCCGTATCGGTGTCGGCGGTCCCTGTAACGATGATCACCGGGATATCAGGGTAGTCGGCCACCATGCGGGTCAGGAGTTCCTGACCGTTGATATGCGGCATGGTCAGATCCAGCAGCACGACCTCGGCATGGTGCCGGGCGATTATGTCCATGACATCACGGCTGTCTCCGCAGGTGATGACATTGCTGATGCCGGCCAGGCGCAGCGACGTATCCATGGACAGCAGGATCGATTCCTCATCATCAACAATGACTACCGGATAATCCGGTTCATTTTTTATATTCATGGTCACTCCTGTGCGGATGGGATTGACGGACCGGAAATCGCAGGGTTGCAATGGTTCCGGAACCGGGAGAACTTGTAAACAGCATCTCGCCGCCGTGATCCTTCATGATGTTATCGGAAATGGCAAGGCCCAGACCGGTGTTGCCGGCGTTCTGTCTGGTGGTGAAAAACGGATCTTTGATGCGGCCCAGCAGCTCGGCTGGAATTCCCCTGCCGCCATCCTGCACTTCGACAACCACCGTCCGGGACGCTGGTTCAAAACACGTTCGGATCTCAATGGGCTGACTGCGTTCGGTAAGCGACTGGCAGGCATTGATCAGGAGGTTGATCAGGACCTGCTCCACTTTCCGGCGGTTTCCCCGAAACAGGGGGATGTCGGCGCCGCTGCCGACCGTAAAATGATCCGTGCTCTTTTTAATCAGGTTGGCGGTCAACTCATATGCCTTCCGGACTGCCGGATTGATATCGACATCATCGTTCAGGTCGGGCGTGGACTGCTGTGCAAAGGTTTTCAGTTCACCGACGATATCGCGGATGCGTCCGGCATTTTCTTCAATATCATCCAGAAGCCGGGGAATCCGGTCTTTGAGGCCGGCATAGTCCATTCCGCCTACGGCAAAATCGCTATGGTTTTCAGCATGCTGATCCAGTACCGGAAGAACATGTTTCCAGGTCTTGTTCAAGATGGAGGCGTTCATGAGAATCGATGTGTTGGGGTTGTTGATTTCATGGGCCACGCCCGACACCAGCGTTCCCAGGGAAGCCATCTTGGAGGCCTGAAACAATTGCTCCTGCTGCATCCGGTTACGGTCCTCCGCCTCTCTGCGTTTCCGTTCCACCCGAATGCCCTGCCGGATGATGAGAAAGCACAGCAGAAATACCAAAAGGAGAATCCCCAGACAGATCCATGTCAGTTTCCGGGTGATGGTATCGATCTCGGCGCGGATATCATCAAAGTAAATCCCGGTCCCCACGATCCAGCCCCATGGCCTGAACCCTTTTACATAGGATATTTTCTGAACGATGCGGCCGGGTTCATCCATCCATTGCCATTTGTAGTCAACATAGCCTGCGCCATGTTTTTCAACCACCTGGACGAATTCGGCAAACAGTTTTTTACCGTCCGGATCGGTAAAACCGGAAACGTCCCGGCCCACCAGATCGGGTCGATAGGGATGCATGATCAGATAAGGGTGCATGTCATTGATCCAGAAATAATCTTTGGAGTCCGTTCCATAGCGCAAATGGGCAAGCTGATCAAGGGCCATGGCCTGGGCCTGTTCACGGCTCAGTTCACCCTTTGCCTGCTTTTCCTGATACCGGGCAAGACTGCTCCAGGCCACCTCGGTCAGTTCACGGCTCATGGCCCGCCGCTGTTCCATCAGGGCGGATTCCAGTGCAGGCAGCACCAGCAGGAAGATCGTCATGACAAACAGCGCTACCGACAGAATGGCCGGAAAAATAATCGCCGCCGGCAGGTTGCGTGTGCGCATGCGGAATAATTCGGTCGGCATTGACTTCATGCGATGTTTCTTTCCTCTGTTTTTTCAGCACCCTTTATTGGAAACCATGCAGGGACCGACCGGATGCATGGTCGTTCATTAATTCCCGTCATTGGTTTTTATCCTGGTTTTCTGAAGAAGGTATCCAAGCCAGACATCACTTTCACAAATTTTGGAGATTTGACGGGAAAAGTCCAGGATACGGAAACCGTTTTTCAAAAACAGGTGTTCAAGCTTTTCGGGCTGCCATAAAACAAATACCCGGCCATCTTCTGCATGTGTTTGGCCATGGCCTTCCTTGAGAGACAGCAATACCAAACCGTTTTCTTCCAGTGCCGCTGTGATGGATAAAAAAGCAGGTTCCAGCTGACTGACGGAAAGATGAACCAGGGCGCCGATCATTAGAATGGCTTCAAACTTCAGGGCGGAAAAATCATAGGTTAAAAAATCGTCTTCGATTACCGGACAGCCTGAGTATTGGCGTGCCAGGGCGGCAAGTTTTTGCGAACGCTCAAAACCGGTAGGATGGTAGCCTCTTTCCTTCAGCCAGAGGAGATCTCTTCCTGAGCCGCATCCGACATCCAGGACGGAAGCGCCGGGCCGAAGCATTTTTGCCAACGGGCTAAGGAAGGAGGACGAGTCTACGTTGAATGTGGAATCGTAGTATTTTTGGTATTCCGTGTTATAGAAATCAGGCATAATGTGGCCGTTCTGTTAAATTATTTGGGCTTGTATCACACGAGTTTACAATTAGGGGCATGTGCGCTGTTTTGTCAAGAGCTTTGCGGGGAATGCAGGTTCGGATCTTGCGGATGGTTATTGATTGACGGCTTCGTAAAAAGCCCAATATCTGCGTTGTGCTGCATCCCTCGTCACTGCGGCGTACGACAAGTACACCTCATTCCTCGGGATTTGCACGCCTTGATCTTGAACTTTTTACAAAACCGTCTCAATTTTGACTTTTTACGAGTGCATCATTGATTGTATTTGATTTCGGAAGTCTTTTTAAGATCCTTGATGATCTTTCCTACCGGGAAAAAATAGAGTAGCAGTACCGCATAAAGGATGTAGTCATGGAGTCCGCCCATACCGGCAAACGCCATAACGAAAATCATAAGGTGCATTTTGATGACATTTTTATACGGTTCAAGCATGAAATCCTTTCTGCCTCCACCTGCTGCGCCGATGATGCTTTCAAAAGAGGATGCGGCGCTCGCACCAATGAAAAGCCAGTAGTCTCTTATGCATGTTGTGATGAATTCACCAAACAGCCCGAATGTCTGTCCGGGCGTCATCCCGAAAGGCTGCGTTCCGGAAAGCGGGAAGAAACCGTTCAGAAAAATGCTGTGAACAAAATGGAATCCGCCGAAATGGATCGTGAAAAAGAGGAGAATGAATATCCCGGCAGGAAAATTGATGATGAGATTCAACAAAACATTCTCAGGATCAGGATTTTCCGATTTTTTTTGATGTTTAAGAACAGCCGCAAAAATACTGATCGCTGCGAACAGGGCAAAAACAAGGGTTATTTTTAAAAATCCGAAAATAGCGGTAACAGGAATCAGAAAAAAAACCGCAAGTGCAGGTCCCGGGGTTTGCGGTTTTTTGCCTTTTGCGCTGTTTTCGGTGAAAGATTCATCAGGGATTCTCCCTTTCAGGATATTTCCTGCAAAACCGGCAAGCAGCGTGAAATAGCCGATCAGAAGACTGCTGCTCCAGAGGCTCCAGAGCAGATCTTTTGCGGTCCATTCCATATGGAGCGCAAAAAAAACAACCGTCAGAAAAGAGAACAGATCAACGATAAATGCCCCTTTGGATAAATGATTGTTCATTTTTCGTCCTTGCTTTGCCGGAAAAATCGAGCAGCACGCTTTATGTCAAGGGGCCGGTTCTGGGGACAGGTTGAATTCCGACAGCCATTTGGATGCAATTCTGATCTCCGCCCCATTCGGGAAAGTCTTTTCTCTGTCCAATTTTTTTGAAATTTGAATCATTTTAATGTTGGGAAAGATTTTTTTAAATATTTCAAAATGGGGACTCAGGTTGCCGTCATTCCATTTTACCTCCACTATCAGCGAAGGAGTGTTGTTTGCAGCAATACAAAAATCAATTTCCCTGCCATCCTTATTCTTGAGGTAATAGAGTTTGCCCTCCTCTCCCAGACAATCTTCCCGGAAATGCAATTCTTTTTGAATAGCACATGCCACAGCGTTTTCCAGCTTAACGCCTTGATCACCCTGAACCTGGCCTGTATCGTAGAAGTAATATTTGGGTGATTTTTGAATAGCCCTGGCAATGTTTTTGTGGAAAGGCGGCACTTTAAAAAGCACATACATGTTTTCAAGTATGGTCAGCCACCTTTTTACAGTTTTATCCGAACATTGTAGATCCTGCGATAAAGAACTATATGAAATGGGATTTCCTACCCGATATTTTAATAATTGGATCAGCGTTTCAATCTGCGTGATCTGCTGGACATTCTCAAGGTCAATAAGGTCCTGCTTTAAAATGATATCAAGATGGGATTTTTTCCAGCGGTTATAGAAGCGGCTTGTTCCATTTAAAAAGGGTTCGGGAAAACCACCAAACGCCAAAAGTTTTTCCAGTTCGGCCTCAAGGTCATCCGGTTTTAGAATGATTTGAATTTCCTTAAGATCCAGAGGATGTAATCGGAACTGGAAAAATCTTCCTGCCAGCGAATCTCCGACCTTTTTATAAATATCTAACTTGGCGCTGCCTGTAACAAGTATTGATGGCGGAATACCTTCCGTATCATAAATCCCCTTCAACCATGATTTCCAGTTTTTCAGCTTGTGCAGTTCATCAAAGATAATCAAGGGTTTTGATCGGTCCCAGGATTTTTCCTGCAAGCTCAATCTGTCTTCGACAGTATCATAGTTGAAATAATCAAAATCACTTTTCAGCATTTTCGATAGGGTTGTCTTTCCGGTTTGGCGCGGACCGGTCAGCAGAATGATTTTTTTGTCCAAATCTTCTTGAATATATTTTGTGATGTGTCGTTGCATGA
Organism: Desulfobacteraceae bacterium; assembly: GCA_003599865.1. Classification (GTDB taxonomy): domain Bacteria; phylum Desulfobacterota; class Desulfobacteria; order Desulfobacterales; family SURF-7; genus QZKS01. The sequence goes on from QZKS01000015.1 coordinate 27,742, forward strand.
AGACTATTCTGGCATGAATTCCGAAATAGTCAAGACTTTTTCGGAATTGAGTCCGAAAAAGTCGACGGCTTTCATGGGCCTTTTTTATCGATAATCGTATCGGTTTTGGGAATGTATTCAGACAATCCGAACTTGATTCTTTTATAGTTTTTTACTATTGATGCATTCATAAAAAGTCGAAAACATAAAGATTTGTCATGCCGGGCTTGGCTCGGACAGCGTTATCCGGTGTTTTCAGAGGCTTCTGGATGCCGGATCAGGTCCGGCATGACCGAGATGAGACTTTGTCCGGAGTGATGCTGTTGGCGCTATAGGAGTGACGGTACTGGAGCGATAAATGAATAACGGAATAAAGCGGGCCGACATCCGGCCAGGATTGAAGGTTTCCATTGTATTGAAGCAGGACCAGAGAACCGGACGGCTTACCGAGGGGGTTATCCGGGATATTCTGACAAAATCCCCTACGCATCCCCACGGAATCAAGGTTCGTCTGGAGGACGGCCAGGTGGGGAGGGTGAAAATTATTCATAGCTGAAGTCCCGGATTACCCGGAAAGCCCCTCATGATTTCAGGCATGAGAGGCTTTTTCAGTTCATGGGATTGTGGTGTTGAAATCATTTCTTCCGGCAGCCTTCTGGGATCATCACGCCCTGAGACGGTTTTGATATCCCGCAGGAGGGCAACGCCGTCGTGCTGACAAAGACGGGGAGCTGAAATTCGAAGCAGCGGATAAAAAACCAATTCTTATTGGGCAGGGCCGAAAGAAGCTTTGAAAAGGTCGGCAATGGCCTTTCTGCCTTTTTCCGTGAGATTCCGCGTGCCGGTTCCCACAAATGTTTTCTCCTTAATCACAGCCGGTTCTGAAACCCATTCCCCATTCTTCCAGGAAAACCATCCGTTCCGGTCCTGGTCGAAGACATTGATCGGCCGGTTGAACAGTTTGGCCAGCTCGACCCCCCAGCCGGTTCCGCCTTTGACGGTTTTGTCCGGTTGAATCCATCCGATGGCAATGACCTGAATTCCGTTGTTGACCATGTGAAAAATGGATTGAAGCACTTTTCTGATCTTCCCGGGTCCGGTATAGGTGCGGCCCATCAGTTTGGAAACGATTTCCATGCTGATGTCGCCTTTGCTGAGTTCGGCCGGGCTCAATACATGAAGCCCGCGGGTCCGTTCGGTGGTGTGCCCCTCAAAAGAGTATACCACCTCCTGTATTCCCCATTGTTCCGAAGCCTTGCTGAATTCCGATTCAGCGCCCTTGTGCCCGCCGCTGTACAGTGTGATTTTGCTGCGATCCGCCATTGTCTGCCCTCCGTTGTTGTCATAAAATGCGTTGTAAAAAATGATTCCGGCCATCAGCGCCGGCCTTCAGGACGTTCCGGAATAATAAGACCGAATTTTCAATGCGCAATGCATGTTCGGAATTTAAAGCTGTTTTTTATACCCCTTGTCAATGGGCAGTCCGGATTTGGCCGCCTCGGTGTTTGCCAGAACATCACAGCGTTCATTCCCCGGATTCCCGGCATGTCCTTTCACCCATCGGAAATCCACCTGATGGTATTCCGTCAGGGACAATAATTGTTCCCAGAGATCGGGGTTCAAGGCATTTTCTCCATTGGATTTTTTCCATCCTCTTTTTCGCCAGCCCTGCGCCCATTTTTTGGTGATGCCATCCACCACATATTTGGAATCGCTGTACAGGGTAATGGTTTTTTTCTCCTGGAAGTTGCGGAGGCCCATGATGCAGGCCAGCAGTTCCATCCGGTTATTGGTTGTACACTGAAAGCCGCCGGACAGTTCCTGTATCATTTTTCCCTGATATTGAATGACAACCCCATAGCCGCCGGGACCGGGATTGTTCAGGGCACTGCCGTCGGTATAGATGACAATATCCTCCTCCGGCCGGTGTGAAGAGAGCATTGGTTTTTTTAACTCCGGCTTTGGCCGGGAGAATCCGGTTTCCGGTGAAGCAATCCATTCTTCTGCTTCTTCCCGCGTCGGAAATCCCTTGAATTTTGCTCCCTGGATGCCTTTCACCTGGGCTTCGGCACCATCTGCTCCGAACCAGGTCGGATAAATGCCCGGTTTCAATCCTTTGGCAACAGCATAAAATTTTTTGGGGGTTTTACTCATTTCGTTTTCGGCACTCCGGTTTTTCATTCAGGAATCATTCAAGATAAAATGTTTACTGAGTATAAGGTAAAAAAAAGTTTTGTGCAAATCGTGTTTTGGACAATGCCCAGGGCAGCTTCTATTTAAAAATCCCCCCCTTGAGGGGGGCTTGGGGCATAAGCGCTAAGTTAAATTAATTATTATTAATTAACAATTGATTATTAATTATTTTTTCTAATTAATTTCAGTATATTATTGGCTCCGGTTTGCACCGGAGTGACCGAATTTGGACTTTTTATGAGTTCATTATTTCTGCTTTGGTAATTT
>QZKS01000038.1 GCA_003599865.1 Desulfobacteraceae bacterium
CGGATTTCTCCGATTGATGAATACCTCTCCCTTATACGCAAGGCTCCCCCGAAAGAATTATTGGCAACCGAAAAACCCATCGATATTATCATCCCTGTCTATAATGGGTTCGATTTTCTAGACAATCTTTTCAAGAGTATTTTCACGGGAACCGAAATCCCTTTTCGGCTGATCATTATTGAAGACGGCAGCAGCGATGAACGCGTCCGGCCGTTTATTGAAGCGGTGTGCGGAAACCATCCCGAAAAGACCATTCTGATTCAACAGCCGGTTAACAAAGGATTTGTAAACAGCATCAATACCGGTATTCAACATGTTGAAAATCATTTTGTCATCATGAATACCGATATCGAAGTCCCGCCCGGATGGCTCTCAAGATTGATGAAACCGATTTTCCAGGATGAAACCATCGCGAGTACGACCCCCTTTTCCAACGCGGCCGATATCATCAGCTTTCCGGAGTATCCGCAGAACAACCCCCTTTACAAGGGGCTGCCTGTTGAAACACTTGATAAATGCTTTCAATATTTACATGCGGATGACAAGCATATTGAAATCCCGACCGGTGTCGGCTTCTGCATGGGGATGAACAAAACCGTTGTCGACCGGATCGGCCTGTTTGACGCTGTGCTTTTTCAAAATGGGTACTGCGAAGAAAATGACTGGTGCATGCGCGCCGGGAAAGCAGGTTATCGAAACATCATTGTTCCCAACCTTTTTGTTTACCATAAACAAGGAGGATCGTTTCTCAGTGCCGGCAAAAAGAAAGGGATGGAACAAAACTACTGGCGACTGGTCAACAGGCATAAGGAGTATCTGCCGTCCATCTTCGAATTTACCGTGAAAGACCCGTTACGAAAAATCAGACAAACCCTGAAACTGCTGGTTGCGTTGAAAGCAGGAAACAAACGACCGATCCTGTTTATCGGGGATGCAAAAGAACCGGATACGGCTTTCATGGATGGAAATACCGGGCAAGATGTTCAAACCGTGGATGCCACATTCAGGCTCTATTACAATCCGGAAGCAGACCGGGTTGTACTGCAACATGCCTCTGCCGGATCTTTGCTGGAAATGGAGGTACCCGATGGCGGAAGCATAAAAAGATGGATTGATCGGTTGGACATTCAACAAATAATTTCCGGCGAAACGCAGAGGTTTTATACGTCTGTCCGGTCAAAAAACCTGATTACCGCATTGCAGGACATGGGTATAGTGAAATAACGGACTGTCTTAGAGATATAAAAAAGATGGTTGGGAAACCTGTTTTCCCCCGATAATGATAATTTCAGGTGCGAACCTGCCGCTTAGACGGATCAGGTTATTGTAAATATACCTGGTAAAAAGCCACTGTACAAAAGTATTCTCGGCAAAAGGCAACAGCGTCCGATACCCCTGATTGATAATGTATTTACCATGAATACCCATTTTCTCCAGATAAGGCATCAAATCACGCTGTGTGAAATATTTCATGTGCTCCTGATAGCAATAGCGGTCCAGGCCGCTGCTCAACGGCGCATGAAACATTTTCCCCTGCAGAATCTTGAGTACACACCCGGGGCTTCCGTAATTGGGTGTCGTCAGCAGTACTTCACCATCGGGATGCAGCACCCTCTTGATGTTCCGCAGAAATGTATCTGTATCAAAAAGATGCTCAATGACATCGGTGGCGATAATCAGGTCAAAATAGTCATTTTCAAAAGGGTATGCATCATGATTTGCATTGTGGATATGCTCATTGGCCCAGCCCTCATGATAGTTCAACTGCAAGTCCATGCTGTGGTATTCATACTGTGCCCGTTTGCGCGGATCGATCAAGTCTTTGAACACGTATATGTTGGGTCCGATATCGAGAATCCGGGCAGGTCGATCCGGCAGCAGAAGTGACAGCAGCCAGTACCTGTCCGGGACCCTGGAATGATTATTGTGCGTCCCGGAAAAATAACGCCGTGTTTTTTTAATCTCTTTGTCAATTGTTGAAGCCTGCCTGAGGTTGCCTATATTGAACATTGTTTTTTCGACCTTTTTATCGATAGTATCTCTCTGCTGGGAGAGCAGCAATAGTTTTTATAGTCTTACCCTGCTCATCCGGTAGAATCGTGCCGCCAAAGTGGGAAATCACCCTGTCAGTAATATCGTTTCCTATCAGAGTTCAAAGAACGCATCAAGGGTATTCAAATGATTGGCATTTTGATACAGATAAATGAAAAATTCAATGCCTGGAAAATTCATTGACACACAGCAGTGTCTCAAATAGAAAGAGACATTAAATTTTTTAAAACCTTTTTAATAATTTGGAGAAAAAATGAATATTCGTAAAGATCAAGTTGATGATTTGGTTTTAAAGGCCTTGCAAGAGATTGATTTGGATGACAGGAGCATCGAATTCTCAAAGAGTACCATTTTATATGGTGATAATGGGTTGTTGGAATCGATTCAGCTCGTTAATTTTATAGTGGATTTGGAAAAATATATTGAAGATGAATTCAGCCGGTCTCTTTCCATTGCAGATGAAAAAGCAATTTCTCAAAAAAACAGCCCGTTCAGAACAATAGAGACACTATGTAATTATGTATATTCCTTGCTGACAGAATAAAAAACAATGTCTCAATTCAATCAAAACCTTTATGACTCGATAACAGATGCCTGGCAGTTCGTTCTGGGGAGTAATTTTCACTATGGACACTTTGAATCCGGGAATGAAACTTTACTTACAGCCACAATAAATCTGATTGACAAGCTATCTGAACTATCTGAAATAAAAAAACATGACACCATTCTTGACGTCGGATGCGGTATCGGCCAGCCTGCCTTCCATCTACATCGGAAATACAAATGCCATATAACCGGCATTTCCATAAGCAGGCGTGGCGTAAACCTTGCCAACGAGACTGCTGAAAACCAGGAATGTGACCAATCAGTAAGGTTTCTGCAAAGAGATGCGCTCGATAACGGTTTTCCTTCGGCCTGCTTTAATCTGATATGGCAAATGGAATCTTCTCACCTGATACGGGATAAACAAAAATTATTTTCAGAAAATTTTCGAGTACTCAAAAATGGCGGCAGGCTGCTGCTGTGTGATCTGATTTTAGTAAATGATTTCACGTTCGCAGATCTGGTTAAATACAAAAGTGAGCTTGAAATATTGGAAAAATCATTCGGCAAAGCCAAAATGGAAACCCTGGATTATTACAAACAGGCACTGCAGGAAGCTGGTTTTTCCGGTATTAAAACCATCGATATCAGCGAAAAAGTCATGCCGACACCCAGACATTGGAAAACAAATATGCTGCGGAATAAAAGCAAAATATTGAACTGTATCGAGATGAAACAGTATGAAAACCTGTTACGGTCATGCGATATAATAGATGCTTTTTTCAAAAATCATATTCTGGGCTATGGCTTGATCAGTGCTGCGAAAGCGGAGAAGGATAATAATGCATCCGGATAACATTATGTTGATAACAGGTACAAGAAAAGGTATTGGAAGATTCCTGTCAGAGTATTACCTGGAAAAAGGATTTCATGTTTTTGGGTGCAGTCGTGGGGAATCCAATTTAGCGCATGAACGCTACCGGCATTTCTGTTTGGATGTTTCCGATGAAAAAAGTGTAAAACAATTATTTTTTGATCTATACAAATCTCATCAGAGGCTGGATGTCTTAATCAATAATGCGGGAGTCGCCTCCATGAATCACTCGCTCCTTACCCCCTTAAAAACAGTGCGGAAGATTTTTGAAACAAATCTGTTCGGAACATTCCTTTTTTGCAGAGAGGCTGCAAAAATCATGAAAAAGGGTCAATCCGGAAGAATTGTAAACTTTTCCACGGTGGCAACGCCTCTGAAACTGGAAGGTGAGGCCGTCTACGCAGCTTCTAAAGCAGCGATTCTTTCGCTGACGGAAATCTTAGCCAGGGAATTTTCTCCATATAATATTACCGTCAATTCAGTCGGACCCACACCGGTTGAAACGGATCTGATAAAAGCTGTTCCACCACAAAAAATGGAACGATTACTGCGAAGACAAGCCATTCCAAGATTCGGTACGTTTGAAGACATTGCCAACGTGATCGATTTTTATATTAAAGAAGAAAGCAGTTTCATCACCGGTCAAAATATTTACCTCGGAGGGGTATAAATGCATATTGACCGTCTTATCAAAAATATGGAACTCATTTCCAAACAGGAAGCGATCATTTTTCAGGATAAAATCTATTATTACAAAGATATTCTGAACCAGATCGAAGTCTGGGAGCAGCGGCTGAAATTGCATAATATCGAAAAGGGAAAGGTCGTATCGATCATCAGCGACTATTCACCGGAAGCGATCTCGGTAATCATTGCGCTCATCCGGAATCAGAATATCATTGTGCCATTAAGCCCTTCCACAGAAGTTCAATCCTCAGACTTTCATAACATTTCTTACACCCAGCACATCATCGAACTACTGGGAGATCACCGATACCAAATCGAAAAAAAAGATTCAACGCCTGCTAATAACCTGATTCTTAGAAATCTTATTGAAAACAAACATGCGGGATTGATTCTGTTTACTTCCGGATCGTCCGGCAAACCAAAGGCCGTGGTCCATGATTTCGAAAAGCTTCTAATAAAATTTCAACATTCAAAAAAGAATTATCGAACATTGTGTTTCATGCTGTTTGATCATATTGCAGGCATTGACTCCTATTTCTACTGCCTGTTCAGCGGAGGTATGGCTATCTATCCGGTTTCAAGAAACCCTGCCGCCATCTGCAAGCTGATTGAAAAGCACAAGGTGGAAGTTCTGCCGACATCCCCGACTTTCCTAAACCTGTTGCTGATTTCGGAAGAATACAAAAAATATGATTTAAGCTCCCTGGAAATCATCACGTTTGGCTCTGAAAGAATGCATTCACTCCTCCTGGACAAAATTAAAAATGTGTTCCCAGGGGTTAAACTGATCCAAAAGTATGGTGTTACAGAACTGGGCTCCCCACCCTCCAAGACCAAGCCGGAAGATTCAACATGGATTAAAATTGACAGTGATCAATTTCAAACCAGAATAATTGACGATATTCTTTATATTAAAACTGAAACAGCCATGCTCGGATACCTCAATGCCCCAAGCCCGTTTACTGCCGACGGGTGGTACAACACAGGGGACACTGTAATCGTAGACGGCGAATACCTTCAGATCATTGGACGTAAATCGGAAATTATCAATGTAGGCGGAGAGAAAGTATATCCGGCCGAAGTTGAAGAGATTATCCAGAGTCTCTCAAATGTGGACGAGGTGGTTGTATATGGAGAAAAAAATGTAATTATGGGCCAAATTGTCTGTGCCAAGGTGACCCTGCTCGAAGAAGAGGATTCCAGTCAATTTTCCAAGCGGTTGAAAAAATATTGTAAAGACAAATTGGAACCCTATAAAATCCCGGTCAAAATTAAAATCACGAAAAATAAATTACACAACACCCGTTTTAAAAAAATCAGACAGCCTATACATTGAAGGAATCAATAAAAACTTTGGTTTCCTATATCTAACAATATTCGGATACAATTCATGGTTTTTAGCTCAATTGTCTTTATTTATTTTTTCTTGCCGTTTACCCTCGCCCTGTATTTTCTAATCGGCAATCAATATAAAAATTTTTTCCTTCTGTGTGCAAGTCTCATATTCTATGCCTGGGGGGAGAACTTTTTTGTACTGGTCATGCTGTTATCAATTACAGCGAATTACATTTTTGGTCTGCTGATAGAGCGGTATAAAAAACACCAACTATCAAAGTTTTTTTTCATAGTCGCTGTTGCCTTTAACCTCTTGCTCCTGTGTGCCTATAAGTATTCAAATTTTATAGTTGACAATATCAATCTCCTATTATCATGCATCCAGGTAGAGCCACTCTTTTTAAGGCCGATTCACCTGCCCATCGGCATTTCCTTTTTTACGTTCCAGGCAATTTCATATATCATTGACGTACACCGGGGAGAGACATCCGCCCAAAAAAACCTCATCAACATGGGTGTCTATATTGCGTCCTTTCCCCAACTCATTGCCGGTCCAATCGTACGGTATCATGATGTGGCTCAACAAATAAAAAGTCGCTATGTAACACGATCAGATTTCCTGGCGGGTATTGAACGGTTTATCCTTGGTCTAGGGAAGAAGGTTCTGATTGCCAATCCGGTTGCCGTAACCGTTGACAGGATATTTGCACTGCCGTTATCTGACCTGTCAACACCGATGGCCTGGTTAGGCGTAATCTGCTATTCGATCCAGGTTTATTTTGATTTTTCAGGTTACTCGGATATGGCGATAGGGCTGGGCCGTATGTTCGGCTTCCGGTTTATGGAGAATTTTAATTATCCGTATATTGCCAAGTCGATACAGGATTTCTGGCAAAGATGGCATATCTCGCTGACTTCCTGGATCAGAGATTATCTCTTTTTTCCGATTGCTCTCAGAAGAAGGAAATGGCGCATATGGGGTATGATTTATGCTCTGGTGATTACTTACAGCCTAATTGGTCTATGGCACGGGGCATGCTGGAATTTTGTTTTATGGGGGATGTATCATGGTTTCTTTATGATTATGGAACAGATTGGGTTTTCAAAAGTATTAAATCGTCGAATCTTACCGCTTCGAATTTTATATGTGAATATCATCCTTTTCTTCAGCTGGCCGCTTTTCAGGGCTGAAACATTGACCGATGCAGTTTCGTATATTGTTACAATGGTTAATTTTTCTCCAGGAAATCATGTGGAACATTACATCACCTATTACCTGAACAATGAAGGGGCATTGGCTTTAATCCTGGGAATTGTTTTTGCTACTCCGGTTTACCCGATGATCAAAAAACAGAAAGCTGTTTTGACAGGTAAGCTGAAAACCGGTCTTCAGCTTTTATGTAACAATGTTTTTGCAGTTTCAAATACTATGATGCTCATTTCGATTTTACTTTTTTCCGTGATGTCGGTCGCATCCGGATCTTACAACCCTTTTATTTATTTCCGGTTTTAAATAGTATTCATGAACGACACCAAATTTCAGATATTCTCCCAGCATGTTCTTTTCGCTGCCTTCCTGCTGATCATCTCTATGCCTTCGGTCTTTATGCTGGTTACGCCAAGATTCGAGATATCAAAATCGGAAAAAAGAAAATTGGCGACGCTTCCGCAATTTTCTCTAAGTAAACAGTCTCTGAAAGAACTTCCGGCAAAATTGGAAGCCTATCTGAATGACCATTTTGGATACCGTGACACTCATTTATTTTTCAACAGTTATATAAAAGTAAAAATGCTGGGAATCTCTCCAGTGGAAAAAGTTGTTATTGGAAAAGAAAACTGGCTTTATTTAAATGACTGGCGTTCAATCGAAGATTATATGGGCCTGCAAACACCCCAGGAGGTGCAATTAAAAGCATGGAAACTCCTTTTTGAAAAAAGGAAAAAATGGCTTGAAAAACAGGGGATAGCATATCTGTTCGTAATCGTCCCGGACAAACAGACGATCTACCCCGAATATCTGCCGGACTACATCACGAAAACAGGAAACCAGACAAGGCTTGATTGTCTGCTTGAGTATCTTGATGGAAAATTTGATGAAAATATACTGGACCTGCGTCCTGCTTTTTTAAAAGCAAAACATTTAGATCTGCTTTATTATATAACCGATACACATTGGAATCAGCTTGGTGCATACTTGGGATACAAAGAAATCCTCGAAAGAATCCGATCGCATTTTCCGAATAATCCGGGCTTGGTGGATCTTCCGATACAGAAAAGCTACAAAAATGCCACTGGGTTAGATCTTGCCAATATGATCAATATGGAAAAGTTTTACAAGGATTTTTCACCAGTGATAGCACTGCCGGAAGCATGCGCAAAACTGATAAAAAATGAAGGACTTCCACAACTCTTTCTCTTGGAAGGGAAAATGCCCTTTTCACGGGGATGTGACAAATCAGATCTGCGTGCCGTAATCTTCAGAGATTCATTCTCTGAAAGCATAATATTACCGCTTTCCGAGCATTTTAAAGAGATCGTGTATATCTGGCATCCCTATGACCAAAATGCCATGAATGAATTAACCACACAGTCCAAACCCGACATTGTGATAGAAGAATGCGCTGAAATGGTTTTACTCTGGCATTATCCTATTGTTAAATGTCACAATATCATCGGTAACGATTTCTTAGAGAAAGGTGAGACGCAAAAAGCAATCATAGAGTTTGAAAAAGTTTTGAAGCTATATCCAGAACATCCGGATGCGCTGAATAATATTGGATTTGCCCTGATGAAGGAAAGAAAATTGGCAAAAGCCATTCATATTTTTAAAAGCGTGTTGAACAACTATCCGGATCACGTACAAACAAAAGATAACCTAAGAGTCGCGACTCAACAATTGAATCAGATCAATAGAACGATTCAAACAATCAAGTCCAAATTCGAATTGGAACCTAAAAACCACACGCTGCATTATCAGCTCGGTCAGCAGTATTATCGGAAAGGTGATGCAGAAGCAGCAGTACTGGAATACCGGAAAGCCATTGAACTTAAAACCGATTATGCGGATGCAATTTATAATCTGGCCATACTATTTGCCGAACATAAAGAATATAATAAGGCGATTTCTCTCTTCAATGCATTAACCGCGCTCACTCCGGACAACTTGTCGATCTATTATAATATTGCATGTATGTACGCAGGGCAGTATAGACCCAAGGAAGCGGTTGCATGGCTGGAGAAAGCTGTTCGTAAAGGATACAATAATTGGAACCTGATCAAGACGGACAAAGATTTATCAAATATCCGCAACTCGTTACAATTTAAGAACTTCATCCAAAAAAATGATAGGACAGACACCGGCTTGTAACTTTTAAACATCCGAATTTTTGAAATAGAGTCCTGTGTATTTTACATTTCAAATCATATATGTAAAGGCTCCGCTTGTTATTTAACAGTTTTCAATTTATCCTGCTGGTGTGTGTAACATTTTTTATTTATTACACTCCGGCAATGAGAAAAATTCAGCCTGCCCTGCTGATCGCCGCCAGTTTCATCTTTTACGCCTCAAACCAGCCGGTTCTCCTGCTGCTCCTGATTTTTTCAATTACGGTCAATACCATTGCAAGTTATCTTGTCTTTTTTGGAAACGTAAAATTCAGGAAAAGTTACGCAGTGGCAGGCGTCTGCTTGAATTTACTGACGCTCGCCTTTTTTAAATACAGTCCACTGTTCGGTAAGACTTTTTTTTCTCCAGACCAGGCAGTCGGACATTTTCTGACAATGATTCCCCTGCCGATCGGAATTTCGTTCTTCACTTTTCAGGGAATCACGCTGATGGTCGACAGCTTCCGATCTGAAAAAGTTATTGAATTTCAAAAACTGAAAACCGGATCCTTCCCAAACTATTTCATGAACACGGCCCTGTTTATTTCATTCTTCCCGCAGCTTGTGGCGGGACCGATTGTTAAAGCACATGATTTCATACCCCAGATCAAAATAAAATATATGAAGGATATTAACTGGAACCACTGTTTTAAATCACTTGTACTGGGGTATTTTTTAAAAATGGTTATCGCGGATAACCTGAAGGATCAAACTTTCTGGATTGCATTTCCGTATTTTCAAGGAAACGCGACTTCAACCATACTTACGATGCTGTTTGGGTATTCAATTCAAATATTTTCCGATTTTGCCGGATATTCTTTGATTGCGATTGGAGTCGCCGGTCTCTTCAGCTATAATCTGCCGAAAAACTTTCATTATCCCTATATTTCAAAATCCTTATCGGAATTCTGGACCAGGTGGCATATTTCCCTATCCAACTTTTTAAAAGAGTACCTGTATTTCCCTCTGGGAGGTAATCGAAAAGGGGAAAAAAGAACGTATATCAATTTGATGGTCGTTATGGTTCTCGGTGGATTCTGGCATGGTGCCGCCTGGAGTTATGCTGTCTGGGGAACCTTTCATGGAGCCGGGCTTGCAACTGAACGATTTTTTCGGAACCGGTTGTCTATCCCTAAGAATACTGGATCAAACGCAATTAAAATGATAGCTGTTTTCACTTTCGTAACGTTTGCCTGGCTTCTATTCAAACTTCCGGAGTTTAATCACTTTATCCAGCTTATGATAACGCTGCCCCGCAACATTGATATGATAATCAATGTGCAGGTTGTACTGCAGGTTGCAGTATACTCTTTACCGATAATTTTATATCACCTGATCTACCTGTACCGGAATAAGATTCCTGTCCTTTATATGAATCTAATGGAGCCCGCAATATATGGTTTTATGTTATTTATGATTATCACCAACAGCGGCTCTCCGAATGAATTTATTTATTTTCAGTTCTAATGGTAAAAAAAACCCTTTTCATATCGATCGTCCTGTTCCTTGTCTATAATCTTCTCCTGCATTATATTGATTTTCCTGTAAAACCGGGACATCAATGGCAGGAAAACCTGATCAAAGCGGAAGATTATGTATATATAAAAAATAAAAGCAAAAGCGTGATTGTAGGCTCCTCTCTTTCAGCACTGTTAGTCGATGATTTACTGCCAAAAAGCAGCTTCAATTTATCATTTGCAGGCCATAGCGCTTTTGATGGATTGGAAATCATCAAACGAACCGGTTCTTCACCAGAAGTCGTTTATATTGAAACCAATTTTATTTTCCGGCAAGCTGATAAGGGCTTGTTAAACAGAGTATTTATGCCGGTTCGATATTCGTTAAAAAAGATTTTTCCTGCTTTAATGGAAAAAAATCAACCAGTCTGTTTATTCAACTCTGTCATCTTCTGGATGCTGTCCAACTTAAAAAAAAATCTCATACCTGCCAAGATTGATGAGGTTATCAGCAAGCAGCCGGTGAGAGAAGATACGAAAAAATTACTGCTGGATATTTTAATAAAAGATTATTCTTCCCCGCCGGACCAAGCGATAGTAAAAAAAAATAAATATAAATTAAAAAAATATAAAGACTATTTAGAAAAAAAAGGATCGCGGGTTATTCTGTTTGAAATGCCTATTGACGAACGGCTTATAAATTTAAATCTATTTGTAAGAGCACGGAAGACAATAGAGGATGTTTTTTCGCCTGATAAATACGCCACTATCCAGTCACCTGACATCAAAAAATACAACACAACAGATGGCCTTCATCTGGATCGCCAAAGTGTAATGTCTTATACAACTTTTCTTTCAAGTGAAATAAAAAGACATTCAACCCATAAAAAGATTTAACAAAAGGATGCGTCCTTATGGTTGAATCAGGAGTATTTCCTTTTTGAAATCTCAGTTATACCAATTGTATTTTTCCAAAGTAAAAAATTTCAAACTTTTTCCAAAACCTTCCTCAGATATTGAATACCCCGAATGTGACGGCATTCGCGGCATTGCTATCCTGCTTGTATTCTGGCTGCACTGTACATATGGACTTGATTTCCGTGGAGTGGAGTATTCATATTGGAACATCTTTTACATTTCTGCGCACTCAGGTTTTTATGGCGTGCAGCTGTTCTTTGTCTTATCCGCTTATTTACTTTTTTTTTCTCAGTACAGTCGAATTCTGAACGGTAAATCACCTCAAAAAATTTCTCATTTTATGATTCGCAGATTTTTCAGAATTGCACCGGTTTATTATTTAAGCATTTTCGCAATAGTTTATTTTGTGAATACGGGATTGGCTGCAGAAAACAAATTTAAATATACCCTCTTGCATCTGCTGTTTTTACATATTTTTGATATGGAAGTTGTGAAAAGCATCAATGCCGTTACATGGTCTTTAGGTGTTGAATTCTTTTTTTATTTAGTCTTACCTTTTGTAATATTGATCTCTTTTAAATTCAATAACCTATGGAATCGAAACCGCGCACGATATCTTAATATATTTTTAACGCTTTTCATTTCACTTTCTATTATCGTTATTGTGCTGAATACGACATCATTATTTGCAAAATCAGCTACAAGCTTCTGTTTCGGGGTACTGGCAGCGGTTGCGTCGCATGCCATCCTTCAACAAAGCAAAATAAAAATATGGCAATCCACACTTGTCGGCGTCTTTTCAATTATCGGGGCATTATCTATTCATTATTATTTGTACTATATCGGACAAAAATCTGATCGTCTGTTTAATGAATATCTTATTTCCAATATCCCTCTTATCAGTTTTTTTTATGCAATATCCCTGGTTGTCGCCTCACAAAAAGATTATATTTTGTATCCGATATTGTCTTTTTTCCCTCTCCGGATTATTGGATTATTTTCATATGAAATATACATCATACATGTGTTTATCATAAACCACTGGACGACAAAATTTCACTTCTATAATCAGATGAACCATTTATCACCGGTTATAAATGGTTCAATTATCCTGTTTTTTACTGTTATAGCTGCTGGATTGATCCATTTTTTCATTTCCAGACCCTTTATACAGATTTCTTCCAGCATGATTAAAAAAAAATCCACGCAAAGTTTGCCAAGATGGATGCAGATTGCGAATTTTGCTTTTTTGAGCATAACATTAGGATGCTTACTACACTTGATAATAACTGCTACTTGAAACATCTGGTATAAAACAGACGGGAACTGATTATAAAGATATGAAAATCGCTCAAATCATCGGAACCTTTCCTCCCCACCATGGAGGCATGGGATATATCTGCTTCCACAATACCCTGCAATTAGCAAAAAAAGGCCATGAAATTACGGTTTTTACCCTGGACTACGGAATCAATTATCATGAGCTTCCCGAACAGCCGTTTCAAATTGTCCGGATGAAGACCAGACTGATGTATGGTGACGCAGGCATGGTGCCCCAGCTTTTCAACAAGCTGGATGATTTCCAAATCATTCATCTGCACTATCCTTTTTTTGGTGCTGCGGAATATGTGTATCTTGCTCACCTTATAAAGAAGAAAAATTATTTTCTTACTTACCATATGGACGTTTTTGGAGACACCCTGCCGAAAAGACTGGTCATTGCCGCTTATGAACCGCTTTTACTCAAAAGGATCATCAAAGGAGCAGGCGGGATCTGTTCTCCGGGAAATGACTATCTGAAATCCACCAAAGCAGGTTCTTTTATTCCCTGGGAAAAAATCACGCCGGTTGGATACGGCGGCGTGGATGTGGAAAGATACAGGCCACGGGAAAAAAACGAACAGCTTATAAAAAAACATGGTATTGAACACAAGAAAGTGGCCTTGTTTGTCGGAAATCTGATCCCCTTCAAGGGACTCCATATCCTGCTCGATGCCATCGCAGAGATAGATGATAAGAATCTTGTCCTGCTTGTTGTCGGTGGCGGGTATAGTGAGAATGAATATAAAAAACAGGTACGGGATCTGGGGATTGCAGACAGGATCATCTTTGCAGGTCCGCAGTTTCCGGACCGGATGCTTCCGGCTTATTACAATATCTGCGATTTTCTGGTTCTCCCGTCTACTCATTCCGAATCGTTTGGTCTCGTTGTTATTGAAGCCATGGCTTCCGGAAAACCGGTCATTGTATCGGCTCTCCCGGGGCCTTCCCAACTGGTCAATCATGGTGTTGATGGGTTGATCACAAAAATCGGATCCCGGACAGATCTAAAGGAAAAGCTATTGATCCTGGCAGGAGATCATTCCCTATGTGAAAAGATGGGTGAGCGTGCCAGACAGAAAGTCGTTGAAAAATACACATGGGAAACAATCGGGGATCAGCTTGAACATGCATATGAAAAAGTCTTGAATTCATCACTGGTGAACTCGTAAAAAGCCGGAATTTCTTGTTTTTGTCATGCTGGATTTGATCCGGCATCCATTCTTTTCAGCAACTTCTGTATCCCGGATCCAGTCCGGGATGACAATGAAAAGACTTTTTTGCGAGTCCATCATAACTGTTTATAGAAAAAAATACATAACACCCCCCTGCGCCCCCCTCAAGGGGGGAATAAAGATAAGGAACTTTAAAAGGGGGGAAACGAAAAATGGAGTAAAAAATGGTCTTCAGTTCCATCATCTTTCTGTTTTTATTTTTGCCGGTTACCCTGCTGGTCTATTTCCCGATAGGCAAACGTTTCCGGAATCTGTTTCTGCTGGCTGCCAGTCTTTTCTTTTATGCCTGGGGAGAGACATTTTATGTTCTGATCATGCTGGCTTCTATTTGTGCCAACTACATTTTCGGGCTGATGATCGCAAGATACGGAAACGGAACCAAGGCAAAACTGTTTCTCGGATTTGCAGTAACGGCAAATCTGGGATTGCTGATTGTTTTCAAATACACCAACTTCCTGATCGACAATTTCAATCAAATTTTTGCTTCTGTTTTGGCAGCCCCGATACAGATTGATCCGGTCCACCTCCCGATCGGTATTTCCTTTTTCACCTTTCAGGCTATGACTTATGTGGTTGACGTATACCGGAAGGAAGCACCGGTACAAAAAAATCCGGTCAATATCGGCCTTTACATTTCCTTGTTTCCCCAATTGATCGCAGGGCCCATTGTCCGCTACAATACCGTTGCCGGACAGATTATTTCCCGATCCATCAACCTGAAAGATTTTGCAGAGGGCATTGAACGCTTCATTTTCGGACTGGGGAAGAAAGTGCTGATCGCCAATTCCGTTGCCGTGGCTGCGGATAAGATCTTTGCCATTCCCTCCGAACACCTGACCTTCAGCCTGGCATGGATGGGAATCCTCTGTTATACGCTGCAGATCTATTTCGACTTTTCAGGATATTCGGACATGGCAATCGGGCTGGGACGAATGTTCGGATTTACCTTTCCGGAAAACTTTAACTACCCTTACCTATCCAAATCCATCAGGGAATTCTGGAAACGATGGCATATCTCCCTGTCTACCTGGTTCCGGGATTACCTTTACATCCCGCTTGGCGGAAACAAGCTTGGAACCGTAAGAACTTATGCCAATCTGGTTACGGTTTTTTTCCTGTGCGGTCTATGGCACGGGGCGAGCTGGAATTTTGTCATATGGGGCTTGCTTCACGGACTGTTTCTGGTTCTGGAAAGGATCGGACTTGAAAAATTGCTGGATCGAATATGGTCACCGATACAGTATCTGTATACCCTTCTTGTTGTCATGACCTGCTGGGTGTTTTTCCGTGCGGAAACGCTTCCCGATGCGCTTTCTTTTATTGCGGCGATGTTCGGATTCGCCAGAGGGGACGGGATCATTCATCACACAGGCCTGTATCTGGACAATGAAATATGGCTGACAATGATCGCAGGAATCATTTTTTCCGCTCCGATCTTTCCCTTCATAAAAAAAACCTGGTCAACGATCACAAAAAACCAAACCGGAATATCCGGTAACCTAACGGAAGGAATTTCTGCCATATCCGGGATATCATCACTTATTCTGATTTTTCTGGCTTCGATCATGAGCCTCGCAGCCGGGGCATATAATCCGTTTATCTATTTCAGATTTTAAAAAAAAGTGTTGGCTGATAGTCATCTTTTTTACACATGACAGCTCATCTTGAAAATAAAAATGCCCTATCTCGTCAAATCATCCTGACGGCAGTCTTTGTTCTATTGATCTGTACTCCGATTGTTAAAACGCTTCTATCACCTGCCATGCAGTTATCCAAAGTTGAAAATCGGAAGCTGTCTCAAGCACCTGCCATCCGGATGGATATGAAAGCATTAAAATCATTTCCAACAAAATTTGAAGCCTACTTTAATGACCAGTTTGGATTCAGGGATGCTTTTATTTACATTCACAATTATGTAAATGCCACGATGCTGAAGATTTCACCGGTTCCGGATGTGATCATGGGAAAGCAAAACTGGCTGTTCCTGAAGACAGCGCCGTATGGTGAGGAAAAACAATCCGGCAAACAACTGGAGGCAATGAAACTTCATCTGGAAACCAAACGGGATTGGCTGGCGCAAAGGGGGATTCAATATGTTTTTATGCCGGCTCCGAACAAACAATCGATATATCCGGAATATCTTCCGGAAAATCAAAACAAAAAAAAACAGAACCTTCAAATTGATGATTTAATACACTATTTGCAGGGCACCTCCACCTTCATGATTCTTGATGTCCGCCCGCAACTCAGGAATGGAAAGGATGATGATTTTGTCTACTATCTGACGGATCACCACTGGAATGACAAGGGGGCATTTATTGCATATCAGGGTCTTATCAATTTCATTCATCAATGGTTTCCCGAGATGACTCCGTTATCCCTGCAACGGATGAATCAGTATTCGGATATTTCAAATGGAATGAGTCTGGCAAATATGATGGGGTTGTCGGATGTGTTTCAGGAAACCGTGATAAAACTGGAAGTACCGCGGCCCTGCTCTCATAAAAAGCCATACACGGCAATGATTCCGGAATGGAACAAAAAAGCCGGATCCGGCATCGAAAAGGACTGGTATCGGATGAGAATTCCCATTCAGTCAATATGCGGCAATGCCGACCGAAAGGCCATCGTGTTTCGGGATTCCTTTTTTGATATGTTGGTTCCGTTTTTTTCAGAGCATTTCCGTGAGGCCGTGTACATTTGGACAAGGTTTGATTATTCCATACTACCGGAGCTGATAAACCGGATACGGCCTGATATCGTTATCGAGGAGTGTGTGGAAAGCGAAATCTTTCTTTCCCATATACCGGGTGAATTTCATAAAACAAAAGGGTTCGACTTATTGATCAGCGGAGACAAGCTTGGAGCCGTGCAGGAGTTTACAAATGACCTGCAAATCAACCCGGATTCTCCGGATAGTTACAATAATCTGGGATTTGCATTGTTGCAGATACGGGAGTTTGACAGAGCGATTGAACTGTTTCAGGCCGCGTTAAAACTGAATACCGGTCATCAAAAAGCAGCGGAAAACCTGAAACTGGCTCAAAAAACCCTGATCGAAATAGATCAAAGGGTTGCAGAAATCAACCACAAGCTCAGCCTTGATCCGAATCATCCGGAACTGAATATTCAACTGGGGAATCTTCTGCAAAAAAGAGGAAAAACCGCAACGGCAATTCCATATTATCAAAAAGCCCTGGCCTCCGATCCGGAAAATTTTTCAGCATTGAACAATCTGGCTGCTGCAAATGCGTATTTACATCAGTTTGATGTTGCCATCCGTATTTATCAAAAATTGACTTTGATTTTTCCGGACCAGGCGGAAGTCTATTTCAATCTGGCCTGTCTGTATTCCCTGCAAAACAATATCCCGGATGCAATTGACAATCTGAAGACCGCTGTCCGGAAGGGGTATGATAACTACAATCTGATAAAAACAGATCATGATTTGAAGAATATCAGAAAGACTTCATTCTATGAAAGTCTTGTAAAAAGCTTCCATTCCGCCATGCCGGTGGAAGACGAAGCCCGGAACCGATCAAAATAACCGGATAGCGCAACACTTCACTGAGTGTCCGATATGAAAGATTCAAAAATACAATTTTACAACCATGCGGCAATTTCATTTTTTTTCCTGCTGATTGTTTGCCTGCCGGGTATTATCATGAAGATATCGCCCGGTCAGGATGTCTCGGAAACAGAGAAAAGAAAACTTGCCCGATTACCTGATATAAAATGGAGTATTTCCGATATCAATTCTTTTCCTTCCCGGTTTGAAAACTACTTAAAAGATCATTTCGGGTGTAGGAATTTGTTGATTCATTCTCATAACAAATTCCTATTCAACTGGTTGAACAAATCACCGAACCCACAAGTTGCGATTGGAAAAAACAACTGGCTGTTCTACCGGACCGACACATTCGGAATCTCCTTGTCGGACGACTTCAGAGGGCTGCATAAACTGTCTGAACTGCAGCTTGAGGGTATGAGGAGACACCTGGAAACAAAACGAGACTGGCTTGCCGACAGAGGCATTCAATACCTGTATGTGGCAGTTCCGAACAAACAGTCCATCTATCCGGAATTTGTACCGGATCAATTTAATATTGTTTCGAACCGTACACAGCTTGATCAGTTTCTGGATTATATGAAACAAAATTCGGATCTCCGCATTCTTGATCTTCGACCGGCTTTGCGGGAGGCAAAAACCGACGGACCCATTTACTTCCGGACCGACTCTCACTGGAATGACCAAGGGGCATATGCTGCATATAAAAATATGATCGAACGGATCAAGGAAGCCCTGCCGGAAATCAGCAGTACTATACCGGAATCTAAAATTGAAATGTTGAAAGAAAGCCAAAGTGGAAGAGATCTGGCGAAATTGATCGGACTTCCTGAACTGACAGAGCATGATGTTCCCGTGTACAGGCCGAAAGCCGGCTCATCATCCAGAAACGACAATCCCGATTGGGCATTAAAAAGCTGGCCATGGTGGACACAGCCATTTGAAACCATCAACCGGAATGCGAAAATTCGTGCAATCGTGTTTCGAGATTCCTTTATTGATGGCATGATGCCCTTCTTTGCCGAACATTTTCAAAAAGCCGCCTATATTGCTTCAAAACTGGATTATTCCATTTTGACCCATCTTATCGAAAAGATAAATCCGGATATTGTGATTGAGGAAGGGATAGAAAGGCATACGTTCCTGGCTTTTTTCCCGGAGGCAATCCATACTACCATTGGAAATGACTGGCTGATCAGTGGGAATCCGGATAAAGCGATTCCTTCATTTCAAAAGGCACTCGACCTCAACCCGTATGATCCGGAAAAGCATCACAATCTGGGGTTTGCCGTATTAAAAGCGAGACGCTTTGATGAAGCGATCGATTGTTTTCACGCGACATTAAAAATCGATCCAAACCATGAGAAGGCAAAAGCAAATCTGATTCTTGCATCCCGGATCATAGACAATCTGAACAAAAAAATCAGACACCTGAAAAAAGAACTTTCACTTAAGCCCGATGATATCTCACTGCTGAATGGGATTGGGAATGCCTATCAGCAAATGAATAAATTGGATATGGCGTTATCCCATTATCAAAAAGCCCTTGCAATCGATGACGGTAATATTGAAGCACTGAACCGTATTGCCATGATTCATATCCAAAAACGGGATTTCAATTCCGCTATTTCGCTGCTTCAAAAAATAATCAAAATTCAGCCGGACAAGGCAGACGCCTATTATAACCTTGCCTGTATTTATGCAATCCGGAATCAGGCAGAGGCTGCCATAACCTACTTGAAATCAGCCATGGAACATGGATATAACAACATGAAGCGGATTCGGACCGATCAGGACCTGAAAAATATCCGAAAAACAAAATACTATCAGAAACTGATACGAACAGAATAAAACCAGGGGACATAAAAAACAAATACATCGAAGTGGATACCGAACCTAAAAAAAAAATAATAAATATTCAGGTATTAAGAGGTGTTGCGGTGCTATCCGTTGTCCTCTATCATATTTGGCTGTTTGAAAAACAAATAAACTTCGGCAAACAGCTCATGCCTGACATATTCGGCCTTGGATATCTTGGTGTTGATCTTTTTTTTGTCATCAGCGGCTTTGTAATGGTATCGGTTACAAGGGGAAAATTCCAACAGCCCCTTGGCACCCTCCTCTTCTTATATAAACGAATTACAAGAATATATCCATTATACTGGTTCTATACTTTTCTTCTGGTAGCCGCTTATTTTTTTCTCGGCACAGATACGACATCACTTGCCGTAAATCTAAAGGCTTTTGTATTACTGCCACAGGAAAAATTCCCCATACTGAATGTCGGATGGACATTGATTCATGAGATGTATTTCTATGTTGTTTTTTCTCTTTTTTTATTTGCACCGGAAAAATGGCTGAGCAGGCTTATCTTGATCTGGTTTTTCCTGATCATCGGTTTTAATATGCTTATATTCAAAACACAAAGCATAACGCTGACACCGGCAGTATTCCACATCATACACCCGCTGACAGTGGAATTCATCATGGGATGTGTGATGGCAATATTATTTTATCATAATATCAAAATCAACGGTCATGCGATTCTTGGTTTTGGAATATTGCTGACCATAACCGGCATGATGTCATACTCGCATGAGTGCGGTTTGTGGTTACGCGTATTGATGGTCGGGTTTCCTTTTTCATTGCTGTTATTGGGCGCTGTAACGATGGAATCCGATCAAAGCAAATATTTTTCCGAAATACTGCGCTCGATCGGAGATTCATCCTATTCCATCTATCTGTCCCACACCCTCGTGATCATGGTAATCGCACGCTGCTGGAAATGGTTTCCGGAACCAGGACAATATGGATACCTGATTGCCTCCATTTTCATGTTGCTCGGCTCCCTGATCTATGGGAAATACAGCTACCGATTGATAGAATATCCGATGATATTATCCGCGACAAAACAGATACCGCAAATTTTTAAAAAGTGAGCTTCCTCTGAACGTAAAATCCTCATCACACACAGATAACAGAATCCATAGCATACAGGCACTGAGAGGATTTGCAGCCCTGTCCGTGCTTTTCTTTCATATCATGCTGATGGAAAAGAAATGGGGCACCGGAAACCTGATTCTGCCGAACCTTTTCCATATTGGGGCTTCAGGGGTGGATCTGTTTTTTGTTATCAGCGGTTTTATCATGGTGATCGTGACGCGCGGCAGGTTTCAAAAAAGGGGAACCGTAGTAACATTCTTGTATAACCGGATCTCCAGAATATACCCGCTTTATTGGTTTTACAGCTTCATTCTGCTTTGTGTTTTCATATTCAGGCCTCAATTAATCAATCCGACAATGGGAAACCAGGTTAACCTGTTGGAATCATTTCTCCTGCTTCCCCAAAAAATTCTTCCTTTGTTAATGGTCGGATGGCCGCTTGTTCACGAAATGTACTTCTATCTTATCTTTGCTTTTATCCTTATGGCTCCTGAAAAGCATTTGACGAGATTTCTATTTTGTTGGGGTATGTTTGTCATCATCGGATTCACCGCTCTTGACCTTTGCGATATTATCAATAAAAATGCATATTTAATGATCATATTTCATCCACTTACCCTTGAATTTATTTTGGGTTGCTGCATTGCCTGCCTTGTTGATAAGGGAACTGTTAAGCTTGGCTTTTTCTTTTTTTCAACAGGTGTATTGATCTTGGCCTTGATCTCTCTAATGTATTATCATGACCAGTCAATACCGATTTATGATAAATGGGCACGAATTTTATTTTTTGGCTTTCCGTATTCTCTTATTGTTTATGGATCTGCAACCATAGAGAACAGCAGAAAAAAAATAAAATCGAATCATGTTATGGTTGCATCAATATATTCATTCCTCAGAAAAACAGGAGACCAATCCTATTCAATATATCTCTCCCACACGCTCGTAATAAATGGAATCGGATTGATATGGATGACCTTCTTCATGACGATGGATAAAACCACCCATATTCTATGGATTGCCGTCATGCTGGTTTCTTCTGTTATAACCGGCCATATCAGCTTCACATTTCTTGAAACTCCGATTGTAAAATTGGCCAAAAAATATTCTGCGGTTTTCCTGAAGCAGACCGACACAAACTGAAAATAATCATGAAATCCTCATCGAAACATTCATTTGTAATCCTTGCATATCAGCAATCGCCGTACATAGAAGAATGTATTGATTCTTTGAAAAATCAAACCGTAAAAAGCGAAATCATCATCATCACATCCACACCTTCGCAATTTCTTAGAAATCTGGCTAAAAAGCACGATGTTCCATTGTTCCTGAACAATGGAACAAGCGGTATCGCGGCAGACTGGACTTTTGCTTACAACTGTACAAAGACGGATTACGTTACCTTGGCACATCAGGATGATATATATATGCCGGGCTATTCGGAAGCCTGTCTCAAATCGGCTGTATCCCATAAAAATAGTCTGATTGTATTTACAGATTATATTGAGCTTGTTAATCGTAAAACACGTGACAATAATTTACTATTAAATGTTAAGCGTTTAATATTACTTATCTTTTACACATTCAGAGAAAATCTTTCATCATATACTTTTAAAAAAATGTTATTTTTATTGGGAAACCCAATTTGTTGCCCAACCATCCTTTATAACAGGAAAAATATTGGAAACTTTGTGTTTGATAATTCCTTTTCCATGAATCTTGACTGGGCTGCCAGTCTCAAATTAGTCGGAATGAAAGGTGATTTCGTTTATGTTAAAAAAAAACTTTTAATCCGAAGGATACATGGGGAATCGGAATCCACGAACGCATTAAAAAACAATATCAGACAGGAGGAAGATCAAAGATTGTTTGAACAATTCTGGCCCAAACCTGTGGTAAAAATAATTTTAAAGCTATATTCATTGGCGTATCGATCAAACGGATAGACTGATATTTACCGGATCTTTCATTAAAAACGCAAAATCATTGGATCAATTATTGTAAAGGTTCTATTTGATGAAAAAAAAATGTATTATCATTCCTGCATACAATGAAGGTGGAAACATAGCCAATGTTATCCAGGAAATTAAAAAAGTTACGGATGTTGATTTGTTTATCATTGATGACGGCTCAAAAGATCATACCAAAAAGATGGCCAAACAAGCAGGAGCCTATGTGATTTCACACCCTTTTAACATGGGCTATGGAGTTGCACTGCAAACCGGATACAAGTTCGCCCTTCGTAACAATTACGACATCCTGCTTCAGATAGATGGAGATGGGCAGCATATCCCGGATATGATACCGGAATTTTTCAAAAAGATTGAATCCGGCGAATGTGATGTGCTGATAGGTTCAAGATTTTTGGGAAAGGGTGGGTACAATCCAAGGCTGTTAAAAAAAATTGGCATTTTTCTTTTTAAAGTCATCATCAGGCTCATCAATAATGCCCGAATTACAGATCCGACCTCAGGTTATCAGTGTATGACAAAAGAAGTTTTTCGAATTTTCACAGACGACAGCTTTCCCTGTGATTATCCTGATACAAATATTATCGTTCGTCTCCACCGTATGGGGTTTATCGTTAAGGAGCTGCCGGTAACCATGAGGGAAAACCCGGAAGGGAGAAGCATGCATAAAGGGACCCTTACGCTGATGTATTATTTTTTCACCATGTTTCTCTCCATTTTCATTTCACTGATCAGCAGCAAAAACTACTATAAAAAAAAGGCGCTTGACATATGACGTTATTACAAAAATTATTCGGTATATTAACAGTACTGACAATATTCTGGATTATTATTCAATTGGTAAAAAAAGGGAAACTCCGTGAGGAATATTCCTGGTTGTGGCTTCTCACAGGCCTGATCTTAATCATTGTCGTGTTATGGTATGACCTTCTGCTGATAATCTCAAAGCTAATCGGTGCCGTATATCCGACAACGACATTATTTATTTTTGGAATTGTATTTTTAATTTTGCTGTCCCTTCATTTTGCCATAAAGATTTCACATCTGACCTATGAAGTGAAAAATCTTGCTCAGAAAATCAGCTTTCTGGAAGCAGAGAATGAACAGGGTGATCCTGGCGATAAACCGGTTTCATGAAAAAGATGAGTAAAAAAAAACAACGACAAAGAAAAATGCCTGTTGGTTCTGATAACCGTATCCCCATACATGAAAGCGGCCAGACAAAGGAAAGCCCTGAAAGGGGGTATTTGAATAAACTTCAAATAATTATGCTGGTATTCATGTCTTTTTTTGTTTTCATTCTCTATTCCAACACATTGAATTACCCGTTTCATTTTGATGATGAAGTTACAATCGTTGAAAACAAAAATCTTCAGTTGACTGAAATATCCTGGGAACAAATACAAAATATATATCAAAATTTCTTTGGATTCCGGCCAATTCCATTGGCCACCTTTGCCTTCAATTATTATTTTGGGCAATATGACACATTCGGGTATCACCTTTTCAATATAGTCCTTCATCTTATCAACGGAATATTAATATTTTTCTTTGTACGGAAGACAATAATTCTATCAGGCAATAATGGAATAACGAAATACAGCGACCGTGAGAAGCGAACTGCTGAGATATTTGTTCCATTCTTCTCTGCACTCATCTGGATGGTTCATCCTTTACAGACCAACTCGGTCACATACATTGTTCAACGAATGAACAGTATGGCAACCCTGTTTTTTCTTCTGACACTGCTGCTCTATGCACAGGGCAGAATGACCCAGACAAAAACACTATCGGAATCAAATACGCATTATCTCTTATATATCCTTTCTTTTATTTCACTATTGCTATCTTTCGGATGCAAAGAAACAGCCATAATATTCCCATTTATTGTCCTGCTATATGAGCTTTATTTTTTCCAGGACTTTAATCCATCGGTATTGAAAAAAACGATGATCATCTCAGCTGTGCTGTTATTATTGCTGATGATTATTATTCAAATTTTAATCGGCTTTCGACTGATCATGGGTTACTTTTCACTGTATTATGAAGGATATCCCTTTTCAATGCCGCAGCGGGTTCTAACAGAGCTTCGTGTTGTTATTTATTACCTAAGCCTTTTGTTTTATCCGCACCCTGACCGGTTAAATTTTGATCATGATTTTCCCTTATCCTATTCCCTTGTCGATCCATATACGACAATACTATCATTGTTTGCGGTCGGCAGTCTGATTTCACTTGCCTTGCTGATTGCAAAAAAAGAAAAGGTTATTTCTTTTGGCGTGCTCTGGTTTTTTGGAAATTTAGTGATCGAATCATCAATTATACCGCTTGATATTATCTTTGAACACCGGACGTATCTTCCCTCCATAATGGTAATAACGGTTTTTACAGCCGCCGTATGGCGCTTCCTGAAGGTCGACAGGTTTCGAATCACATTTCTTTCTGCACTTGCAATACTGCTTTCATTTTGGACCTACCAAAGAAACATCGTATGGCAAACACCCATAAGCCTATGGCAGGATTGTGTGAAGAAATCTCCTGATAAGGACAGACCACACGCAGACCTTGGAAGATCTCTGGAACTGGCCGGCCGCATTGATGAAGCATTGCTCGAATATCAGAAAACATTGCAGATAAACCCCTATCATCAATTTACACTCCGAAACCTGGGCCTTTTATTCTACCGGAAAGGAGATCTGGACAAGGCGATTTTCTATTATAATAAAGCGCTGGAAAGTGATTCAACCCTATCTGAAGCGCATAACGATCTGGGCGTTGCCCTGATTGATAAAAAACAACTGGAAGAAGGAATTTATCATTATAAACAGGCTTTACGATATAAACCGAATCATCCTGAAGCGCCATTGAATCTCAAAAAAGCGGAAGATGGTTTACGTAAAATCAATTCCAGAATATCACTGCTGAAAAAGAAAATACGGAAAACGAAAAATAATCCTGATGACTACAGTGATTTAGGAGTCCTATATTATCAAAAAGGTAAATTCAGCAACGCAATGGATAGCTTCCAAAAAGCCCTCCTCATAGAGCCTGATCATCTAAAGGCGCTGAAAGGTATCGCCACTGTAAATACAGCGAAAAATGAATTTGAATCGGCAATTTCAATTTTTAAAAATATTCAAAAAAGTTATCCGGATGATGCCGGAATAGCTTACAACATCGCTTGTGTCTACTCTCTTCAAAACAATCAAGAGGAGGCTATTTACTGGCTTGAGAAAGCCATCGAAAATGGGTTTAACAATTGGGAACTGATGAAGACTGATCGCGACCTAAAAAATATAAGAGAAGCAGAAACCTTCAAAAAACTGTTAGAAGGAAGGTAATGGATTTTTATTCATTCTGATAATATCTTGGAATTCTTTTGTTTGCCTGATATTTTCGAGATCCTTATCGTTCATGATTAAATCCCATTTGTCGTAACCCTTATCAATGCTCATCTTTAGCCATTGAAGCGATTGCATGGTTTGATTTGTCTTGGAATAGAGGCAGGAAATATTATAATATACGCTCGCGATTTCCGGTTTCTTTTCCACAATTTTCATATAGGCTGCAATTGACTTATCATATTCTCCCTGACGATTAAAAATCTGAGCAAGTCGGGTCAGCGATTGAATATAAAGATATTTCGAAGATAATGCCTTTTGAAACATAGCAACAGCCTGTTCGAAGTTTCCTTCCTTCTCATGAATGATGCCCATTTTAAAGCAAAGATCGGGATTGTCCGGAGTCATTTCCCACATTTTTCGAATGGCATCATTCTCAGTGGTTACAGTAGTAAAAAAATTCTCTTTCTTGGTTGCACGAATCTTCATGTCATCGGGTAGTTGAGAAACCAAGCCGTGATAAACGATTTCAGCAACTTTTTTTGAACCATCGGTTGTGAAATGCAACCAGTCGTAAAAATATTTTGAGTCTTTGGGCATTTTATGAGCAAGGTCAATAAATGCCACATTCTCCTCATGGCAAACCTTTTCTACAATCCTATTATATCCATCCAGCAGCTTCCAGGTATCACTTCCGCTTAATTCAAAAAGATCCTCTGTAATAATTCTGCCGAGATCTACACCGGTTGTCGGGTCGATGGCATCGCCAAATAGCGCCGGTGATGAGAGAAATACCGGTGTGATGTTGTATTTCCGTGAGATTGATATCAGTTTTTTAAGCCTTTGGGCGTATGCATGTAAATAGTTATCTCCAAGATAGGGCAGCATGGATCGATCATTCGGATCAACATCCTTTATTGTTTTTATTTTGGTCACATCGATCATTCGATGGCCCACATTCCATTGACCCTCGGAGATTTCTGCGGCCTTCTGAAGCCTGTATAAATTCAGCAGGGTTGAAACAAGGTCACTATAGATTGCGGCATTGTTCAGCAGATCCCGAACAGGCATTTTACGCTCCGAAAGCTTTATTTTGCTGATTCCCGACTGTTCCCCTACCCCGTCTTCCATTCTAAGCCTGCCGATATCATTCACTCCAATCAGAAAAATAACCATATCCGGCTTCAATCTCGATATATAATCATCGATAAGCATGATATGGCCGAAAGTTGAATGCCCATCAAGTCCTGCATTGTTAATCCAAATTTTTGAATTATAATTATTTTTTAAGGCTTCGCCAAGAAAATCGGTCCAGGTCGTCCCTTCTTCATTATAAAAAGAATGTGTTGTGCTTCCCCCAACAGAGATAATGCGGAAATAGCTGTTAAAATCTTCGGGAGGATCTTCTCCTCGAAAACCAATAGAGTTTACCCGATGAAAAATTACTTTTTCAAAGCAGGGTAAAATAGTATTTCTAATTGTACGAATAATATTCTTCTCTAGTTTTATTTTATTGCCACTTACGGTTGACCTGACCGGGTTATATACCCGAAGTCCCGCTTCAAGTAATAATACTGTTAAAATCATACTGATCAAAATGGATGCAATCGATCTCATCATCAGTGAAATCTTCCCGTTGTTCGACCCTTACAAGGCTGCTTAAAAACGAAAATAAATAAATGGGTTTTCTCTTCCGCTTGCTATAAGTATGGAGGCATACAGGAACACACTGGACAATATCGCGTAACCAAACCCTGTAACCAAAGCATCGGCAAAACCATTTTGTTTACAAATAGAACGAAACATTTCATATCCCTTTTCTATTGAAGGATAAACAGGCATGGAAAAGATGACTCCGGCAAGGCTTGCGATCAGTATATCCGTTGTCAGAAACATGGATATCCCTACTGAAGACGGTTCGGCATATCGTGAAAATCCTGTCATCGCTGAAATATAGTAAAAGGCCTGTGTAAAATTTTCAGTTCTGAAGATAACCCAGCCAATTATAATGACAGGCAGTGCATAACAATATCCAAAAATGCTACCCTTGTTTTCAAAAAATTTTCCCGGACCAATACGTTCAAAAATAAGAAACAAACCATGATACAATCCCCACGCAATAAATGTCCAACTGGCTCCATGCCAAAATCCACAGAGAAAAAAAACAATCAGAAGGTTAAGATATGTTCTTTCAGCGGATATTCGATTGCCACCCAATGGAATATACAGATAGTCCTTGAACCATGTGGAAAGGGAAATATGCCACCTTCTCCAAAAATCCTGAATTGATTTTGATATGTAGGGGTAATTAAAATTTTCCGGAA
The DNA here is from genome assembly GCA_003599865.1 of Desulfobacteraceae bacterium. GTDB lineage: Bacteria > Desulfobacterota > Desulfobacteria > Desulfobacterales > SURF-7 > QZKS01. The sequence goes on from QZKS01000038.1 coordinate 27,949, forward strand.
ATTGAAATCCAAAGATTCTTCCAATACCGATAGCCATATCAGAGTATCCGGAAAAATCATAATAAATCTGTAAGGAGTAAAGTATTGCACCAAACCACGCGACCGTAAACGTCAATTGTCCATCAGGCAGAGAAAAAATCTGTTCAACCGGTATGGAAAGCGTATTGGCAATCAAAACTTTTTTGGAAAGACCCCAGGTAAAACGTTTCACACCGTGGAGAAACATGGATCTATCGATAAAACGATTTGTCAGATGAACACATATATCACGATACCGAATAATCGGACCTGCTACCAGTTGTGAAAACATGGTTATATAGCATGCAAAATTGATAAGGCTTTTTGTTGCCTGAGCTTGCCCACGATACACATCAATATTATAACTCATAGATTGAAATGTATAGAAGCTGATACCAAGTGGAAGAGCAACTGGAGAAAAAACAATCGGTTTTAAATAATGCTGATCGGAACTTAAAATCAGCATATTAAAATTTTCGATCAAAAAAGTTGAATATTTAAAATATAACAGAACAGAAAGATTGGATAATACCGAAACAACCAGTCCGATCCTTTTAATAAGATTGTTGTTAATTCTGATTCCTCTATCGATTACAAGCGCACTATAATAATTTAATGAAACCGAGAGAAGTAAAATAAGCACCCAAATTTTTTCACCGGCGGCATAAAAAATGATACTCATAACCAATAGCAATAAGTTACTGACGTTTATTCTTATCTCTTTTGTTCCGAATTTTGGAATAAAAAAAATTGAATAATAGAGAACCAGCGTAACTGGAAAAAACAGATACAGAAATTGAAGGGAGCTGAAAACCACGATTGATAAGTGCAATTAAAAATTGTAAGAAATTCTAAATCTTTTATATCTGATAGCCACATTCATTTTTTAGGGGTATACATTACGGAAGATTGGGTGTCAAGAAAGCGATTTGAAGCATTATCATCCTCAATGCAGATGGATGTGGTAAATATTTTATTGCCACTCGATAGAGGTTCATTATTCGATAAGTATCCATTGTTCATCCATAAACGCACACATCGATCCATGAACAATGTTTAGCACACTCAATCAAGTTCACTTTTTTCTTGACAACAAGTTTTTTGCCTGATAAAAGTAGTCCCAGATCTTTCGCAATTAGAGCTTAAACTAATAATTACAGTGTTGGTTGGTTCTTTAATAAATCCTGAACGACGTTTAGTTGCATCAATCAAGTTCAGAAAAATGCTCAATGTAATTTTTTCTCTTGATTTTTACTTTTTAACATGCTAAACAGGGTTCAGCACGCTCAAAGAGGTTTATACAAAGAATCAGCCGACTTTGGGTTTAGGCGCAAAGAGAAAAATAATGGGGTTTTTCGCTTTGCATAGTAACTGTACCATAGAAAAGACCAAACCTCGGGTAACCGGGGGACGGAAAGCCACGGGTCCTAATGGTAGGATAGCCGGGTTGCCTTGGTAAGATTAACAACATCTTACAAAGGAGAAAGTTAAATGAAAAAACTGGCAATTTTTCTGGCAATCATGTTGATCCCGTTCACAGCTTTTGCTCTGGACACAATTTCAGACAACGACCTTAACGAAGTTACCGGTCAGGCAGGCGTCAGCATCTACACCAACTCAATTCAGATCGTAAAAACCGGC
>QZKS01000070.1 GCA_003599865.1 Desulfobacteraceae bacterium
CCAAACGGATCATTGTCCGTCAGGGAAACGTCTATATTGGAAGAGGCCGGAAAGACGACAGGAGCATTATTGTGATTCCGATCATCTCGGATTCGCCCAGCGCTCCCAACATGATCGGCAACCTGCTGCTTCTGAATATCGGCTTTAAGGAAAAGGTGGATCTTTCCGTCAAAACCAAGGCTCTCGGCGGAAAGTATGAGCATATCCAGAATATTGTTCAGGAAAACAGCATTGAGTGGGATGACCGGTTCCTGGAAATGGTGGATATGCCGGTTCTGTTCGGCAGTTCTGCGGAAAAAATCGGGGAATATATTGTCCGAAAGCAGAAAGAGTGAAAGCTTAACGCAAAAATGCGGAATGGAGAAACATCCGGATCTCCTGTGCGGTTTTTTTCAAAAGGTGATCAATATAAAGGGCTGACCACCTTGTCGGAAAAGCAATGGGTGCAAAATCGATTTCAGCGTCAACAATGTAGAGATCGTTTTCCATAACGGCTTTTCGGCTTTGGACCAAAACCGGAAAGCGCACGACACCTTCAAAGTTCAGGATGGCCACATCTCCGGACCCGATACCTGCCCCGGAATGGACCATGTGTCGTCTGCTGTTGATGGATTTCAAGCCGGATCCCACCAGTATTTTTGAAACGGCATCATGGATCGCCGCGGACTCCGCATCGATTTCATGCGAACCTCTCGCCATGCCTCTTACACGGACGCGCTGAAATCCTTCCATGCGAAATTCCTCCGACACCGGTATCATCTCCAGAACAGATTTTACGATCATTCCATTCTCAGACTGAATCTGATAGCGCGCAAAATAGATGTCGTCACAATAGGCATTTTCCCGCCCGAACGTAAATAGAACAATAGACAGACCAATCCAACCCATCCGTCTATAAATACGATATATCCTGGTTCCATTAAGCATTCATTATTAACCATTGATTATTAAGATATTTTTTTTCAATCGATGAGAATCACCACCATCAAAAGATTTAGCAATGACCATGCCATTATAAAATTTATTGAAATAACAATCGGATAATAAATATCACACCGGTAACATCGGCTCTGACCCGGAAAATATTTCAACCTTATACCTAAAGATTTTCCCCTGAATGTCGATTTTTAAATATGAGATCCGATTATTTCCCACCTTATCCTAAAACAGGAGGCATTCATGGCCCGATCCCGTGTTTCATTACGGTACTCAAATTTTTGCATGGTTCTGGGACTGATCACGACAGTCACTTGCGTATCCGGATGTTTTAGCAACCATCAGGTTCTTAAATATGAATGCCCGATCAACAGTGGTGACAATATCATACCTGGAATCGAACCGGAGGAATCGGTTCGAAAGATCATGATCTCGGTCCGCGGAAAAGGAATCGAGCCGGAAGATGGAACGCCCATGCAGAAAAAATTCATGGCAGAACGGGCGGCGGTTCTGGACGGTTATCGGAATCTGGCGGAACGTCTTGCAGGAATTATCATCGATGCGCAGACAAGTGCCGGGAACAACACCTTGTCGCAGGATGAAGTGATGATCCAGACCCGGGCGTTCATGCGCGGTGCTCAGGTCGGGCCGGTCACCTACAAAAACGGGTTTGCAATCGTGGATCTGAAAATTTATATCGCACCCCGACAGAACATGTTCTTCAGTGGTATATTTCGATATTGAAACCACCTATCGCCTGCCTTATACTCATCAATGCCTGACATCATGATCGTCTCTGCTATCAATTTGGGGTCCTCGTCTTCAAACAAGTAGCTTTCAGTAATCAGATGGTTTATAGTAAGTCCCATGAAATGCCTCCAGGAAAACCATAGAGAATATAGGATGGAGTATCATTTCGTTTGGGTCGCATCCCCGTTACCATATTCCGAAAAGTGATCCGGCTATTTGTACTTGAATAACGGTTTGTCAGACCCCTGTTTCAATGTCTTTTCACAGGAGAATTAACCATGAAAAAGTGCCCTTTTTGTGCGGAAGACATGGAAGACCAATCCATCAAATGCAGGCACTGCGGTGAGTTCCTGAATGGCTATTCGAACCCTCAGGCGGATGAGGAAACGATTCAATGGTATTTCCGAAAACCCTTTATCATTTTTGCTTTGTGTTTTGTGGGGCCATTGGCATTGCCCCTGATCTGGTGGCATCCAAAAATGACACGGGCATGGAAGATCGGACTGACCATGGGAATCCTTGTTTTCAGCTGGATTCTGTTTCAGAGTACCATGGAATCTGTTCGTGTCCTTACGGAATATCGCAGAATGCTGGAAGGGACTTGAAATGGTCATGATAGCAGGCATTGACGCTGATATTGTAATGCTGGCAGCCTATGTTTTGCTGGCATTGGGGTTTTCGTTTCTCTGTTCCGTGGCAGAGGCAGTTCTCCTGAGTATCACGCCTTCCTATATCGAAGGGCAGAAAGCAAAGCGGCCTGAGCGCGCGGTTCTCTTGAAAAGATTGAAACAGGACAATCTAGACCAGTCGCTGGCAGCCATTTTGACCCTCAACACAATTGCACATACCGTCGGTGCGATAGGCGCCGGGGCCAAGGCGACTGTCGTATTCGGAAGCACATGGTTTGGCATATTCTCTGCGGTCATGACGCTTATGATCCTGTTCTTATCGGAAATTCTTCCTAAAACCATCGGTGCGATCTACTGGCTAAGGCTCATCGGGCCAACCTTGTTTTTTGTCAGCAAGCTGATTTCGGTACTGTATCCTGTCGTATGGATTTCAGAAAAGATGACAAAGCTTATTTCACGTGGAAAGATTATAGACATTTTCAGCAGGGACGAATTTATCGCCATGGCATCCGTTGGCATGAAGACAGGACAAATTCAAAGCAAGGAATCAAGGATCATCCGGAATCTGTTCCGGTTCGAATCGTTGAAAGTTGCCGATATCATGACACCGCGCATTGTAATCTCCGCACTTGCAGAGGATTTGAAAATATCCGATGTATTGAAGGCCATAACCCAGACACCGTTCTCACGCCTTCCGGTCTACAAAAAGAACATTGACGATATTACAGGCTTTGTTCTCAAGGATGACGTTTTGATCCTGACGGCACAAAAGCGGGGAGATGAAAAACTGAAGGGATTGAAACGCAAAATACTGACCGTTCCGGATTCGGTATCCTTAGCGGACCTGCTGGAGCGTTTTCTGAAGGATCGTCAACATATCGCCATCGTTGTCAATGAATATGGAGGAACAGACGGGCTGGTTACATTGGAAGATTTGATTGAGACTCTTATGGGTATGGAAATCATGGATGAAACAGATGATGTCGAAGATATGCGAACTCTGGCACGGAAGCAATGGGTGGAACGGGTCAAAGCCATGGGTCTTGAAGCGGAAGCGCTGAAACAAAAAGAAAAGTCGAATATATAGAAATGGTTGACCGTAATCGATCCCGGTACAATCAAAGCGTTTATCTTCGAATTAATGGATCTGCAGATAGAACCGGCTCTAAGAGCGGTTGGTATCTATAGCAGCGAAAAGAATCTTGACACGGGATTGAATATGGTGTTATTTAGACAGGTTTTATTTTGGTACATGGAGTATTGATCCTTGCTCCCATTTTTTGGGGGCTATACAGCCACAAGGAGGTTTTATGAGAAGGTATGAAACAATTTTTATTTCCGATCCGGATCTGTCCGAGGAAGATCGGAAACAGCTTTTTGAGAAGACCAAAGATTTGATTCAGAGCCGGAAAGGGTTTCTTGTCCTGTTTGATGATTGGGGCATGAAAAAGCTTGCCTATGAAATTAAGAATAAGAGTCGCGGCTACTATGTAAGGCTTGACTACTGTGGAGATGGCGGTCTGGTTTCCGAAATGGAGCGTTCGTTCAGGATTGACGACCGGGTTATCAAATTCATGACCATCGTCCTTGACAAGGATGCCGATCCTGAAAAGGTTCAGCTGGAGATTGCCAGGGAGGCGGAAGTGAAGGCGGCAAGAGAATTGGCTGCCCGGGAAAAAACAGAAGAAAATGATTCACGCCTGACAGAAAGCGAAGAAACAGAAACGGATGATAATTTCATAGAGGAGTAAATCAATGGTCGCACCAAAATTTCGAAAGAAAAAAAATTTTTTCCATCGTAGAAAGGTATGTAGATTTTGCGCAGATGCTACTTTAAGTATCGATTATAAAGATTCAAAAACATTAAGATATTTTATTACAGAACGAGGGAAGATCATTCCCCGGCGCATTTCCGGAACCTGTGCAAAACACCAGAGAGCGCTGACGGTTGCCATCAAGAGGGCACGAAGCATCGCTACATTGCCTTTTGTCGGAACACTGGACCTTTAGATATTTTTCAGACAGTATGTACGGAGAATGGGGATTTTGCCTCAAATCGAGAACGGTGAATCAGGGAAAACAATTATTTTCGGGATACTTGTAACGAGTGTTGCCGTTATTGTCTCAAATGCTTTGCCGTTCATTTGTTTTCTGGTGCTTCCCCAGGCAGGTCTGTTTACCCGGGTGAGATTCGGCAGATACGCCACCGTCGTATGCCTGGCGGAAATTATTCTCATTGCAATACTTTCAAACGGAATCCTGATCGATATGTTTTTTCTGACCGGGTTATTCCTGATGGGGTACGTGATGGGAGAATCTTTTAGAAGAAGGCTGTCTGTTGAACTCACGGTTATATTCCCAACGGCTGTGGCCCTGCTTTCCTATTTTTTCGGACTGTATTTCCATGCCGGTCAGCTGAATTTAGGCATGGTTGCATTTATGGAAGAATATGTTGGAAAGAATCTTGAACTCACCCTGAAAGTGTATGAAAGCGTGGGAATGTCATCCGAGAGCATTCAGTTGTTTTCCGACAACTTTGATCGCATACGGCATGATCTGGTGAGGCTGATTCCTGCAATCACCATTTCTCTGACACTGATCATGGCCTGGCTGAACCTGCTCCTTTCAAAATCGTTGCAGGTTATCAGTCGGTTGCAATTTTATGATTTTCGGTCTTTGAATCAATGGAAAACCCCCGAACATCTGGTCTGGTTAGCCATCGGATGCGGTCTTCTGCTGATTCTGTCCGAAAATGGATTGCGATTGATGAGTATAAGCGGCCTGCTGGTGTTAATGATCGTTTATTTTTTTCAGGGTATTGCCATTGTGGCCTTTTATTTTGAAAAAAAACGATTTCCAAGGTTGCTTAAAATTTTTATGTACAGCATAATTGCTGTTCAACAAATTCTCCTCTTTTTTATTATCGGACTTGGTTTTTTTGATATGTGGATGAATTTCAGAAAGCTTGACCGGAAAGAAATGAACTGAGTTGAAAAAGAGCATTGATTAAAGACTCGTTTCCTGTTGAAACGATTATTATGATACGGAGGGTATTATGAAACTGATTTTAAAAGAAACGATAGAGTCCCTGGGGATTATCGGTTCAGAAGTTAAAGTGGCCGACGGTTATGCCCGTAATTATCTTCTTCCGCAAGGAAAAGCGGTTGTTGATTCACCTCGGAACCGAAAGATTATTGAGCAGGCCAGAGCAAAATTTGAACTTCAGATTGCAAAAGAAAAAGCACATGCTGAAGAGATGGCAAAACGGCTTGAAGGGGTTTCCGTTACAATCTCTGCCAAGGTTGCGGAAGAAGATAAGTTATATGGCTCGATAACCATTCATGATATTATCGAAGCGCTGGGTGAGCGGGACATCAAGATCGAAAAGAGAATGATGCTGCTGCCGGAGCCGATCAAAAAAATCGGTACCTATAAAGTTCCAATCCGTGTTTATAAAGGGGTGAAACCGGAGATTACCGTCGAGGTTGTCCCGGAATAAAAAAGCTTGAACCAAATCGATAATGATGATTAATGAAGGGGAGGGAAACGGTTATTTTTTCCTCCCTTTCTTTATTCATGCGGTTTTACTCCTGATGTTCTCCAGGAGGATTTTAAAAAAAAATAATTAATAATCGATGGTTCATTGTTATTCATGAATTGAAATTGCCACCTATAGAGTCGTCGGCTCTCAAGGCCCCAAGCGGAAATATGGCTGAAAAAAAAATACAGATTGTCAAAGACCCCTCACTTCATAAACTTCCTCCGCAGAATATTGAAGCAGAGGAATCTATTTTAAGTTCCATTCTGATTGACAGCAATTCGCTTAACGACATTGTGGAAATTCTGTCACCGGAAGATTTTTACCGGACCGCTCACCAGAAGATTTTCGCAGCGATCACGGAATTGTTCGCAAGGAGTGAACCTGTCGATATCGTAACGGTATCAAATCATCTCAGGGAAAAAGGGGGTATTGAAGATGTAGGCGGAGTCAGCTTCCTTGCCAAGCTGATTGATACGGTTCCTCTTGCCGTCAATGCCGCACATTATGCCAGGATCATCCGTGATAAATCCTCTTTGCGGAGGTTGATTGAAAAGGCGAATCTGATTGTAACCCGTTGTTTTGAAGACCGGGGGGATGTGGATGAGGTCATTAATTTTGCCGAGAAGTCAATTTTTGAAATTTCGGAAAACAAGATTCAGAAATCCTTTTTTCCGGTTTGCGATCTGATTAACGGTAATATTGATACGCTGGAGGAACGACAGGGAAGCGGGTCGATGCTGACCGGTGTTCCCACGGGTTATTCGAGGCTGGATCAGTTGACCTCAGGGCTTCAGGGATCTGATCTGATTATCGTGGCAGCCAGGCCGGCCATGGGAAAAACATCTTTTGCCCTCAATCTGGCCAGAAACGCTGCCGTTGACTCCCATGTCCCGGTGGCGATCTTTTCCCTTGAGATGTCAAAAGAACAGTTGTCCATGCGTCTTTTAACCGCAGAAGCCCGGATTGATTCCGCGCGCCTTCGAGGCGGTTTTTTCAATGATGATGACTGGACAAGGCTGACAAACGCGGCCGGTGTCCTTGAGCAGGCTCCCATCTATATTGATGATTCCGCAGATGTCACTCCCATGGACATCCGGGCCAAGTGCCGACGCCTGAAGGCGGATAAAGGGCTTGGGTTGGTGGTTATTGATTACCTTCAACTGATGCGGGGAAGTACTTCCAATGAACGGCGGGATCTGGAAGTGTCCGAGATTTCCCGCTCCTTAAAAATACTGGCCAAAGAACTGAATGTGCCGGTCATTGCACTTTCACAGTTGAATCGAATGCTGGAACAGCGAAGTGATAAAAGGCCCATGCTTTCCGATCTGCGTGAATCCGGATCACTGGAACAGGATGCGGATATTGTAGCCTTTATTTACCGGGATGAGGTATACAATCAGGATGAAAACAATCCCAACAGGGGTAAAGCGGAAATTATCATTGGAAAGCAGCGTAACGGACCGACCGGTATCGCACATCTGGCCTTTTTAAAGTCATATACCCGTTTTGAAGATCTTGCGCATGATGGATATTTTGAATGAAAAAAATTTTTGGGAATACCGGCGGTCTTAAGTCAAATCAGATCCGCAGGCTCGAAAACTTATACAAACGCCGCACCCCTCCGGATTTTTTGCTCACACCGGAAATCACACTTGACATCAGCCGTCTTTCGCGGGAGATCAGCCGCCAGATCGGGCTGATTCTCAATCGGGCGGGGAGCATCATTTTTGTAATTGTCGGTGACCACCAGAAAATTGAAATTCCGGATACCAGTGACTACCGGGTTGCACCGGGCCGTTTGCGGGGTCTGCGATGCATCCACACACATCTTTCGAATGAAGCCCTGACATTGGATGACCTGACGGATCTGGCCTTGCTCAAGCTGGACATAATGGCTTCCATTCTGGTGACGCCGGAGGGATTGCCCCATGAGGTTCATATGGGGCATATTGCACCACAGCAAAACGCCGGCGAGTTCTATCATACGGAAGTTTACAAACCAAATGAGCTGGATATTGGATGTCTGGATCTGATTCATGCGCTTGAAACCGAAATATCACGAACCTTTGTCTCCCAGGATGCGGAAACCGGAGAAGAAAGAGCGTTGCTTGTCAGCGTTACCACAGACTCCCGTCAGCAGGCGGAAGAATCCCTGGATGAACTTAAGGAATTAACCGAGTCATGCGGTATCGAGGTGGCGGATATCATTCTTCAGCATCGGAAAAAAATAGACTCCCGTTTTCTGATGGGGCGTGGGAAACTGAGTGAGCTGAGCATCCTGGCCCTTTTTAAGAGAATTACACTGGTTATTTTTGACACCGAGTTGAATCCTGCACAAATTCGTTCGATTACCAACCAGGTGGATCTGAAAATCATTGACCGGACACAATTAATTCTGGATATTTTCGCCCAGCGTGCTCAATCCAGAGAGGGGAAGCTTCAGGTCGAGCTGGCACAGCTGAAATATCTGCTCCCAAGGCTGATTACCAAAAATACAGCCATGTCACGTCTGACCGGGGGCATCGGAGGCCGCGGTCCTGGTGAAACCAAACTGGAGATCAATAGAAGAAGAGTGAGGGATCGGATCGTCAATCTGGAAAAGGCCCTGGAACAGGTCCGGAAACAGCGGAAGCAACAGAAGGCAAAACGGAACAAGTATAATCTGCCGGTTATTTCCATCGTCGGATATACCAATGCCGGAAAATCAACATTGTTGAATACCCTGACCAAAAGCAATGTTCTCGCGGAAAGCCGACTCTTTGCAACCCTGGACCCATCCAGCCGGCGGCTAAGGTTTCCCAGGGATATGGAGGTTATCATTACCGATACGGTCGGTTTTATCCGGAACCTTCCCAAAGAGCTGATGGTGGCATTTCGGGCGACCCTTGAAGAACTGGAGAGCGCGGATCTGCTTCTGCATGTGATTGATATGAGCAGTCCCAGATTTGAGGATCAGATCAAATCGGTAGAGAAGATACTGGATGACCTGGACCTGAGAAAGGTTCCTGCTCTATATGTATTAAATAAACAGGATCTTGTTTCCGATGAGGAGGTTGAAAGGTATTGTCGGAAATACAATGCCATCTCGATTTCCGCAACGCAGGCGGCTACCCTTGATCCGGTGATCGAGAAAATGGAATCCATGTTAACGAGGGTTTCCTTTTCCGGATCGTAAAGCAAGAAGGAAAAAGATCTTTCTTTTTTTTCAAAGAATTACATATTGTCTGTTTTTAGGTAAAAGGATGTCCGGTTAGATTTCGAATCGGCAATATTTGTGTTGACTCGATCACGGATCGATTATAAAGAGCACTCATGGACCTTGATTATGTGCAAAGGGTCGGTATTGGTGCAGCGTACAAAGGGGCGGAAAAACTCCGGTTTTATTTTGGGAACCTTGATAGAATTATCAAAAAAGGAGATATCGACCTTGTTACACAGGCAGATATCGCCTCTGAAAAAGAGATTGTTGCAGAAATTCAATACCGGTTTCCCGATCACTCGATACTCGCAGAAGAATCCGGGATCATTGAAGGTTTGTCTATGTACCAATGGATCATTGATCCATTGGACGGTACAACAAACTTTGCGCACCAGGTAGGGCTCTTTGCTGTTTCCATTGCATTTGCCATTGATGGCGAGCCGATAATCGGTACGGTGCTGAATCCGTTAACCGGGGAATTGTTCTCAGCACAAAAAGGACATGGGGCAACGCTCAATGGAAAAAAGATTGACGTGTCTGAAACATCAAAGGTTGCAGACAGTTTGCTTGTGACTGGATTTCCGTATGATTTCAAAGTAATGATCAGACCGTTGATGCATCGTTTTGAAGCCTGTCTTACGGCGGCAAGAGGGGTAAGACGACTTGGAAGTGCGGCTCTGGATTTATGCTATGTGGCTTGCGGGCGGTTTGAAGGATTCTGGGAACAACATCTGAAACCGTGGGATACGGCAGCGGGTCTTGTGATTGCCCGGGAAGCAGGTGCATGCGTGACGGATTTTTCCGGCGGTTCATATACCGTGGACAATCCGGAAATTTTAGCAACCAACGGCAACATTCATAATGAGATGATTCATTTACTGGAGTTGAATGATATAAGATGAGAATAGATTTAATGAAAAAGCTTTCCCCGAAAGATCACCTGGGTTGTTTCGGCAATTTTGACATTGAAGATAATATCTGCCGAAAATTCTGTATTTTAAATTTACGATGTGCAATCGAAAACGATAAAAATTCGCGCATGGAACTTCTGGAAGACCTGCTTTCTGTTGATAATTTGAACGAAAGATTGCAGTAGAAAAGAGTATCAACAGGCCTTTGCCGTATGTATCATATGGCTTCTAATGTAAAATGGTAAAAATCGGTCCCCAGCCGATCTTCGAATCGGCTGTTTGATTGTGACGCATTATCCCTGACGACAATATAGATGTTGTATGTCCCTTTCTGGTATGAACCTTCTCCGTTTTCGCCATACAAGGAAAGCAGTACGGATTGCCTGAACTCCGCTGCCATTGATCCTGTTCCCAAAATTTCTTCAATTCTGTCCTTATCATCATTCACTTCCAGCATCCCGTCACTGCTGTTTGATGTGGTATAATACCAGTTGTAGATGAGCACGTCGTTTGCTCCCTCCGGGAGCGCTACAGTGTTTACGGTAAGAGCAATATTGGCGACCGTGCTGTCGACAGTGATGGTTTCTCCGGACATGATGGTGCTGTTCCGGGAGTCATTGCCGGATTTCCATTGGGCGACAATCCCGGAAATCTGCGGATTCATTCCTTCCGGATTCCGGGTGATTCGAAATCGTTTTAAGGAAGAAAGCAATTTCATATCCATCATAATGGTTGCCACCACCGGAATATCAACCCCTGGTTCTCCGGAGGCTGCATCATCAGGAACTTCAATTTGAAATTCCTGATGATAGGGGACTTCTTCCTGATGATAAAGGCCTTCTGTTTCGCTGCCCACCGTCCAGGTGACGGGAATATCCGAAGCCTGGTCCATATCCTTGCCGCTGACAAGCAGTTTCATCCTGACCGTATCACCGGGCATGACTTCCGGCTCGGTAATCCGGATTGCCAGTATTTTGTTGTTTACCGAAACATAGTCTTCGGGCAGATCACTTTCACCGCATGAAACAAGAAACATGAGAAGTGAGATTACGACAAGAATCTGTTTTTTCATGATGCTCTCCATTAGAAATCAACTTTCATACCCAGGAATATCATTGGTATTTCAGAATCAACCGATACCTGTTCTTCCTGCGCTGTATAATCTTCATTGTAGTTTATCGATGTGACGTATTTGTTTTGAAATATATTTCTGAAATCAAGATAGGTACTCAAAATGACATTGTTGAGGATCCAGTATTTATCAATCCGGAAATCAATCTGATGATGGGAGGGGAGCCGTTTGTTGTTGATCGATCCTGCATATTGCGGGATGTATTCATTGTTATCCGTATCATAGATTGTGTTCACATTGAGCAGATCCGTGTAAGGTGTTCCCGAGGCATACTGGTATCGAAATCCAAAAGACCAATATCGGTTCGGCTTATAGCTGACGACTGTGATCAGGTTGTGGGGGATATCCGAATCAAAATATCGTTCCGGCTCGTCCGGACCGTCTTTTCTTTTGGCGACACTATAGGAGTAAGCGATCCACCCGAAAAAACGGTCTGTCATATTGTGGCGGAGCAGGATTTCAGCACCAAACGATCTTCCGGTTCCCGTATTGCTGTAAAAGGTAGGATCATCCTCCACATTCCGTACCGCCAGATTTGTAAATTTCTTATGATAGGCCTGGATATCGATTAGGAGGTCATCGGTAAAATAATGTTCCACGCCGGCGACGGTATGGATGGATCGTTCCGGTTTCAGACCTCTGGTGCCCCAGGGTTCCAGAAATTCATCATATTGGGGGATCTGGGAGTATTGGCCGGCGGCTGTTTTGACAGCGGTTTTTTCGGTAACCTGATACCGGAGAAACAATCTGGGATCCAGTACATTGTGGTTGTTATAGATGTCCCGAAATGAATGAATGCCGGGCGTTACTGTAAACTTTCCGATGGAAACCTGATCCATCAGGTATATTGCAGGGAAAAAGAAGTGAAAATTCCTGTTCAGTTTCAGTTCCAGATCATAATGATCATATGATATTTCCCCCTCTTTTTCCAGAATCATGGTGTTGGAGTTAAGGTTCACATTTGCGGAATCCAGTCTCACACCGCCATTCAATTTATGGGTCTGATTCAGGCGATATTCTGTTTTTTCGCTTAGAGAAAAGGTTTTTACCTCCTGGTTATGGTAGGATCGTTCACCCTGATCCCATGACAGTCTGGACAGGGTAGCCATCGGAGACAGAATCGATTTCAGATTTCCCTGTGTATAATGCCATTCGCCCATGAAGGTTGAAAATTTTTGTGTGTATTTGAGCGTGTCGGAATAGCGTTCGGATACCGGGTCCTGCGGGTCCGTAAATTTGAATGTATCGTAGGAATTGATATTGATCAGTTTCAGTTCGTTTCCTTTGGAAATGTGGTGATTGAACAGGAAGGAACCGTCATAATATACCGGATACTGGACAAAGTCGATTTCGTTATCCCTGTTTTCATCCACCTTTTCAGCGATTCTGATGTATTGATCCAAAAAGCCTCTTTTCAGGCTGAAATAGAATGAATCTTTTTCCGAGGCGGGTCCTTCCACCATTAAGGAGGAAGAAAGGAAGCCGATATTGGCATAACCGCCGATCCGGTCCGTTCGCGGATCTCTGATATTCATGGAGATTACCCCGCCCATGGCATTTCCATATTCTGCGGAAAATCCGCCGGCATTGTAATCAATGGAGTCAATCATTTCAGGTTCGATAATGCTTTCAAACCCTCCGAAATGGTAAAATTCGGGTATGGAATGTTCGTTTACCGTGAACAGGCTGTCCTCCTGAGCCGAACCACGGATAACAATGCCGTTTCCGTATCCGTTGAATACGGAAACCGAGTTCACCCCGGGCAGGTTGGTGACCGAGCGCAGCACATCCCGGTTGCTGCCGGGCAGGCCGGCAGCTTCCTGGGGGGATATGGTCTGTTTTGAAATCTCGCTTTTTTTCTTTTTTTGGCGGACCACAATACGATACGGGTTCAGAACCTGCGGAACAATACGGAAAAGATACGGACTTTCCGGATCCGCGGCGGCATCAATTTCCTCCTCAAACCGGTCATATCCGGAAGCGGCAATGATAACGGTGTATTTCCCGGGGATAACCGAACATTGAAAATGACCGTCCGAATCGGTGATGGATGATGCCGTAATTTGATGGGTGTCGGTATTCCTTATATAGATTTTGATATCCGGCAGGGGAATCCGGGTGCCTTTCTCCATAACCGTTCCGCTGATGGCGGTTACGGCATTCCTGACTTCCGACGCATGTCCGCTGTTGAATCCGGATGCATATATCCAGAGGAGGATTGTCGACAGTATGATCTTGTTTATCATTTTGAACTCTCGGAAAACAGGTTTTTGGAACAGATCATGTTTTGAATGGATTCAACCCTTACGGAACCGGCTTTGATTTTAGTCTTGCAGATATTGAAAAAAATGACAGCCGGGATCGCAACGGCCAGACCGACGGCAGTAACGATCAGTGCCTCGGAAATACCGGCCATGACAACCTGGGGTCCGCTGCCTGTATTGATTCCAAGGTCGGCAAATGATTTTAAAATTCCCAGAACCGTGCCGAGCAGCCCGATAAACGGCGCATTGCTTCCCACGGTTCCCAGAAAGTTGGTATATCGTTCCCATTTTTCTTTTTCCGTGCAGAAGTATGCCGCCACTATTTTGGTAAAGCTGTCTTCCGACCGGTGTTTTTTTCCAAGACCTTTCCGGATGACCCTTGTTTCCGATGTATCATATTGGTCAAGGATTCGGATAATTTCAGGGATGGAGTTGGCTGCCTCCAGTTCCGGCAGGATGGATGGCTTGTCCAGAAAGTGTTTATTGAAATACAGCATGCGCTCGATAAAAAATGCGATGGAACAAAAACTGAGCAGCAGCAGCAGGACAAGAATGACGCGCGCTGCATGAAACGCGAAAATGGAAACCTGGGTTGTGATCATAATATTTTTTCCTCTTTCATGAATTATTCGTCCAGTATAAAGGTGTATACCAGATCATCTAAAATGGTTGCGACCGGCTTGCCGTTAAGTGTGGCCGGTTCAAACGTGCTTGCTTTAATGGCATTTACCGCCTCTTCGGCAAAAAGAGCATGGTCCGCACGGATCACGCGGACTTCCGTGACCGAACCTTTTTCATCAATGGTGACGGACAATACTACCTCTCCTTCCAGCTCATCCTCTTTGAGTGCTTCCGGATATTCGGGTTTGACACGCCTGGCGAAAATGGGCATGGTTGTAAGGTCAAAGACAGGTATGGTTATATATTCTTTTACCTCTGCCGGGGGTGTATATTCCTCCTCCTGCTCTTTCATGACGGTATTGCCGATCCGAACCGCCATGCCGGCACCTTGGGCCTCCATCACGGTCTGTTGTGTGACGCCAAATACCGGTTTCACATCTTCGGGTTTTGTCGGTTCTTCGGTCAGCGTCCTGTTATGCGATACCGGAACCGGATTGATTGGGGTCTTTGCGTTTATTCGGGCCGGTTTTTTTTCTTTTTTCATGACAGGCTTCGGCTTTGGCTCTTCTTTCTTTACCAACGGTTTTAAGGTTGTTGTTTTTTCTTTGAATATCTTTACAGGTACAAGCACCGAAGGTGGATAGGATATTTTGGAAACGGGATTGCTTTTCATGGAAAGGAAATAATACAAAAAACCTCCGTGAATCATCAGAGAGAGAAGAAATCCGATTACCAGAAATGTCCCCTTGCTGTTCATTGATTTTCACTCTGATCCAATTGCTCGACATTGATCGCGAATCGATTGATACCAACCCTTCTGACCAGATCGATCACCCGGACAACCTCTTCATGGTATGTCTTTTTATCTGCACTGATGGCAATCTGGATATCCGGATTTTGCTGTTTTCTGCCGGCAAGACCGGTTTGCAGTTCCATGAAAGAGTTCATTTTTATTCCTGCCAGGTAGTAGTTTCCATTTTGTGAGATCATTACCGAGACGGTTTCATTGTTGATATCTTCACCGGAGGCGGCATGCGGCAGCTCGACTTTTATGGCATGAAAGTCAACGACAGAGGAGACCAGCATAAAGATAATGAGAAGCACCAGCATGATATCGACAAGCGGTGTAATGTTGATTCCGGATATGATGTCATCGTTGTTTTCCTGAATGAGCCCCAAGGTATCCTCCTTCACTGTCAAACGGTTTTTATTTGGGCAAGGTCGATCATGAGATCGGAAAGAAAATGAATTCTTTTGTTATGTTTTTTCAATGATAACTTCAATACAATTTGTTTGAATTGTAGAAAATAAAACTGGAATTGACAATTGATAAAATCGAATGCAGCAGCTTGAGAGGGTAAAAAAACAAGCAGGAGAAATCTATACCGGAAAAATTTTTCCGGGATTCAGGATCCCTTTTGGATCAAAGACTCTTTTAATATTTTTCATCAGGGTCAGTTCGGCCTGACCGATTTCTTTTGCGATATATTTTGCTTTTGTGATTCCGACCCCATGTTCCCCGGAAATGGTTCCGCCCAGTTCCAGTGTGTAGTCAAACAGAATTTCAAGTGCGGCTTTCGCTTTTTTTACCTGCTCCGGGTCTTTTTTATCCAGCATGATATTGACATGGATATTTCCGTCTCCGGCATGTCCGAAGCCGGCTATCGGAAGTCCGGTATTTCGGGTAATTTCTTTTATTTTTCTGACCATATGAGGGATTTTGCTTTTCGGAACGACGATATCTTCATTGATCTTATCCGGTGCCAGACGGTATAAGGCCGGTGAGATGGCTTTTCGTGCTTTCCAGAGATTTGCTCTTTCCAGCTCGGATTGAGCGATGGTTACATTTCTTGCTCCTTTTGCCAGACAGAGCGTTCGCAGTGTCTCAATATCCATATCAACTTGATTTTTGTTTCCATCCACTTCCAGAAGAAGCATGGCTCCGGCATCTCTGGGCAATCCCATATGCAAATAATCTTCCGTACAACGGATGGATGCCTGGTCCATAAATTCAACGGTCCGGGGTATGATTGCCTGCCGCATGATTTCCGAAACCGTCTCAGCGCCGGTTTCCATGTTATCAAAGACGGCAGTCATTGTTCGAATATGGCGGGGGAGCGGAAGAAGTCGCAGTATAATCCGTGTAATGACTCCCAGTGTTCCTTCCGATCCGACAAGCAGTCTGGTCAGATCATAGCCCACGACACCTTTTGCCGTTTTTACACCGGTTTCAATAATGTCTCCATTGGGAAGAACCGCTTGAAGCCCAAGCACATAATCCCGGGTGACACCATATTTTACAGCCCTGGGCCCGCCCGCACATTCGGCAAGATTGCCGCCCAGCGTCGAAAAATCGGAACTGGATGGATCCGGGGGGTAGAATAAACCTTTTTTTTCGACTGCTTTATGAAGATGACCGGTGATCACTCCCGGTTCCACAACCGCAATAAAATTGTCACAATCAATTTCCAGAATACGGTTCATTCTGGTCGTTACAAGAACAATCCCTCCCTGTACCGGGAGAGAACCACCTGTCATACCCGATCCTGAGCCTCGGGGAATGACATAAATATGATGTTTGGATGCAAGGGTCAGAATTCCGGATACTTCATCGCTGGTCTGAGGAAAAACAACCGCATCCGGTAGAAAATGTTGTGCGGTTGCATCATACGCATAGCACATGCACTCTTCAGGTTTCTCGGTAACATTATGCTGTCCGACTATTTTCTTAAGAGCACTGAAAACTCTTCCGGGGATTGTCATGAATTCATATTTTAAAAGTTGCCATCATCAAGCTTCTTGCACAGGTATTCGACCTGTTTTTTGATCGGGCCGCTTTTTTTCATTTCCTGGTCAATAATTCCGATGGAATGAATTGCAGTGGCATGCTGGCGGTTGAAGCTTTTTCCGATAGCCTGGAGTGGTTGTTGGGTATATTTACGTGCCAGGTACATCGATATTTGCCTTGGAACTACAATGCTCTGTTTTCTGGATCGTGAAATAATATCTTTTTCGGAAATTCTGAAATCCTGACAGACAAGCTTCTTGATTATGGACAGGGTGATGGTTTTATTCCTCTTCGTAATATTCTGAACAACACTTTTGGCAAGCTCAAGATCAATCTGTCTGCCCAAAAGAGATGATTTTGCTGCAATGCCAATCAGACCGCTTTCCAGTTGCCTGACATTATCTGAAAGCTCGTCTGCTATATAGTTGATTACATCGTCAGGAATATGGATTCCTCTGGACTTGGATTTTTTCTGCAAAATTCTGACTCTTGTTGCAAAGTTCGGCGGCTCGATATTTGATATCAGACCGCAGGACAATCTCGAACTTAACTGCTCGCTCAGTTTTGGTATATCACCCGGGAGACAGCAACTCGTGAAAATTATTTTTTTGTTATTCTCATACAGGTAGTCCAATGCCAGAGACAGTTCAATCTGAGTCCGTTCTTTTCCGGAAAGAAAATGGATGTCCTCCAGCAAAAGCACATCACAGTTGCTGCGGTATTTTTCCTTAAATCTGCTGATGGAATCATGGCGGAATGCATGTATCATTTCATTGGTAAAGTCTTCGGCCGTGATATAGTAAACCCGTTCCATGGGTTTTGAAGAAAGTATCTGATGACCGACGGCTTGCGAAAGATGGCTTTTGCCCATGCCTGTTTTGGATAATAAAAACAGTGAATTTTGTGAACTATGACGATTGGAGGCCATGGAAAGAGCGGCCGAATAAGCAAAATCATTATTATTGCCGACGACAAAATTATCAAAGGTATAGTCTTTCCGGAGGAGTCGGCCCAGAGGTGACTGAAACCGCAATTGTGGTAAAAACTTTTGGTGCCCTTCCGCTTTTTCTATATTCTCGGTCAATGACCGGGAGGGATCCATGTTTTTCCTTTTTTTATTTTCTCTCGGATCCGATATGGAGAAATCCAGTGTGCATGTGTTTCCGGAAATGTTTTTGAATTCCGACTCGAGTAAGAAGCGATAGTTTTCCTGCACTCTTCTTTTTGAAAACAGATTTGGGCATGTAATGGTGATATTGCCGTCTTGAGCATCACTATACTCCAATGGCTCGATCCACATTTTGTAACTGTGGCCCGGTATGTTGTTTTTAACAACAGTTTTGACTTTTTCCCATATCAATTCCATAATTGCCAACTCATTTCCATCTATTGTCTGGTCAAAAACAGTTAAAATAACATATAATTATATTCATAAGGCTAAAAAACATTTAAACAATATCTGTAACGACACGGATACTGAATGATTCGGTTCTTGCAGGGATTAATTCATATTTTAGAAATCACTTGAAAATCAGTTGGGCAAGAAATAGCCTAGAACAGTTTGGCCGTCAAATGGGATGAACACTGTTTTGTGTGGTTTTGGTTAGGAATTAATAATTTTATTTAACTATTTGAAAATATATTAAAAACATTTTCATACCAAGGCAACTGATTCGAAATACTGTCATTTTATGACCGATTTTTTTTTGAAGGATTTTAAGGATATAAAAGATTATTCAATGATTTTGAAAAGAAATCTTTTCTTTAAAAATCTTCATATTTCTACGATTATCTTGATTTTTTAAAATAATGGAAACTTTTTTTTCATGGTTTTATTCCGGAAATGCGACTGGATTTTTTTCAAAATTGGAATCACCTTTTTATGATACTATGTTGAAATTTTTTATGAAATGATTTTATCATTCCCAAACGGTTAAAAAATGATGACTCCATATTTCTGAATAATTATAAACGATTTCAGAGTTTTTTACAGGTTTATCAACAATTATGACAGGTTGTCTTCAGCGTTCTCCTGCCGGGCACCTAACCTTGTCAACAAGAAAGTGGTTATTGACAATTTATCAACAAAAGACAGAACAATTCGGGAAAGGAGATGATACCGGTTTCTTTTTTAGATTCATTCGCGATACCAATTGAAAAAAAAATCAATGCCCGGTAACATAATGCGTTATTTTTTCCATAGTTCTTTGCCGTCAGCAAGGAGGGATGCGGAATGGATATTTACAGCAAGCCAATAGTGGGGATAACCATGGGGGATCCTGTTGGGATCGGACCGGAGATCATCGTATTGTCCCTGCAGAATGAATCTGTCTACCAATGGTGCCGTCCTGTCGTCATTGGGGATGGCAATATTTTAGATAAAGTTCTTGGTATGTTAAATCAACATATTGATATGCATATTATCCATTCTCCGAATGAGGGCAAGTTCAGGCATGGGGTTATTGATTTGATCAGTATGACAAACCTGAACCCAAAAGAGGTCCAATGGGGAGTACCGAACCGGGATACCGGATCCGCCATGATTGCATACATTGAAAAAGCCATTGATCTGGCAATATCGAAGGATATCAATGCATTTGTAACCGGTCCCATCAATAAGCTCGCCATGAAAATGGCAGACAACCCTTTTGCCGGACATACAGAACTGCTGGCCGCGAGAGCTCATGCAAAGAATTATGTAATGATGATGGCAGGGAATCGATTGCGGGTCGTTCTTGTTACCATACACCATTCATTAAAAGAGGCTATTTCTTCTCTTTCAACTGAGAAAATTTTAAATACGATTGAAATTACATATCAGTCATTGAAATCGCGATTTGGCATTGATTCCCCGAGGATTGCAGTTGCTGGTTTGAATCCTCATGCCGGAGAGAAGGGCCTTTTTGGTTCTGAAGAAGAAGAGATGATCCATCCGGCTGTTTCCAGAGCACAGGAGAAGGGGTGGAATGTTTCAGGGCCGTTCCCTCCGGATACCGTGTTTTATCAGGCGGTCAACGGGGTGTTTGACTGTGTGGTATGCATGTATCATGATCAGGGTCTGATTCCATTCAAAATGGTCCATTTTATGGATGGTGTCAACACGACTCTGGGCCTGCCGTTTATTCGCACATCCGTTGATCACGGAACCGCCTATGAGATTGCAGGAACCGGCAAGGCGGAGCCGGGCAGCATGATTGAGGCGATACGAATGGCTGCATCGCATGCCGTTAATATCAGGAAAGGCAGAAGGTAGCAATGCGATCGGAGACAATAACAATTCGCGGGGCACGTCAGCATAACCTCAAAAATATCAACGTGGATCTGCCGCGTGAAAAACTGATTGTCATTACCGGGCTTTCCGGTTCCGGCAAGTCAACTCTTGCGTTTGACACCCTCTATGCAGAAGGGCAGCGCAGGTATGTGGAATCCCTTTCAACTTATGCACGTCAGTTTTTAGAAAGAATGGAGAAACCGGATGTCGATATGATCGATGGGCTTTCGCCGGCAATTGCAATCGAACAGAAAACAGCCGGTCATAATCCAAGATCCACTGTCGGAACGGTAACGGAAATTTATGATTATTTTCGTCTGCTGTTTGCCAGGATCGGAACGCCCCACTGTCATCAGTGCGGTTTGCCCATAGCTTCTCAAACAGTCGATCAGATCATTGAAGCGGTCATCCGGATGGAGCCCGGAACCAGGATTCTGATTATTGCCCCCATGATCAAGGAACAGAAGGGGACTCATGATAAACTGATATCCCGGCTGAAAGCCGATGGCTTTGCACGCTTCCGGGTGGACGGGCAGGTTTATGATATTGAAAACGCACCAAAGCTGGATAAACAACAGAAACATACTATAGAAGTGATTGTCGATCGTCTGGTTTTGAAAGAAAATATTCGAAATCGATTGGCGGATTCATTGGAACTGGCAATGGCACAGTCCGAAGGGCTTGTGATTGTTGAAGTTCTTGATGGGGAATCCATTCTATTCAGCGAAAAGTCGGCATGTATCACTTGTGGGGTGAGTTACCCGGAATTCACGCCGGCCGGTTTTTCTTTCAATTCACCGCAAGGTGCATGTCCCAAGTGTGATGGGCTGGGGTCGACAACGGAATTCGATCCCGATCTGATCGTTCCGAATCAGGAACTCTCCTTGCGTGACGGGGCTATCCTTCCCTGGTCAAACCGGAATTCCGTTCCCTACGCTGAATTTCTGGATGCCCTTACCATCCATTTTGGTGTTGATATATATACACCCTTCAAGGATCTGCCGGAGAAATTGAAAGAAGTGCTTTTTTGGGGATCAGGGGATGAAGCCATACCTTTTTATTTTGAACAAAATGAGCGGCGGATTATCTATCGCAAAAAAGTGGAAGGGGTTATACCCAACCTGGAAAAACGCTATAAAGAGACAGATTCTTTTCAGGTCCGGGAAGAAATAAAAAAATATATGAATTTCAGACCCTGTCCGGATTGTGGAGGGAGTCGCCTGAATCCATCCAGCCGGGCGGTAAAAGTCGGTGGTCTGACCATATCCGATATCTCATCCATGACCGTGGAAAAGGCATACACGTTTTTTAAGGAGTTGAAGCTTTCCGGGAAAAAAGCGGTTATTGCTGAAAAGATATTGAAAGAGATCACGGAGCGGCTTGGATTTTTAATCAATGTCGGATTATCGTATCTGACGATCCATCGGACTGCGGCTACTCTTTCCGGAGGGGAGAGTCAGCGAATCCGGCTGGCCACGCAGATTGGCTCCAAACTGACGGGTGTCTTGTATGTTCTGGACGAACCGAGTATCGGTCTTCATCAGAAAGACAACCGGAAACTGCTTGAAACCCTGATCAACATGCGTGATCTCGGCAATACGGTTCTTGTGGTGGAGCATGATGACGATACCATTATGGCAGCGGATCATGTCATTGATATGGGACCTGAGGCAGGAATGAACGGCGGGCAGGTTGTCTTTTCGGGATCGCCGCAAGATATCCTGACCCATCCTGAATCGCTGACAGGCAAATATTTATCCGGAAGACTGAAAATCGAAACGCCCGTGACAAGGCGTGCCGGGAATGGGAAAAAACTCGTTATAAGAGGTGCCTGCGCCAATAATTTAAAAAATATTGACGTGGCGTTTTTGCTGGGTTGTTTTAACTGCGTTACAGGTGTATCCGGATCCGGAAAATCGACTCTGGTATTGGAAACACTGTATTGTATTCTTTCGCAGAAACTTCATCATGCCCGGATCACAGCAGGAGGGTATGAAAAAATTGAGGGTATGGAATACATTGACAAGGTGATTCATATCGACCAGTCGCCCATCGGCAGGACGCCCCGGTCCAACCCGGGAACGTATACCGGAATTTTTTCCTTTATTCGTGATATTTTCACAAGAACTCCCGAAGCCAGAATGCGGGGATTCAAATCCGGTCGATTCAGTTTTAACGTAAAAGGAGGCCGATGTGAAGCGTGCAGCGGGGATGGTATTATCAAAATCGAGATGCATTTTTTACCGGATGTTTATGTGGCATGTGATGTCTGCAAAGGAAAACGGTATAACCGGGAAACACTGGAGATTAGATATAAGGGAAAAAATATTGCCGAAGTGCTGGACCTGACCGTAAACCAGGCGCTTTTATTTTTTGAAAAAATCGGGAATATAAGGACAAAGTTACAAACGCTTGTAGATGTCGGACTGGGGTATATTAAGATTGGTCAGCCGGCTACAACCTTATCCGGCGGAGAGGCCCAGCGGGTCAAGCTGGCAAAAGAACTGAGTAAAAAAGATACAGGCAGGACCGTGTATATCCTTGATGAGCCAACCACAGGTCTTCATCCTGATGACATTAAAAAATTGCTGGGAGTTCTCGAAAGACTGGTTGAGGCAGGCAATACAATCATCGTTATTGAACACAATCTGGATGTTATCAAATATTGTGATCATATTATTGATTTAGGACCTGAAGGTGGAGATAAAGGTGGTGAGGTGATCTGTACAGGAACTCCGGAACAGGTTGCCGGAAATCAGAAATCCTATACCGGATATTACCTGAAGAAGGCGCTGTGACTGTATTGACAAAAATTGATATGATATTATATAATAGCGCAACCATGTCGAACAGCTCTATTCAATAACCAATTGATGCAGGCAGAGCTCATACAATCAGAACACTGTTGTCCGAAGTCAGTTTCTTTCCAAAAAGTATATTAATAATTTGGGACAACGATACTTGCTGGAAAACTTTAAATTTCCCTTAACGAGTTGTATTGGAAAGATAATTATGAAAATTGCATGCCCCAATTGCCCTCAAGTCTACAACATTCCCAAGGAACGGTTCCCGGAAGGGAAGAAAAAAATCGCATTCCCTTGCCCGGCTTGTAAAGCGACTATTCGGATTGATTTGAGCAAGACCGATATGGATAAAGATGATGGAGTAAAGTCAAAGGAAGCGGCAGTGGATTCTGTTGAAAAGGAAGGAACCGAAAGCCAGAAGCTGAAAAAAAAGATTCTGAGATCCGTCACAGACCTTCCCCCCTTACCTCAGGTTGTCATGAAGGCAAACGAGATTATGGCAAACCCTTCATCCACATTCAAAGAGCTGGGAGGAGTAATTGAAACTGATTCGGCTATCGCCGGCCGTGTTCTCAAACTGGCGAATTCGGCCTATTACGGATTGCGGGGAATGGTATCTTCCATTCATCAAGCCTCTGTTGTTCTGGGTTTTGAGGCTCTTGGGGAGTTGATCAGCGTTGTCGGAGCCGCAGGCCTCCTTGACAGATTTTTGGGCGGATATGGCCTTGAGGCCGGTTCATTATGGCAGCATTCACTGGCGGTCGCTTTTGGTTCAAAGATCATTGCCAGAAAAAAAACGCCGACACGTGAAAATGATGCTTTCTCTGCAGGACTGTTACACGATTCCGGGAAAATTGTCCTTGACGAGTATGTGAAAGAAAGAGAAGAAAAATTTGATGCGTTTCTGAAAAAAGAGGGAAATACTTATCTGGCTGCTGAAAAACAGATTCTGGGATTTGATCATGCGGAAATCGCATTTGACTTGTGCCGCAAATGGAGTATTCCGGAAAGTCAGAGCATCGCTATCCGGTATCATCATTTCCCATCGGAATCAAACCGGAATGAGCTTGCATACATCATACACATAGCGGACGTCCTTGCTATGAAAGGAGGAATCGGCACGGGTTTTGATTCCATGTTCTATGAGATAGAAGAAGGCGCCCGGGAGTATATCGGATTAGAAGAAAGCGAACTGGCGGAGATCATGCAGGAGATGATTGAATCGGTTGATAAAATTTCCGACCAGATTCATCATTAACCATTTTCGTTAAAATATAAAAAAAAAGAAATGAGAACCACATGTGGGCGGCAGTTTGCAATCTTTGTCTCCCAATGTGGTTTTTTTCTTGTATTTGTTGGTTTTCCAATTATAAAAATGTTCTGAAAAGTTTTTATGATTCGATCAACATGGGAAAAATGCCAAAGGAAGGTATGAAAAATAAAACTGTTGCTTCAAAGTTCCGTTTGATTATTTTGGGTTCCATATCCATATCCGTAATTTTGTCTTCAATTGTCATCAGTGCGGTTCTACTCAACCAATTCAGCCGGAACACGCATGAAAAGGATATGCTTCACATCAAAGGGATCGCCGGGACAGTAAAGGGTTTGCTGGACCAGGCCTTTACCCTGAATCATATGTTGTCCATCAATCCGATGATTATTCAGACAGTTCTTTCAGCGGATCCTGATTGGGAAAAACGGGTACAACAATATAATATAGGCAAAAATACAGGATTACAGATCAGTGATAACAGCGGATTTCCTTTACTATTGGAGATTCAGAAAACATATCCGTTTTCTGAATTATTTTTCGTTCAGGACAGCAATGGCGATCAAACGGCAAGAAGTTTCGGCCCATTGGGGCATCGTGGGGAGCGCTGGTGGTTCCGGAAAATGATCAGCAATGCCAACAGACCATTTATTTCAAAGTCCTATTATTCCATGACAGGGAATAAGCCGGTATCATCGGTATTTCACGAGATTCAATCGGATGGACGGTTCATTGGTGTGATGGGTATGGACATCAATTTCGAAATACTCCAATCCCTGGTCCAGGACTATCTGAAAACAGGTGATCTTTCTGCAATTGTAATCGATAATACCGGTGTGATTATCGCACATCCGGAAAAGCAGAAATTACAGGAGATCTATAATCTGAGTGATCTTACCCGAAATGTCCTGGTGAAGGACGTCAAAGGGGATGTGATTCAAAATAACACGGGGCATCATCATACAAGTGCTGTCAAGCTGAACTGGTCTGATAAGGTACCCGGCATTGTTTCTCAGGTTTTAAATGGTAAACATGGTTATGTGGATGATGTTATACTGGAGGGGGTAAATACAACTTTGTATTATGAACCTGTACCCATCACAGTGCATCAGGGTGATATCGGTAACTACGGTGTTATCATGATTCGGGATCATACCTCTCTGAGGAGTACAAAATTCTGGTTGTGTGTTTTTGTATTCTTGTTTTCAGGGTCGTCCACACTCATTCTTTACCTTTTGTTTCAGTCTCAGTTCAGAAAGATTATTCTTGCCCCACTCCAAAAGCTGACCGTGTCCATGAAAAGGATCGATCCGTCAGATCCAAAAGATGTCAAGCTGGATACGCATGATGAATTCATGGTACTGGCGGAAACTTATAACCAAATGCGACGCAAACTGGAAAGTACAGGCAGAGATCTGTCCCTGCTAAATGAAGAGCTTGAGAAACGGGTTGCCGATCGAACAAAAGAGATGGAAGGTGCGAACATGCGCCTCCAGAAAGATATGTCAGCCCGTGAATGCATGGAAAAGGCGCTTCGCGAAAGCGAAGACCGTTATCGAAAAACCTTTGAGGCGGCCCCGGATGCGATCATTATTATCCGCATGCGTGATGGGGAATATCTGGATGTGAATGACGCGTTTTGTCGTCTGACCGGCTTTTCAAAAGAGGAAATTATCGGAAGAAGAACATCGGATATCGATATAATCGGTGATTCTGCTGATCGGGATATATTTGAAAAAACCATTCAAAAAGAAAAAGAGGTTGGAAGTTTAGAGATCAAATGCAAGAAAAAGGATGGTACGTTGTTAAGTGTTCTGGTTTCTGCAAGAAGCCTGATGTATGGTGATGATGAGTGCCTGATTACGATTTTTACGGATATTACGGAAAGAAAACAGATCGAAGCCGCACTTCGGGAATCGGAAGAAAAATATCGCTTGCTGACCGAAAATGCCAATGATGCCATTTTTATTGTTCAGGATGGGAAGATCCTGTTCCCCAATCCCAAAGCAAACGAAC
This sequence comes from Desulfobacteraceae bacterium, assembly GCA_003599865.1. Lineage (GTDB taxonomy): Bacteria > Desulfobacterota > Desulfobacteria > Desulfobacterales > SURF-7 > QZKS01. Next base: position 26,133 of record QZKS01000070.1, read on the forward strand.
TGGGGAGATATCTCGGCGGACGTCCTGAATCTTCTTCTTACTTTGACTATATTCATCCCAATGACAGAAGCAAGATCATTGAAAGACATTTGAAAAGAATATCCGGAGAGACATTGCCGGAGATTTGCACCTTTCGACTGGTTGCTGATTCAGGAAAAGAATTATGGGCGGAATTGAATGATGTTTTCATAACCTGGGGCGGAAGGCCTGCCATTCTGAGTTTTCTGCGTGATATAACCAATCAGAAAAAATTGGAAATCCAGATGGAAAAGGCGGAACGTATGGATGCAATCGGCACTTTGGCAGGAGGTATAGCTCATAATTTTAATAATTTGCTAATGGGAATCCAGGGTAATCTATCCCTGATTCTGATGGATGAGGAATCCAGCAAAAAAGATTATGATGAATTAAAAAGTATCGAACGCTGTATCGAAAATGGGGCTAATTTGACCAAACAGTTATTGGGATTTGCCAGAGGTGGGAAATATATGGTGAAGCCGATTGACCCGAATGAGATTGTTCAGGAAACCTCAAAAATGTTCGGACAATCCAAGAAGGAGATTAAGATCCATGGCAGTTTTGAGAAAAAGATCTGGACCATTGAGGCAGACAAAAGTCAAATTGAGCTGGTATTATTGAACATCTACGTTAATGCCGCACAGGCAATGGAAACCGGAGGAGATATTTATCTTTCCACGGAGAATGTATTTTTGTCATCGGATGCCGTTTCCCCCGGGATTTCAACCGGAAGGTACATTAAGATTTCAATAGCCGACACAGGACCGGGCATTAATGAAAAGATATTGGATAAAATTTTTGAGCCGTTTTTTACTACCAAGGAGGTAGGAAAGGGAACCGGGCTGGGGCTCGCCTCGGCGTTTGGTATTGTGAAAAATCATGGCGGCTTTATTGATGTAAAAAGTGTGAAAGGTGAGGGAGCCAGGTTTGATATTTACCTTCCGGCAACGGATGAGGCCGACCTGTCAGAGGAAGCACCGGTTGAAGAAGTAGCTACCGGTACGGAGACAATTCTCGTTATTGATGACGAAGATGTCATCGTGGATGTATGTCAGTCCATTTTGAAAAAGCTTGGTTATCAGGTGATTGTCGCACGGGGTGGAAAGGTCGGTATTGAGGTGTACAATCGGGAAAAAGATAAGATTTCCCTTGTGATTCTTGACATTATCATGCCGGACATGGAAGGCGGGCGTGTATTTGATGCGATTCGGGAGGTCAATCCGGAAGCAAAGGTTCTTCTTGCAAGTGGATGCAGTATTAACGATCAGGCATCACACATACTCAAAAAAGGCGGCAGTGGATTTATTCAAAAACCGTTTAAGATTAAACAGCTTTCATCCTTGATACGGGATATTATCGGGCGAAAATAAAAACAGACCGGCATGATTGTTTGACAGAAAGAACGATTTCAAATATATATAAAACATCTGCATATTGATCTGAACAGGCAATTCAATTTAAAAAAACCGGTGATTTCCATCTGATCCGGATTACCTTCTCAGTCCAACTCATTGACAAACAGTTGCAAAAGGACGAGCTGCTGTTTCAGGATATTCATCGGCGACGATTATCAGCGGCTATCCTTGGAAGGGGATGGATGAACCGAAGAAAACAAAAACGATACCCGGTGCATGATGGTGTGTTTGTGGTTCTGAATCCGGCGGAAAGTCCTTCCAAATTAGGCATCATGATTGATATCAGTGAAGGCGGCCTGTCTTTCCAGTATATTGATACAGTGGATTCAAAACAGACCTACTCGGAACTTGATGTTTTTGTCAGCGGTCATGGGATTAAGATCGATGGGATTCCCTTTACCATTGTTTCCAATATTGTTTTTCGAAAATCCATTCCATTTTATTCTGTTATTACACGAAGACTGGGAGTAAGGTTTAAGCTGCTGTCTGATATCAAAAACACGAAAATTTCCTCTTTTATCCATAATTACGGAATCCATGATCATTTCCCGGATAATCCGGCATAATTTTTTTCACACCATTTCCCTGCATAATACATTAGGCAGGGAAATGTTTTTTGAAGAAATCCTCAGGCGTGTGAAAAATACTTGACGATTCCATTTCAACTGCTAAAATGCGTCTTTTTATTTGGCCGACTGAAATTTCAATATTTGCTGATAGATAGTTATGTATATAACTATATTATATATTTGGTACAATCATAACAAGAAGGAGAATTGGAAAAATGGCACAGGCAATTTCAGATCGAAGGGATGTGGATTTCGTATTACATGAGATGCTTCAGGTTGAAAAATTGAGCAAACATGATAAATATGCTGAATTCAATAAAAAAACGATTGATCTCATTATTTCTGAAGCGCGTAATTTGGCGATCAAAGAGATCCTTCCGACCATGAAAATCGGAGATGAGGAAGGTTGTAAGTTTGAGAATGGGAAAGTAACGGTTCCTGAAGCATTTAAAAGACCTTTCGAACTGTTTGCCGAAGGCGAATGGATCGCCATGACGGATGACCCCGAGTTCGGTGGACAGGGGATGCCGAACGTGGTTGCCATGGCTTGTGGAGAGCATTTTACCGGTGCGAATTGCGCATGGATGATGTATCCGGGTTTGGCTCACGGAGCTGCCAAAATGATCGAAGAATTTGGTACGGAAGAACAAAAGAAATTATTTGTCAAAAACATGTACACCGGGAAATGGGGTGGAAGCATGCTTCTTACGGAACCGGAAGCCGGTTCCGATGTCGGTAATCTCTCCACCAGCGCTGTAAAAAATGCTGATGGGACCTATTCCATTACCGGCAACAAAATTTTTATTTCCGGTGGCGAACAGGATTTGACTGAAAATATCATTCATCCGGTTCTGGCCCGAATCGAAGGCGCTCCGGCAGGAACAAGAGGCATATCCATCTTCATCGTGCCCAAAATCTGGGTCAATGAAGATGGCAGCCTGGGAGACCACAATGATGTTGTATGTACAGGGATTGAGGAAAAAATGGGTATTCACGGAAACAGTACCTGTTCCTTGACCCTCGGAGGCAAAGGCAAATGCCGCGGTCTGTTGCTGGGAGAAGAAAACAAGGGCATGAAAGTAATGTTTCTCATGATGAATGAAGCAAGATTGGGTGTAGGTCTTCAGG
>QZKS01000076.1 GCA_003599865.1 Desulfobacteraceae bacterium
ATGCCCGCTGCCGTGGATGTGAGTTCAGGAGTTGAGGCCTCGCCGGGAATCAAGGACCTCGCAAAAGTGGAATCCTTCATTAAAACCGTAAAGCAAAGCCCATCGGCAACCCCGCTCGAAAAGATATTTTAACTGCATGACGCCGCGATAACCAGGAAGCATTGCCGGCTTGCCAATGAAGATCAAAACATCCGGAAGAAATCCTTGACAATGGAGAGATATTTCCATAATAAGCAGACATCTCTTTTCTCTTGCGATTTATACGAATGCGAAGATGTCTAAAAATAAAGATTTTTGATTGCTGCAATTTGATAAAAATTTTAATTTTATTGATTTCAGAACGGTTAAATCAAAACTGCGATATGGGAGAAACATGATGCGACTATTGTTGATCAACCCCTCAAATTCGGTCAAAGGCCTGGGCAATGTCAGCGCCACTGCATTTCCCCCCTTAAATCTGCCGTATATAGCAGCACTCACTCCTTCCCACTATCAGATTGATGTCATCGATGAAAACGTCGAGCCTTTTGAGTTCCGGGATGCGGATATCGTCGGCCTGACCGCTTATACCGCATCGGTTCACCGTGCCTATGAGATTGCGCAGTTGTATCGTGAAAAAGGCATTCCTACCGTGATCGGCGGAATTCATGCATCCATGCTGCCGGACGAAGCATCGCAATATTGTGATGTTGTTGCTGTCGGAGAGGCGGAATCCATCTGGCCGGAAATCATCAGGGACTTTGAGAATAAACGTCTGAAAAAAATATACCGGGGAGAGATGATTGATTTAAAAAACCTCCCCATCCCCAGGCGGGATATTTTAAAAAATGCCTACTATAAGTGGGGGAGCATACAGACGTCCCGGGGATGTCCGAACAATTGTTCCTTCTGCTCCGTCACCGCCTTTAACGGAAGAAAGTTCAGAAGAAGACCGCTGCATTCCGTGATGGAGGAACTGGAAACCATACCCCAGAAGTATATTATGATCACGGACGACAACCTCGCCGGATACCATCAGGAGGATCGGGAGTGGGCCAAATCGTTTTTCCGGATGATCATTGAAAAAAAAATCAAAAAGCTTTTTTTCATTCAGGCATCCATTCAGTTTGGAGAAGACACCGAACTGCTTCGCCTTGCCTCAAAAGCCGGTGTGAAAATCGCATTGGTCGGAATGGAGTCGGTGAACCCGAAGACACTGAAATCCTATAAAAAAAATATCAACCTGAAACACATGAAAGCCAACAACTGCCACACCCTGATCTCCAACATCCGAAAAGCCGGTATTCTGTTTCTCGGTACCTTTGTGATCGGCGGTGATGAAGATGATATCTCAAGTTTCCACACAACACTGGATTTCATCCAGTCCTCACACATCGACATTCTTCAGTTTACCAAGTTAACTCCCCTGCCCGGTACGGCCCTCTGGAACAGCCTGAAAAAGCAAAACAGGCTGCTGGATCTGAAATATCCCGAAGCATGGAAAGACTACCGGTTCACAAAAATACTCTACAAGCCATTGAAAATGTCGATAACGGATATTGATGAAGGCAATTTCTACATGAAAAAAATATATTTCAGCTTCCGGGAGACCCTGAAAAGAACCTTTTTTACCCTCATGACCACAAAAAGCATCCTGACAACGATCATCGCATTCAAATTCAACCAGTCCTACAAAAAATCATTCGTGACATCAGACCGGTATCCTCTTTTTGACAAGCCGGATTTTAAAAAACGGTTTGAAAAAACCAGCCCCTTTGCAAAACTGAAGACCCGCCGGTACCATATTGTCACGGGATTGTAATCCCCGACCGTTCCCACATGACCGGTAAAAGAGCTTTTGAATGACCGAATCCCATTTGACACGGTTGCAGATTTATTTTAAATTGCCGATACAAATGAATCGAGTCCGGCTCAATTTTGTAACTTACTGTTTTATAATATAATGCTGCACCATGAAACCGATGAACTCTTTGATGGATAGTATTTACGGGAATAGGTGAAGGGAGATGTAATGAAACGAAGGAGAATCCAGCCCCGGAAGACGCATTCCGCAACAACCATCCTGCTGATGGTTGTTCTGATTTGCATTACCGGCTTCGCGGGTTATTATTTCGGTGTACTCAAAAGGACCCATTTGACGGACATTGAGCTTTCTCACCAGCTTCCCATGGATATTGAAAAATCAAGACAGATTACGGCAACCGGGAGGTTCTCGGACAACAGTTCCCGGGATATCACCCATATGGTTACCTGGAGTTCATCGGATATCGGGATCGCCGTTATCAGCAACATGAAGGGGACCCAGGGAATTGTCCACGGCAAAAGCGCCGGACAGGCCATCATCACCGCCAGGGATCCGAATACCGGAGTCACGGGAGCCACCCGCCTGAAAGTGATGGAGGCTGACCTGGTTTCCATCTCCCTCACCCCTGCGGAATCGACCATCACCATTGGACAAAAGCAGCAACTCACCGCAATCGGAGCATTTTCCGATGGAAAGAAAAAAGAGATCACCCCATCCGTCATCTGGGGATCTTCCGCATCTTCCATTGCATTTCCGGAAGACCCTGTGGGAAGGCCCGGTCTGATGGCTTCCGCTGCGCCAGGTTCCACCATCATCACCGCCAAAGACCCGAAGACCGGTGTAATGGGAACAACCAGCCTGACGGTATCCGAAGCGACATTGGTATCCTATGCCCTGTCACCGGACAACCTGACCACGGCCCTGGGAGCGGATCTTGCCATTACGGCGACCGGAACTTTTTCCGATGGAAGCACCCGTGACATTACCGCCGAACTGCTATGGGCATCATCCAACCAGTCCGTTGTCCGGATCGATGATTCTGCTGCCGGTAAAGGAGTGATCCATACCCGATCCGTCGGATCTGCCGTCATCACGGCCACAGACCCGGAAACCGGCCTCACCGCTTCCTCCACCGTGGCCGTTACAACCGCGGGCATCGTATCCCTTTCGATTCTTCAGAGAAATCCGTCTGTTCCTCTTGGGGAAAACCTGCAGTTTACGGTTCGCGGCAAATATACGGACGGATCCAGCCGGATACTGAAAGGCGCAGTAGCCTGGTCTTCCTCAAACCCCGCTGTTGCCGCTTTCCATGCGGATAAAAACCAAAAAGGGCTGGTCCGGTCGATAACAACCGGCACAACCCAAATCACCGCAACAGACCCCAAAACCGGTATTTCCGCCTCAACCGATCTCACGGTGATACCGGCGAAGCTGATCTCGTATGAAATATCGCCCCGCTTCCCATCCCTTGCCCTTGGGAAATCCCAGCAGCTTGAGGTCAATGGTATATTTACGGATCAGTCCAGGAAAAACCTGACCGCTGCTTCAACCTGGTCGGTTGCCAACCCTTCCATAGCCGAAATTTCCAATACTCCCGGTAAACAGGGATTAATAACATCCCTCTCTGCCGGTTCAACAACCATCCATGTGAAAGATACGGAAACCGGCGGCAGCACAACAACCACCCTGGTGGTAACCGATGCCGAAATGGTCTCCATGACTGTCTCGCCGGATCATGCCGTGATTCCGCTCGGACAGAACAAACAGTTAACCGCAACCGGAATTCTCTCGGATGGATCCAAGGTCGACGTTACACAGGATGTCAACTGGATGTCATCCAACCTTTCCGTGGCACTGGTGGGAAATACGTCCGGACAAAAAGGCACTGTTTTTTCCAAATCCATTGGCGTTTCCATCATTACCATTCAGGAACCATCATCGGGAATCAAGGGATCATCGAAAGTTTCCATCACGGGCAAGGAGCTGGTGTCCATCAATATCGAAACCGACAGCCTGGAGATTCCCCTGGGTGCCGATCTCACCCTCAAGGCCATCGGGCTCTTTTCCGACGGTTCCCGAGAAGATATCACGGAATCCGGCAGTTGGAGTTCGGAAACGCCTGCGGTAATCACCGTTATGAACAGTCCGGGGAAAAAGGGAAAGGTCACGGCCGCTTCCATGGGAATGACATCCATCACGTTTACGGACGCACCATCCGAAAACCGGAAAACCATATCCCTTTCGGTTACAGCGGCAAGACTGAAATCCATACGGATCGATCCGATATCACCGGTGATTTACCTGGGTGACCTGCAGCAGTTCAAGGCCATCGGAGAATTTACGGACGGCACCGGAAAGGATATGACCGAATCGGTTGAATGGCATTCATCCGACCCGACCCTGGCATCGATCCGGAACAATCCGGGCAGAAAAGGGTTGGCAACGGCACTGGCTGTCGGTTCATCCATCATCACAGCCATTCACCTGGAAACAAAAATAACCGGAAAAGCGGATATCACCGGAAGGGTCAACTGGTAATACACGACCCATCCCGAAAGAATATCCTGTTCAACCCATTATGCGTTTCCGAGGGGACTCATATTTCGCAGCTCTGATTCGGACATTCCTTCATCCGGCCGGATATTCATGGGGGTGTTTTTCAGCAGCTCGACCATATAGGCAACCTTGGAAATAATCAGACCGCGAACCAGATACGAAATACCATACACCTGGGATCGGCTCGGGTTTTTCATTTCCAGGGTTTCAAAAACATTTTTTACCACAGAACCCACCATCCGGTTGATTTCTCTGGCAACAGGATCGATTCCGGGACTGTCTTCATTTGCCCATACTGCCGGAACAATGTAACTGGATGGCCGGAGCATCAGAACACCCGTATAGTTACGAAAAATATCATTGGCCACCTGATCGATAATCGGTTCGATCCGTATCGCCACTTCACTGATATCACCATCGAATGAATGCGGTTGTTTTCTTTTTTTAAACCATTTTGTAAACATTGGGCAGTCTCCCTTTTTTCTAATGATCTGTCTGGTTGACTCCTCTTTTCACTATTATAATCATTCCATCGGCAGAAAGCACGCAAAAGCTTAATCCGGAACCTATCCGCAACAATCTTCTTGACGGAAAAACAACCTTCGATTATAGTTAAAATGTAAAAAAACAAAGTCTTACCCCCGCCTCTTCCCTTAAACAACCGAAAGGATGCCCACATGGCGCATACCCATAAAAATATTTCGGAAGATCTGGCCATTTACAAGGAAATGCTGGAACATCTGGATGATATTGTATTCAGTCATGATGTGGAAGGTCGCCTGACCTATGTGAGCCCTTCCTGGCAGCACCTCCTCAATTATACGGATGAAGAAATAGCAAGACTTGATTTTCAGAGCATCCTGCCGGATGAATATCTGGCCGAGGCTATCCGCAGAACCGAAAAACAGCTTCGGGGAGAACCGGTTGAACAGCCCTGGGAGCTGGAAATCTATGACCATGAACGCAACCGGATCTGGATGCAGATCCGTACAAGAGCGGTTTACGATCATGCCGGGAATTTCGTCAAGGTATTTGGTGTGGCCCGCAACATCCAGGAAAAGAAACAGATTGAAGCGAGATTGCATGATTACACACAAAATCTGGAAAAACTGGTGGAAGATCGAACCCGGACATTACGGGAGTCCGGTAAAAAATATCGACTCCTGGTCGAAAATGCCCATGATGCCATCTTTATCACACAGGATGACAAGATCATTTTTGCCAACCCCAGCACACTCCGAATATTAGGGTATGATATGGAAACCCTTTCCCGCATTCCGATTACGGACATGATCCACCCCGATGACCGGATGGAAATGCTGCATTTTTACCATGAAAAATTTACAAGAACCGAAAATGAAAATCTGGGTTATTACACATTCCGGGGAATTCACCGGACCGGAGAAATTCTCTGGCTGCAGATCAATGCCGTCCGGACCGTCTGGAAAAAAAAGCCGGCTACACTCAATTTTGTTCGCGACATCAGCCATGAAAAAAGGCTCGAACGACAATTGCTGCAGGCCCAAAAGATGGAAGCCATCGGCAATCTGGCCGGAGGCATTGCCCATGATTTCAACAACATCCTTTCCGCTATTATCGGATACACCGAAATGTCCCTGGCGGAAGCGCCAAAGGATACCCAGATCCCGAGACGCCTGAAACGCGTTCTGGAAGCCGGGCACCGGGCCGGCGATCTGGTTGCCCGGATACTCGATTTCAGCCGCCAGACCGATTCGGTCAAACAGCCCACATCGGTCGCCAATGTCGTCAGGGAAGCGCTGGCCTTGCTGCAGGCATCGATTCCCTCGACCATTCAATTCAAGGAAAGCATTGAAAAAGATGCAGGGGAAGTCCATGCAGATCCCACCCAGATTCACCAGGTGGTGATGAATCTGTGTACCAATGCAGCCCATGCCATGCAGGAAAACGGCGGAGAACTGAAAGTCCGGGTTGGAAAAACCAGCATAACGGAAACGGACAAAACAACTTTTGCCGTAATTTCCCCCGGACCATACGTCTGCCTGAGCATTTCCGACACAGGGCATGGTATGGATTCAGGCATGCTCCACAAGATTTTCGACCCTTACTTTACCACCAAAAAAAAGGGAGAGGGAACCGGTCTGGGTCTTTCCGTTGTTCATGGTATCGTCAAGGGCCTGGGCGGTGAAATCAAGGTATACAGCGAACCGGGAAAAGGAACTGCCTTTCACGTCTATCTTCCAAGGATTGAAAGCGATGCACAAAAAACGGTTTCGGATCAAACCCCAATGCCTTCCGGTTCGGAAACCATTCTGGTGGTTGATGACGAGGAATTCATTATTGATATGATTTCTGAAATGCTCTCAGGCCTGGGATACCGGGTGGAATCCCGAATCAGCAGTTATGAGGCACTGGAAGCCTTTCGTTCCAACCCGAAACGGTTTGACCTGGTCATAACGGATCAGACCATGCCCCAATTGACCGGTACCGCTCTTTCGGCAAAAATAAAAGTAATCCGACCGGATATCCCCATCATTCTGTGCAGCGGTTTCAGCGTCAACCTGGAAAACGATTCCCGCCATGATACCATCGTGGATGCCCATATCAACAAACCCATTTTGAATCGTGAATTGGCGGAAACCATACGCAGCATTCTGGACAGCCGTAAAAAACCACAGGCCTCTCCTTCCTGACAACTTCTTCCGGCCGGACCTCCCTGTGCGGCATGGCAAATCCTATGTATTTATTGTCTATCCGAATCATTTGTGATACCAGGTAAAAGATCAATCCATTTCCAACACCCGGGAGGTGATTATGAAAACAAGAGTTCAAATATTGGTTGTGATCATGATGTCAATGCTGATGATGATGGCTGTACCGATGACCTTTGCTCAGGATGAGCAAGCTGCTGTGCCGGAAGAGCAAGCCGATGTGCCGGACGAAAAAACCGCCGTGCAGGATGAGCAAGCCGCATCCGACAACATCCGGATTGAAGATGCGGCAATCTGTCGCAGTGTGGAAAACCTGGAGCCTGTCGGTGCAGGTGATGTATTTTCAAGCGTCCAAAACAAACTGTCCTGTTTCTGCCGCGTTATCGATGCCAAGGAAGACACGGAAATCACGCATAACTGGTATTTCGGCGATACCCTGATGGCCGGCATCAATCTGCATGTGGGTTCCCGCAACTGGCGTACCTACAGTACAAAAACCATTCTGCCGGAGCAAACCGGAGAATGGAAGGTGGAAATCCTGTCTCAAAACGGCGAGATGTTAAAACGCATCATTTTCATGGTTCAGGAATAAGCGTATTTTGCTGTCAAAGGGGGTTTGCGACAGCCCCCTGAAACCTATTCAAGGGGGTCTTTCATGGATACCGTTTCCGAACCGATGGAAGCCGTCATATCCGAATGTGAGAATCTGCGCAGCCGTCTGCGGACAATGGAAGTGCGCTGTGAACAGGCGGAAACGTCATTACAGGACATCGAACGACGAAACAGACAGCTGGGCGACAGCGCCCCGTTTGGTATTTTCACCATGGATACCGAAGGCCGTATCACGGGCCTGAACCATAAAATGAAAGAAATGCTGCCGTGGCCCGAAGACGAGGGGATGCTGTCCGTCACTCTCTTTGAATTCCAGCCGCTTCTGGAGGCCGGTATTGTGCAGGATGTTCAACGCTGCATCGAACTTCGGCAAACCATCACCAGCAATCATCCATGTGTGAAATCCGCCGGTACTTGTCTTCACCTGCGCTTCACGGTCAGTCCGGTGCTGGACGACGGGGGGATGGCCACGGGAGTTCTGGCTTTTGTCGAAGACATCACCAATTTGAAATTGGCGGAAGATGCAATCCGGGAAAGCGAAGACCGCTATCGCCTGCTGTTCCAATCGGCCCCGGTCGCTCTGATCGAACGGGACGCCTCTCTGCTCAAAAAACATCTGGAAAGCCTGCACGAAAAAGGCATTCATGATCTGCATGCCTACCTGAATGACCAACCGAAAGCCGTTGCCGCGTGCATGGGTATGATCAAAACGGTTGACTACAATGAAGCATTCCTGAGACTTATTGAAGCCCGCAACCGGGATGAACTGGCCCATGGCTTCCAGCCCATTGATTCCGAAGAATACAACCGGATGGCAAAAGAAATTATCCTGATGTGCGCCGATGGAAACATTTCCCGGGAACGGGAGGAAACCATCCGGACTATAAAAGGAAATGTCAGAAACGTGATCATCAAATCCCTGCTGGTTACGGGCCATGAAGACACCTATGCACGGATCGTTATTTCTCTGGTGGATATCAGCATGCGCAAGCAGGCTGAGGATGCGCTGCGGGCCAGTGAACAGCATTTCCGTGAACAGGCCATGCGCGATATCTTAACCGGTCTATATAACCGGCGCTACCTGTACCATATGTTGGAAGATTTGATCAAAGCAGCCAAACAGAACCATACTCCCGTTTCCCTGATTTTCATGGATCTGGACGATTTCAAGCAGGTGGTGGACAGCCATGGCCATTTAAACGGCAGTCGCGCCATTCAGGAAGTAGCGGCGACCATCAGTGCGGGACTGGACAAACCAGCCTTCGCCGTTGCCTACGCCGGAGACGAGTTCGTCCTGGTGCTGCCGGGTTACGGGCAAACCCATGCGGAGGAAAAAGCGCACCATATTCGTTCCCGTATCCAAACCACCGCCTACCTGAAGGATGTCGGTTTGGCCTTGAGCCTCAGCGCCAGTTTCGGCATAGCCACCTGTCCGATCCACGCCACCGACATGAATGGTTTATTGGCATCGGCGGACAAGGCCTTGTTTGCCGTGAAGGCAAATGGTAAAAACGCCATCGGCTGGGCCGGTATTCATGATTGAATTCGACATGATGTCTGGATTGACCAAAACTCTTGCCAAGCCGCCGGCCACAGGCCCGGCGGAGATTCACCCGGGCAGTCCGCAGATCAAGGTTCGATTCGACTGCTCGACGGATGAGGTTGTTACGCCTTTCATCACCTAATGTTTCCCGCCACGGATTTCCGGGCCGGGAGTATCTCTGCCTTGGATACATTACCCCCGGTCTTTCAGAACCATTACGGATAGGGTATCATTAAATTTCTTGTTGCTTATTTTGTCATTTCAAGCTAAGTATATACAAATATTGAAAAATAACAGTCAAAAATCGATAAAAACCGGTTTGATTTTGTACTGAATGATTTCTCCATCAAAAAAATCATTCGTTTTTTCGATGTTTCCGGTACAATTTTTATCAACTCTGTTTTCAATCTCAACACAAATTAATTCCCAAGCTATTATCGTTCAATCCCAATACTGATTGGAATTGCAACAACCGACCATCAAAGAGGAATCAAAATGGGCACCAGAAATACAGGCAGAATTAACCATTATTTTCTATTGCTTATTTGGGCTGCTGCGTTTTTATTTCCCATACATTCGTTTTGCCTCACCCAATTGCAGGCAAGCGAACAAAAGCAGGACGAACCAAACAATTTTCCTGCGGATCTCACCGAATTGAGCATCGAGGATCTGATGGATATCGAAGTAACCACTTTTTCCCGGAAGGCACAAAAATTATCCAACACGGCAGCGGCGGTATTTGTCATAACCCAGGAGGATATCCGGCGTTCCGGTGCCGTGAACATTCCGGAACTGCTGCGAATGGTCCCGGGACTTCAGGTCGCCCGAATCGATGCCAACAAATGGGCGATCTCGTCACGCGGCTTCAATGGACGTTTCGCCAATAAGCTGCTGGTGCTGATGGACGGAAGAAGTCTTTACTCACCCATATTTTCCGGCGTTCTTTGGGATGCCCAGGACACCCTTATCGAGGATATTGACCGGATCGAGATTATTCGGGGACCGGGTGCATCCACATGGGGTGCCAATGCCGTAAACGGTGTGATCAACATCATTACCAAAAAGGCGGCAAACACCCGGGGCGGGCTTGTCAGCGCCGGAGTCGGTACGGAAGAAAAAAGCTTTGGCAGTATTCGATACGGCATGAACGTATCCGAAGATGCCGATGTCCGGATGTATGCCAAATATGCGGACCGGGATGAAGCGGTGTATGCCTCCGGTGAGGACGCATCGGATGACTGGAATCTGTCCCAGGGCGGCTTCCGCACCGACTGGCGGATTTCCAATAAAAATGCATTGACCGTTCAGGGAGATATCTTTAATGGAGACTCCGGGCAGGAAATAACCTTAGCGGCACTTGATCCGCCTTATTCGAAAACGTTTGACGATCAGGTCGGTATCTATGGCGGCAATCTCCTGACCAGATGGATGCACACATATTCAGCCACCTCCGCAATGACCACAAGTGTATATTATGACCGGGCCGTCCATAACGAGTTTGTTGCCCGGCTGACCGTAGAAACAATGGACCTGGATTTCCAGCATCAGTTCATTTTCGCTAATCGACACGAAATTGTGTGGGGCGGCGGTTATCGATTGGTTCGGGACAGGCTGGAGTCGTCTTTCAACGTGGCTTTTGATCCGGAAAAAGAGCATACGGATATTTTCAGTGCCTTTATCCAGGATGATATCATCATTTCACCGAACCAATGGCGCCTGACCCTGGGATCGAAATTTGAACATAACGACTATACGGGGGCTGAGATTCAGCCGACCGCCCGTATCCTCTGGACACCAAACCCAACCAACTCAATATGGGGTTCTGTTTCCCGTGCCGTTCGTACACCCGCAAGGGCCGAACGGAATACAAGATTCAGCAATGCCGTCATTCCACCCGGGCAGCCCGGTAATCCCGGCACTTTGCCGATGGTTGTTTCCGCTACGGGAAACGAGGGGTTTGATTCCGAAGAGCTTCTGGCATTTGAGCTCGGGTATCGCCTGGAACCTCTGGACAAACTCTCCTTTGATACTGCCGTATTTTATAACCTCTACGACAACCTCCGTACTGCTGAAACCGGAACCGCTTATACGGAACCCCAGCCGATCCCCGACCGGATCATCATCCCGTTTTATGTAGACAACAAAATGAACGGAAAAACCTATGGTTTTGAATTTATGGCAAACTGGCGGCCGCTTCAGTGGTGGCGTTTTCAGACATCCTATTCCTATCTGAAAATGGATCTTGAACTGGACAGCGGAAGCACCTCTTTTGCCGGCCTGTCAACTGAGGATGAAAGCCCCTGCCATCAGGTATCCCTTCGGTCTTCTACCGATCTCACGAAAAATCTGGAACTGGATATATGGGCCCGTTTTGTGGACAGGCTTCCGGCCCAGGATGTGGACCGCTATGTCACCATGGATGCCCGTCTGGGGTGGCATCCGATCCAAAAACTTGAAATCTCTCTTGTCGGCCGGAATCTTCTGGAAAACCATCATCCGGAATTCAAACCCGAACATCTGGATACCGCCTCGACAGAAGTGGAACGCAGTGCATATGTGAAGGTCACCTGGTCGTTTTAACCGGCTTATGATGTGACGGCTGAATGAAAATACAAAAAACCATATCCATGATATCCCGAAATATAACGACCGTTTGTCTGCTTGTCTGCCTGCTGCTTTTTCCTCATGAAACGGCAGGGGCACAGGACAATCTGGAGTACCGGATCAAGGCAGCATTTTTATACAATTTTGCAAAATTCGTGGAATGGCCCAATCCGGATGACAAAGGGTCATCCGCGCCGTTTGTCATCGGTGTTCTGGGAGATGATCCATTCGGTCCGGAACTGGATGCCATCGAACAAAAAACGATCAATGGAAGACGGATCTCCATTAAACGATTTGGAACCATCGATGATGTTTCCGTATGTCATCTTCTTTTTTTCAGTTTCGAAGAACCGGAAAAAATGAAGAAGGCACTCCGGAAGATAAGCAATCAAACCATATTGACGGTTGGTGAAGCAGAGGGATTTGCGCAGACCGGCGGCATGATCGGTTTTGTGGAAAAGGAAAATAAAATACGATTTGAAATCAACCGGGCAGCAGCAGCAAGTGCAGGCCTTACGATCAGTTCCAAGCTTTTAAAACTTGCGGTCATCGTAGAAGCTGAGGAAGGTAACGCATTACAATGAAGACATTTCAAAGCCTGTCCATCAAAAAAAAATTGACGTTAATTATCACCATCACCTGTGTGATCAGCCTGTTTCTTGCCTGCATGGCATTGATTACGATAGAATTTTTTTCCTTCCGGCAGTTGATGATCCGGAACAACACCACCATTGCAAGAACCATCGGAATGAACTGCCAGGCGGCTCTCCTCTTCAATGACCAGAAAGCAGCACAGGATACACTGTCTGCCTTGCATGCGGTACCGGACATCTTATACGGCATGGTTTATAAACCGGAGGGAGATGTTCTTGCGCGTTTTATTTCCCAAAATGCGCAAACAAAAGAGCTTCCGGAAATTTCCCACCGGATGCAAAGGGGAACTGTTTTTCATGGAAACCACCTGGACCTGATCGAGCCGATTGTCATGGATCAGGAAACCATTGGATATATCTTTCTCCAGGCCGGCCTTACGAGTCTTTATGCAAGGCTTTATCGATATGCCTTGATATGCGGGGTCATCCTTCTTCTTTCTTCCCTGATAGCCTATTTTCTGTCCTTGAAATTTCAGCGTACCATATCCGGACCCATTCTGGACCTTGCGGAAAAAATGGGAACCGTCACCTTGAAGCAGGATTATTCCATCCGCATTGAGAGCCAGGCCGGCGATGAGCTGGGAATCCTGTTTGACGGCTTTAACGACATGCTGACCAAAATCCAGGAGCGGGATGAGGCCCTGTATTTCACGCAGTATTTTATCGACCATATGGATGAACCGGCATTCTGGACAGACACAGCAGGCAGATTTGTATATGTGAACAATTCGGCCTGCACGTTTTGGGGTTATTTGCGTGAAGAAATGCTCACCATGGACATTCATCAAATAGATCCGAACTGCACCCAAAATGTCTGGAAGAAACAATGGAAACAGCTGATTACCCGGAAATCGATGATATTCGAATCTCTCCACCGGAAAAAAAGCGGGGATACCTTCCCGGTTGAAGTGATTGTCAATTATGTGGAATACAAGGGCAAGCAGTATTACTGCGCCTTTTCCCGCGATATCAGCCAACGCAAACTGATTGAGTCCAAACTGGAACAGGCCCAGAAACTGGAGGCCATCGGGATACTCACCGGCGGTGTGGCCCATGATCTGAACAATATCCTGGGCGGTCTTGTGGGGTATCCGGAAATTATCCTGATGAAGATGTCCAGCACAGACCCGCTGAGAAAACACCTGATCAGTATTAAGGAGTCCGGACAAAAAGCGGCTGCCATCGTTCAGGACCTCTTGACGCTTGCCAGACGAGGCGCGATCATTCATGAGGTCCAGAATATGAACGGGATCATTACTGATTATATGCAATCCCCCGAGCATGAAATGCTGATAAGATATCATCCCCGCGTGGAATTCAAAACCGATCTGGATCCGGATCTTCTGAATAATCTGGGATCTTCGGTTCATCTGACCAAAATGATCATGAATCTGATTTCCAATGCAGCGGAAGCAATACAAGACCAAGGGAATGTCTATATATCCTCAAAAAATCAGTATCTGGATACCCCCAAATCCGGTTTTGATTTTATCCCATCCGGTGATTATGTCCTGATCACGATCTCCGATACCGGCAAAGGCATCTCGCAGGAAGATCAGAAAAAAATATTTGAGCCGTTTTATACCAAAAAAACCATGGGGAGAAGCGGTACCGGCCTGGGAATGACGGTTGTCCGGGGAACAATGGAAGACCACGGCGGTTATATTGATATCCTCAGCATGGATGATGTGGGCACAAA
Source organism: Desulfobacteraceae bacterium (assembly GCA_003599865.1). Taxonomy (GTDB): domain Bacteria; phylum Desulfobacterota; class Desulfobacteria; order Desulfobacterales; family SURF-7; genus QZKS01. The sequence goes on from QZKS01000076.1 coordinate 14,162, forward strand.
ATTTCAGCTCTATCTTCCGGCGACCCGAAGAGGTTTGAAGAAAAAAATCATATCCGAATCGATCGATGCCTACAATGGGAAGGAGTATATTCTGGTAGTGGACGACGTCAGAGAGCAGCGGGAAATTGCCAAAAGCATGCTGAATTTGCTCGGCTACAAAGTGGATACCGTGGCAAGCGGAGAAGAAGCCATAGAGTACATGAGAAATCACGATCCGGATCTCATCGTCTTGGATATGATTATGGAGCCTGGGATAGACGGACTAACCACCTACAAAAAAATCCTGGAAATCAAACCCGGCCGGAAAGCGGTTATTGCCAGCGGTTTCTCCGAAACGGACCGGGTGAAAGAAGCCCAGAGAATCGGGGCCTCCGCTTATATCAGAAAACCATATCTGATCAAAAAAATCGGCGCTGCCATCCGCGAAGCACTGGATGCAAAAAATGGATGACAATTAATAGACTTTGCAAAAAAAATCTTATGCTTGACAGTGCATGCAAAGTGCACTACATTTCCAGCAGAGGTAAATTATGAATAATACATCAAGTAAAACACTTCAGGCTCGGTTAGATCCAAAAAGCAAACAGACCCTGTTACAAGCGGCAAAGCTGCGTCAAGTCGGTTTATCTGACTATGTACGTCTTGTGTTGGTCCCGACAGCCAGGAGAGAAGTTGAACAGGCCAAAAATCAGGTGCTGCAAATGACTGCAGATGAACAGGAGCGATTCTGGCTGGCACTTCAAGCCCCTGTAAAACCAACAAAAGCCCAACGCAACCTCGGAAAAATCATGCGAGGGGATTCGTGAGACCGGTTCGTTGGCCGACTGGTTTTTGCATTGAACAACTTGAGAAACACCACAAGCGTTCAGCTTTTCGAAGTGATGTGGAGGCGGTTGATGAGTGGCTTAAAAAAAGTGCACGCCAGGCACAGAAGAAACGACTTTCAATTACCAGGGTTTTAATAAAAGAGCCTGATACCATTGTTGGCTATTATACATTGGCCATGGGACAAGTGAATTTTGATGAACTGCCTCACGAAATAGCCCGAAAATTACCTGCTACACTCCTTCCTTTAGTCACTTTGGCCTGGCTGGGTGTCGACAAAAATTACCAGGGACAAGGATTTGGCGAGCGGCTTCTGGCTCAAGCGCTTGCCGATTGCCACCAAACCGGCCAAATCATGCCATTTGTGGCGGTATTATTGGAATGCGCAACAATAAGCGCAAAAACATTCTATCAGCGCTACGATTTTGAAGAGCTTCCAGGACATCCAATGAAATTGATGATACCATGGAAACTCATAGACAGCATGATGACCGGATAAACATTCGATATCAAAATCTAATCTGCACTTTTTCCGGGATCAATATGTTGTGGTTTGGACTGAAATAAATTTTCCATGGTGAGCGTTGAAAAGCCAACAAATCCGACAATGGCTGTCGCTACTCCCCACCATGTTGCAAGTGGTGATTTTAGAAGAAAAGATAGGTAATCTGTAAAATAGATTTTATACTTATCGTCTTTGGGCATTGAATGAACCCCTATATAGCCGTTGCATTATAACGCTGCTAATCAGCCTCACAGCTTTATAAAATAGTTATTCTGTTAAACTCGATATGTCATCATCTTTTGTACTCATTGCCTTACATAGGATTTTTACAACTGGGTTCTTCCAGTCATGATTATTTAGAATTTCTATCGCTTCACCACGGGCTCCTACAACAATGCCTCTTGCGAAAGCCTCTAATCGAGAGCTTTTTTCAAGCTTGTCCCCAATAGCAATAATACGCTTTAAGGCAGAATGGTTTTTTGTTGAACAAAGGCCCGCTATAACCGCTTCGAATGAAATATCATCCAAATCATTGATCTCTAGGATGCTGTCAAACAGTTCAAGCTTGCCTTCATATTCGGTCTGATAACTCGATAGAACAAAATTTTTTTTAGCTACAGGACTCAATTTTAAAAAATATTTCGATAGGCGTAATATTACTTGATCATGCTGTCTCAGTGTTAAAAAACTTATGCGTGCCACAGCATCCGCTATTTTTTCCGAATCATTATTTAGGGCCAATATCAAAAATCGTTCAATATAATCATTTCGCATAAAAAAATGAATTCCTTCGGGATTATTCTTTAAAATTATTGCCCCTGAAATTCTTTTAAGCTCATCTATGTCGAAATGATTTTCATTATCCATCAACAGGAAAATTAAACTGTCGATATGTTTTTCCGGTAAGTATTTAGCTGCAAGTTCAAAAACTTCAACCGTTGGTGTTAACCTCCAGCTACGATAAAAATCGATAAGTTCCTTCCATTCTTCATCGTTTAAATTATTTAGTAAGGTTGAATCATACGTATTCTTTTTTATTGTTTCTATTGAATCTAATTTTGAAAGAAGGCTTGTTCTTGGGTGGTCTAAAAATTTTTTTATAGCATTATTGAAATCTTGTAAAAATTCTGATGCCTTTTTATACCGTTGGTACTTGTGGGCAGATATTGAATTTTGAAAAATCCTCGAAAATATATCGTAGCGGGGATCATTAAATAATTTTGATAAACGATACTCAGGTTCGCTGTATTTTTCACGAGAGAATATATTTCCCTCGGAAAGGATGTAATATAATATTTTACCAAGAGAATATATGTCCGCTGAAAGATCTACATCTAAATTTTTGCCATCTTCTAGTTCTGGGGCCATATAGAACCTTGGGCCAACAGCCTCAGAAGATGGAGTGAATCTGGAATTATTTTCGACGAGACATAAACCAAAATCTGAAATCTTTGGTACTCCAGAATAAATTAGAATATTCTGAGGCTTGAGATCACGATGAATAATTCCTGCATTGTGAAGATGCTCGACCCCGGAGCAGATGCATTTGAAGGTTTCAAATGATAGATTAATATCTTTAACTATCTCGCCAAGGTACTTATCAAGAGCGCAATCTGCAAGGGGCATCACATAGCACGGCTTGTTTTCATCGCGAAATATTCCAGCATCAAGCAATTGTATAATATTGGGGTGTGGATCAATATTGGTTATTGCGGTAATTTCTCGGTCGAATCTTTTTCTACGTTTAGGATTTTTTAGCTCCTTTAGGATATGAATCGATTCAGAATTATCTAACATGTTCTTTACTAAATATAACCGGCCTTGACCTCCTTCGGCAAATATATCACCAACTGCCTTCCAATTTCCCCATTTCTTTTTCTTTTTTTTGCTCATTATAGATTAAGAACCAATGTCGATAATTCTTTTAATGTTCAAACTGAAGGTACTGTTATGTGACACCCAACGCTGCTAATCAGCCGCACAGCTTTTTGTGCCGGCTGAATTAGCCTTGTTAGCGCCATAATTTTTGGAAAGATCTCGAACTTTTTGTCTATGCTCTTCTACTTTTTCTTTATGCAGTCGAAGTAAGTCCTCACTAATATCTTTCGTAGCTGGCAAATTATCTGAAAACTTTGAGAAGCGTTCACCCATGCCCTCCAAAGAAATGCCGTCAATTAATATCCTACGACCAAAAAGTGACCAAAGGTAAAGCAGTTCCTTTGGCAAATCAGCATCAGATAACAGCTTGTTTGCAATCCATAAATAAACATCAACTATCTGAAGCCCAATTGAATCACTACTCTTTGAAATTGCAATATCTTTATCGGGTAAACCCTTTTTAAGTACCTCATCCTCTGAAAAATCTTTGTAAAGGGGATGATGCGTAAGCATAAATTTTTTTTCAGGTGATGCCGACTCAAAACCTTTTGCAAGTTTTTTGGAATATAAGTGTGTTTTAAGTTGCGCATTATTGAATTGCGATTGCCTGTCGACTATTATGGAAGAGATATTTTTTCGTTTCGTTTGTCTTGTTCTTCTCGCGATAGCTGATAAAACAAATTGGAAACCAACAGCATTGGGTGAAATCATTTTGCTATCGTTTGTACCGAAATCTAAAGAGAGCGGTTTATTTATTCCAAACTCGAACGCATCTATCATTAATTCTTTAGAACGTTCATCAAGGGTTTCCATTCTGATAGTTCGTTTTTTTAGTTCCGAGAGTAAACTCACGATATCAGTTGCACGATTCTCTATTCTCTTTGATATGCATAGGTCCCATGATTTTTTCAACAACTCTTCATCAAATAGTACTGTTAGTTTATGAATTATAAGGTATCTAAGAGGGGTCCAATAGGTATCCCATTTAACTGCTTCATTTAGACCAGCGTCAAAAACTGAATCAAAAAACATAGTCAAAGCGAATGTGGTTTTATCTATAAAGTAATAATCGAAATCGAAATTGATTCGTTTTTGTATTTTAATCAGTCCATGTGCGATATCGCAAAGGCCACCAATACCTAATACATTTGCATGTATCTGCTCTTGCCCAATTTGCTCTAAAATTTTTTTATGAATATTTTTACAAAGCACATCGGAATTTTTTGTACTGGAAAGGACTCCATAGCTTAGACGAGGCTGAGAAAAATCGAAGAGATTATTGCCCGTATTTCCAGACTCGTCAATATGGAAAAACATTCATGTCCCCTTTTCTGACGCTAACTATATTATTAAATAGAATTTCTCGATTTGAATAAGTTTATGCATTTTTTGGCGATAATAACAAAAATGATGAATTATTCAACATGTATCTTTCTCTATATAATTACAAACTATTATTAAGAATTGCAAGACCGACCAACTATTCGGTTGACATCTTTTACCTCATAATTAAAAGACTTAATGACAAAACCCATTAATTTTGGAATTTAGATAAAATATTCTAACTGAAGCCTCTGATGAGGATTTGATTTACATATCTCTACCAGAGGTTTTGGATATTTCATATACCGATGGCAGAGTTTTTAGGGGGACTGCATGTTGAGATTCTTCCAGACTGTCGCTATCTTCCTGAAAATTGAATCAAAAAGTTGCCACACAATATATTGTGCATGGTGAATTAATCAAAAAATGCCGATTAGGCCATATAGTCTCTACTTTCATTCACATGAACATATGACACATAAGACATCTTCAATTTCAATAATCGGTTCCGACATCCGATTTTGTCGAAACTGCATACACAGATTATCTTCTCCAATCAGAGCCGATACGCTTCCTTTATTCCATCAACGACATCTGCTGCGGCTCGATCATCTCCAGACGGTCTACATTCTGGAATCCCCTGGGCAGTCTTTTGCCCCTTCGCCCCCGTTCACCTCTGTATTCAAAGAGGTTTCCCGGCTTCAAGGTCAGGGACCGCTTTCCGGAATGGATCACCAGATGATGGCCCATGGGCAGGACCGCGATAATGGCAACCAGCTCTTCGCGGGCTTTTGCCCGGGCAGACGGAATGCTGATGATTTTGTTACCTTTTCCTTTGGAAAGCTCCGGAAGGTCCTTGATCGGGAAAATCAGCATCCGGCCTTCATTGCTGATGGCCACAATCGAATCAGACGAAATATCCCGGATCTTTACAATGGGCAGAGGCAAGGCGTTTTTCGATAAACTCAGGACAGCCTTCCCATTCCGGTTTTTGGTATACAGATCGGACAATACGGCAATAAATCCATAACCGGCATCGCTTGCCAGAAGGATCTTCTGATCCCCCTCTCCCATAAGAACATCCAGCAGTCTGGCTTCCGGCGGCAGATTCAGGCGGCCGCTCAGCGGTTCTCCCTGCCCCCTTGCCGACGGCAGCGTGCCGGCAGGAATGGAATAGCTGCGGCCGGCGGAACCGAAGAATACGGCAAGCTGGTTGCTCCGTCCTTTAGCCGCGCTCCGGAAATAATCCCCTGACTTGTAGCTCAGACTCTCCACATCCACATCATGGCCCTTGGCAGACCGGACCCATCCATTTTCAGACATCACCACTGTAATCGGTTCCACCGGCATCAGTTCGGTCTGTGAAAACGCTTTGGCCTCTTCCCGCTCCGCGATGGGGGATTTCCGTTCATCACCATACTTTTCCGCGTCTTCCGCGATTTCCTTTTTCACCAATGCGACCAATCGTCTGGCCGAACCCAGGATTTTCTCCAGCTCATCCCGTTCCCGGATCAGATCCTTCTGCTCTTTCCGGATGGCGATTTCTTCCAGCTTGGCCAGATTCCGCAGTTTCAGCTCCAGAATGGCTTCCGCCTGCCGGTCACTCAAGGCAAAACGCTCCATGAGTACGGGTTTGGGTTTGTCTTCCGTGCGGATAATGCGGATCACCTCATCGATATTCAGGTAGGCGATCATCAAACCTTCCAGGATATGCAGACGATCCAGCACCTTGTCCAGCCGGAACTGGAGTCTCCGCCGGACGGTTTCCTTCCGGAAGGTCAGCCATTCGTTCAGGATCGTAGTAAGCGTTTTTACCCTGGGCAGTCCGTCCAGGCCGATCATGTTCAGATTGACCCGGTAGGTCCGCTCCAGCTCGGTTGTCGCAAACAGATGCGCCATCAGGCTGTCCGCATCCACCCGGTTGGACCGCGGTACAATCACCAGCCGGATCGGCTCCTCATGATCCGACTCATCTCTCAGGTCCGCAATCAGGGGCAGCTTTTTGGCCTGCATCTGCGCGGCGATCTGTTCCAGAACCTTGGCGCCGGATACCTGATGGGGCAGAGCCGTGATCACGATATCGCCGTTCTCGCGATAATAGGTGGCCCGCATGCGGAGGCTGCCCCTGCCGGTTTTATACATGTCAATGATTTCATCCCGGGAGGATATGATCTCCGCTTGAGTGGGAAAGTCCGGACCCGGCATATGTGCGCACAATTCTTCCACGCTTGCGTCCGGATGGTCCAGCAGATGAATGCAGGCCGCAGCCGCTTCCTTCAGATTGTGAGGCGGTATATCCGTGGCCATTCCCACGGCAATGCCGGTGGTGCCGTTCAGCAGAATGTTGGGAAGACGGGTCGGCAGAAACAATGGTTCCTTGAGGGTTGCATCAAAATTCGGCCCCCAGTCCACCGTACCCTGTGCAAGCTCCTGCAGCAGAACTTCGGCATAGGGAGAGAGGCGGGATTCCGTGTACCGCATGGCGGCAAATGATTTTGGATCATCCGGTGCGCCCCAGTTTCCCTGGCCGTCCACCAGCGGATAGCGGTATGCAAACGGCTGGGCCATGAGAACCATGGCTTCATAGCATGCAGTATCCCCATGGGGATGAAACTTTCCCAGAACATCCCCCACGGTTCTGGCGGATTTCTTGTATTTTGCCGTGGATTTCAGTCCCAGTTCGGACATGGCATACACGATTCTGCGCTGAACCGGTTTCAATCCGTCCGTAATGCTCGGAAGCGCCCGGTCCAGGATGACATACATGGAATATTCCCGGTAGGCCTTTTCCGTAAACTCATGCAGCGGAAGGGCTTCGATTCCTTCCAGACTTAATTCCGTCGTTGTTTCCATATTTTTCTTTCACATCATGTGATTGCCGTTCAATATCATACCAGGCTGCCGTCTCCGCCCAGCCATTCCCGTCTGTCCCCTGCCCGCTTTTTGGCCAGCAGCATATCCATCAGATCATTGGCCGCATCCTGGTCTTCGATGGAAAGCCGGACCAGACGCCTTGTATCCGGCGCCATGGTGGTCTCCCGGAGCTGGATCGGGTTCATCTCGCCAAGTCCCTTGAAGCGCTGGACATTGATCTTGCCTTTTTTGCCCTCGAGTTTCCGGATGATCTGCTCTTTTTCCTCTTCATCCAGGGCATAAAACACCTCCTTGCCCAGATCGATCCGGTACAGCGGAGGCATGGCCACATAGAGATGTCCCTTCCGGACCACTTCCGGAAAATGGCGCAGGAAAAGTGCACAGATCAGGGTGGCAATATGCAGTCCGTCGGAATCCGCATCTGCCAGGATACAGATTTTTCCATACCGCAATCCTTCCAGATTCTCCGATCCCGGGTCCACGCCGATGGCAACGGAGATATCATGAATCTCCTTGGAACCCAGAAGGGTTGCCTGATCCACCTCCCAGGTGTTCAATATTTTACCGCGAAGCGGCATCACCGCCTGAAACTGGCGGTCCCTTGCCTGTTTGGCAGAACCGCCGGCCGAATCGCCTTCCACCAGAAACAGCTCCCCCCTTTCCGTTTCCTGACCCACACAATCCGCCAGTTTTCCAGGGAGCGCCGGTCCGACCGTGGCTTTTTTTCGGGCAACGGTTTTTCCGGTTCGAAGCCGCTTTTGTGCATTATTGATCACCATCTGGGCGATTTTTTCCCCGGCTTCCACATGGTGGTTGAGCCAGAGGCTGAAGCTGTCCTTGACAACGCCGGTTACCAGTGCGGCTGCCTGCCGGGAAGAAAGCCGTTCCTTGGTCTGACCGGAAAACTGGGGGTCCTGCATTTTCACGGACAGCACATAGCAGCACCGGTCCCAGACATCATCCGGCGCCAGTTTGACACCCCTTGGAATCAGTTTCCGGAATTCGCAGAACTCCCGGACGGAGGCCAGCAGTCCGCTCCGGAAGCCATTGACATGAGTGCCTCCCTGGGTGGTGGGAATCAGATTCACATAGCTTTCCGTAACCACCTCTCCGGCATCGGAAAGCCAGACAACCGCCCAGTTCACGGTTTCCTCTTCCCCCTCAAACGCACCGACCAAGGGTTCCTCGGGCAGCTTTTCATATTCGAAGAGGCTGTCTGTCAGATAATCCTTGAGACCATCCACATACTGCCATTCCTCAATTTCGCCGGTTTGTTCGTTATGAAAATGTACCTTCAATCCCGGGCAGAGAACCGCCTTGGCACGCAATACATGCTGCAGGCGTTTCACGGAAAAATTCGGAAACTCAAAATAGGAGACATCCGGCCAGAAACGGATGGATGTGCCGGTATTCTTTTTGCCCACGGAGCCTACAAGCCTCAATTCCCCGGCTTTGTATCCGTTTTCAAAGGAGATCGCGTAGATATTCCCATCCCGTTTGATTTCCACATCCAGCCGGGCTGACAGGGCATTCACCACCGAAACCCCGACGCCGTGAAGCCCGCCTGAGAACCGATAGTTTTTATTGGAAAATTTTGCTCCTGCATGCAGTCTTGTGAGAATCAGCTCAACACCGCAGATCCCTTCCTCCGGATGGATATCCACCGGCATGCCCCTTCCGTTGTCGCGGACCTCCAGAGAATTATCCTTGTGCAAAACCACATGGATATCATCGGCATATCCGGCGATGGCTTCATCCACGCTGTTGTCGATCACCTCTTGCCCCAGATGATTCGGACGAACCGTATCCGTATACATTCCGGGCCGTTGCCGAACCGGGTCCAGGCCTTTCAGCACCTCGATGGATTCCGCAGTATAGGAGGACTCTTTTTTCATGATTTTCAATGAATAAACGCTCTTTTCCTGAATGATGGTTGTATTCCAAAAGACCCGTATCATACCATATTTGCGATAATCCGGTGAGGACTGCCGCAACATGTTGTCTGAAAACCGATTGCGTCTTATATTCACCAAAATTTTGTTTTACGCAAGACCTAAAAATGATGAACTCGTAAAAAGTCCGAATTCCGTCACTCCGGTGAAAACCGGAGTCCAGAACCCACTGAAAAAACTGGATTCTGACTTTCGTCAGAATGACAAAAAAGGTGATTTTCGACTTTTTACGAGGCCGTCAAAAATGATGAAACCGTAAAAAGTCGAATTTGAGACGGCTTTGAAAAAGGTTCAAGATCAAGGCGCGCAAATCCCGATGAACGGAACCTGCCCGGATCAACCTGATTCGGCAGAAGCGTTCATAAAATCCTTGATAGACCATCAGGCTTCGGATACAACTGACACTGCAAACAAATAAATCTCGATAAAACCGTCAGGTATGATTCCATACCGGAAATACGATGGAAGACAAACGGACAAACACCTTTCAATAGATTGATAATAAGCGGGATATCATGTTTCCTGTTACCGATCCGATCCTTGTTTTTACGATTATCATGCTCTGCATACTGGTTGCACCGGTATTTTCCGCCCGCCTGCGCATTCCGGATCTGGTACTCCTGCTGGGGTTCGGCGCCTTGTTCGGACCGAACGGATTCCATGTTCTGGAGCGTAATACGGCCGTAACCCTGCTGGGTTCCATCGGCCTGCTGTACATCATGTTTCTGGCAGGCATTGAAATCGACCTGCACCGTTTCATTCGCAGTTACAAACGAAGCCTGGTATTTGGCCTGTTGACATTTATCATCCCGCAGAGTCTGGGAACACTGGCAGGAAGATATGTACTGGGGATGAGCTGGCCGGCATCGCTGCTGCTGGCCAGTATGTTCGCCTCACATACCCTGCTGGCCTATCCGCTGGCCAGTCGTCTCGGCATAACGCGAAGCGAGCCTGTCGTGATTACGGTGGGTGCAACGATTATCACCACTATTCCAGCCTTGCTGATTCTGGCGGTGATTGCCGACTCCACCCGCGGCATCCCGCTGAATGCCGGTTTCTGGGCCACCATCGGATTCGGGATGCTGGTCCTGACCGTACTGATCTGGAAAGGCATCCCGCTCGCCGCCCGATGGTTTTTCCAGCGGGTCACGGAAGAGAGCAATGCCCAGTTTCTGTTTGTCATTGTCACGGTCTGCGGTTGTGCCTATCTCTCGCATTTCGCCCGGATGGAGCCGATTATCGGGGCGTTTCTGGCCGGAGCGGCCTTCAACCGTCTGATTCCGGAAAACAGCCCGTTGATGAGCCGCGTGACATTTGCCGGCAACACGTTGTTTATTCCTTTCTTCCTGATTTCCGTAGGCATGCTCATGGATGTCCGGGCCATGCTGATTGTTCCTCGCAGCTGGCTGGTTGTCGCAACCATGGTGATCATGGTCGTAATAACAAAATATGCAGCAGCAGAGATCACCCGCCGTATGTTCAGATACAGCCGGGCTTCCGGCCAGGTCATGTTCGGCCTGAGTGTGGTACAGGCAGCCGCCACCCTGGCTGCCGTGGTGGTCGGTTATAACCTGAACATTTTCGATGAAGCGGTTTTAAACGGTGCCATTGCGATGATTCTGGTTACCTGTCCGCTGGGTGCCTGGATGGTTGAACGGTATGGGCGGCGCATGGCTGCGGAAGAGCCGCCGCAATCGGTTTCCGCCAGTGTGGAACAGCGGCTGCTGGTGCCGGTGGCCAATCCGGAATCGGCGGTCCGGCTGCTGGATATGGCTTTCATGCTGCGGAACACAGACCGGCCGGGCGGAATCTATCCCCTGAACATCGCACTGGATCACGGCAATACCGACGCTGCGGTGGCACAGGGTGAAAAACTGCTGGGGCTTTGTATGGCCCATGCGGCATCAGCCGATATTCCCGTGAGTCTTGAAATGCGTGTTGCGGTCAACGTGTCGGACGGCATTATCCACGCGGTCCGGGAACTTCGTTCCAGCATGGTCGTGACCGGATGGAGCGATAATCAGTCGACCAGCATCCGGATTTTCGGCACGGTCATGCATCATCTGACGGAAAAATGCCCGTCCCGTCTGCTTTTCTGCCGGTTGATCCGCCCGTTGAACACCACCAGCCGCCTGATGGTGCTGTTCCCGCCCCTGTCGTCCCGCAGAAGAAACCTGTCTGCCCTGATTCGCGATATCAAAATGCTGGCGCAAAGAATCGGCTCCGAACTGAGGATTCATGCCATCGAAAATGAAGCCTTCCTTCTGGAGGCCCTGATCCAAAAGGCGCGCCCCTCCTGCCGTCTCAGTTCGGCACAAGCCGGAACATGGGAAAAGGTTCAACAGGGATTTTTCGCAGAAATCAAACCGGATGACATGATTGTGCTTCCGGTTGACCGACGCAACGGTATTTTATGGACTCCCGCGTTTGAATACCTGCCGGAACGAATTACGGAACGTTTCCCGGAGGTGAATCTGCTGGTCGCCTATCCCAGTCTGCCGGTTTTTGATGAGGAAATCGGGGTCGACGACATGGAACAGGATGAGGAATTCCCTCTGCTGCTGCCGGCAGATCTCAGTCCGGAAAATCCGCTGGAGAAGGTGCTGCGCCGCATGGTGGAAGCCGCCTATCCCGCCGGACCGGGCATGGCCGGAAAAGCACTGGAAAACCTTCTTGCCTCCGCTCACTCCTATCCTGTCGAACTCGCGCCGGGAATCGTGCTGCTGCATGCCCGTTGCGGAGATCCGGAACAAACCCTGCTGATGATCTGTCATGCGCCGGACGGATGGCCCATGCCCGGTCTGCCGTCACCGGCCCGGATCATTCTGGTCCTCTTAGGTGCGAACACCCGGCCGCCGGAAGAACACCTCAAAACATTGTCCTGTGTGGCAAGCCGGATACGGAAAGCCGGACAGACAGCGGAACTGCATTCGGCAAAATGCGCTGCGGAAATCTGCGCAATGCTCACCGGAAACGGAAAACGGTTTTCGCAACCATCATCGAAAGCCGAATTCAAATGAGAACGATCACACAAGACAACCAGGGCGGCACTCTCAAGCCGCAGGCCCGAAAAACCATCTCCTGCCTGTCGTGCGGAATTGCCCTGGACAAAAGACACCGCAGATACTGTTCCATCGATTGCCGAAAGAGTCTTCGAACCAGACTCAACATGCACACCGGCCTGCTCAAGGCATTGAATGCAAAATATGCCTGCTTTTACTTTACCGACCTCCTGATTGTCATGGACCTTCTTCCTTACGGGGCGACCTGTCTGTCCAGCTTTATCTATCCCCGGTCTCCGGGCAGAAAACCCGGTGATGATTTTATCCGGATGGCAGCGGCTCTCGGCACCCTGTGGTGGAAAGAAAAGAAAAAAACCAACAAACAGTATCTTGCGTCAAGGCTGGTGCTGAATGCTGCCGGGAAAAATACCGAATCCGGCCAATCCATCCGGCCGCTGGAATTGAAAATTCCGGCCATCAAGGGGAAACCCTTTCTTCAGCTCAACCTGAAAAAATCGGATCTGGAATCCTGTGAATATCAGAAGCTCATCAAGCAGATGTTCCGGAAAGAGGCCAAAAAACACCACCCGGACATGGGCGGTGACCCTGCGGCGTTTCGAAAAATCCACAAAGCCTACCAGGATATGATCGAATGGGCCGAACATCCGACATTTATCAACCGCCGCGGATTTCCGGACCGATGGTTTTATAACGGGAATCAAAACCGATGGGTTCAGCCGATTCCGGATGATATCCTTGCCGGAGAATAATGACCGGAAACGTTGAAAATGCTCTCATTGAAGAAATAATGATATTCTCATATCCTTTAAAAGATATGGTTCATAAACGCTTGTGGAATATTTTGACATGTCTTATATATTACTCGGCAATTAAATACACCAAGGTTTGTCTTTCCGGCGAACGCTGGGCACATAGTGCCGTTTTACACGATCTGAGTTGTAATTGGTATTTGTAATCATACGAAACAAAAGGGAGTACGCCTTGCTATCTGTAGTTGAAAAATCAAGATTGAGAATATCAAAGGCCACCGCGCCAATGAAAAAAGCAGCGCTCGGTCAATTTTTCACACCAGGAAAAATAGCCAGGTTTATGGCGTCACTGTTTACTCAAACAGATAATACCAGCTGTCGACTTCTTGATGCAGGCGCAGGTATTGGTTCACTATCGGCAGCTTTCCTGGAAAGATGGATTTCCGGCGGTTTCAACTTTAAACATGTCAGCGTTGATGCTTTCGAAATAGACGAAACCCTGCTGCCTGATTTAACCCGATCAATAGAGGGCTACAAGACATATACGGATATTACATTCAATATAAGGAATAATGATTTCATTGAAGCCGCTGTCGACTCGCTCTGCGGGAACCTCTTTGTCAAGGCTCTTCCAAAATACTCACATACTATTTTAAACCCGCCATACAAAAAAATAAGAAATAATTCCTTGCATAGAGCCATGTTGAGACAAGCCGGTATTGAAACGGTCAACCTGTATTCCGCTTTCGTTGCATTATCTCTTGCCCTGCTCAATGACAATGGTCAGCTTGTTGCGATAATCCCAAGGAGTTTTTGCAATGGGCCATATTACCATCCATTTCGAAAGTTCATTCTTGAACGGGCGGCATTACAGCATATTCATTTATTTACCTCGCGAAACAACGCTTTTAAAGACGATGATGTATTGCAGGAAAATGTAATCATCATGATGAAACGTGGCGGACAACAAGGTGATGTTGCAATCACGACTTCAAACGATGCGAACTTCACCAATATGAAATCTTTTGTTCATCCATTTCATGCAATCGTATCTCCCGATGACTCCCAGATCTTCATCCATGTGCCCACATCTTTGGAAAAAAATGCTATCGAATTATCTGAATCAATCCGTTATTCTTTGGATGAAATAGGCATCATGGTGTCTACCGGACCGGTAGTCGACTTCCGCCTTAAAGAGCATCTGGATGAAATGCCGGGGGCCACCTCCGTCCCCTTGTTATATCCGGGTCATTTCAATGGCCGGACGATACATTGGCCAAAGTTGAAATTTAATAAACCCAATGCGATCAATCGCAATGAAAAAACGGAAAAGTGGCTTTATCCAAATGGTTTTTATTGCATTGTTCGCCGATTCTCCTCCAAAGAGGAAAAACGTCGAATTGTTGCCGGTGTGGTCGATCCTGATTGCTTTTCTGATACGGAAATGCTTGGATTTGAAAATCATTTAAATGTATTTCATGAAGGTAAGAAGGGGCTGCCAAAATCTCTTGCTTACGGATTGGCAACATTCCTCAACACCACTGCAGTTGATGAAAACTTCCGGTGTTTTAACGGACACACCCAAGTGAATGCTACGGACCTGAGACGTATTAAATATCCAAGCAGACAAGCCCTGATGAATATGGGGGAATGGTCTATTCATTGTAAAAACCCGACACAGGTATTAATTGATGAACAGCTGAAGAACTTAGATATATGAATTATAAAAATCATATCCACATTAAGGAGGCCAATCAGATTCTCACATCCCTTGGCCTGCCCCGTGCGCAACAAAATGATCGTTCCGCACTATGTTTGCTTGCATTAATCAATTTGACTCCTCAAAAAAAATGGTCAAAAGCTGAAAATC
>QZKS01000045.1 GCA_003599865.1 Desulfobacteraceae bacterium
CCGGTCTATTCCGAGGGTCTGGCGGTGCTTGTCCGTACCCCGGAGCTGCTTCGGGATTTTTTTGAATCCGGTGTAACCGTTGCCGCCGCGCTTTCCGGGGGATCGGGTGATATGCCGTTCCGGCTGCGGCAGTCTGCCCGTTTTTTGGGGGTTCCGGCCGTACTTGCGCCCCATGCCTTTTTTCTGAGACCGGAGGATTGGAATATTCATCGAGTTCTGCGGGCCATTGACCGGAACACATCCCTTTCCCGCCTGGATTTTGAAGATACGGCCTATTCGGATGCTTTTCCAGCCTCTCCGGAGGTCTATTTACAAAAATTTGCGGCCTGGCCGGATATCTTGCAGGAAACGGAAAAACTGGCGGATTGTCTCCGGTTCACCGGTCCGGAACATAGCGTTGTGATGCCGCCGTGGGAAGGAAGTGACGGCAACCGGAGTGCTGCGGATGTCTTACGGGAAGATGTTTACCAGGGTGCATTCCGGCGGTATGGAGACGAATTGCCGGAAACGGTGGTGGAAAGGCTGGAGTACGAGCTTGCCGTGATTGCGGAAAAAGGGTTTTCATCCTATTTTCTCGTGGTCCGAGATATTGTATCCCAGAGCCCGCGGATTTGCGGCCGGGGAAGCGGGGCCGCGTCCCTGGCTGCCTATTGTCTCGGCATCACCAATGTCTGTCCGGTCAAGCATAACCTGTATTTTGAGCGGTTTTTAAACCCGGGCCGCCTGGACCCGCCGGATATTGACGTGGATTTTGCATGGGATGAGCGGGATGCGGTACTGGATGCGGTCTTTCAAAAATATCCGGGACATGCGGCCATGGTGTCCAATCATGTTGTGTTTCAGCCCCGCATGGCGATTCGCGAGGTGGCCAAGGTCTTTGGGCTTACCGACCGGGAGATCGGTCAGGTTTCCAAGCGGCTGCCGTGGTTTCTGGAGATCCGGGATCCGGACGGCGACCTGCTGTCCCGGCTCAGGCAGTTGCCGGAGCTGAATCTGCTTGATTTTTCAGAGCCCTGGCCGGAAATTATCGGTCTGGCCCGGAAACTGATCGGGATTCCCCGGTATCTGTCGGTCCACCCGGGCGGGATCGTAATCACGCCCGATCCCATTGATACCTATGTTCCCATTGAAATCGCTCCCAAAGGTGTACCCATCATCCAGTGGGAGAAGGACGGAGCGGAAGAGGGCGGGCTGGTCAAAATCGATCTTCTGGGCAACCGCAGCCTCGGGGTGATCCGTGACGCCATATGCAATATCCATGAAAACGGCATTTTTTTTGATGAGAAAAAGTGGGAGCCGGAAGACGATCCCGCCACGCAGCAACAGATCGCGCAGGGCAATACCATGGGGTGTTTTTACATTGAGAGCCCGGCAACCCGTCTTCTCCAGAAAAAAGCAAAACACGGGGATTTTGAACATGTCGTCATCCACAGCAGCATCATCCGTCCGGCGGCCAATGCGTTTATCCGGGAATATGTGCGGCGCCTGCACGGCGGCAAATGGGAGCCGATTCATCCGCTTCTGGCGGATGTTCTTGATGAGACCTACGGCATTATGGTGTATCAGGAAGATGTGGCCAAAACCGCCGTTGCCGTTGCCGGTTTTTCCCATGCCGATGCCGACGGCTTCCGGAAAACCATTTCCAAGAAAGACAAACATCAGAAACTGCGTGACTATCGGCATCGTTTTGTGGAGGGCGCCCGGGCGAACGGCGTTACCGATCAGCAGATCAACCTGATCTGGGAGATGATCATGAGTTTCAGCGGGTATTCCTTCTGCAAACCCCACAGTGCGAGTTATGCCAGGGTTTCGTTTCAGGCGGCATATCTCAAGACCCACTATCCGGCCGAATTTATGGCCGCCGTAATCAGCAACCAGGGCGGATACTACAACACCTTTGCCTATGTGTCGGAGGCAAGGCGGATGGGCGCGGAAGTCATACCCCCGGATGTGAATGAGAGCGACATCTGCTGGAAGGGGAAGGGAAGCAGGCTTTGTGTGGGGCTGATGGCGGTTGCTGAATTGACTGCCGGTGCCATGAACCGGATCATGGAAGAAAGAGAAAATGAAAAATATTTTCATTTCAAAGATTTCCTCAAGCGGGTGCGTCCGGATGACAATGAGGCCAAAGCCCTGATCCATGCCGGTGCGTTTGACAGACTCCATCCGGATGAATCCCGGGCATCTCTTTTGTGGATGCTTGCCGGTTTTCGGAAAAAACGGGAGAATCCGTCAAGCCAACTGGATCTTTTTGAAAAAAAAATCAACACAGGCATGCCGATCCTCCCGCCGGAAAATGAGAAAAAGCGTTTGCGAAATGAATTTTCGGTTCTTGGGTTTTTATGTGACCGCCATCCCATGCTGCTGTATCGGGAGGCAATGCAACAGTCAAAGGTAATCCGGATCTGTGAGATGGGTCGTTTTGTGGGAAAAAGGATTCGTGTGGCCGGTCTTTTGATTACCGGCAAGGTGGTGCATACCGGAAAGGGTGAGCCCATGGAGTTCCTGACCTTTGAAGATGAGACCGGCCTGGTGGAGGCCGTTTTTTTCCCGGAAGCGTATCAAAAATTCTGTGCCGTGCCGGACCGGAGCCGTCCGTTTATCCTGGCCGGAAAGGTGGAAGAGGATTTTGGGGCAATCACCATGACGGTTTCTCATGTGCAAGCGGTTGAAAAACGGGTTTGAATAATCTTCAAACCCGGCAGAGATCCGGCCCTATTCGTTGAATAGTTTTGTCGCCCGGTCCAGATCGTCCGGTGAAAAAACAAAAAGGCATTTTGTGTCCGGAGAGGAAACCGATCCATACACATAGTTCAGGTTGATTCCGGCTTTTCCGATTTTGTCGGTTACGTCTGCAAGGGTGCCTGGTTTGTTGTCCAGCTTGATGGCAATCACCGGCATGATATCAAAGATATAATCATGCTTGGAAAGGATATCGATTGCCTGGTCCGAATTGTCGGCCAGAAGGCGGATCAGGGCGAATTCGCGGGAGTCCATCTTGATGGAACTGTAGTTTGCTACGGAAGCAATGCGTTTGATTGATTTTCCTCTTGCCTGAAACAGTTCCTGCACATAGCTGGATGCATCCTGTATGGTAAGGGCGTCAATATTAATACCGGCGTCCGACAACAGAAAAGACAGCTTGGCTAACTCGCCGGGGGCATTTTTTAAAAACAGTGATATTTCCGTTCTGACCATGTCCGTCTCCCTTGGGATTAACTCAACCATATTATTTTATTGTTTTTTTGTTCAGGTGCCTATAGATAGGTATGTATAAACAATCACCAGGAAAGTGTCAAGCAAATGCAAAACAATCAGAACAGGAAGACATTTCATGAAGATTCAGTTTCAGGCAATGGAGTATCATATTGACGGTGGGTTTCAACCGGCGGATTATGAATTCGATGGAGATCTGGAAACCGGCTGGCAGATTAATCGAAACCGGAAAAAACATCTGACGCTTGGAAAAGGGTATAAGCCGGTACGGAACCGTTTGTGCGGCATATGTGCAACGGATCTGGCAAGACGATTCATGCCGTTTCCCTTACCCCAGGTTATCGGTCATGAGGTGGTTGCCATGGATATGGAAACCATGGAAAAGTCTGTGGTTGAGATCAATGATACTTCATATTACCGGGGAGAGTTTCCGCTGGACCCTTTCAGTCAGGAAAACCTGTATACGCATACCCCCGGCCGGATGGTTCTGGGAATTGACCGGCTTCCCGGCGGATTCGGGCCCTATGCGCTGGCTCCGAAGAAATCAATCATACCGATCGGACATTTGAATGAGTATGCGGGGGTATTGATCGAACCTTTTGCCGCTGCGTTTCATGCGGTTCTGGTTTCCCCTCCCCAGGCAGGTGATTCGGTTGCCGTTCTCGGACCGCGCAGATTGGGCACATTGCTTGTCGCAGCATTGCATGCGTTTCGCCAATCCAACGGAATCGATTTTGAGATTACCGCCGCCGCCAGACACCAGGATTTGCTGGAGCTGTGCCATCGCTTTGGTTCGGATCGGGAAATCCATCTGCAGACAGCGGATAAAAAGCGGATCATCAGCCGTTTTGACATTGTCTACGATACCACCGGATCGGAATCCGGATTTCAGCTGGCCCTGCAGATGGCAAGGAAGGAAGTGCATCTGAAATCCACCAGCGGACGGCCGGTTCTCGGGTTTAAAAATTTGACTCCTCTGGTGGTGGATGAACTTTCCCTGCTGCCTTTTGACGAGAAAACCATTCATTTCAAATGGGAGAATGAAGATCGTGACAATCAGGAAATCTATGTTGCCGGCAATGTCCATCCGGATTTGTTGCCGGGCAGGAATGTCCATCGATTGGACGGTTCCGATGCCGTAAAAATGATTCGGGGACCGGCCTTTCAGAACCGGCTGCCGCGTTTTGATCTGGCAGTTGCGTCCTCGGTGCAGGAAATCGATTCGATTATCCGTCCTGTTGAAGCCGGCGGGATTTCACTGGTCCGTCCGAGGGGCGCAATTCTGTTTGCCGGGGATGCGGAAGACAACCCCCTCTTAAACTTTATTCAGAATGGCGGGAGGCTGAGGTCGTCACGGTGTGGCGATTTTGTGCCTGCCATGAAAATTCTGAAAGAGAATCCGGAGCTTGTTGATGCCATGGCCCATTTCCTGATATCCCATGTTTTTCCATCCGATGAACTGCCGAAGGCATTTCAGCATGCAGCGGAAAGCCGGTCCAGAAAGGTAGTCATCAAGCACTTATAGTGATCCGGCTTTTTGATAATTCCACAGTACCATCCATCACTTTGGAAAGAAATCCGGTACCCTTTCACTCCGGCCACCCATTTGTTCTTCCGCTTTGCAATGGAAGCCTGTTTAAAGATTGACACAGCGGTCCGGTTCGATATAATTTTCAACAGCCTGTCTTTCCGTATCGGGCGATGGTTTTTCATGATCGGAAAGGACCACCTTCGTTGGGCTGAAATGCCCGATTAGCGATGGGCGATCATTTCAATTTCAACCATTGCATTCAAAGGAAGTGCAGCTACCTGGAATGCACTACGCGCCGGCAGGGTGTCTGGAAAATATTCTGCGTATATTTCGTTAAATGTTGAAAAATCATTTATATCTTTTAAAAAAACGGTTGTTTTAATGACATTGTTGAGATCAGATCCCGCTGCAGCCAGTACCGCTTTCAGATTGGCCATCACCTGGCGGGACTGTTCCCTGATGCCGCCCGGAACCAGTTTATTGGTTTTCGGATCAAGGGCAATCTGACCGGATGTGAAAATAAGGCGGTCAAAAGAAATACCCTGACTGTAAGGCCCTGCCGCTTTCGGCGCTTCCGTTGTCGAGATGGCTGATTTCATCATGTCTCCGTTTTGATCTCAATGGGTGTTTTGAGGGATTGATTAAAAGTTCAAGTTGGTTATCCTGTTTCTTTATACGGTATCAGGTTATTTTTTTCAAATTATATTTACGGCAGGTTCAGGATCATGATCACATTGAAGGCCATCAAGCATGCTGAAACCATATTGAAAAAACACATTCTGAGAACACCGCTCCTGTTTTCAGATACGTTCAGCAAAATGTTTCACGCGGATATTTATCTGAAGCTGGAGAACATGCAAAAAACCGGATCTTTTAAAATCCGGGGTGCAACCTACAAGCTGCATAGAATAGCCAAAAAAGCCGCTGCAAAAGGGGTAATTGCCGCCTCTGCCGGAAATCATGCACAAGGGGTGGCCCTTGCTGCCGGGAGTCTGAACATTCCCTCAACCATTGTCATGCCGGAAACCGTTTCCATTGCAAAGCAGGAGGCCACATCCGCCTATGGAGGGAAGGTGGTTATTCATGGACAAAATATTGGGGAGAGTCTGGAAAAGGCAAAGGAGATTGCTGCCGACGGTATGATTTTTATTCATCCGTATGATGATGAGGATGTGATTACCGGTCAGGGAACCATCGGACTCGAAGTGCTCAACCAGATCCATGACCCGGATCTGGTTGTTGTTCCTGTCGGCGGCGGCGGACTGATCGCAGGTATTGCATCCGCCGTCAAGGAATTGAAACCCGGAACGAAAATAATCGGTGTCCAGGCAGAGGCCTGTCCGTCGGCAGCAAAGGCACGTTTGAACAGGGGGCCGGTATGCGGAGATGTCCAGCCCTCCATCGCGGATGGAATCAATGTCGGAAAAATTGGTGATATATCCTATGATATTCTGGAACGTCTTGTGGATGATGTTGTTCTGGTGAATGAGGAATATATCGCTGCAGCCATGCTGTTGCTTCTGGAGAGAAAAAAAATTCTGGCCGAAGGTGCCGGAGCGGTATGTCTCGCCGCATTGATGAACCGGTCCATTCTGCCACCCAGGGGAGGCAAGGTCGTGCTGCTTGTCAGCGGCGGAAATGTGGACAGTCAGCTGCTGGGCAGGATTGTTGCAAAAGGGCTCCTGCAACATGGCCGTATCATGCGTTTCCGGATCTGCCTGGATGATCGTCCCGGTGCGCTGGCTGAGCTGCTGTCTCATGTGGCAAAAGCAAAAGCCAATGTCATGACAATCAATCATACAAGAAATATCCGCGGCATTCCTTTGGGAAGAGTCTATATCGATTTTGAACTGGAAACACGAGGCGCAAACCACATTCGCGAGGTTACCGATTATCTGAACTCAGTCGGATATCGGATCGACAGGCCTGAAGAGTAGTCCTGTTGAAATTAGATCCAGTGGGTCTTTCGAATGCGGTTACACTGTATGTAACCGCATTTATTGTTGACGGAATTTGTTGAGACTTATACAAGTACAGGGACAAAAATATAAGCAGGAGTTGCTGATTTATGCCCCGTTTGACCGAGCAGGAACAACAGGAAATCATCCGTTTTATCAAGGCAGACGCAAGCCGGCGATTAAGGTCGTGGATATTTTCGGCAACGACCCCATGACCATTGTCGAGGTCACTGTGGGGGGAGAGAAATCATCATGAGCAAGGAGATAAAGAAAGATACCGGCGTTCATATTTCGCCCTTTGAGCAGATCAAGCAGACAACCGATGCCGGAACAGAGTTCTGGTCGAGTCGTGATTTTTCCGAAGTGCTGGGCTACGGCGATTACCGCAATTTCGAGAGTGTTATTGAAAAAGCAAGGTTGTCTTGTTTTAACAGCGGGCACCGCATCGAAGATCATTTCGTTGACGTCACCGAAATGATCGGGATCGGGAAGGGCGGTCAACGGCCGGTAAAAACGGTTCTTTTGTCGCGTTATGCCTGTTACCTGACAATCCAGAATGCAGATCCCAGAAAAGAGATCGTTGCTCAAGGCCAGACCTATTTCGCGATCCAAACGCGGCGGCAGGAACTGGAGGATGAACAGGTTGAGGAAGAGCGGCGGATTCTTTTACGAGAGGAAATCCGTCGCCACAATGTTCAACTGGCTGATGCAGCCAAAAATGCCGGAGTGGTGGAACCGGTAGATTATGCCATTTTTCAGAACCATGGTTACATGGGGCTTTACGGCGGATTGAAACAGAAAGACATTCACCAGAGAAAAGGATTGAAAAAAAGCCAGAAAATTTTGGATCATATGGGTAGCACGGAGCTGGCCGCAAACCTGTTCCGGGCAACACAGGCGGAAGAAAAGCTGCGCAGGGATAAGATAATGGGTAAGGATGCGGCGAACCAGACACATCATGAGGTGGGCGCAAAGGTGCGTCAGACCATCCGGGAATTGGGAGGTACGATGCCCGAGGATTTGCCGGCGGTAGAAAGTATCAAAAAAATCGAAAATAAACAGCGCCGGCAACTCGGTAAGGCCGATAAGCCGGCAAAAAAGAAAAGCGAGTAACCGGATATGGCCTTACACCCCGACTTTCCCGAATCTCCCCATGCCATCTATGACTTTGTATATGTTGATCAGGGCGGCTTTGAAAAATTCAAGCCGGTTTCATTCAGACAATTGATTGACGGGTTTCAGGAATACAAACAAATGTCATGATAATGGAAGTGAAATCCGAGTTTACAAATTCAGTAAAGACACTCCTTCATGCATTATAAAGGCATAATGTGTAAGGTTTAAAGGGAAGCAGTGCGAATCAGAAAGAATGATAAAAATCTTGACAGAAAAAAGGTTTGCATGGTAACAGAAAGGCGTATCGACTGAGCGCTCGTTCGGGCGGCAGTGCTGCAGGTGGATATCAAGCCGAACAGGCTGGTTTGAAACTGGTGCTCCGGTATTCTTCTTCAGCGAAGACCGGCAAAGTTTTGGTTATTCCTTTTGTCACAACAGCAAGTTGACAGGAAGAGGTGATATGATGACGGAATATTTGTGGAAGCCTTCGGAAGAAAGAATTCAACAAACCAATATGTTTCACTTCATGAATACGGTAAACCAAAAATACGGGAAGACGTTTACCGAATATACCGCTCTCTATGAGTGGTCTGTAAGCAATATCGTAGAATTCTGGGAAACCTTCTGGGAGTATTCCGATATTCTGGTTTCCCGATCCTATTCCCGTGTTTTGGATAATCCCCAAAAAATGCCGGGTGCAAAATGGTTTGAAGGGGCGAAACTGAACTTTGCCGAAAATTTATTGCGTTATCGTGACAATCAGATCGCCTTGATATTTCAGTCGGAAGGGCAGAGTGTGACCCGGCTCACATACGCAGAGTTGTTCAAAGAGGTCGCACGTGTCGCGATGGCGCTGAAAGAATACGGGGTGGAGGTCGGGGACCGTGTTGCCGGTTTCATGCCGAATCGCCCGGAAACCATTATCGCCATGCTCGCTGCCACCAGCATCGGAGCAACCTGGTCTTCCTGCTCACCTGATTTTGGGATCAAGGGAGTGTTGGATCGTTTTGGACAAATCCGGCCCAAAGTACTGTTTACGGCAGATGGCTATTTCTTCAAAGGCAAAAAAATCGATTCCCTGAACAATATCTCAAAGATTATCGATCAGCTGACGTGTGTTGAAAAAGTAATTGTGGTGCCGTTCATCAGTTCAAAGCCGGATATCAGCGGCTTGCCCAAAGGGGTTCATTTCATGGATATCGGCATGGACACGGATGAGATTGCTTTTCAGCAGCTTCCTTTTGACCATCCTTTATACATCATGTATTCATCGGGAACAACCGGATTACCAAAATGCATGGTGCAGTCCGCGGGCGGGATTCTGCTGCACCAGCTCAAAGAACTCAGGCTTCATACGGATCTGAAACGCAAGGATACGATTTTTTATTTCACAACATGCGGCTGGATGATGTGGAACTGGTTGACAGCATCTCTTGCCGTGGGAGCTACGCTGGTACTCTACGATGGCAACCCATTTTATCCGGACCCGGAAGTGTTATGGAGAATGGTGCAGGATTTACGAATTTCGATTTTCGGGACCAGTGCGGGATATCTGGGGGCACTGAAAAATACCGGCGCAAAACCGGGAAAAAATTTCAATCTGGATGCATTGCGGACGGTGCTGTCCACCGGATCACCACTTTCGGTTGAGGGATTCCACTATGTTTATGAAGACATCAAACAGGATGTACAGTTGTCTTCCATATCCGGCGGGACGGATCTCAATGGCTGCTTTGCACTCGGAAATCCAATGGGGCCGGTATATGCAGGTGAATTGCAATGCCGCGGTCTGGCCATGAAGGTCCAGGCATTTGATGATGAAGGCCGTTCGGTTTTGAACCGGCAGGGGGAACTGGTTTGTTCCGCACCCTTTCCTTCCATGCCCATCTATTTCTGGGATGACCCGGAAGGGAAAAAATACCATTCCGCCTATTTTGACGTGTATCCCAATATATGGCGTCATGGAGATTATATCGAAATCAACGAACGAGGCGGTGTCGTTATAACCGGAAGATCGGATGCCACCCTGAATCCTGGAGGCGTCAGAATCGGGACTGCCGAAATATACCGCCAGGTAGAGTTGATTGAAGAAATTCAAGACAGCATCGTGATCGGGCAACGCTGGAAAAATGATGTCAGGATTGTTCTTTTTGTCAAATTACAGCCCGGCCGGACACTCGATGATCCCCTGATCAACCGGATTCGGGAAACCATTCGAAAAAATGCTTCCCCCCGGCATGTGCCAAGCAAGATCATCAGTGTCCCGGATATTCCGTATACTCTCAATATGAAAAAGGTTGAACTTGCCGTCAAAAAGACTATTGAAAACAAACCGGTTACCAATAAAGATGCCTTGCTGAACCCGGATGTTCTGAAATATTATGAAGGGCTGAAAGAGTTGCAGGAGGAGTAGAGTCGATTTCAGTCTGATCCGTAAACAGTTGTGTAATGTGTTATTCACCCACTGAAATCAGGGGAGAATATGATCCTGATAAAGCCTGTGGACTGTTTGGGCATGCCATTGGCCGCGGTTTGAGAAAGTCTGCAATTTTTCTTTCTCCAGATACAATGCAATCTTATCAAATGTTTCACCGTCGGCTCTCATTTTAGCGATGATCTGCATGACTTTTTTCCGGTTCGCATCCATTGGCTTTTTGACTTTTTTCTTTTTCCTTTTCTCATCCTTCAGGTTCAGGAGCGTCTCCAGGCCCTCTGATTTAAGATAGGCCATAAGATCTTCAAAAACCTGTATTTTTTTTTCTTCCGTCTTAACTTTTACTTCCTCAATCTCGGTCAGCTTTCGCTGGCTGTCTACAAATTCAATCAGGAATTCCTTGATGGCCGGCGACAAATCATGGATTGTCTCCGTCAGCAGATCCCGTTGGCCCTGTTTGTAGTGTTTCGGAGAACGACGATCCGCACCCACCCGTTTTTCATTACCGGAATATTGGCGGCCTTCATGAAACGTTTTATTGCCATAACGTGGTTGCTGTTTTTCCTGACCGCTCCTTAAGTTCTTTAGAAAATCACTCATTCTTTCCTCCTTATCTTGATTCATCCCTTTAGAAATATAATGATTATTCTGACAATATCCGTAACCGTTTTATCCATTCATAGGCTTAACCACTACTGATTGAACCTTGTCGTCCACCTGTCTTCGTGAAGACGTATCTATCTGTTGTGCTTGCAGAAAAAAATCAGGAAAACAGAAACCAACCTTCCTGTCGGATGATTACATTTAGCCTGTTTATCTTGCGAAATTGTATAAACGAATTGGGGAATGGTGTTGATCAGAAAGACTAACTGTATTGTGTATCGTGCATTAGTTTTATGGGACTCAATTTACACTACCAACTATGTGAAAGTCAAGAAAAAAAACGGCACATGAGATAACAGGGGGCTTTTTTTGATCACCATGACATCGGGAGAAAATCCCGACCTTGGGATTTTCTCCTATAAAAATGAGTTTATCATCTCATGGACAATTGAATCTTGCATGATAAAAAAATAACCACGTTCACAAAAGAAAGTGGTTTTCAATAAATTGATTTTTATTATGGATCAGGAGGAATTCAAAATTGAAATTGAGAGAGAAAGCAAAGAAAGCAAGAGTTTTGCCTGAGTATTTTCTATGTGAAATGGATAGCATCTCCGACACATGCCTCACCCTTTCCACGCTGCTGTATTCACGCGGCCTGGGACAGGATAAGGTTTATCAGTTGGTGAGTGATGTTATTCGAGTTGTTGACTCCACATGTTTTTGTAACCTGTCCTACGTAAATCATTCTCTCGAGTCGTTGGGCTGGCCAAGCCGAATTCTGGATGAAACCTCTTTTGAATTGATCAAAGAAATTTTATTCAGTGTTTTTGAATATCAGGTTGAGGTCGTTACAGTTCATTAACCCGACAGGATTGAGACACATCATGTAACAATTGATCGCTCCTATCTTATCAAAAAAACGGTTGGTAAATACAAAAAGGCCAATGAACTCATAGCCGCGCGAGATAACAGATCCGTCTGTTATCTCGCAGTGTCCTGTTATCCCGTGAAGATATGGCAGATGAATGGATTCAAGGAAAATGTTTTCATGAGGATTGATTTCAACCATGGAATATCATACAAAACAGGGAATCAGGGTTGATTGCAATCAGGTCCATATCAGGAGCATACCGGTGAAAAAAAAAAGAAGCATTCTGATCGTCGATGATCATCCGCTGTTTCGGGAAGGCTTAAAATCCATGCTGGAACGGGACAGGCGATTTACAGTCGCCGGAGAAGCGGGAAATGGAAAAGAAGGTCTGGCAATGGCCAAGCAGTTACAGCCGGATATGATCATCGTCGACATCTCCCTGCCGGATATTACCGGCATCAATCTTACGTATGATATCCGAAAAGCCCTTCCTCATATTCATATCATCATTGTGAGCATGCATTCGAAAATTGATTATATCACAGAAGCGTTTCAAGCCGGTGCAACCGGTTATGTCTCCAAAGATTCCGCTTCCGATATGCTGTTGCAGGGACTGGAAAAGGTCTCCAAAGGCGAGTTTTTCATAGACACTTCACTTTCTCATCAGGTAATTGAAAGGTTGACGGGACTGCCGATTCGTGAGGCAAAGGTTTCAAGTGATGATTATAATTCCCTGACACCAAGAGAGCAGGAGGTTATGCGCATGCTGGCAGAAGGCTCCTCCCCGAAGGAAATTGCTTCCCGGCTGTATATCAGTCCGAAGACCGTCGAAAATCACAGGGCAAATATCATGAAAAAGCTGAATTTAAAAGGGACAATGGAGTTGGTCCGGTATGCTGCCAGAATCGGTTTGATTGATATTGATCTCTGGAAATAATCGTTTCCGGCAACAAATTACAGGATATGATCCAAAAGCCGGATCAGATCCGTAATCACAATATCCGGCTTCAGGTTTTTACATCTTTCATCCTCGTTTCTCAGCCTGAGAGATCGCTTGTCCCCTGCAAAAAGAGCTGTCTGAAAACCTGCCTGGTGTGC
Organism: Desulfobacteraceae bacterium; assembly: GCA_003599865.1. GTDB lineage: Bacteria > Desulfobacterota > Desulfobacteria > Desulfobacterales > SURF-7 > QZKS01. Next base: position 12,831 of record QZKS01000045.1, read on the forward strand.
AGGGTAAATATCATTGAGCATATCATTTCCGATATAGATCACCGACCCGGGAGAAATATTTTTTTGTGCAAGACGGGAAACCGCCTGTTGAAACAGGTATGGAGACGGTTTTGCATACCCAAGCTGATAGGATAGAAACATCAGATCCGGATCAAATCCAAGCGATGAAGGTTCAGCGCCAAAAAACAGAGGGAACAAACGGGTTGTATAAAACTGGGCATTGGAGATTATCCCCATCACGATTTTTTTTTCTCGGCAATGATCAATGACGTTCCCGGCATTGGGCATGGGAAATACCGGATTCACGCACATTTCATATGCGATTGAAAAATCCATCAGGTTTTTTGGATTGTCCATATGCAATACGGTTTTCCATATCTCCTCAATGCGGATTTCCGGAAAATCAATTCCTTTGGACTTCAGGTTTGTGTGCGCCTTTTCAATTTCCGAAAAAAATCTTTTTATAACCGTTTCCACCGGTTCTTTGATGGAAAATTCTTGAAACAATTGATGCAGTCGGCCTGCATTTCCGGAATTTTTTTCCGCCATACCGATATCACCCGAGCCGCTGATAAACAGTGTCCCATAGATATCAAACAGAACCGCCTCGACTTTCCGGGAGAGGATTCCCCAGGGCGACAACCCGGTTGGGATGGGGTCCATAGGGGTTATTTCAGAATGACGATTCCCGTGATTCCTCATACACACTCCATTTCAACAGGTTTAACCGGGCCGGTGTCAGAAATTGGAAGAGAAGTTTTTCCTTATCAATTGCATGAACGATTGGCAGATTTTTGACGCTTTCATAAATCCGAAAGAGGGTTTTTTGATACATGGATTGGTTGTAGCTGAGGAGGGTTACCCTTTTATTATGGGCAACGATTGATTGTTGATCCGATACGTTGATTTCCGAGAGAAACGGATTTCCGGCAATCAGATTCCTTTTATTTTCCGGTGAAGCAAGGATGTGTGAAATGACCTGTTTTTGAAACAATTCGCTCAACATCCCGAAATCCAGGTTGTCATTTTGAATAAATTCCTGAAACCCGTCGACAGGATCAAAGGTATCGACGGGATATCCGAACAACTTCAGGCTCTGTTCCATGGTGGATTGAAATGCCTGGAAAAGAGCTTCCCGGGAGAGCCAGTCGATGGGTATTTTGATCCGGTTATACAGGTTTTCAAGCCGAATTCCTTTTTGTTGAAAATCCATGCAGATTTCCGGCAGGTTTCTGCCCCACAGGATCTGGTCGGCTGTCCAGGGCTCCAGAAATGAAAAACCAAATCCTTCGCTGATGCTCGTTGTCATGATAAATTCCGCTGCGCAAACCAGGGATGAAAAGTCATGCCTTGCTGAAGCTTCAAACATCATCGGAAGTTGATGCAATGCGACATATTCCTTCCAGCCATGATAGCTCGCCATATCCATCGGACTGTTTGGCGGAAGCGTGACAGCCAGTGTTTCGTTGTTTTGGAAAAACAGGGACAGCAGAATCGCCTCGCCGATATTTTTTCTTCGGATTGCCCGGACAGGATATAATACAAAATTTTGCAGCCTGCATTCAGGACTGTTTCGATCGATGGGATTCACCATATTCGGCAGCAGATGCAGCCCCTGGTCTCTCAGGCCGGCGTTTTTCAAAATACCATGGTCTCTTGAGTTGATGACGCAATAGTGGCAGTTTTCCGGATAGTTTTCAGGATAATAGGAGAACGGACGCCCGTCTTCTGCAAAGTCGTGTATTTGGAGAAGCAGCCGGAATCCCTTGCGGTGAAGGATTTTCAAAACGTTCAGGAAATTCCGATTCTTTGCCAGGATCGGGTTATGGATGTGAACAATGTCACAACCATCCGGCCAGACATGGTGAATCGCCCTGATGATATCTTCAGCAGTCTTTTCCGGTGAAGAACTGTTGATGTTGTTCCGGTCATAGGCGATTCCGGGGATGTGGATTACAGGAATCTGAAATTGTTCCGGTTTCTCACCTGTAAGAACGATCGGCTCGCAATCGTCCTGAATGGCCTCGATCTGCTGCCGGATGACAGTTGTAACACCGCCCGGTTTCAGGTGATAATGGATAAATGCGATTTTCATGATTTATCGGATAACATAGTGTGTGGGGTCTTTGACCCCGGCCTCCAGAAAACCTTCTTTCCTTAAAATACAGCTGTCGCATTCCCCGCAGGCCAGCCCTTCTGGTGAAGGATCATAACAGGAGTGCGTTATTTCATAGGGGACGCCAAGTTCGATTCCTTTTTGTATAATCTGAGCCTTGGTAAGGTTCATCAGCGGGGTTCGAATCCGCAAACGATTATTCCCTTCAACGCCGGCTTTTGTGGCAAGGTTGGCCATTTTTTCATATGCCTGAATATATTCCGGTCGGCAGTCCGGATATCCACTGTAATCAATGGCATTGACACCGATAAAAATATCAAATGCGCCCAGCACTTCAGCCCATGCAAGCGCATATGACAGAAAAATTGTGTTCCGTGCCGGTACATAGGTTACCGGAATTTCGGAATCCATCTGGCTTTTTTTCCGGTTTTTGGGAACCTCGATGGAATCGGTCAGCGCTGATCCGCCGATTTTTCCAAGATCGATGTTGATGACAAGGTGTTTGACGGCATGAAATGCGAGAGCCGCTTTTTTGGCTGCGGTAAGTTCAAACGAATGACGCTGCCCGTAATGAAAGCTCAAACTGAAGAGCTGATAACCTTCATGTTGTGCAATGGCCATGACGGTTGTGGAGTCCAGGCCGCCGCTGGAAAGTATGACGGCCTTTTGTCTTTGAATCATATTCAAACACCCCTTTCAATTTGCGGCCAGATGATTTTATGCAACTGCAGGTGGAGCCTGACATTCAATCCGTCTTTCAGAATCCAGGCAGCGAGTTCATGCGGCGGAAGCAGTTTTGTGTTGACGGAAAAAAGGATATTGCCTTCCGGTACATTCATGCAATGGTTTTTCACAATATTACAGGCAAAATGGTAATCTTCCAGGCCGCTGATAACAAATTTCACCTGATCCTTCGTGCCGAGATATCGGATATTTTCCAGAAAATTTTTATCGGCTTCATTGCTGGAGGGACACTTGACGTCCATGATTTTAATACAATCGGACGGAACCTTTCGGATATCCAGACTGCCGTTTGTTTCCAGAAGAACCGTATAACCGGATTCGATCAGGGAATGGATCAAAGCCGGCGTCTCGTTCTGGACCAAAGGCTCTCCGCCAGTGATTTCCACAAGCCTGCAATGAAAGCAGCCTGCTTTGTCAATGATCTCCCGGATCGTCATATGAACGCCATCATCCCAGGCATAAGCCGTATCGCAATACGCGCATCTCAGGTTGCATCCGCTTAACCGGATAAATATGCAGGGAATCCCGGAATACAGAGATTCCCCTTGAATACTGAAAAAAATTTCGTTGACCTTGAGAGGCATGACGTCCTGTTTTTTAAGCTTGCTTTTTTAGCTTTTTGGGTTGAAACAACTGGCATTCAAACCCGGAGTTCTGATAAACCGCAATGGATGGCAGGGTCTTGCTTTTAAACCCCATTTTCCGGCATCCATATGGAAATTTTTTATCCCAGGTGATGTAGTAATGTTTACACTTATGGCATTCTATCGTAAAATGGCTTGTCATGGATACCTTTTAACTGTTCTGTTCGATGAATAATTCTATTTTACGTAGCTTTGTAAATTTTTCAAGAAAGAAAAAATATCATAAAAAACTTGTATATTCAGCGCAACGTTTTATAATCAGGTTCGCTGTTTGCAGGGAAAATACGGATTTTCAATCGTCTGAGGCAACAATACTTGAAATTCTGAAATACAATCATTCCGGTGGATGGAAAGAGGGGTATATGAAATTTAAAATCGTTCTGGTAACAGGTGCTGCAGGATTCATTGGTTTTCATCTTTCCAATCGGCTTCTGAAAGATGGGTGCCGGGTAATTGGTGTGGATAATATGAACGACTACTATGATGTCTCCCTCAAGAGAGATCGTCTTGCCATCCTTTCCAATCATAAAGGCTTTTCTTTTTTTCAGACAGATCTTTCCGACCGGAAAGGGCTTGATCGTATTTTTTCTGAAAACAGCATTGATGTTGTCGTGAACCTGGCCGCACAGGCAGGTGTGCGGTATTCTTTAACAAACCCCCAGGCATATGTGGATTCGAACCTGGTGGGTTTTGTCAATATCCTTGAATGTTGCAGACATCAACCATCTGTACGCCATCTGGTTTTTGCTTCTTCCAGTTCTGTGTATGGCGCGAATACCAAAATGCCTTTTTCCATACATCACAATGTTGACCATCCGGTATCATTGTATGCGGCTTCCAAAAAGGCAAATGAATTGATGGCCCATACCTACAGCCATCTTTTTGGTATGTCCTGCACCGGGTTGAGATTTTTTACGGTTTATGGTCCATGGGGACGTCCTGATATGGCACTCTTTCTTTTTACAAAAGCGATCATCAACAATGAACCCATAAAAGTATTTAACCATGGAAATATGAAGCGGGATTTCACTTATGTCGATGACATTATTGAGGGGGTTGTCCGTGTGATGGCCAAACCTCCGGAACCCAATACAGCCTGGGACGGCAATTCTCCTGATCCCGGGACATCTTATGTGAATTATAAGATTTACAATATCGGAAACAATCAGCCGGTGGAACTGATGAAATATATTGAAGTGATCGAAGATGCATTGGGGAAAAAGGCGGAGAAGATATTCCTGGATCTTCAGCCCGGAGATGTTCCGCAAACTTATGCGGATGTGGATGATCTGATAAACGATGTCGGATTTAAGCCATCGACTTCCATCCAAGACGGAATCCAAAGATTTATTGAATGGTATAAAGAGTATTATCATATCCACTGATGTCATGTCTCCCGGAAATTGGATGAACTGCATTTTCACAGGCCGGGTCAGCGAACATTTGACCCGGCCTGAATTGCCTATCTTCATCATCCTTCTTTTTTGTTTTTGCGTTCTCCTAACCTTACCTTTGAGAAATATCCCGTTTACTACCCGATCTGATGTTGCAGCACCTGCGAAATATACATATCCATACAGCCTGTTTACAAAAGTATAATAGATTGATTTCATTTTCTGCACGCCGTTTCGCTATTCAGCCATTTTTTTCAGGTGAGAGATCTTTTCATAGCTTATGACCGATCCATTTTTATAAAACCGAAATCCATAAATTGTAAATAATAACATTATTTTCAAATTGTTACATTTTGAGTGCCGCCTGATTTACAAAGCGCGCATAGAATGGAACCATGCTGTATTTCAGCATTGGCATATGTCTTGCTGAAGTAACGAAGCGACATACAAAAAGTACTAGATAAAGCCAAACCCCGAGTAATCGGGGGACGGAAAGCCACGGGTCCGAAAAAATCGGACAGCCGGGTTACCTAAAGTAACGAACCGGGCACCTGTGGGACAAGTGCCCGGTTTTTTTTTGGAGTTAAAGGAGTGGTTATGAAACGCATATTCGGATTTCAAATCGTCAACAGCATGCCGTATTCCATTAAATTTTATTGTTTAGCCTTGATTTGCTTGATTTGTCTTTTTCCTTCCGTTGTTTTCTCATATGATATCGCATTGAGCTGGGATAGCAGCCAGGATAGTGGTATTGATGGATATAAGGTATTCATAAGGGCGGACGGGCAGGATTATGACTATTTTGCACCGGTATTTAAAGGAAGTGGATTGAGCTGCACGATCACCGGACTGAATTATGACGTTCAATATTATTTTGTCGCCCGGTCTTACCGGGAGATGGATAGTGAGGCTATCGATTCCGATAATTCCAATGAGATCGGTTATCTCAGAATTACTCCGGCCCCGGTTGAAGATCCTTCAACGGATGAGACGGAACAGGATTCAGACGTTGTCGAGAATCCGGCACCGGAAACGGGTAATGGCATGGAGGATACGTCAGGGGAAAGCAGCCAGGACGTGATTACAGATAATGAAACGTCTGATGACGGCTCCCTGTTGATCAAAAATATGGCATCCTATCAGCCGGTGTTGACTTCTCCGGAGAATGGCATGGCACTGTCAAGCGCAACCCCCATCCTGAATGTTCAGGCTTATCGGGATTCATCAATAGACAATGTTCACAGCGCAACTGAATGGCAGATCAGCAGGAACATCGATTTTTCATCCATTGTATTGAAACAGAAAAGTGAATCCGCATTGACATCGCTGAATGTGTCGCAGTTGATTCTGGATGGCAACACCAGTTACTTCTGGAGAGTCCGTTTCTTTGATTCTACCAATACCGGTTCGGAATGGTCTGATTCCTGGAAATTTACAACAACGATGTCCTATATTGAAGACGAGAACCTGAACGGTGTGCCGGATGATCTGGAAGTTGATGGAAATGTAGACCTGGATAATAATGGCATTGGGGATATCCATCAGGATGACATCAAATGCATGAACACAACAGATGGAAAAACTCAGGTCGGCGTCGGGATTGAGTCCGGAGAAGGGACTATAGACATGATTCAATCCATTGATTGGGACCTGATCGGTGATTCGGAAAATCGTCCCCGAAAGATGCCCATGAACCTGATCGGATTCAGGCTTCTGGTTGAAACCGGTGCAGAGGTGGAAGTCGTGATCTATTTTTCCGAAAAACTTCCGAAAAATGCAAAATGGTTTAAACATGATGTCCAGAACGGATGGCAGGATTTTTCAGAGCATACGGTTTTTTCAACAACGGAAGACGGTCGTACCAAGGTTACCTTTTACCTCACGGATGGAGGCTTTGGTGATGAAGACGGTATCGCAAATGGTGTGATCATCGATCCTTCCGGTCCTGGTTATATTTCTCTGGAAGAAACAGTTACGGATGTTACCGGTGGTGAGACAGGCAGTTCAGATACAGGTGCTGATGCAGGCGGCGGATGTTTTATCGGAACAGGCGTTTTTCATCAGACCGCAGCATTGGTTCCGAACGGTATTTTCTCCGGGTTCCTCTTTCTGGCAGCATTGGCCGGACTGGTGAGGTTTAACAGGAAATAACAGTTTCGATCAAACGGTTTTTCCGGAAAGGCAGCGTGAACATCGCTGCCTTTCTATTTGGATACAACAGGATCGTGGTCAGAAGGCTTCCCGGATATTTAAAACAAGGCCGAAACCGCTATCCACATAACTGAGATCCAGGCGGATGTTGAAACGTTCCGAAGGGTTCAGGGCATAACGGAGACCGCCGCCGATACTGTATTTCCAGTCATTGCTTTCAAGATCTGAGAACTCCTCTGCAACCTGAGCTGTTTCGGCAAAGAAGGTTCCCCGCCATTTTTGATAAATTGGATATCGAAATTCCGACTGGAATCCGATCAGGTCCCGGTCACGGTATCGTCCATCTTCAATCCCCCGCAGCAGTTGCGATCCGTCCGGAGAACTGAAATCCTGAAACGGGATTTCTCCTCTTGCGGCCTGCAGGTAACCCCTGAAAGCAATCCCGGTGTATGCCGTGATGGCTCGATAGTGATTCAAGTCCAAGTGGTAGACCTGAAAGGTGTGATCACTTCCCAGCGATTTTTCAAAAAATAGTGATTCCAGATGAATGAATGTGCCGTTTCGCGCATCATTGACATTGTCACGATTATCAAAGGAGAGGGTACAGCCCATTCCGGATTTGGTGCGGCCTCCGGTTCCGACGGAACGATTGGTGATAGCATTTGTATTGGGATCTTCAAATTCGATATCGCTGTCTTCATAATGCCCGACCACACCGGCATATGTATGTTTCAGAATTTTCCGCTCCAGGGTGACCTTGATCCGGTATTCGGTCGATTCATACGGTGTTTCATTTTCTTCCGGCGTATCACTTCCGATCCCATAGAAATTCAACGGCCAGAATCCGCCGCTGAGTTCGGTGTTCAGATGATATTTGTCGTTCGAAAAATAAAGATCAGGTCCTATTTTCGCGTAATACTGCCCTTCGGTGGTGCCAAAGGCGATAAAATCAATGGTGGATGTCCGGTTGTCCGGATGGGAGGCCTCGATAAAACGAATGGCCAGTGCGCCAAGCTGTAAACCGGTCTGTGCATTGCTTGCTATGACCGGAAAAAAGGCCCATTCCTGGAATTTTTGTTCCCTGGCCGGTGCTTCCTCAATGGAGTTGATGCCGGCACGGCTGGTATCGTCGGCATATGACCGGATTGTGGAAAGTACCACAATGAATACAAAAAAAGGAAGCAGCGTGAGAAGCCATCGAATGGGGTGGCGCAGTTTATATTTTAATTCCATGAATTTGAAAGACCTTTTGATGCAGAATATTTATCGATTTCATGATATTTTGGTTTTTTTTGGCAACGAATTTTGCTATTTTCCGGAAACATACAACAGAACCTAGTGCCGAATTGAAGCACGTTAGAACACTATTTTTGCGGGAAATCAAGTATTGAATGCCGCATGATGGGCCGATCCATCATTCATGTATGAACTGGAGAACGGTTATGAAAAAACAGGAGCTCATTTATATTGTTGTATCTTTTCTGGCAATGTGTCTTGGCCCTTTTCGATCATCTGCACAGGAGGGGAATCTTTCCGATTCCGATAAGGAAGCATTGCTGATATTGGCAAGAAAAACGCTTGTGCAGTATTTGAAAGACGGTAACCTGCCCCATGTGGATGAAAGCGGTCTGAGTAAAAATCTGCGGGAAAACGGAGCATGTTTTGTCACCCTGATGAAAAAAGGTGTCGGACTGAGAGGCTGTATCGGAATTTTTGAAAGAACCGATCCGCTCTACCGGAGTGTGATGGGAAGGGCCATTGCCGCAGCATTGCAGGACTCCCGGTTCCCTGCGGTAAGGTTTGACGAACTTAAAGACATCAAGCTGGATATCAGTGTGTTGACGGAACCCCAAAAACTGGAATTCACCTCAGCAGACACTCTGCTGAAAAAGCTCCGCCCGCTTAAGGATGGGGTGATTCTGAAAACAAGATTCGGTAGTTCCACATTCCTTCCCCAGGTCTGGGAGCAGCTGCCGGATAAAGAACAGTTTTTATATCATCTTTGCCGCAAACACGGGGCTCCGGGGATGATCTGGAAAGAAGAGCCGGAAAAGATTGAGGTGCAGATTTACCAGGCAATTGTTTTTGGCGAAGAAGAATATGGCGGGCCGGAGCATGTAAAATGAAGAGGTTTCGATTGCCGGGAAATGATTTTTACAAGATGTTTGGCTGCCGGCGGATTTGGTTTGCCGTTCATATGATCGGTCTGTTCTTTCTGATCTGTTCATGCAGTGCGGTTCCTGGTCCAATATCCGAACAATCAGATACGGGCGATACGGCAGAAACTTCCCGGAAACAGACAACTGCAGCTCATTTGAAAATCATATCCAGGGGATTTAAGAAACAAGACCATAAAAAACCGTATCTTTACATCCGATACATCCAGTATTCCATAGACGGAAAACTGCTTGAAGCACATAATGTTACGAAGGATTTCGAGAGAACCGTCGATCTTGCTCCCGGGAGACATTTCCTTCATGTGGAACGTCTGCAAAGAGGGATCTTGAGTGCAAGGGCGCTGATTCTGGATGAAGGGGACTGCTATGCGGTTACCTTGGCAGATGAGCAATCCGGAGTGTTTGAGGGTGTGGCGCTGCCGGACCTGCAATGGGAAACCAACGGATTTACCAGCGTAGAGTCCTGGGAAAAAATGGAAGACAGTTCTTTGTGTGCAGACTGATGGAACATAACAGGCAACTGATATCAACCGACTGATAGGCAATCGGTTTCAAAGGAGGCAGGCATGATCGAGTTCATTCAGCAATACAGCCCGATAACGCAAGCCCTTTTGGCGACACTCTTTACCTGGGGGGTGACGGCTGCCGGCGCTTCACTTGTTTTTTTTACAAAGAGGGTAAAACCAAAATTCATGGATGCCATGCTCGGCTTCGCAGCCGGTGTCATGATTGCTGCAAGCTTCTGGTCCTTACTGGCACCGGGCATTGAAATGGCGGAGCAGACAGGTCAGGTCCCCTGGCTCACAGCCGTGATCGGATTTATGGGGGGCGGGCTTTTTATGAGACTGACGGATCAGTTTCTGCCGCATCTTCATTTGGGTCTGGATAAATCTCAAAGTGAAGGAATCGAGACATCATGGCAGCGAAGCACTTTGCTGGTTCTGGCGATCACACTTCATAATATTCCCGAGGGACTGGCCGTCGGTGTTGCTTTCGGAGCTGCGGCAGCCGATCTTTCGTCCGCAACCATTGGAGGCGCCATTGCCCTGGCAATCGGAATCGGCCTTCAGAATTTTCCGGAAGGTGCAGCCGTGTCGTTGCCGCTCAGAAGAGAAGGAATGGGGCAAACCAAAAGCTTTTTGATGGGGCAGGCATCCGGTGCAGTCGAACCCATTGCCGGATTGATCGGAGCCGCCTTTGTGCTGCATATGCAGTCTGTTCTTCCGTATGCCCTTTGTTTTGCCGCCGGAGCAATGATATTTGTTGTGGTGGAAGAATTGATCCCGGAATCTCAACGAAGGGAAGAAAATATTGATTTTGTAACCATGGCAACCCTTACAGGCTTTTCGGTGATGATGATCCTGGATGTGGCCCTGGGCTGAGACGGAGGCTCTCAGTCCTTGTGATCACAGTAAAGATCAATATCGGCATCCATCCATGCCGGAAAGGTTTTTCGGTAATCGGTCAGGCGGTCATACGATAACACTGCATGGTATATCCTTTCCCGGCTGCTTTTCTCAACCATGTCATTTCCCATCGGATCGATCAAACAGGAATCACCCTGGTAGGTCAGGCCGTTACCATCCTTGCCGACGATATTCACTGCGGCGACATAACACTGGTTTTCGATTGCCCTTGCCTTGAGCAGGGCATTCCAGTGGGCGGCGCGTTTTTGCGGCCAGTTGGCAACAAAGATTGCCAGGTCAAACCGGTTGTTGAAATTTCTGGTCCATAAGGGAAAGCGCAGGTCATAACAGATAAACGGCCGGATTTTCCATCCGCCGAGATCTACGGTGATTTTTTCCGATCCCGGAGAAAACACTTTTTCCTCACCGGCAAACCGGAACAGATGTTTTTTGTCATAATGACAGGTTGTTCCATCCGATCCGGCCCAGATCAACCGGTTATAGAATTTGCCCTGCTCCTTGATGATCATGCTGCCCAGAATATCCGTTCCTTTCTTTTCCGCCGTCCGGACCAGCCAGGAAACTGCTTTTCCATTCATATCCTGCGCCAGTTCTTCCGCATTCATGGAGAAACCGGTGGTAAACATTTCCGGGAGAACGATCAGATCCGTATGCTCGGCAATCGCATCGATTTTCCGATCGAGCATGGCGAGGTTCGCGTCCGGATCATGCCAGAACAGGGAGGTCTGGATCAGTGTGATGGTTAAATCCTGCATAATATTTCCGCCGCCTTTTTCAGGGTGTCGTCTGTTTTGGCAAAACAGAATCGGAGTACCTTGTGATCATCCTTTGTGTGATAAAATACCGACGGCGGAATCGCCGCAACGCCATACTCCGTGGTCAGCCGTCCGGCAAAGACCGTATCCGGTTCTGTTGAAATTTTCGAATATTCCATCATCTGAAAATAGGTGCCGCGACAGGGAAGGGTAGTAAACCGGGAATCCTGCAGCAGGGACTGAAAAAGGTCTCTTTTGTGCTGATAAAAAACGGCAAGCTTATGATAGTAGTCCTTCTCCTCCATGATTTCAGCATAGGCATACTGGATCGGCGTGTTGGATGCAAAGGTTACATATTGATGAATTTTTCTGAACTCGTCGGTCAACGGGGGCGGGGCAACACAATACCCGATTTTCCAGCCTGTGGTGTGATAGGTTTTGCCGAATGAGCTGATGACAAAGCTTCGTGCGGCAAGGTCCGGATACCGCAGAATGCCTTCATGTGGAATTTGGTCAAAGATGATATGTTCGTATACCTCGTCGCTGATGATCAGAAGATCATGATTCTGAATGATCTTCTGTAGCTGGATGATATCCTGGCTGCCAATGACGGTTCCGGTCGGATTATGGGGGGAGTTCAGGATTATGGCTTTTGTTCTGGGGGAGATTTTTTTTCTCACCTCATCCCAGTCAATGGTATAATCCGGATACTGCAGCTTGACAAACACCGGAATTCCGCCATGTAACCGGACTGCCGGCAGATAGGAGTCAAAAGCCGGTTCAAAGATGATGATCTCGTCATGATGATGGACAATGGTACTGATTGCGCAAAACAGCGCCTCTGTGGCTCCGGACGTAATGGTGATGAAGGTTTCCGGGTTGCAGTCTGCGTGATACAGCTCTTTTATTTTTTCCGCGATTCGCTCCCGGAGGACCGGTACACCCTGCATAGGGGCATACTGGTTGTGCCCTATGCGCATATGGTGGCCGACCAGTTCGATCAGCTTCGGATCCGTATTAAAATCCGGAAATCCCTGTGACAGGTTGATGGCCCCATTTTCCTGGGCAAGCCGCGTCATCTGCGTGAAGATGGTGATTCCGGTATCCGGCAATTTGGATGGAATATTCATCGTCCGTATCATTCGTCGTTCCATTTAAACAGGATGGAGCCGGTCATGAAAAACACAAAGGACATCAGGATCAGCATGAAGATCTGATATCGAATGTCAAACAGAGAGGCTCCGTCATTCATGATCCTGCGTGCGCCATCCGTAAGATGCGTCAGGGGCAGAAACGCGGAGGCGGTTTTTACCCATGGTTTTGTCCCTTCCAGGGAGAACCATACTTCCGAGAGGAACATCATGGGCCAGGATATCAGATTGAGTACGCCATTGGCGAATTCTTCGCTGCCGCTTCGGGATGCAATCACCAGACCGACCGATATCATGCTGAAGCTGCCGAGCAGAAATACGACAAGCAGACTCCAGTAAGACCCCTGGCATGTGAAATCAAAGATTACCATACATCCCAGAAAAACAATCAGCGTCGTCAGGGTGAGGAGGTACATTCTGGAAATAATCTGCGCTGCCAGGAATTCAAACGGCCGCAAGGGGGTTACACTGAATCTTTTCAGCACGCCATTTTTCCGGTATCGAACAACCGTATAACCTACGCCGTATAATGCACTGAACATGATGTTCATGCCCAGTATCCCCGGAAACAGCCATTCGGAATAGGGGATTTCGCTTCCTGTAATTCTTTCCCGAATATACGGGGATTTTTCCGGAACCATTCCTGCCTGCAACAGCTTCTCGACAATGTATCCTTTGGGAGAGGTGGTGCTGAGCCAGTATTGTCGGGTGTCCGGATTGATCAAAAAATCAATCCGATGATGCTGGAGTTTGTCCATGGCGGTTTGAAAGGCAGGGAAGTCTATGAATTCGGTATATTTTGAATCCTTGAAAACAAGAAATTGCCGGTCTCCGGCCGCGGAACCGGAAATATCTTCCGTTCCGGCAGTCCGGCCGGAGAGGTTTCCATAGACAATTCCGACCTTGTATAGCGTCTGCTCCTTTTCATTGAAGATAATGCTGAAGCCGATGATGATCAGAAAAGGAAACAGCAGATTCCAGCCGTAGGCGGCCCGATCCCGAAAAAATTCGTTGTTTCTTGCTTTGAATATGGTCCAGATTCTTCTTATCATGGTTGATGTGTTTTATGCCCTCAGCTTTTTTCCGGTCAGTTTTAAAAAAAGATCTTCCAGGTTTTGCGGCCGCACGATCATGGCGGAAAGATCAACCCCATTATCCAGAAGATTTTTGATGCTTTGGTTCAGATCATCCGTATGGATTTCAACACCATCCTGTATTTTTGTCCATCGGTCTGCAACACGGTCCAGTATAATTTCATCCGGAGGTTCCGAAAGGATGATGCTGGTACTGTTGCATTGCTCCTTCAGAAGTTTATCGGGCGGACCGTCGGCAATGATTTTTCCATAGTCCATGATGGCAACCCGGTCGCACAGAATCTGGGCTTCCTCCATATAATGCGTTGTCAGAATAACGGTTTTCTGTTTTGCCTTGATCTGATGAACGATATCCCAGAGGTGTCTTCTGGACTGGGGGTCCAGCCCGGTGGTAGGCTCATCCAGAAAAATCAGTTCCGGATCATTGGCCAGTGCCATGGCCAGAAGCAGTCGTTGTTTCTGCCCTCCGGATATTTTCCGGTTGTCCTGCAATAAAATCGACTGCAACTGACAGATTTCAATCAATTCGGTGATATCGGATTTCCGGCCATAGAGGTTCCGGAAGGTTTCAAGGGTTTCCAGGACCGATAAAAAAACCGGCAATTCGGTATTCTGAAACTGTATCCCCACTTCTTTGCGGAAATGGGCATCCCTTGGCTTCCCCTTATAGAGGATGTCTCCTGAGGTCGGCGGCCGTATTCCTTCTATCACCTCGATGGTCGTGGTTTTTCCTGCTCCGTTGGGTCCCAGAAGGCCCAGACAGGTTCCCTTCTCAATGGAAAAAGAAACACCATTCACCGCTTTGATATTGGAATAGTGTTTTGTAAGATTTTTGACTTCCAGGACAATATTCATAAATGCGCCGATTTGATATTGGATTAAGACAAGCAGACCCCTATTATCATTTTCCAGGTTTGGGTTGCAATGGTTTTTTCCTCGCACGGTTATCTTGTTTCCGGATCATCACCGTCTTGAAACAAATTGTTTTTTATGGTTGTAATTGGTTTGTATCGGTTATTTTTTAGATTAAATTGCTTGACATTCGATTCTGCCTAACGATATAGAATAATTCAAAAGTTAAATGAAGCTACGAAAATTTCACCAAGGAGATCCCGGCAAAACATGAAGAAAATGCTGTCCACAAAAGAGGTCGCATCATATCTGGGGATTAACGAAAAAATGGTTTACAGCCTCATTTCGGAAAAGGGACTTCCGGCATCCAAGATTACCGGGAAATGGATTTTTCCGATCCATCTTGTGGAACAATGGGTGGAATACAATACAGTGAACTATCCGGAATCGGTTCGAACGATGCCTGCATATGAGGGCGTCCTGATCATCACCGGGAGCAACGACCTGTTGCTGGAAAGACTGATTTCTTTTTTCAACAGTCAATATTCGGATCAGGTTGCTGTTTTTGGCAATATGGGTTCCATGGGCGGGCTCAGGGCGCTTCGTCAGAATTTATGTCATATCGCCACCAGTCACCTTCTTCAGGAAGATGAGGATGATTATAATTTTGATTATGCGGGCCGGGAACTGGACAAGATGCCGGTGGTTGTTAATTTCTGCCGCCGCGAGCAGGGTTTGATCGTTCAAAAGGGAATGCAGGCCCGGATCAAATCGTTTGACGATATCGGTAAACCGGGGGTTCGCATTGTGAATCGGCCGCTGGGTACCGGAACCCGGCTGCTTTTTGATCGTGAATTGAAAAAACAAATGATCAATCCTGCCGATGTGGAGGGCTATTTGAAAGAGGTCAGCCGGCATATTGATGTCGGACTTGAGGTTTTATCCGGACGGGCGGATGTGGGGCCGGGGATACGCCCGGTTGCATCCTTACTGGGTCTCGGGTTTATTCCTCTTCGATGGGAACGGTACGATCTGCTGATTTCCAAAGAACGGTTTTTCGACAAGGGTGTCCAAAATTTTATCGGTCTGCTGCATGAGCCGAAATTTGCCGAAATTGCCAAAGAACTGGACGGATATGAATTGAGCTTGAGCGGCAAGATTGTGTATCCACATGAAATCATAAAGGATTCGGTCTGATCTGTTGTCAGCAGATCAGTCTGGAGAAAAAAATCCTCAAGAAAGCATGATGGTAATAAGATGAGATCAAAGATGGAGGTATGGAGCATGTCCCGATTGCCAATGAAGGTTCGTATTGTAATCATGATGTTTGTGATCACTGGTTTGATGGCTTCCCCGGTGTTTTCCGAAAATCCGGTTTTGCTGATGGCTACAACCACCAGTACCGATAATACAGGCCTCCTGGACTATCTTGCTCCCTACTTTACGGCGCAGACCGGTATTGAGCTGAAATGGATGGCTGTTGGAACCGGTAAGGCACTGGAATTTGGAAAGCAATGTGATGTGGATGTTCTTCTGGTGCATGCGCCTGATGCCGAAATGCAATATGTCAAAAACGGTTATGGCGTCAATCGCCGCGAGATCATGTTTAACGATTTTCTCATTATCGGCCCGGGTTCGGATCCGGCGGGGATAAGAGGGAAAACAACACTCAACGCCTTGCGGGAAATTGCCGCAAAGAAAATGGCTTTTATCAGCAGAGGG
>QZKS01000078.1 GCA_003599865.1 Desulfobacteraceae bacterium
GACCTGTTTGAAAACAGGAGATTCGCCAAGTTTCATCAGATAAACCGCCAGATCGGCATCCGGCGAAGAGCCTCCCGGAAAAACAAGGCCCTCGATCAGCAGCAGTTTTTTCCGGACCGGATCCGACGGATTCCGGATCAGCTGCGCATCCATTCCGGTGATCCGGATATTCTCCGGCGTCTTCCGGGATAACTCGGAAAGCATGGCCAGACACAGGGAGCTTTCCGCCTGGGAGACGGTTGCCTTTCGCTTGCTCTCCAGCACGGAAATCATCTGAAGGATCAATTTTTTCTCGACCAGGGGACTGAAGCTTTCCAGCCGGGCATTCAGTTGGGCAATCCGGTCCTGTTTCTTCTTCATGGCATGATCCTGCCAGTAGAAAAAACCGCTGCAGGCGGTCATGACCGCAAGAAACGTAAAAAAAACATACTGGTTGATCTTCTGGATTCGGTTGTGAATTCCTTTTTGCAGGTAGGTGTAGAGAAGGTTCGGGGTCCGGCTGTTGCTGGAAACCGCAAGGCCGATTGCCGGCGCAAAGGAATCTTTCTCATAGACACTCTCCGGAATCCGGCCCGGTTGAACACGCAGGGTGCCGGCCGTAAAGAGATCGATACAATCAATCGGAAAATTCAACTGCCGGCTGATCAGGTCGATGATCCGCGGATGGGCGCTCAAGTCTCCGGTGATGAATATTTTCCCGACCGGTTCCTGGTCAAAGTTCACGGAAAAATGTTCCAGCGTTCTTTCCACCTGCCGGACCAGACGCCGGATAACCGGCATGACGATCTCCAGCAGACCGCTATCCGGCAAAGAACCGGCGTTCTCTTTTTCATCGGTTTCCGCCTCGTTATCCGGAAGATTGCGAAAAATATTTTTCAGAAATTCCTGATTTTCCGGGTCCTGATCGTTTTTTTCCGTTTCATCCCTGACGGCTTTTTCATCTATCCGGCCTCTTGCCGCCTCGACAATACTGTTGATTCCTGTCTTGATGTCACGGGACAGGACAAGGTTTCCTTTGGAAAAGATATCGATCCGGGACCAGTCTTTACCGACATACAGGGTGCAGATATTTGCCGGAAGTTCTCCCATCAGTCTGCTTCTGAATATATTCTGCATGGCAAACGGGACAATCGAAATGCCGGTAAGGGGCAGTCCGATGTGGTGGAACAGTTTCCGAATCTGTTCCACCTCCTTTGAAACAGCCGTATAGGCAAACAGCTCCAGTTTCTGGGAACCTCCCTGGGATACCTCGCCCAGAACCTCAAAATCAAAAATCAGCCCTTCCTCGCTGACCGGATTCACCTTGTTGAAGGTAAAAAAAGCGACTCTCGGGATCTGGCTGAAAGATACTTTGGGAATGGTCAGAAAACGTGTTTCGATTTTAACGGACGGAATGGTACTCCAGACATAATCAGGCTTTCGGCTCCCCAGAAATCGAACAATAGCGGACCGGAGAAAAACTGAAAACTGCTTGGCGTCTTTCCTGATTTCCGGGGTAAAGGAAATTTTGTCATGGTCCAGAAGGCTCACATCCTGGTCGGAAACCCGGCTGAGCAGAACAAGGATGAGATCCTGACTGCCGATCGTAATGCTGAGCGTCAGCTTTTTCTTAAACGGTACGACGGTAAAAAAAGAAGGCTTGAATTCCCGGTCAATGAAATCATCCCGGACTTCTTTTGATTCCGGAAGGCTTGTTTCATCTCTGTTTCGGATTACATGCAGAAGCTTCTCGGTCGATGATATCTCATCCGTTTTTTTCAAATCCCCACCATTTCAGATCATTTTCTACTTTCTCGTTTTGAACTCTTTCAGCATTTCATGGGGCACTACCCGGATCAGCTCATCCAGGGTTGTCTGATCAAGCTTCATGATACCGTCATCCAGCATGGTTTTCATTCCCTCCTTGAGGGCAATCCGCCGGATTTCATTTTCGCTTTCCCCCCGATTCATGGCAAGAGAGATGTTCCGGTCAACCACAAAAATTTCGGAAATCAGTGTTCTTCCCTTGTAACCGGTAAACTTGCATTCTTCACATCCTTCACCGGTGTAGAAGGTCAGATGTTCGGGATATTTTTCAAACAGCAGGACCCATTCCTCTTTTTTGGGGGTATACTCCTTTTTGCATACCGGGCAAATGGTTCTCACCAGACGCTGCGCGAGGACGGCCATGAGGCTGGATGCCATCTGGTTGTACTCGATCCCAAGATCAAGGAGTCTGGTAACGGCACTCACCGCATCGTTTGTGTGGATGGTGCTGAGCAGCAGATGACCGGTCAAGGCAGCATCAAAACCAATGCTGGCCGTCTCCTTGTCCCGCATTTCTCCGACCAGGATGATATCCGGATCAAACCGCAGAAAGGAGCGCAGCAGTTTGGCGAATGTCAGATTGATCTTGGGCTTGATCTGGGTCTGCATGATATCCGGAAAGCTGTATTCAATGGGATCTTCCGCCGTGATGATCTTGATCCCGGGATGATTGATGTGCATCAGGGCGCCGTACAGGGTGGATGTTTTCCCGCTGCCGGTCGGTCCGGAAACCAGTACCATGCCTGCGGAACTTTTCAGGGCAGCCTTGAACGGTTCCAGAACATGTGCGGAATGGTTCAGGTACTCCAGCCCCACATCCGCGTTCCGGGAGTCCAGGATCCGGAGGGTGACATTCTCACCGATAATGGCCGGACATGTGGCCACGCGAAAGTCCAGATCAAAGGTCTGTTTTTTTTCACGGTCATAATAATTGACCCGGAACACGCCGTCCTGGGGCATTCTCCGTTCTGCGATGTCAAGGTTCGAGATCACCTTGATCCGTGAGATAATGGCGCCGATCATTTCATTGATCCGTTCATCCAGCCATGCCAGCTTGAGCGTCTGCAGGATACCGTCAATCCGATATCGAATTCTGGGTTTTTTCCGGTTCTGTTCAATATGAATATCACTGGCATTGTTGACAATGCCGTACTTGATAATAAAATTGACCACCTCCTCCGCCTCGATGGTGGATGTGCCATAGAGGTTTGCCGATTTGGAATCCCGTGCATCGCCGACATCCTCACCCAGGTCGATGTCGATCAGGCTGACCGTCTCTTTCCGGGATCGGTTGTCCGCATCCGCTTTTGATTCCTTGATGGCAATCCCGTATAATATCTCAAACAGTTCATCGAATTTTTCTTCGGAGATAAATATGCATTTCAGTTTCAGATGGGTATACACATAGGCAAGCTCATGCACCACGGCCAGCCTTTCCGGGGATGAAACCGCCAGGGTCAGTGTATTGGCCTCCAGCATCAGGGGAATGATCATATGCTTTTTGGCATATCGATACCCGACGATGTTGATCAGTTTGTCAATCTGGTTGTCGTAGATGACAAACCCTTCCAGCTTCCGGTACGGGATATTGTACTGTTTTGACAAAACCTGATAGAGCTGGTCAACCGTGATAAACTTCTTCTGGACAAGGATCTTGCCCAGCGGATCTGTCCGGTGGGTCTGTTCACGAAGCGCCACATTGAGGTTGACTTCATCAATGTATTCCTGGCGCAGCAGTATTTCACCAAATTTCTGGTGTTTGCTGTATTTCTGAAGAATATAGTTCAGATCATTTGTGGTAATGGCCCCCATTTCACAAAGAATTTCGCCGATACTGCGCTGCATGGTCCGGCGGCTCTGAATCTCATCCAGGTTTTTCTTGCTGATGATGTTCAATTTGTAGGCAAGCTGATCAGCCGGAAGTGTGCCATACTCCGGATGTTCTTTCAGTTTGTTGAACTGAATTTTTGTGAGATACTTCTTGTTCAGCATATACTGCTCGACAGGCAGGCGGGCCTGTGAAATTTCATTTTCCTGAAGCTCCAGTGCCTTTTGGATATCCTCATCCTGAACAAATCCTTCTTTTTTGAGCAGTTCCCCTACTTTCAAATTCACGGTCTGTTTCTTTGATTCGGCCATGGTTTTTCCCTGTTATGTTAGGTTTTTAACATCCTGTTTTTGATCATTTGGAGAAACATTTCCGCTGGATGAAAACGAAAATAGTATTTATATCATGCGCAGTGGGTTATTTTTTTTGAACACGATTGACAAAACGCAATGCTCCGGCACTACAAAGCATTCACTTATCTGTCGAATATTTCTCTTAATTCAAAAGATTTCCGAATTCAAGGATAATCTTGATGAAATCGTAAAAAGTCCCAATTCCGTCACTCCGGTGAAAACCGGAGTCCAGAACCTATTGACAACTGGATTCCGTCTTTCGACGGAATGACAAATCTTGATGTTTTCGTAAAAAGTTCGTGAGGGGTTACAGACCGTTCATCACAAGCTCCGCATCCGGCTCAGGAACCCAGCATCTTCTATCATCCCGGAGCTCTATATTATACCAGTTGCCCCGTTTTTCAATCAAAATAAATTCCGTCCCGGCATGAAGCGGCTCCTTGAAACTTCTTTCATAGGTTTGGCTGTCCCCCTTTCGGGCAACAACCTCCGGGCTGATAATCACACCCGGCCGGTCTTTCTGCTGATGAATCGCATCAGCGGTCAGCGAGGTCAAAAACAGGAGGGCTAATCCTGCCGAGAAGACAATCAGCCAGTTTAAAAAGCGCTTTGAAAAAAACAGACGAAAACCGGCAAAAATCCAGAGCAGCATACCGAAAACCGAAAACAGCATCATCCGGGTGTGAGAAGAAAAATCATAATGCCAGAAAAACAGAATTTTCAAAATCCGTATGTTCTGGGGTTCTTCAATCCGGTCGACACTTCTGGCCTTTGCGAATTCCAGATTCTGTCTCAGATTCGGATCATTCGGTATAAAAAGCGCCGCCCGTTTATAATTCAGAATCGCCCTTCCGAGGTCTTTGATCCTGAAATATGCATTGCCGATATTGTAAAACAGTTTCCCATTCCGGATTCCGCCTTCCCAGACGATCCTTTCATACCGCATCAGGGCTTTTCGGTACAGCCGGTCCGCGGCTTCCGGATCGGTTGATGCGGTTTCATTGGCCTGCCGGAACATCTCCCGGGCCTGCCGATAGAGTTCCATTACTTCGGGCGTGTCAAGAGTCCCGGCTTGCAACGGCTCCGCAGAGAAGGCAACCGCTAAGACCAGCGTTAGAAAAACAGACCAAACAGCCGTCAATGTCATTTTTCGGTGCAACATTTTTTCCTGATCCTTCATATCCGCTTCTCCAGACGCCCGGCAACCTCCATTGCCTGCAGGGCGAGCTCCCTGCATCCGATGCCGCCGGCCCCTCCGGCATAGCTTTCCGCCTCACACCGGTCAAAAAAATCTTTCAGCAGACCCATGGTTTCCGGATCAATTCCTCTGGATAAAAGCGTTTCCCTGACATCACCGAAAGTAATGGCTCCTGCCGGAAGCTGCAGTTTGTCTCCCAGATAATGGCGGAATGCTTCCAGAATCCCGTCCGCCTGCAAATCCTTCCGGCCGGATTCGTGAAACGGTTTCATCTTTTTCTCCAATACGGAAAATGCTTTTTTTGCGCGCCGGCCCTGGGGGTCTGCCTGCTTTCTCCTGTATACCATTACCCCGGCTGCCAGCATACAGAACATCAGCGGCGGAATGCCGATCATGCCCAGCCACAGCGGCGACCGCATCCATTGTCCGAGACCGATGGGCTGATTTTCAAGGATGCTCAAATCTTCATAATTATGGGCAATGCCGCCGCCCCATGATTCCACCAGGCTGCCGTTGGACTGCATGGGCGAGATCCGCCCTTCGGCATCCATCGCCGTGACAATCCTGGCTTTTTTGATGGTGACGGGAATCGGCTCGCTCCTGGCCACCTTGTATTGCCCGGTTTTCGTATCAAAGTAGGAAAGCTCGATGGCCGGTATCTGTTCAATACCGGGCCGGTTGGCGCGAATGGTCTGGGTAAACACCTTTCCCCTGTCCGTGACTTCGCCCGCAGCCTGCTCTTTGGGAATCTTAAAATCAGCCGCAAGATTCTCCTGCCGGTCCAATGGCGGCAGTTCCACATCTTCCAGGTACGCAGGGCCGCTGACAATCACCTTGAGCGTAATCGGATCGCCCACATTGGCCTCAATGGGAGAGGCGGCTGCGGCAATTTTGTATTCCCCCACATGACCGGCAAAATGTTTCGGCCGCCCCTGAACCGGCAGGTCGGATACGGAAAGCGAAAGCGCATTGGAGGGCACAATGACCTTTTTATAGACACTGCCTCGGCCTCTCATCAGAAAATCATCTTTGAAAAAGTCTGAAAAAAAGTCGTCCGCAAAAGGGCTTTTCTGCTGCCGGTATCCGGCAAGGGCTTCGGCAACACCGGTTGCCGGCTGGATTTTGATGATTCCGGCCTGTTTTGGAATCAGAATTTTCCGGAAGGTCAGTGTAGCATACTCTCTCCCGTCAATGCTGCCTTTTCCCATTTTCCCGATGGCCTCACCCTGGCCAAGGGGTATCCGGTAGTACTGGCCTCCATCCTTGGTATCCACTTTCGGGTCGGCAAAAAAGAAGGCATCGCTCTCCAGCAGCGGCATCATGACCTGAAGACTGCGGACATCCTTTCCCATATACCAGGTAAACTCCATGACAACCGGCTCGCCGATATAGCAATCGGTCTTGGAAAGCCGTACCCGCAATTTGAAGTCATCGGTTTCCACGGGTTTCTGCACGGTGAGGACCACCGGCCGGGAAGATGCGTTTTGGCCGTCCGCCTGAACCGAGATCTGGGGAATCACCAGCCTACCGGGCTTTGTGGGCGTGAGCCTGTAGGAAAAGACATAGCCGGTTTGGATATTCTTCGAAACCTGACCGTTGATGATCGTGATCGAACTGCTGCTGTTCTGCTGTCCGCCCTGATAATCGACTGTACAGCCGTCTATATTGGGAATAACCGGCTTATCCGGCCGGTCACTCCCGGACACCCGAATCTGAAACAAAATGGATTCCCCGGCAAAAACAGCACTTTTTTCCGCAACCGCCTCAACCCGCAGCGGCTGTTCTGCGGATGCGATGGAAGCTGAAATGGCCATCAACATCAGACAAACGATCCATTGAATATATCTTATGGTTTTCATCACCAGTCTCTTTCCACTCCCTGATCATCCTCCATTTGGATCATCCTGCGATGCTTCCGGTTTTCTTTTTCCTCATTCAGGATATCCAGCGCATCCTCCGACAATTGGGCTGTCGGGTCATCCTGATCGCCTGTTTCCGATTCCGGACGGCTTTCCCCCTGCTCTTGCTGCTGCTCTCCCTGCTCTTGCTTCTGCTGATCTCCCTGCTCCTGCGGCTGCGGGGCCTGCCCCTGCTGTTTTTCCTGAGCCTGCTGTTTTTCGTCACCGGAAGATTCCTGCTGGTTCTCTTCCTGCTGCCCATCCTTTTCGGAAGCATCCTGACGGTTACCGTCCTGCTGTTTATCCTCTCCGGAAGAATCCTGCTGCTGCTTTTCATCAGACTGCCGCTCTTTTTCCATTTGCTCCAGCAGGGATTTCATTGCCAGCCGAGCAATCTCGATATTTTCAGCAGATTCTTTCAGGTCCGGCGACAGTTCAAGAGCCTCCTGAAAATTCCGGATGCTTTTTCCATATAATGCAAGCGCACTGTTCTGATCCGTCTGTTTTTTCTGTTCCGCCTCCTGAAAATAACTGTTCCCCAGATTGAATTTGGTGTATGCGCCGAACAGGGAATCCGTTATCTCCTTTTGCCCTGCTTCCTGAAAAGCCTCGATCGCTTTCTGATATTCCCCTTTCCGGTAATGGGCTGTCCCCTTGTTAAAGATGATCCGGGATGAGTCCGGTGCTTTCCCGGCCGCCTCCTCATAAGCAGACAAGGCTTCATCATACTTTCCGGCATCATAGGCAGCATTGCCTCGCAGCACCATGTCCCGCGCGGATTCTCCCATGGCAATCCGGGGGATGAGTGCCATCAGCATGAAAATGATGGCGTTGATATATCGGAGATAACCATTCATGTCTTTGCCCGTTGGCCGGCAGCGCGCATCACCATTTCAACACAAAGCAAAATAAACGCAATGCCCAGAAAAATCTGAAACTTCTCCTCATATCGCTGGATGGTTTCCGACTCCAGATCCTTTTTGGCGGCGGATGCCACAAGGTCCAGATAGACCTTGCCGAGATCGATGGTTCCGGTTGCTACATTCAGGTATTTGCCGCCCGGGGTTTCCTGAACCATTTTCCGTAAGGTATCGGCATCCAGTTTGGTCCATATTTCCCTTCCCTGGTAGGTCAGGAATTTTTTTTCTCCGTCTTCCGTGGTTATGGGGATTCGTTTTCCTTCTGTTTCATCCCCCAGGCCGATGGCAATTATCCGGACGCCTTTTTCACCGGCCTGTTTTGCCGCCTCCACCGGAAAGCTTTCCTGATCCTCTCCGTCCGTGATCAGAATGATATCCCTGAACTCCTTTTCCTGGTCGTCCAGAACTTCCCGGAGCACCTTTCGCAGGGCATCTCCGATCATGGTTCCCCCTCTTTCAATGCTTTCGGTCGAAATGGTAGTCAAAATCAAGCGGAAAAACCCGTAATCCAGGGTCAGGGGGCATTTTACGGCTGCCGTACCGGCAAATGCCACCAGGGCAACCCGGTCTCCCTGAAGCCGGTCCACGCAGTCCATGATGGCCAGTTTCGCCCGCTCCAGACGATTGGGAACCAGATCCTCGGCCAGCATACTTTTGGATACATCCAGCAGAAAAACAACATCCCGGCCCTTCCGTTCCACATGTTCCGACCGTAAATTCCAGGCAGGCCGCGTCATGGCAAACACCAGCAGGATCACGGCAATCACCAGCAGGATCATCTTCTTATGCCGGAATGAAGCGGTGGCGGAAACAGGAACCTTATGCAGCAGTCCGGATTCAATAAAGTCTTCCAAAGCCTTTTTCCGCCGCAGCCGGCCATAGATGTACACCGCAATCAGGGGCAGCACAATCCACAGGAAATGAAGCTGCTCTATATTATTCAGATGCAGTCCGGTCATGGAATTCTCCTGAACAGGGTTTCCCGCAGCAAAATCTCAAGCCCGATCAAAAACAATGTCATATACACGAAAGGAAGAAACGCCTCTTTGTAATCAATAAATTTAATGGATTCAATTTCCGTTTTTTCCATTTTGTCAATCTGCTCATATATTGTCCGAAGGGATTTCTCATCTTCCGCCTGATAAAACGCGCCTTTGGTTTTTTCGGCAATGGCCCGCATGGCATCGGTATCCACGCCCTGTCTTCCGGGCAGTTGAAAAACCCCGAACGGCGTCTGAATGGTGTTCTGCGAATCTCCGCCTCCGATGGCAATGGTATAGACCTTGATCCCCCATTTTGCCGCAAGCTCCGCAGCTTCCATCGGACTCCTTTTCCCCCGGTTGTTTTCGCCGTCAGACAGCAGAATGATCACCTTGCTGTTGATGGTATAGGCCACTTCTCCCCGCTGTCTTTGGAAAGCGATGGTTTCATCCACTTGTTCCAGACGGGCGGCCGCCAGGGCAAGTGCATCACCGATGGCCGTCCCGTCCTCCTCCCTTGTCTGCACCAGCCGGATACTGTCGATAAAAGCAGGAATGGCGCCATGGGCAAGTGTCAGGGGACAGGTCGTATCCGGATATCGTGCAAAAGAGATGATCCCGATGAGATCACTCGGCCGGCCCTTCAGGTCATCATCATTTCCCAGGGCAAATTCCCGGAAAACCCTTTTGACCACCTCCAGCCGGTTCATTTTCTCCCCCCGGTATTCCATTTCCTGCCCCATGCTTCCAGACCGGTCCACAACCATCTCAATGGCGATTCCCTGGGTGACATCCCGGATCTGCTCCGTACCGGTCTGGGGTCTTGCCAGGGCAATGACCAGAAAAACAAGCGCAAGAACCCGCAGAAACAAGGGGATCCAGATAAATTTTCCCCGGATCGACTGTCCGGATTTTCCGGCATAGGCAATGGTCGGAAAGTGAACCGATCCCGGCACCGCACGCCGATGGCGGATCCATAAAAGAACCGGTATCAGCAGCAGCAGGAGAAATGACCATGGCGATTCAAAGTGCATAAAGGGTTAACCATTGGGTTCTGTTTTTGTCTGGTCGATAAAATATCGACATCTGTCAAAACTTTCATCAATATCCTCTTTCCCAGGATTGTGTTCTGCAAACTTCACCAGGTCACACTGGGCCAGAAAACTACGCAACAGCGGCTTGTGCACCGTCGCTATGACGTTTTGGGAATCCATCCCGGCAAGGAATTCCTCTGTTGTCTGTTCCGGAGCGTTCACGCCGAAACGGTTTTCAATATACCTTCTGAGAATATCGGATATTTTCTGATAAAAAAGCTTGATTTCCGCTCTGTCCATCTGAATCGGTACGGCAAGGTTTTCCAGTTCGCGAAAAGCAATCTCATGGGCGGACAAGCGGACTTCCTCCCTATTCATGCTTCCGGTTTTTTTCTTCCGCAAAAAGACCGCAAAAATGACAAGCGCCAATAGTATACCGCCAATGATGATCCATATCCAATAGGGCAGTATCCCGGGAATATCCATCGGCGGCTTGATATCATGGGGCGTATGCTTTGGCTGAGCATCCGGAAGCACGGATTTGACGGGAATAGTCAGTTCTCCGGTTTCCACGGTAATGATTTCATTCCCGGCTCCGGTTTTCCGGAAGGTCATCTTCAAGGGAGGAATAATATACTCACCGGCCAGAAACGGCTCCATGACGTATGTCCGAACGACCTTTTTCCGGTTATGATCGACCAGCTCCGGCTGGGTGGTTTGGACATCAATGACCCGGAACTGGTTGATATTCCGGTCCATGGAAGGCCAGCCGATGTCTGCATTTTCATCGGCAAGCACGGTAAGGGAAAGGGCAAGCCGTTCGGCAATGGTGATTTCAAGTTTGTCTGTTTCCAGAAATACCTGAACCGGCCCCTTCTCAAAGGTCTTCCGAATTCCGGAAACCGTTTCCGCAGCCTGCCTGCCATCGTCTTTCCCGCAGGCAATCAGAAACAGAACCCCGGCAATCACCCATAAAATGAATATTCTTTGTCTGATCCAAAATCGATGCATTTTCCAACTTATTGATGAACCCAACCTTTTATGTCATTCTGACTGCCCCTTTGGTCATTCTGACGAAAGTCAGAATCCAGTCTTTCCAGAAACACCTGGATGCCGGATCCAGTCCGGCATGACGAGAATGAGACCTTTTATAATTATATCAGCAATCCACCGGCCAACCGAGAACCGTCAACCGCCCAACCGGCCAACCGCTCTACTTCCCCACAAATCGCCCCGTATGAAACCTCGCCTGAATCTCCGAAACAATCCCGGCAAAAAAACGGTATTTCAAAATCACCTTCATCATTTTCAAGGCGGTCCGGGCAAGCGCCGAAAACTCACCCGAGTGCTTGGATTCCCCGCCCAGACGCTGGAGATAGGAAATCGGAATCTCAATAATCCGCTGCTTGCAGATCAGGACCGCGATCATCATCTCCGGTGCGAATTCCGGCCCTCTGGCGCTGAGCAGCGGCCTGATCCGCTGGTAGCTGGTTTTCCAGATGGCCCGGTAGGTGCATCCCACATCCGTGAACCGGGGTTCCTGATTCCACCAGAGCAGTTCGATGATCTTTCCGAAAAGCACATTGACCCAGCGCACAAGCCCCTTCATATTCGTGCCCTGCTCGATCATCTGGCGGGTGGTCCGGGTCCCGACCACCATATCACAGTCTTTCAGGTATTCCATGAATTTGGGAACATCCTTGGAACGAAAGGTCCCATCCGCCTCGGTTAAAATAATAATATCTCCTGCGGCTTCGTCAAGACCGCGGCGCAATGCGCAGCCGTATCCCTGCTCCATTTCCAGCACGACCCTCGCCCCGGCTCTTTCCGCGATTTCCGAGGTCCTGTCCATGGAATTGTTATCTACTACCACCACCTCGCTCACCACCGGATGGCTGCTGAAATCATGGATCACCCCTTCAATGGTCTTTTCCTCGTTATAGGCCGGAATCACGACGCTGACCTTGTATCGGGAAAATTTCTTTTCCCGGATCAGATAGTTTGCCTGGTTCAGGTCATCCGTGTTGTTCACATTCAGGTATTTGCCCTCCAGCATGCAGGCCATGACAACTTCCTGCCTGGCCATATTGGACAGGACATCCGTGATCTCAACCTCCTGCCGCAGTTCGGAAGGAGGCGTCTGCTTGATATACTGAAACACCTTCCGGTTCAGAAGATACGTGCCCACGCCCAGCATGTCGGTTGTAGGATACTCCGGTTTTTCAATCAGGGAACGAACCCTGCCCTGCTGAATGTTTCCGGTAAAATTCTTGGTAATCAGGGAAGGATTGGTGACCTTTTTGAACAGCAGCACCGCATCGGTCCCGGCATCCTGATCCAGCATCGTAAGGATGTCCCGATGATTGGAATCCAGATAAAACTCATCGGCCAGCATCACAACAAACCGATCCTCCCGGATATGCTCTTCCACCATCAGCAGGGCATGCCCGATGCCTTTCTGTTGTTTCTGCACCACAAAGGTGAACTCCACCCCCATATTTTTCTGATTCAGGTATTCGGGGATCTGGTTGCCGTAATGCCCGACAACCACGATGATTTTTTTTACGCCAAGCTGATCCCGCATGATTTCGATATTTCTCTCGATCAGGGGGGTTCCATCCACCTCAAGCAGGGCTTTGGGGATATATTTGGTTTTCGGATAGGCTCGCATCCCTCTACCGGCGGCAAGGATCACCCCGGAGACCTCGGTCGTATTTGGCATCACATACACCTCATATCCCCCCATCATGGAATTCCCCCCTTGAGGGGGGATTAAAGGGGGGTGTAAACATCACATATTAACATTCCCTCGTCTTTCCCTTGTCCGGAAAAACCTTACAAGGTCAAAGACATAATTGCCATCGGTAAAAATTTCAATCTGATCGATGCCCATGGACCGGAATAGACTTTTTAACGCCTGCCGTCTTTCCCGGCCATAGGCTTCATACTGCTTCCGGACAGATGCACTCCCGGTATCCACCAGAATCCGCTCACCGGTTTCAGCATCCTCCAGATGGATCAATCCCACGTCCGGCAGACGCATCTCATGAGGGTCGGTGATGGAAACCGCAATCAGGTCATGGCGTCGTCCAGCGACCCGCAGTTTCTTCTCAAAACCATGCCCGATAAAATCAGATACCAGAAACACAACGCTTTTTTTATGGGTGATCCGGTCCAGATAATCAATGGCCATACCGATATCCGTCTGTTTCCCTGTGGGCTTGAATTGAAGCAGTTCACGGATCAGCCGCAATACATGCCGGGTTCCCTTGGCCGGCGGAATGAACATTTCCACCTGATCCGTAAACAGAATCAGCCCGACCTTGTCATTGTTCTTGATGGCGGAAAAGGACAACAGCGCGCACAGTTCGGCGGCAACCTCGTTTTTCAGATGCTTCCGGCTGCCGAAATGACCGGATGCGGACAGATCCGCCAGAAAGATGACCGTCAGCTCCCGTTCTTCCACGAACCGCTTCACATATGGTTCGCCGGTTCGTGCCGTGACATTCCAGTCAATGGACCGGATCTCGTCCCCGATCCGGTACTCCCGGACCTCGTCAAACTCCATGCCCCTGCCTTTGAAAACACTTTCATATTCTCCGGCAAGGGAATCGTTGACCGCCTTGCTGGTATAAATCTGGATATACCGGATTTTTTTGACAAGCTCTTCCGGTATCATGGCACATCCACACCCTGAAGAATCTGTTTTACCACATCTTCCGATGTTTTTTCCTCGGCCTCGGCCTCATAAGTCACCACAACCCGGTGCCGCAGGACATTCATGGCCACGGTCTTCACATCCTGGGGCGTGACATACCCGCGGCCTTCCAGCAGCGCATTGGCTTTTGATGCCATGGCCAGGAATATGGTAGCACGGGGCGATGCACCGTACCGTATCAGCTGCCCGATATCCAGGCCGTAGGAATCCGGATTCCGGGAAGCTTCTACTATATTGACAACATATTCCTCAATTTTTTCATCCATGTAAATCTCATCGCAAAGCTCACGGAGCCTTTTGATATCCGCCGGCGACATCACCGGGTCCACCTCGGTTCGGGGAGCGGAGCGCGCCATTTTTTTCAATATCAGGTGTTCCTGGGCCTTGGTGGGATAAGTGACTTTCAGTTTGAACATGAACCGGTCCACCTGCGCTTCCGGAAGCGGATAGGTACCTTCCTGATCAATGGGATTCTGTGTGGCCATCACCAGAAAGGGATCATCCAGGGCATAGCTGGTGTCCCCGATGGTCACCTGACGCTCCTGCATGGCCTCAAGCAATGCGCTCTGCACCTTTGCCGGTGCCCGGTTGATCTCATCCGCCAGCACGATATTGGCAAAAATCGGCCCCTTTTTGGTCAGAAAATCCCCGGTTTTGGGATTGTAGATCAATGTTCCGATCACGTCCGCCGGCAGCAGATCCGGCGTGAACTGGATCCGCTGAAAGCTCGCCTGAATCATTCCCGCCAGCGTGGTCACGGACAAGGTTTTGGCCAGTCCCGGAACCCCTTCGATCAACACATGGTTGTTGCAGAAAAGCGCCATCAGCAACCCGTCAACCAGCGCCTCCTGACCCACAATCACCTTGTGGATCTCCTCCCGAATCCGTCCGATCACCGGACTTTCCATCCGCACGTTTTCACTGATCTGTTTTACATCTGGTGTCATGCATACCTCGCTTGAAAGTAACAACTGGTCATATTAAGCTTTCAACATAAAAATCTTTTCTATAATATATTAATTTATGAATCAACCCGCGATTTTTTGCCCGTAAGATCAAATAATATTTCCATATATGAATACTCAAAGTTTTGGTATCTATAAAAAATTAACCCCCCTGATACCTTGAACTTATTGATTGAGTATGTCATAAAACCTGCTCAAATGAATTTTGCACCCAATAATTTTAAAACATTTCTAAATACTTATTTTCATTCTATTAAAATGAATATTAAAAGCCTTCCTTTTCGTGCTGATTTTCTCCTGTTTGGGATAAAATCATCTTTTCTCATTATATTTATTTATTTATTCGTTGTAAATTCCTGGATGAATGATGATGCATATATAACCTTTCGAATGATCGACAATTTTATTCATGGTTATGGGTTGCGCTGGAATATAGCTGAAAGAGTATACATCAATATACATCCTTTGTGGATGTTCCTTATAAGCGTTTTCTATTTTTTTTCAAAAGAACCATATTTCACAACCCTATTGATTTCCTTTTTTTTATCATCCATCACACTCTTTATTTTATGGAAAAAATGCAAACAAAACATTAGTCTAATTACTTTATCTTCACTATTATTGTTTAGTTCTAAAGCTTATATTGATTTTTGTTCATCCGGTCTTGAGAATCCTCTTTCTTATCTCCTTTGTTCTATCTTTTTCACAACATTTCTTTTCGGAGAGAGGCAAAAAAACAAGCCACACTCGATACTATTTTATTTTACAATAGCAACACTCTGCTTTCTCACTCGTTTTGATACAATACTGATTTACCTCCCCTCATTGATTTTTTTATTATATTCACATTACCGGACACATGGAAAATGGAATGCTTTTGAGATTGGAATTGCCATTTCTCCCGCTGTATTATGGTTTTTATTTTCTTTAACTTATTTTGGATTTTTCTTTCCAAATGTCTACTATGCCAAACTTAACACCAATATTTCTTTACTACAGCGTATATTTCAAGGCTTTTATTATTTTAAATTTTCTTTTTTCCATGACCCCATCACTCCTGCTGTTATACTCATGGGGATACTTATAGGTTTTCGCTCAAAGCAGCCCTTTGAAAAATTAACCGTAATTGGCATTATTTTTTATTTACTTTATATTTTTAAAATCGGTGCTGATTTTATGTCCGGAAGATTTTTCACAGTCCCTTATCTGATCTCAGTTATTCTAATAATCAGATATAGTAAAATCTCAAACAAAGGCATGCTTGCATGCATTCTGTTCCTCATCATTTATAATATTCAGACACCACGAGCACCTTTCAACTCCGGTAAGGACTATCAAAAAAAACATTCTCATAACCATGATAGCCCCATCGAATCAGGAGTGACAGATGACCGGCTGTATTATCATAATGCTTCAAGTCTTCTCCATTATAATAAAAATATTAACCCTTTCCCGAATATGTCATACTCTCAGGACGGCCTCAAATTAAAGAAGGCAAATATTCATGCGATAACCGTAAACAAAAGTATTGGATATTTAGGCTATTTTTCAGGTCCAACGGTATTTATTATCGACCACTATGGATTGTCAGATCCATTACTTGCCCGAATACCCGGAAAAAAAACAAAGTTGATTGGGCATAATTTCCGTTTTATTCCTGAAGGATATTTACAGTCTCAGCAAACTGGAACAAATATTATAGAAGATACTAAATTGAGAGAGTTGTATAACAAAATCAGAATGGTCACCCGTGGGAAATTATTCACTTGGCAAAGATGGCGCTACATTATTGAGTTGAATTTCGACAATAATAGATTCTTTAAAGGGCAATATAAGATTGATCATTCTTACAAATAAATACAGACACTCCACATAAAGCCGTTTTTGTCCCAATATGTGTGAATAAATAAAATACTGCGACAAGAACGAACTTATCAATGGATCTGAAGATAGAAAAAAATATGGCGAGAAAAACCGGTAACTCAAATTTGAGTTTACTGACAATTGATCAAAATCGACAACTGGATATATGAATTGTTAAGAAACATTATTTCTTTCTGATATTCTTTACTTTTTCTTTTTGAAAAAAAAGAAAATTTCTAACTTTCGCCAACAACGAGATCGTAATATTTTCATCTTTCAGTTTTTGCATCACAAATATGCTTCCATGTTGCCTGTCACTAATTATACGCCATTGGTCCGGCTTGGATTGCATTAGGTTATGAATTGCCTTATGTGTATCTGTTGTATTTTTATGTCCCGGATAATCATGGAAAACAACCAAACCATCAGGAATAACGAAAGGTGCCCAATCCAATATATCATTATAAATGCCCATGAATCTGTGATCTCCATCGATCCAAAGAAGCTCGATTGGTTTATCCCAATTAAAGCTTACCGTATGGCTGGCACCAATAATCATCTCAACATAGTCTAACACACCAGCCTTCTCTAAATTAGACTGAATGTCCTTATGTTTGGCAATATCAATGCTATAAACTCGCTTTCCTGATTTTTCCTTTTGGGCAAAAGACAACGCTATCGTTGATTTACCCATTAAGGTACCGATTTCGACTATTTCACCTTTTCCCTTTGTTTGAAGAGAAAGTTGATACAGGTACTCAGGTTGAGAGCCCCCGCATGTAGGTGATGGGATGTTATGGATTACTTTCAGAATATCTTGCCACTTGGATTCCATCTTCTTTTATTTCCCTGTAGTTAAAAAGATTGATTTCACTCCCTCCATGCCTCTTCTCTTTTATAAGCAGAAAGATGATTTTCCAGTTCACGGATTAGATTTAGCTTCCCTTGTTTTTCAAGGATACGAATCGCTTCTTCTTGCATCTCAATAGCTGTCTTGAAGTTGCCGTTTTCAGCATAGGCTGCCGCCAAGGTGTCAAGCATATAGGCACCGGGATTCAGATCATTGCCTTTTTTGGCGATTTTTATTGCCTGTTTGCCATCCCTGTATTGCGGGTCCGGACAGGTAGATAAAAGCCATGCAAGATTATTCATGGCTTCAGCCGATTCCGGTTCAAATTCAAGCGCTTTATGATAATCTTCGATGGCTTCTTGATAATTCTTCATTTTCTTTCTTGCGATTCCCCTGTTGACATAGGCTTCAGCAAATTTAGGGTCTTTTTGGAGCGATTGTGAAAAATCTGCTATGGCTTCCTGATAATCTCCTTTCTTAAAATACGCCATTCCTCTTTTACTGTAAGATGGGGCGAAATGGGGATTTCCCTGGAAAAGGAAAACATTTGAATTCGTCTGCGTCAAGGGGAAGTCATTATAGATTTCATTCCGGGAAATAATGTATTCTGCAAAGTCCCGGTTCAGGGTGAAAAAATTACCACTCAGGTAAAATTCAACGGCATGGTATCCGGAAGCGATCTGGTTCATCGATCCGTCAATAAAAAAAATATTGCCGGTTTTTGTATAATCGATAATGTTCTGAAAATCATTGGTGAGCAGATTCGGTTTTTGGGCTTCTTTGGCCTTGCTTTGATTAAATGTCAGGTTGGTAAGCACAAAAACGATAATGGCACAAACAAGAAGCAGAGGCATGACTGCCGTAATTTTTTTTTGGACAACCGTGATGATGGATAAAAACAAAACCAGCGGAATGCCAATATAGTAGATACTCTGATAATCATGAGAAAATGTATATCCTCTCATGGGATAGGCCCAAAAGAAACCGGACAACAGAAGTGTGAATAACAAAATCCTGTTTTTTAAAAAAACACAGGAACAAAAAGTGATTAAAAGTATAAATACACCGGCAGCTTTGAAATTGCCGCTTTTTTTAAATAAATAAGGAATGGACATCGCACCGATTCGATGCAGCTGCTCTTTTGTGAATGCCCCAAATTTCAGGTAATCACCGTATTGTTGCTGAAAAATGTCATCCTGTCCAATCCTGCTTTTGGCGGATTGAAAACTGCCGATCTCGGAAAGGGGCTTTCCGGTCACGAAGGTTTCATTTGTAAAGTTAAACGCCAACATCAGCAGGCCGACAAAAAGAGATACAAAGCCCAGCTTTACCTGATCACTTTTCAATAACCGAATGATGGACTTATGCTGATATAAATCAAAAGCCAAACTGATGACAATATACGCAAGCAGCATACTGAAAATGTGCCATCCTATGAACAACCCAATAACGGACTTGAAAAGCAACTGCTTTTTCCGGTTATATAAATGATATATGACAACCCCATGAAATGTCATAACAAACCCGAATAAGGTGGGTGTGTCATTAAAAATCATGTCATTGTAATAATTCATATAAAAGGAGGAAAATGAAAAAAGGGTTATCACTATGGCCGAGATATGACTCCGGGTTAGTTCATAAGCGGAAAAGGCTGCAAACAGCATTGCGCCGATGTAAAATAAATTCATAAGCTGGCGCGCAATAAGAATCTCCATACTTAAATTGGATGAATAAAAACTCATGAAGAATTTTATAATCAGAAACGCCGTAACAGGAAACCGGCTGTAGGTTTGATATGAAATCTCTTCTTTCTCGTTGATAAAAGCACTTTCAAACATTAAATAATTGTTTTCAGATGTCAGATTTTTTGCAAGTGCTGCACCATGAGAAGACAAAAAACCGTGATGTCCTGTATTAAACCCCAAATTGTTATTCTGAAAAATAAGAATGGAAACAAAAACAAAGATAAAAACCCCAAAAAAAGATTTTTGTGTTTCCAGGGTCTTCAATATCGAATTTAAGCTTGCCATCTAATTCTCACTATTAAAATTCATAAAATTTCAACCACCACTCTGAAAAATTCCGGCCCTGGTAATCGAAAAGCAATGCCATGAAAACCATTATCGGAATCAAATATAAAGGGGGCATCTTTTAAAAAACCGTCATAATATTTATAGTAAGGTTTTTCGTTAAACATGTAGAACCATTTATCATCCTGTTTTGCCGGATATATCAGATGGCGGCTGTCGGGACTGAATACCGGGGAACCGATATTTTGAAAGGCTTTTCTTTCCCTGGTGTCAGTCACAACAAATGCCTTTTCACCATCCCTTGCACCAAAGGCGATATGTTCCGAGTCATTGCTGAAAACAGGCAATTCAACCCAGTCGTAGGGTTTACTTACATCTTCATCTGTTATGATAAACCATTTTTTATCCCGGTATGCCCGATAAGCGAGCCTTGAACCGTCATTGCTGAATGCAAAAAAGGTGATTTTGTCAAATGCCGGGCCACGCCCTTGATTGGAAACCATATGCCAATCTCTGCCTTTCAATACAGTATAGGCAAAACGTTTGGAATCCGGGCTGAAAAGAAAAGTCCCCGGCCGGTCAAATGAAATCCCCTCCTGGTTATCCACAAAAACACTCCAAATACCGGCACGATTTAACGCATAGGCGAAACGCATGGAATCCGGGCTGAAGGTAGGCATTGCCGCCATCCCCCCTGAGGGATATTTTTGGGCATTGTTCATCACAAACCAGTTTCCCTGCTGCATGGCAATATAGGCAAGATTTCTGGAATCCGGACTGAAAACAAGATTTACAGCCTTGTCATAAGCCTCACTTTTTTTGCCGTTTCGAATTACATGATATGCTCTGCCTATTTTTGTAATATAGGCCAGTTGTTTGGAATTTGCACTGAATATGACCTCCTGGATTGCAACAGATGCTTCAAGCTCTTTCCCATTGATCACCAGAACCATCTTTCTGTTCTGCAAAGCCACATATGCAAGGCTTCTGGAATCCGGGCTGTAGATAAGTCCCGTGACATTAAAAATCCCATCATATGGCTTGCCGGCTCGATTGTTATGAATAATATAGTGTGCCTTATCCTTCTTCACATGATACGCAACAGATGATCCATCCGGACTGAAAACGATTTCACCGACAGCGTCAAACCAATCGCTTTCACGGCCGTCAATTACGGCAACCATCTTACCCTCCCGGATTGCAGAAAATCCAAATCGATTCCGCTTGGGACTGAAAACAAATGAATCCTTTCCGATGCTGTCATATACGGGACTGGTCCAATTGTTTACAGACACCTGCATTCCTTTGTCCGCATGGCTGACATAAGCTACGAGATTGTTTTTCCTGTCGGTGACGATAGAAGTGGAAATAATCAACGAGTTTTTAGGGGGAATGCTGATTGATTCAGCGGTTTCAAAAAGCAAATCCAATTGACCGATGCTTTCAGCATTTGTAAAAAAAATCAGACAAAAAGTAACGCCTATTATGATGAACGGGGTAAAATAAATGAGCTGCTGTCCTTTTCCGTTCATTCAAATTCCCCCGCAGACAACCATGGTCAATCGTATATTACGATGTTTTTTCTTGTCCTGGTTTTTTAAAAAGCAACCTCAAGCCGAAATAATTTCGGCATATCGCCATCCATCTGAAGAATTAACAAATGAAGATTAT
Source organism: Desulfobacteraceae bacterium (assembly GCA_003599865.1). GTDB lineage: Bacteria > Desulfobacterota > Desulfobacteria > Desulfobacterales > SURF-7 > QZKS01. The sequence goes on from QZKS01000078.1 coordinate 21,115, forward strand.
TAGAACTTGTATATTTGATCGAGGCATTGGGAATTGTCTGGTTGAATGTTGTTGTTGTCTCATTTCCATCAATAACAAGCAGCCAATTACCGTTCCGCAAAGCAGTATAAGCAAAATGTTTTCCATCGTCACTGAACGCGAACGTTCCTAAGCCGTCATACACTTTTCCTTTTTTCCCATCGATCAAAAAAACCCACTTATTATCCTTTTGAACTACATACGCAATATGCTTCCCATCATTGCTGAATATGGGTGTCCCCACATTTTCATATATTTCACCTGGTTTGCCGTCATAAACAACACACATTTTATCATCATCTATTTTTACCCTGTAAGCCATATGCGAGGAATCATTACTGAATATCGGTGGGAAAACAGTATGAAAGCTGGGGTCGGCCTTTCCATTTACAACCATAAACCATTTACTGCCTTGCTTTGCAAAATATGCCAATTTGGAGCTGTCCGGACTGTAATACGGATCGGAGCATCCGGAATACACAGGGGATTGTACGCCATTCACGTACATTGACAAGTTGTCCGTCTCCTCCCCTCCCTGAAAAGCAAACTTTTTTGAATCCGGGCTGAAAAGAAAACCAAATGCTTTTTTAACGGCTGCTATTTTTTTGTTATCGACGATGACTTCCCATTTTCCATCTTTATTGAGAACCGCATAGGCAAGTCTTAATGAATCCGGGCTGAATGAAGTCATGCCTACCTGAATGCCGGGAAAAGCCATTCTTTTGCTATCCAGCACCACAGTTTTTTTATTTTGCTCCTGTATCGTATAGGCAACATGTTTTGAATCAGGGCTGAATACGATGCTTTCCACAAGATCATACCCAGGCATCACTTTGTTGTTTAATATCAAATGCCACTTACCATCTTCAAGCAATCCGATATAAGCGAGATTTTTAGAATCCCGGCTGAACCTAAACTGTGTAATACCGAATACCTGTTTCCCTTTCTTGTGATTGATTACCAGAAAGACTTTCTTTTTGTTTCCGGTTCCAATAACCGCAGGATAAGCAAAATATTTCCCGTCCGGACTGAATTTCACATCCCATATATAATCAAATGCCGGGCCTGGTTTGCCGTCAACAACGACATAGGCTTGTTTCTGATCAGCTGCGATATAAGCGACGCGATTACCATAGGCACTGAAAACCGGGGTTCCGGCAACAACTTTGCTCCACCTTCCATTATCAGCCTTCGCATCAACGGCAACAATCATCTGCTCCCCTTTTTTGGTAACATATGTGACATGTGCCTGATCAGGGCTTATCTGAATCGATTTTTGAAACAATGTTGTTCCCGGTTCCTGTTTACCAACTGCAATCATTTTCTCCTTGAGATTGCCGGATGCTTCACCTGAGCATACAATTATCAATGTCGCAACGAACAAACAGTAAACAGATCGAAAAGTGCGGAAATGAAAAAAATTTCTCCATTGTTTTTGGGGCGTCATCTTCATAAATAATTCCTTTTATAATCAAAGTTCATCCTATTTTGCTTTCAGGACTGTATCGCAGCAGTTCTTTTATGCACAACATTAGGAAAAACTTGATTATTTGTCAAGCAACCAAAAGAAAATACATCTTTTATAAAAACCAAATAGTTATAATCATAATAACATCAAGCGATTTAAAAATAGCCTCTGGCGTGCTATTATAATTCAAGTTTTTCAAGTGCAATTGTTGCAAACATGGCCCAGAAGTTCATCCTGGAATTCATCTTTTCCTCTAATCTGCTACAGATGGAAAAAGCAAATCCCGGAAGCAGGTTTCTTAATGAGACGCCTCCTGAAATCAGATAAGCAAATGGAGTATGCAATTCAATTATCTTGATTTTCCACTCCGGAAATTTCCGTATAAAAACAGATCGATCCCGATCAAAAATAATCCAAGGCATGGCAGAATTTGCCTGAGACAATGGACCACCTTTCGGGAATTTCCATTCTTTCACATTTTCTTCAAACGGTTCATGGTGTAATCTGCCGTAAATCAATTTTGACCATTGGGTAACCCAAGGTTCAATCATAACAATCACTCCTCCGGGTTTTATACAGTGTGCTGCCTCGTGGAAAAATGCTTCCCCATCCGGTAGATGGTGAAGTACATCCAGCATAACGATTCCACGCAATGATTCCCCGGTAAATGGAAGATGGTGAGCATCCAGAACAATATCAGTGATCGGCGTTTGAAGGATCTCGGATTTAATCAAATTTGGGATATATTGTTCAAGGAATCCGGCGCCTGCCCCCAACTCCAGTACCGGTCCTGAGATATGATGAGGAAGCAATTTGGAAATACCTGCATACCATCTTTGATACACCTTCTTCAGAAATGATTTGCCTTGAATGACCTCGGCAACACAGGCAACCGTTTCAGGAGCATCTATATCCGTTTTTCGTAACAATGGATGGATTAAAATGGATTTTATGTTGTCTATCATGCAGTTTTTTAATACTCCCGAGATCACATTCTCTGTTATTTGTTTATCCAACTGGCATTGCCGATTCATTTTCATCATGTTTTTTCTCCGACCACTCTTTCTTCCATATCCTGAAGAATCATCGGACAGGCAATAACAAGAAAGGGGATGTATGCAAGCCATATTCTCGTTTCATAAATCACCCCAAAAATCATCGCGCTCACCCATAAAATCATATAAAACAAACTGATACGAATAGTTTGCCGATTTCTTGAAAAGACTCCCAAAATACTGAATATTGGCAATGATATAATCAAAATGCTGTAAGCCACACTCAAACCCTTGGTGTCTGTAAATGAAAAAAATAAAAATTTGATATTGTCCCACAGCTTAAACATTACGAGTCCTGCAGATCCGCTAAAATCGCTGAAATATTCCGGACCAATCTGTCTGACCATTAATGTATCGCGAAGATATTCCGTAGTGAAAGCAATGAAGACAATGAGCAGGAGAGAAATAATAGCTTGAGGCTTCTCAAATGCAATGGTTATTGTCGGGAACCTACCCGTATCGCGATTGGGCCTGACCGATAGTAATGAATCAGCGAAAAGCCAGCCCGCCATAATGAGTGAAACCTCTCTGTTAAACGTCTCAAAGACGAGAATACAAATCAAATAGCCGATTGGTTTTTCTTTCAGAATAGCCCAGATAAACAAGGTAAAAACAACCAAATCAATCAGGTCCCATGTATACAGCCAAAGTCCGCGCATCAGAAAGGTATTAAAGAAGGCTGCTGCCACCATGGCCCCAAATGCAAACACCAAAGATGGCCGAATCGATATGGCGACGGCCATCATTGTGGAATAGAACATCATCATCCAGATAAGGGAAGTTAGCATATAAGACTGGGAAAATGTTAAACCCGTAACTTCCTGTGTGAATTTGACGGCATAAGGGCCTGCTATGCGATTTTGAAATATCCGCCAATGGGGATACCCGTCAACAACACCTTTGGCAGCCTCGATATGAACCACAAGATACTTGTCAAAATTTTTTAAATAAATTTTAAATTGTGCTATGGACAAAAATACAATGATGATTCCGATGGGTATAATTTTCATTAAAAATCGTTTTTGTAACATGCTATACAAAACCTCATATGGGTCTGGGACTGTCTGTTGTCCACTTGCCATATCAAAAAGTAACTGATACACAGGACGTTGAAAAGAGAAACCTTATTAACAGGTTAGTCTCTTTTCAGTATGAAGGCCAATGAAACGGTCAGATGCATAACCATGTGAGCCAATTAGCAAAAAGAATGAAAATTAACAACCATATTCCGAAACTCTTCCCGACAGCCCGCATCGATATTGTCATCTGCCTGTTCCTGACTGCGGTTACAATTTCATGTTATGTCCATGTAATGAAGCATAGCTTTGCCTCATTTGATGACCGGTTGAATGTGTCGGGCAATCCTCATGTCCAATCCGGTGTTTCATGGGAAAACATCAAATGGGCTTTCCGCTTCACACAGCAGGGGGATAAGCACTACTGGCACCCGCTGACATCCATTTCCCACATGCTGGATTGCCATTTTTTCGGACTTGATCCGACCGGTCATCATCTGACAAACTTGATGCTGCATGTATTAAACAGTTTATGGCTTTACATTCTGATGCTGCAAATGACTGCCGAACGCTGGAAAAGCCTCTTTGTCGCAGCCTTATTCGCACTTCATCCAATCAATGTTGAATCTGTAGCATGGATCGCTGAACGCAAGAACATTCTCAGTACGCTATTCTGGTTCATCGCTACATTCTTCTATACACGTTTTGTTATCAAACCAACTATATTGAGATACTCAGCCATCTTCATCACCATGGTTCTGGGGCTACTCTGCAAACCGATTTTAGTGGTATTGCCATTTTCCTTTTTATTATTGGATATCTGGCCGCTCAAACGAATTCCCACACATTTGATAGAAAATCAATTTGGAAACGATAATTCCATGCGGGAAAAGATCTCTTGGACAATGATTGAAAAATTACCGTTGTTAGCACTATCCGGTTTTTGGATATACCTTTCCTCTTTATCAATGCATCGTCTCGGCGTCGTCATTACAACAGATTCCGTCCCCATGAATCTCCGGATTGCAAATGCGGTGATATCGTATCCGGCTTACTTATGGAAAATTTTCTGGCCTTTTGATCTTGCCATATTCTACCCGTTTCCGGACAGAATGCCTCCAATCTGGATTATCGGTATTTCCGCAACCGTTATACTCCTCATTACTATCCTTGCCTTACGAATGATTCACAAAAATCCCTGGTTTTCCATGGGGTGGTTTTGGTTTCTGGGTATCCTGTTTCCGGCGATTGGAATCATGCAGAACGGTCTATGGCCGGCTATGGCCGACAGGTGGTGCTACCTGCCGATGATTGGAATTTCGTTGATTCTTGCATGGGGGGTCCCGGAGATATTGCGCAGCGTTCGATATCGCCGGCTTATTCTCATGGCCGCCGCACTTACCTTGTTCGGCATCATTCTGATATTGGTGAACTTGCAAGTTCGATACTGGGGCAGCAATATCACGCTTTTTCAACATGCAATAAACGTAACTCCGGATAATGCCGTCGCCCATAACAACCTGGGAAACGCCTATATCAAAAATGGGAACCCCGTCAAGGCCGTACAAAATTACCGAAAAGCACTGGAAATCAATCCAGGCTTTAAACAGGCGAACTATAATCTGGGAAAAGTCCTTTCCTCCCAGGGAGACACAGAAGAGGCAAAAACGTATCTGAAAAGAGCAATTCATGACGATCCGTTATTCGAAGAAGCATATCATAATCTGGGTTCTATTTTCATGATGGAGGGTAATGATGATCAGGCAAATATTTTTTTTCAAAAGGCCATTCAGGTGAATCCAAACTTGGAATCTGCATATTATAATCTGGGAATTATTAAAGCGAATCAGGGAAAGATAAATGAAGCCATACAGCTTTTTTCCAAAGCGCTGCTCCTGAAACCGGACTTTCCGGAAGCCCGGAACAAACTTGATACAATTCAAAATTTCAGGAAGCAAACGGGAAAAAAAATTCAGACCATACAAAACTCATTTCCGAATGATCACGAATCTGCTTATAAAATCGGATTATTGTACATGCAGATCAATGAAATGGATAAAGCCGAACGACAATTCGAACAGGCCCTGCTCCTGAAACAAGACTATTTACCTGCTCTGGAAAATATAGTTCGGATTCACACTGATAAAAAAGAGTATCAGCGGGCAATAGACAGATTGCTGGAATCGACCCGTTTTGTTTCTAACCCCAAAAATATATATTATAATATTGCCTGCTTATATGCAATCCAGCATCAAACAGAAAATTCATTATCCTGGCTGGATAAAGCAATCAGCCATGGATATGACAACTGGGAACTGATAAAAACCGATGTCGACCTGAAAAATATCAGAAAAACCTTGCCTTATCAGGAATTTCTTCAAAAACATCCTGTTTTAAAACCACAAGGAGGGAAACAACAGTAACGCTGTAAATCAACTTTTGATGATGAAATTGTCTTTTTATATTCAAAATAAAGTATGATACAAGAGACGAACGAAAATTAAAAAAGCCATTGATAAAGAATATAAAAACTGGCAATTGTTAATTGATCAAATACCGGATGTAATTTGTTTATAATAAATATGATACCGGAATCAAAAAAGCAAAATTCCGCATCAACGACTGTATAATTTTGTGGCTATCAAAAATGACTTTTGAAGGATTGATCCAGCAAATGGAGGTTTTTAAATGAAAGTATTGACAGGAGTAATCATGACCATCGCACTATCCGTTTTTTGTCTTATAGGATGCTCCGGCGACACGGACAAGGATGCTGAATCCCAATGGAAAGAAATCAATAAGAAAACCGCTCTTCTCTTTCAGGAAGGCAAATATACGGAAGCGATCGAAACCGGAAAAAATGCCCTTCAAATGGCAGAAAAAATTTTTAAACCGGATAACCCCAATATCTCCACCTCGCTGTTTAATCTCGCCGGTATCTATTATATTCAAGGTCAATATGATCAAGCCGCTCCATTGTTTGAAAGAGCGTTAAAAATCAGCACCCATGCTTATGGCCCGAATCATGTCAACGTAGCACACATTTTAAAAGCGCAGGCAAATATGTATTATGTTCAGGACAAATTCCCGGAGTCAAAGGATACCTTTAACAGGGCTCTGGCAATCTATGTGGGTACATACGGCAACGCCCATCCGTCTGTTCCCGATATCCTGGCCAGCCTGGGTGAAATCAATAAAATCCAATGCAAACTCAACAGGGCCATTGATCTATACAAAGCAGCACTGCAGGTCAAGCCAAATGATCCGAACCTGAAAAATAATCTTGGAAAAATTGAAGCCGATCGAAGAGACATTGACAAACTGATCATGAATTTTCAGGAACAAATCCGTCTCCGTCCGGATAACTACCTTT
>QZKS01000048.1 GCA_003599865.1 Desulfobacteraceae bacterium
TGATGACCCAAGGCTTCATAAACAGCAGCAAGATTATTCATTGTGGTTGCTACCGAAGGGTGCTCAGGACCAAGCGCATTGCGTGAAATATGAAGGCTGTGTTCATATAGCTCTAACGCTTTTTGATAATGACCCAAGGTTTCATAAACCGCAGCAAGATTATTCATTGTGGTCGCTACCGAAGGATGCTCAGGACCAAGCGCATTGCGTGAAATATGAAGGCTGTGTTCATATAGTTCTATCGCTTTTTGATTATCACCGAGATCCTGAAGTAGCGCTCCATAATTGTTGAATAACGTGGATTTATCCGCATCATTTGTGGTTTGTTGTAACAGTTTCTCATATAATTTTTTTGCATTTACATAATCACCAATTTTTTTTAACTCATTTGCTAAGTATATTGAAGCACTGAGTTCAGACAAATTCGTATTTTTTGAAAGTTCTGATGTTTTTTTTATGAGAGTTTCTAAACTATCATTTCCCTTTTTGGAAACAAGGATTGATAATTTTTTAGAAAAATCAATATTCATTGTTTACTCCCAGATTTATAACTACCATCAACAAAGTTTGTTTCTGATTTAATCTCTTCGATTAAAGAATCAATTGATCGGGTGCAAAATGCCCTCTTTAGTGCAAATATCATCCAAATACAAGATGTTACGGTAGAAATTATAAAAATTGCTTTCCAAGTATCAGCAGGAAGAAAAAAATCTTTAAAATCCGCTGATAACAAAGCAAGCGATAAAGAGACTAAGAGTGATAAAGGCGCTATCCACTCTTTTGATTTTTCTGCTTCGGATAAATGATTCTGTAATTTTAGCCTTAACTTATCCTCGGTCGTCACAACAACAAATTGAGCCAAATTAAGACTAACCTTTTCAACAGAGACTAACTGCTGTATCATTAGGTCGTTTTGGTTTTCTTTTTCACTCATAAGAAACCTAACTTGTTTAATTGTTTTTTGTTATATTCTAACAGCCGAACATTCGGCATAAGGCGCGGCGGCTTCTTGCCGTCGCACTTCATGCCGTGGTTGGCCCATAAAGAACCTATGAAGTTTTACCTAATACGGCTAAAGCTTTAACAGAACTGAAATGCGCTAAAAATGACTCTGATACTTTTGGCCGATTTGCTTCAACTACGAAATGAATATTTCGCCTTGCAAGCTGACCAAATGAAATAACAGAGGTTATTACTGTTTCGTCTATAATGTATGTTATCTGTGTTGGCAACGACGAGTATGTTACTATCTCGACTTTTGAATTTCCATCATATGCCTTACGCATATTATCTAAGCTTTCACGCAAAATGTCGCGGTATTGTCGAGTCCTTTGACCAAGCTGGGCAGCACGTGCATTAGTTGTGTCCCCTTCAGGATCCATAGTCAATATCTCAACTTTAAATTCAGGATTATCTCTATTGGAATCTAAAGCTTGGTCAATAGAATCCTTTAAATTTGTGAAAACGAATTGAAGATTGGTAGTTATCATTTGGACACGCTGTTTCGCTTGAACTATAAGTCCTGGAATATTAATGCGGTTCCTATTAGAGAATGATTGAGCTACGAAGTCTCCTTTTCTTTTCGAGGCGATCTCTTTCGTTATCGTTTTTTGAATTTGTGAAGTAAATTCCCCTATAAATTTATCAAGCTTATTCAATTCATACTCGATAAGGATTGATCCCTTCAGATTTGCAGGCAAAGATTTATGTGAATTCTTAAGCCCTATTAAAATAACCGGTAATTCTTTTCCCACCGCATATCCAATTTCATGCATAACGCTTGGATTGGGTAGACTTGAGCCTTGAACAGGGGAAACATCAGCAACTAAGAGTTCTGTTTGATCAATCTTTCTTAGTACATTAAATTCAAGATTTCTCTCAATATACGGTTCTCTATCAGCACGCTTGAATTCCAATTGATAATCGTTCAATTTGTCAGCGCATACTTGAATACCTTTAAACCAAACATCGTCCCATTGAGGATCAAAGGGCATTGAAACAAATCCTCGTACGATCACTTTGGCATCAATACCTTCTGCTTGTGCTTCCCTTAGCCTCTCGAATCGGTCAACCATAGGATCTCCTTTTTTCATTTAGTTAATTTCCAATACCAGGGGGATTAATTAAACATTATCACTGTAAAAGGCCAACGACTGAACTCACTGGTTTTTACGGAGCGCAGCGGAGTAAAAATCCAGTGCAGTGATTTGTTATACATTTCTTCATTTGTAATTCTTTGATTAGTTAAGTGGTGGTAAAGTCCTATCACATCTTTGAGCATTTGAATGGGCAAGAACTTTTCCGACAGTAGTGATCTGAAAGCTGATGCCAATATTGTCCCACCATTCTCTAAGAGTTTTCAGGTTCGGCCTCTTGTCCCACTCTTCCATAAATAATTTAATATTCTCTTGTTTTATTTTGTCGTCTTTCTTGTAAAGCTCATACACGGAATTGATTGCCGTTATTTGTTCTTCAGATAAAGGGATTGGAAGAATCATCATCTTGCCGTTATGTTTTATTTGCTGATTCAATGAAAAAGAACTTATCTGTTTTTTATTGGGGGGGACATTTAATCTTACAAAATTACTATTAAAAGCATGGTCCACCAATATATTTTGAGGTAAATTTTTGCTTTTTAGTATTTCAATTGTCTTATTATGATTTTCTGACTTTTTTTCAATCCCCTCATCTATATATCCGGTTAACATCTCTGGGTAATATTGTTGTATCTTTTTTAACTTACCGAATGAGCTTAAACGCGCAGCATCCAATATGTCCAGGTGGTCTAGCCAATCATTGCCAGTGGGAAGCTTCCCGTAAAATATCTTTCCAAACAAGTTATTTAAGACATCTATCCCTTGATGAACATCTCCGCTAACTGGGAGGAAAGTTGATACTGCGTGTGATACAGTTAAACCGAGTAATGCTTCATCAGATATTTCATCAACTATTTCAACAGCACGGGTAATTCCAGCCCGCGTAATACGGTTTTCACCTTTCTGAAATCTATGTATTAGTAATTCAGATAAAAGGTCATAATCTGCTGTTCTTTCTGTTGCAGCCGCAGTCTTTTGTGCTTCAACCAGTAATAGCTGAAAACTAGGATCTGCGAAGGCTTCAAGAGCTCCTTTTACTGTTTCCATCTTAGGCATCAGCCTATTTTCAAATTCTGTGACTCTTGTATTTGCAATATCTAAGGCTTCCTGTGAATAGTCTTTTCTCAATTGCAAATTCATTTCTTGATAAATTTCTCGTGCGCGCTTCTCGTCAATTCCGACATTCACTATCATATTTTCAGCTTGTAACTGCTGAGAAGCTTTCCCGCCTTTTTGAATCTTTTTATTATCAGTAATAGTTTGATTTCCTGCTGCTTGATAGTTATGAGACCCTTCCTTGGATTTTTGAACAAGTTTCAGCTTGGATTTTACTTCTTCACTAGTGAATACTTGGGCAAGAAGTGCCCCAAATAAACCAATTGATGTGACTGCAGGCTCCCAATCAGGGGCGGTTACCCACCAAATTATTGCTCCGATTAGGGCAACAAAATTTATTATCGCAAGGATTATTCTCATTGTCTTCTATTGTTCGAAAATAATGTCTTTATTCATGTATAACGACGGCGGTCAGTGAGCAGTCAGGGCTTCCACTGACCTTATTAAAAACCGATTAATTCCAATTTCAGACAAACTTTCAAAAATGCACCGGCCCTGGATGTCCACTGTACCGCCTGGTTGGGCCAATTGATTATCTTTGCTGTGCCATAAGTTTCATGGCTTCTTGGGCATGAATTGGCTCACCGTTTTCCATTAGAATAAATGGAGAATCAGAACAGGTGCATTTTAAACCATGGACCTGTTGTCTTACATAAGTTGCCCAAGCCACTTTTAATCCAGGAGTTTTGCATTTTGGACAATACACATTTCCGTCTTTGTCCCAATAAACTCCATACTTCACAGTTAAGAGGTTAATTTCATGTATTTGATCATGAAGTTCCCTTACTTGTGTTTTCAGTTGTTCATTATCAAGTTTTAGGCGTAGGTTCTCCGTTTCAAATTGCGCCTCTCGCGTCTTCGATGCAGAAAGCTCCTTTTCGAGCGCCGCATATTGATCATTCGCAAGCGCAATACGCTCTTGCAAAATCTTAGAAGAGCCATGTTCGTTGATTAATTTTTCAATTTCACCAAGGAAAGGGATTCCCATTTTATGCTCCTATTTCAAAGGCCCAACCATATTATTCATAGGTCAATTTGCCCTGGGCTTTTCAGGCACTTTTGCCCTGATAATAGCCAAATCAGGGGGGTTTCAGGCATTTTCGCCCTGATAATATATTGTCAAGAAAAGCTCCATAAACGTTTCCCTTGCTTTAGTTTCAATCAGACCTTGATGTATTTGAAAAATATCGCATAAAACCCTTTGATGTTATTGACCCTCTCTTTCACTATATATGATAAATGTCAAGATAATTAAGCACTTTAATACAGTGCGGTATCTTATAAATAATCGCTCCAAACTGGATTGATGATTTGCGATTTTTTCAAACTGGATACCGGATCAGGTCCGGTATGACAGCGCAGGGATTGTGGATGCAGATTGAAGGTTTGTGGTGTATGGAAGCGGATGACACTGCCCTGCCCCCCTCAATGGGGGAATTTCTTTTTGAACCCTCGATGATGGAATTGTTCTTTGGGTCCTCAAGGGGGAATTTCTCTTTGGGTCGTAAAAAAGGGATTTTTGGGGAATTACCGGAGTGGGAGATTCTGGATGCCGGATCAGGTCCGGCATGACGGACTGGTAGTGCCCCCCCGAAATCGAACCATTTGATTTTCAATAAATTACATTTGTTCCCGGAAAATGGCTTGACATGCAAAAAGTTCTGGTATAGGGATTCGACAAACAGGTGGATGGCAAAGGAATCAACGAATACATGAACAACATATTTTCAGGCGGCTTTTATTATACTTATTTTTGGTGGTATTATATCACCGGCTGCCTGGCTGTATGAACTGATTCCGTAAAAAAGATACAAATCAAACAAAGCCGTGAGCAGACCGAAGTTCACGGCTTTTTTATTTCTCAGAAAAGGGCCGTGAAACCAAAAAACAGATTTCACGGCCCTTTTTTACTTACATTCAAAGGGAGATAAAAAAATGACGATCATCGGAAAACAGATCAGGATGGAACGAATCATCAACCGGAACACCGGGAATACCGTGATTGTTCCCATGGATCACGGGATATCGGTGGGACCGATTCCGGGCGTGATCAACATGAAAGACGCTGTTCAGAAAGTGGCCGAAGGCGGGGCAAACGCCATTGTGGAGCACAAAGGCCTTGTGGGCGAAGGCCATCGCCGTGGCGGCAATGACATCGGACTGATCATTCATATGTCCGCTTCCACCAACCTGTCCCCTTTTCCCCATGCAAAGACACTGGTATGCTCGGTTGAAGAAGCCCTGAAACTGGGTGCGGATGCGGTTTCCATTCATGTGAATTTAGGCAACGGCCAGGAAAAGGAGATGCTTCAGGATTTCGGACGGGTCAGCTATGAAGCCCGGACATGGGGAATGCCTTTGCTTGCCATGATCTATCCAAGAGGCGACAAAATCAAGGATGAGTACGGCGTGGGCGTGATCAAGCATGCAGCCAGGGTCGGGGATGAAATGGGCGCGGACATTGTGAAGGTTTCCTATACCGGCAGTCCGGAATCCTTCCGGGAGGTTGTGGAAGGCTGTTCCATCCCGGTGGTAATTGCCGGCGGACCCAAGATGGATTCCGACAGAGAAATCCTGGAAATGGTCAAAGGATCCATCGATGCGGGCGGAGCCGGTGTTTCCATCGGCCGGAATGTGTTCCAGCATAAAGACCCGAGCAGAATGGTCCGGGCGATCTCTCATATTGTTCATGGGGGCGGGTCTGTAGCGGAAGGGTTGGAGATTCTGGGGGCGGGTTGATTTTATGAAAAAAAAATAATTAATAATCAATAATTAATGGTTAATTGTCAATTTTGATGAACTTCTAAAAAGTAACAATTCCGTCACTCCGGTGAAAACCGGAGTCCAGAAGCCATTTAAATGACTGGATTCCGTCTTTCGACGGAATGACTGAAGTGGAGGAAACTTAGCATGCGAAAGATATGGGTAAAGGTTGACCCGTGGGATAAGAAACTGGTGACAACCGCTTTAGAAGGCGGTGCGGATGCGATTATGGTGCCCAAGGGGTACTCGGACAAGGTCAAGGAGCTTGGCCGGATCACCACTATCTCCGAGGACGGCGACCTGAAGCCGGGCAAGGATGTGGTGTTTTTTACCATCACCAGCGGGAAAGACGAGGAGGAAATCGTCAAGCTCACCCAGACCAAAAAGGTGATCCTGCAATGTACGGACTGGACCATCATCCCGCTCGAAAACCTGATAGCCAAAGGGGCTGACGTCATCACCCAGGTGGAATGCCTGGCAGATGCGGAAACCGCCTGCGGCATTCTGGAAATCGGTGTCAGTCATCTTCTGATCCATACGGCCAACCCCCTTGAACTGAAAAAATGCCTTGCCCGCCTCCGGGAGGAAGGAGAAAAGACCTTGCTGCAGATTGCCGAGGTCATTGAAGTCACGCCGGTGGGCATGGGTGACCGGGTTTGTGTGGACACCTGTACCTCGATGAATCTTGGAGAAGGCATGCTGGTGGGAAACAGCAGCGGTGTATTATTTCTGGTTCACTCGGAAAGTATTTCCAATCCCTATGTATCCCCCCGCCCGTTCCGGGTGAATGCGGGTGCGGTTCATGCCTATACCCGTGTGCCCGGCGGCAGGACACGCTACCTGTCGGAGCTGGAATCCGGGGATCAGGTTCTGATCGTCGACTATCAGGGAAAGACAACCGTTGGCATTGTCGGCCGTCTCAAGATTGAAAAACGCCCCATGATGCTGCTCAAGGCAAAGGTCGGAGACAAGGAGGCCACCACCATTCTCCAGAATGCGGAGACCATCCGGCTGACCGATCCTTCGGGAAAACCGGTATCCGTGGTTTCCCTGAAGCCCGGTGATAAAATCCTGGCGGCCGTGGAACAGGGCGGACGGCATTTCGGACATAAAATCGAAGAAACCATAACGGAAAAATAAGACAGAGGACAAGATGGCGGAAAACAATGACTCCCTGAAGGGTTCGATCCAATCCATCGATGACGAGATTCTGAAACTGGTCAACAAACGGCTTGCGGTTTCCGAACAACTGGGATTGCAGCAGCAAGCCGACGACAACGCGGATATGAACCTGCTGGCGGAAGAAGAAAAGGAAATCCTCAGACTTTCCGGAAAGAACACCGGCCCGCTGGATCAGAACCGGCTTCGCCTCCTGTTTCAGGAAATATTCAGCCTGTCCATAGAAGTCTCCCGCAGAAGGAAAATCAGCTACCTGGGACCGGAAGCAACCTTTACCCATATTGCCGCCATGAGTCATTTTGGCCGGTCCGCATCCTACATTCCCCAGCTCAGCATCCGGGACGTATTTATCGAGGTGGAAAAGAAACGATGCGATTTCGGCGTGGTTCCGGTGGAAAATTCGATTGAGGGTTCCGTCAACTATACCCTGGATCTGTTTTTTGAATCCAGCATGAAAATCTGTGCGGAAAAATACCAGACCATTTCCCATGACCTCCTGTCCAGGACCGGCAGGCTTGAGGATATCAAGGTGGTATATTCCCATCCCCAGCCCATTGCCCAGTGCCGGGGATGGCTCCGGAAGAATCTTCCCAATGCCCGGCTGGAAGAATGCAGCAGCACATCGTTTGCCGCCCAGAAAGTGGGAGATATGTATCATGCGGCAGCCATTGCCAGTAGCGAGGCGGCCAGAATCTATAATCTCCAGGTGGTGGCGTCCCGGATCGAGGATCATTCCAACAACACCACGCGGTTTCTGGTGATCGGCAAAAAAGAAATGCCGCCTACGGGAAATGACAAAACCTCCCTGATGTTCGCCGCCGCCCATGTGCCGGGATCATTATACAAAAGCCTTGCGCCCATTGCCGAGGCCCAGCTCAACATGATGAAGCTGGAATCCAGACCCAGCAAGCACGAAAACTGGAGTTATTTTTTCTTTGTGGATCTGGAAGGACACCTGGAGGATCAAAAAGTGCAGGAAACCATCGCCAAAATGAAAGAGCAGTGCCTGTTTTTAAAGGTTCTGGGATCGTATCCCAAGTCTGCGGGGGTGTAGATCTTTTTCATTAACCATTAATTATTAACCATTGATTATTGATTATTAAAAAAATGGCCAAAGGCGACGACTCAAAATTGTTTTAAAAGAACTGAATGAAACAAAAGTATGGCTACAGATTTTACTGCGCAGTCATCTGATAACCAAACATGAAGCAAATGATATCAAAAATGAATGTGATGAGCTTTGCAGGATTATCAGCGCGAGCATCAACACTTCATTGAGAAGAAATAATAATTAATAATCAATTGTTAATAATTAATTGTTAATGTGAAATATAAGGAATGGCCCATGATGAATACAAAAACCTCTTTATACGGCGTGATCGGAAATCCCATTGAACACAGCCTGAGTCCGGTGATGCATAACAGCGCGTTCATGGAAACCGGTTATAACGGTGCTTACCTCGCCTTTCATGTAACGGATCTGAAATCCGCCATTGCCGGTGTGCGGGGTCTTGGCGTAAAAGGACTTTCCGTGACCATTCCCCATAAGATCGCCGTCATGGAACTTCTGGATGAAATCGACGATATGGCCTTGAAAATCGGGGCCGTGAATACCGTCGTGAACCGGGATGGGAAGCTTTACGGGTACAATACAGACTGCCTGGGAGCAATCCACGCCCTTCTGGAAAAAACCGAAATCCGCGGGAAAACTATTCTGATGATCGGAGCCGGCGGCGCGGCCCGGGCCATTGGATTCGGAATTCTGGCACAGGGCGGAAAACTCACGATCCTGAACATCCTGGAGGATGAAGGAACCAGGCTGTCCAAAGATCTTGACGTGCCCTACCATCATCTGTCCGAATTTTCCCGGTTTGATTATGATATCCTGATTCATACCACGCCGGTCGGCATGTCTCCTGCTGTAGATAAAATGCCGGTGAACCGGAAAGACCTGAAACCCGGAAAGGTGGTGATGGATATCATCTATAACCCGCTGCACACCCGGCTGCTTTCCGAATCGGAAAAAATCGGGTGTACTGCCGTGGACGGGGTTTCCATGTTTGTGTACCAGGGCGTTGCCCAGTTTGAAATGTGGACGGGAATCAAGGCGCCGGTGGAGACCATGCGGAATGTCGTACTCAAGGCGCTGGGAGAATAAACGGAAAATGATATCCATCAGAACGGAAAAAATCAAAGATACCGCGGTTACGGTTCCGGGTTCCAAAAGCTACACCCACCGTCTCCTGATCGCGGCAGCGCTTTCCAATGGAACCTGCCGGATCGAAAATATGCTGAGAAGCGAAGATACCCTGCTTACCCTGAGCGCATTGAAACAGATGGGAATAGAAGTAAACGACGCAGGAGATGTGATCGAAATCACCGGCCTCGGCGGAACGTTCAAACCATGCGATGAGCCTATTTACCTTGCCAATTCCGGAACCTCCATGCGCCTGCTGACCGGCATCTGCGCCCTGGGTCGAGGAACCTACACCCTGACCGGAACCCCGCGCATGGGCGAGCGTCCCATCGGCGATCTTCTGGACAGCCTGAACCGGATCGGGGTCCGGGCCGTATCCGTGAATCAAAACAACTGCCCGCCGGTTCGGATTACCGGAGGCAATATCACCGGATTAACCGTGGACCTGAGATGCCACATCAGCAGCCAGTATCTTTCCTCCCTTCTTCTGATGGCGCCCTGCCTGGAAAAAGGGCTTTCCATCAACATCACCAAAGGGCCGGTGTCCAAACCCTATATCGACATGACCGTTGATATCCTGAAACAGCTTGGTATTGAAGTGACGAGCAAGGGTCACACCTTCTACCATGTCCCCGGAAACCAGACCTACCGGCCGGGACAATATGCGGTTGAACCGGATTGTTCCCAGGCAAGCTATTTCTGGGGAGCAGCCGCCGTCACCGGTGCAAGCATCCGGGTAAACGGCGTCACCCGGTCATCCCGACAGGGAGATGTCCGGTTTTCCGAGGTGCTGGAGCAGATGGGTTGCAGGGTTTTGCACGAACCGGAAGGAATCACGGTCACCGGCGGTCCCTTGACGGCAGTTGCGGTGGACATGTCCGACATGCCGGATATTGTCCCGACCCTGGCAGTTGTCGCCTCCTTTGCCAAAGGAACGACCCGGATTCTCAATGTGGCTCATCTAAAGGAAAAGGAAAGCGACCGTCTGGGCTGTGTTGCCGCAGAGCTGAACCGGATGGGCATCCAGGCAAAGGCCAATGACAGCGGCCTTGAGATTACCGGCGGGAAACCCCATGGAGCGGAAATCCGCACATACGATGACCACCGCATGGCCATGAGTTTTTCCATTGCCGGTCTGGTTGTGCCGGGGGTTGTCATTCAGAACGAAGAATGTGTCGGGAAATCATTTCCCCATTATTGGAACGTTTTTCAAGGATTATACAGGTAATGAATATTTATTTGATCGGATACCGGTGTACGGGAAAAACAACGGTTGGAACCCTTCTTTCCCAAAGACTCTCCTGGCCGTTGCTGGATTCGGATGTTGAGTTGGTCAAAGAGCAGCAGCGGCCGATTTCGGAAATTGTGGAAAAGGAAGGATGGGGTGTTTTTCGAAGCATGGAAAAAGCCATCATCAAAAAACTCAGCCGCCTGAATCATCACGTGATCGCCACAGGCGGAGGTGCGGTGCTGGACCCGGAAAATGTCGGCTATCTGAGAACCACGGGAAAAGTAGTCTGGCTCAGAGCCCTGCCCGAAACCATTGCGCTACGAATGGCCGGTGACAAGAAAACCGGCGACAACAGACCGGCATTGACAGACAAAGGAATCTTTGATGAAATCGAGGAAACCCTGAATTTCCGGAATCCGATTTATGAAGGAGCCATGGATTTTCCCATTGATACGGACGGAATGACAATCGAGGAGATCTGTGATCTGATCCAAAAAAAAATCAAGGTATGATGAAACCGCAATAAGTCCCATTTCCGTCATGCCGGACTGGATCCGGCATCCAGAAGCCTATGAAAAGACTGGATTCCGGGTCAAGCCCGGAATGACAAAGGGTGATATTTTAGACTTTTTACGAGAGCATCAAGGTATAAGGAGAAACAATGTCCGGCAATACATTTGGAAAGCTGTTTCAAATCACTACCTGGGGAGAATCCCATGGAAAAGCCATTGGCGTGACCGTTGACGGTTGTCCTCCCCGGATTCCCCTCACGGAGTCGGTGATCCAGAAGATGCTGAACCGTCGAAAACCCGGAGGTTCCATTGCCAGCACTTCCCGAAAAGAACCGGATCAGGCCGTGATCCTGTCCGGTGTATTTGAAAACATGACCACCGGCACGCCGATCGCCATCATGGTCAACAACCAGGATGCGGATTCATCCGCCTACGGCAAGATCGCCGACCTGTACCGCCCCGGACACGGAGATATCACCTATCAGGCCAAATACGGCATTCGGGACTTTCGCGGCGGCGGCCGCGCTTCCGCCCGGGAAACCGTCGCCCGGGTCGCTTCCGGCGCGGTTGCCGGAGCCCTGCTGTCACAGAACAATATCAAGGTCACGGCATACACCATTGAACTGGGAGGGGTCAGGGCAGAGCAGCGGAACCTTGCCGAAATTCCGAACAACATGTTTTTCTGTCCGGATGCGGAAGCCGCAATAACCATGGAACAACGGGTGACAGCGGTCCGGAAGCAGGGAGATTCCCTTGGGGGTATTGTGGAAATCATTGCCCGGAATGTGCCAAAGGGACTGGGGGAACCGGTGTTTGACAAACTGGATGCCCAGCTTGCCGGAGCACTCATGAGCATCGGTGCGGTCAAGGGCGTGGAGATCGGCGCTGGATTTCAGGCCGCAAGGCTGCTGGGTTCGGAAAACAATGACCCGATCCTTCCGGAGGGGTTTCAGACCAACAACGCAGGCGGCATCCTGGCCGGAATCTCCAACGGAGATGACATCGTGATCCGGGTTGCGGTCAAACCCATCCCTTCCATTACCCG
The DNA here is from genome assembly GCA_003599865.1 of Desulfobacteraceae bacterium. Lineage (GTDB taxonomy): Bacteria > Desulfobacterota > Desulfobacteria > Desulfobacterales > SURF-7 > QZKS01. The sequence goes on from QZKS01000048.1 coordinate 12,140, forward strand.
GGACCAGAAAACCATTGATACGCAAGGCAATCCAAGAACCATTTCCACCAAAGGAAGGCATGATATTTCCGCCATTCCGCGGATCAATGTGGTGTGTGAGGCCATGGTCAATCTGGTACTGGCGGATCACCTTCTGCGGCAAAAGGCGATTTCATGACCATGACCAACCTGTATTCCCGAAAATTTCCGGTTGACCAGAGGGTTTATGCTGCCAAAGGGGATGATCCGTATGACAACACACGAAGCGTCCTGAAGCAGATCGATCTGTCCTTTCTCAAGCATAAACGGGTCCTGCTCAAGCCCAATATCGGACGGCTCGCGCCCCAGGGTCAGGGCATCATTACGGACGCAAGAGTAGTGGCGGCCGCCATTGACGCATTTGCCGAAATCGGAGCGGAAGTCGTGATCGGGGAAAGTCCCATTGTGGGAGTGGATACATTTGAGGCTTTTGAGACTGCCGGGATTACAAAAGTCGCCAATGATCGAAACTGCAAGCTCATTGACCTGAATGAAGGCAAATATACCAGGCTGCCCGTTCCGGAAGGTCTTGCCATACAGGAGTTGAAAGCCTGCAGCCCGATTTTTGAATATGATTTTCTGGTTTCCATTCCGGTGATGAAGATGCACATGCACACCGGCGTATCCCTGTCCATCAAGAACATGAAAGGCTGCCTGTGGAGACGCAGCAAGGTGGATCTGCACATGCTGCCGCCGATTGCAGGCATGGAGGAGAAACCCATCAATATCGCCATTGCGGACATGTCCGGGGTTCTCCGCCCTCACCTTTCGATTATCGACGGAACCATCGGCATGGAGGGACTCGGGCCCAGTGCCGGAAAAGCCAGACCCGTCGGTGTGGTGCTGGCAGGCCTCGACCCCTTTGCCGTTGACGCGGTGGCCTGCCGCCTCATGGGAACCGTTGCGGAAAAAATACCCCATCTGGCCATGGGTGCGGAACGCGGGTATGGGGTCATCGATCCGGACCGGATTCAGGTCTCACCGGATCACTGGGAGGACTGGATCACCCCGTTTCTCCCGCCGCCGGAAAACCTGTCCATTGAATTTCCCAATATCAAGGTGTTTGACAAAAATTCATGCAGTGCCTGCCAGTCAACGCTCCTGCTGTTCTTAAAACGATACCGGAAAGTCATCCTGGATTATTTCCCGAAAGATCAAGTCATCCGGTTTGCCATCGGCAAGGGACATGAGTCGGTTCCGGAAACCACCATCTGTATCGGAAACTGCACGGCCAATATCGGAAAAACCAACACCTTTATCAAGGGCTGCCCGCCGGTTGCCAGTGAAATCCTGTATGAAATCACAGGGGAACTTTCCGTTGACCTTCTGGATGGAAAAAGTGAGACCCCGGATTGAAAGCCGTTTCCGTTTCCAATTCGGGTCCTCTCTTACGGATACCATATTTAAGGGTATTCAAAATGATGCAAATATGATATAAATCGCTTTGATAAAAATCCGATTTCCACAGTATTCTTCTTACGGTTTCTCCAAACAATTTATAACTTACAAAAATGATAAAAAAATATTTCAGATGGCTCTGGTTTTTACCACTCATTGCGCTCCTGTATGCCGCCGGTAACTATGGGCTGCAGCATCTTGTGATTCTGCCCAGCTTTGCCGCCCTGGAAAAGGAGGAAGCACGGAAAAACCTGGAGCGCTGCCTGGATACGATCCAGGGAGAAATTCATCATCTGGTTATGATTTCAGGTGATTGGGCCTTATGGGATGACACCTACCGCTTTGTGCAGGATCGAAATCCGGAATATATTGAATCCAATCTTCATTGGGGTTCTCTGGAAGGCGCCAGCGGCATCAACCTGATCTATATTGTTGCCGCCAACGGGGACATTGTCTGGGGGGAAGCCTATGATTCCTCCCAAAAGGGAAAAATCGATATGCCGGACTTCCCGGAAACAAGATTCCCCAAAAATCACAGTCTCATGAATCATGATGTCCGGGATTATGAAAAATCAGGAATTTTTCTCACAAAACAAGGCCCCATGTTCATCGTATCACGTTCCATACTCAAGAGTTCAGGTGAAGGGCCTCCCATGGGCTTCCTGATCATGGGAAGATTCATCAGAAAGGATACGATAAGATCCCTGATCGAAAAAACCCGCGTGGAATTTATTGTAAAAGATATCTGGGATAAAAGGTTAAAGCCCGAGGAGAAAGATATTGCGGCAAAACTGAACGTAACTCCTTTTGAAATCGTGATTCAGAACGACGACTTTCTCCATATTTACAGCATCCTGCGGGACATCAACGGCAGGCCGGTACTCCTGCTCAGGGCAAGCATACCCAGAGCCATCATGAAAAAAGGCAAAAACGCCGCCTGGTTTGCTTCCGCTTCGGTTCTGATCACCATCACCCTGATCGCCGCTTTCATTGCCGTGATTCTATATACTTATATTGTCAATATCCGGAAAAGAACCGCATTGATCGAATCCATTGTAGAAGAACGGACACAGTCACTTCGGGAGGCCAAGGAGGATGCCGTCCAGTCACAGCTTGCCGCGGAAAAGGCGAATAAAGCAAAAGGTGAATTCCTGGCCAATATGAGCCATGAGATCCGCACCCCCCTCAATGTTGTGATCGGCATGGCGGAAGTCGTCATGAAAACAGCCGCGAATGAGCGGCAGCGCATGCTGCTGGACACCATCAACCGGGAAGCCCGCTCTCTTCTGGGAATCATCAACAGAATACTGGATTTTTCAAAAATCGAAGCCGGAAAACTGGAACCGGAAAAAATTCCTTTTGATGTAAAAGTATTGGTGGATGATCTGGCAAAAAGCATTGCCTTTCATGCAGAACAGAAATCCCTTGATTTTTCCTGCCGTCTTTCACCGGATATCCCCTCCCGCATTATCGGTGATCCCGGTCTCATCCGGCAGATACTAATGAACCTGGCCGGAAATGCCCTTAAATTTACTGCCACAGGGGGCATCCATATTCAGGGAGAACTGCTGGAAAAAAAAGAGTCTGTCATCACCATCAAATTCATGGTCAAGGATACGGGAATCGGCATCACGGAAGAACAGCAAAAACATATTTTTGAAAGCTTCACACAAGCCGACAGTTCAACAACCCGAAAATTCGGGGGAACCGGCCTGGGAACCACCATTGCCAAAAGTCTTGCGGAACTCATGGGGGGTGAAATGGGTGTGGAAAGCACACTGGATTCCGGAAGCACCTTCTGGTTTACACTGAAGCTCGACTGTCAGGAGCATCCCGTCATGGCAGCAGATGAATCGATGCCGTCTCTTGACAACCTGCATGTTCTGGTTGCTTCCGGCATCCGCTCGGAACCGTGTCTGGAAGCTGAAAACCTCATCAAAATGGGGTGCCTTCCCGAAATTGTCACCAGCGGGAAAGATGCACTTTCCAGGCTTCGCATCGTGAAATCACAGGAACAGGATTTCCACCTGATCCTGATTCATTTTCAGCAGCCGGACACAGATGGCTTTGCACTGGCTGCGGAAATCCGGAAAACGAAAAAATATAAACCGGTTCCGATCATTCTGATCAGCAATATCGGGCAGTTTGGAAATGGAAAAACATGCATGGATCTGGGAATCAACGGCTATCTGGAAACACCGGTACGGGAAGATACCCTTCATAAAATGATCCGGATGATATTGAAGGACCACCGGATGGAACGTCACGGCGGAAAACCGGCACTGATTACCCGGCATACCATTGCCGAAACATTTCGGAAAAACCTGCGGATTCTTCTGGCAGAGGATTATCCGGCCAACCAGACACTTGCCTTGCTTCATCTGGAGGAAGCCGGATTTCAGGTCGATCTTGCAGAAAACGGTGAAAAGGCCTTACAGGCTTATATCGGAAACCGCTATGACGTCATCCTCATGGACCTGCAGATGCCTGTCATGGATGGTTATGAGGCAACGAAAAAAATCCGTGAGATCGAACGGGAAAGAGCTGAAAAGGGTTCCGATAAAAAATCCGATCTTTCCCAACCGATACCGATTATCGCATTGACAGCCAACTCGTTTGAAGAAGACCGTGAAAAGTGTCTTGCCGCAGGCATGAATGATTATCTCACCAAACCCCTGAATCCGAAAAAACTGATTGCAATGGTATCCGGATGGACGGAAGTCCGGCCAACGGCAATATGTTCCATTCCGGAACCGAACCGGTTATCCGGAACAGCAACAGAAAGCGGTTCGGTGTTCATTCAAGAATCGCCTCCATTAAATTTTGAGAAAGCACTTTCAGAATTCATGGGCAAAAAAAATATCCTTATCAAAACCCTGAATCAGTTCCTTGCGCAGGGCAAATTACAGGTGGAAACCATCCGCAGAGCCATTTCGGAAGACCGGACAGAGGACATCAGAACAGAAGCCCATAAAATAAAAGGCGGCGCGGCCAATTTAACCATGGATGCACTTTCCGCCATTGCCTCTGAGCTTGAAACGTCCGAAATAGGCGAGCCGCTGAAAGAAACCTCCGAACTGCTGTCCCGGATGGAACATGAATTTTCCAGACTGGAAAAATTTCTTCAGACAGACCGGATATGAAAAAAGCCAAAAAAACAAACCCGGATGAATATCATGAAAATTCTGATTGTTGATGATGATCTTTCCAGTATGAACAAGATGGAAACTATTTTAGGGGTGCTCGGCCCCTGTATAACCGCCGATTGCGGGACAAAGGCGCTGCATGAATTTCAAGAAGCCTTGTCCAGTGAGGAACCGTTTGATCTGATTACGCTGGATATCGATATGCCGGACATCAATGGGATCGACGTTCTGAAAAAAATCAGAACGCTTGAAGCGGAAAACAAAATATCAAAATCAAACCGATCCCGAATTATTATGGTTTCCGGCAAGTCGGACAAAGACAGCCTCATCACATGCATGAAAGCCGGCTGTGACAATTTTATTGTAAAACCCTTTGATATTACGACCCTGATCGAAAAGATGGATCAGATTGAAATCAGTTATGACAAAACAATAATGTCCTCTCCAAGAGGTATTCCAGGCCGTTCGAAGGAAACCCTTTCTTCAGCCGGGAAAATTCCGCGGCAACCGGATGAACGATTGCGCATTCTCATCGTTGATGATGATGACGTGAGCAGACAGAAAATGGAAGCCATCCTGGATGATATCGGCGACTGCACAACGGTAACAAGCGGCCAGGAAGCGATCACTCTTTTTATAACCGCCATGCAACAGAAAAAACCGTTTCATCTGATTATGCTCGATTATTCCATGCCGGAATGGAGCGGTGTGGAGACCTTATCCCACATGCGAAAAATAGAGTCTTCCGGAAAGACCGGGACAGGGAAATCCGCCAGCATCATTATGGTGACCAGCCATTCAGACAAAGAAAATGTAATCACCTGCCTGAAAGCCGGCTGCAATGAATATATCGTAAAACCATTTAACCGGGAAACCGTCATCCAGCGCCTGACCAAGCTGAAGGTCATTGATCCTCCGAATCCACCGCTATCCGAATCCGCCCCATAAAACGCCTCTTACAATTTAAAGACTCCCGGTATACTCGCCGGGGGACATCCCGAACCATTGCCTGAAGGCCGGTGAGAAGTTGCCGGCATCCGAGTATCCGGGACGGAATGCGATTATCCGCGCTTCAGCCTTTCCATTGCCGCTTTCAGGCTGACGCGGAGACGATCCAGGGCTTCTTGAGTCTGACCGATTTCATCTTCCCGTCCGGATCTGATTTTCCTCTCCACATCACCATCTGCAAGCTGGATTGCCGTCTGTGCCAATTCTACAAGCGGTAGCAAAGATCGTTGAACAATCAGATATACTGCGGTGATGGATATTCCGAGGAACAGAAAGGCTCCGATAAAAAGACGTCTGAGCAGGCTCCACCGGGCGTTTTCAGACCCATTGACCCTGTATCCGACGGAAAAGCATCCCCAGTGTTTCCCGTTGACAAAAATCGGGGTAGAAATGTCCCAGGCATCAATTTTGGAATCAAAGGCAAATCGCTGTATGACGGATTCCTGATCGTTCCGAATGGCATTGACCGTTACCGGATCATTCAAAATTCGTTTGGTCCGGTTATCGTAGTAGTCCTTTTGATAATCTCCGGTATGCTCTTTTTGATACCGGGTGTTGTGTGTCGGTACATACCCGTTTGTGTCCATGGCAATTGCATACAGGATATTCGGGTCCTTCAGGAACGCATCCTGGAATTTTACAATCTCTCTGTCCAGGTAGGAATCATATTGCGTACGATATTTGGGAGGCACAAATCCCGTGATCTGTTCATACTGTTTATCAAAGGCCTCCTTCTCGGAAAAAACACCTTTTTCAATGGCGCTTTCGATGACCTGCCGTATACCCTGGGCACCGATGCCGGAAAGTGTCTTTGTTTTGGATATACACTGTTCGTCAATTTCATCTGTCTGAAACAGATAGATACTGCCTGCCCCCAGCACGACAACTGCCATCAGGAACAAACCGATAAACAGTGTGATCCTGATTCCCAGGCTGGTTTTGATGAAATCGAGCATGTACTGTTCTCCGCAATGGATCAGAATCGATATAAAATACTTCCCCAGGTCAGACCCGCTCCAAGTCCGAGGAACAGAACCGTATCTCCTTTTTGAATGCGGCCTTCTTCTATGGTCTCATCCAGCGCAATGGGTATGCTTGCAGCAGTCGTGTTTCCGTATTTGTGGATGTTGCTGATCATTTTGTCCGGATCGATATCCATAGCCTTCATAAACGCCTGATTGATGCGAATGTTTGCCTGATGCGGGATGACAAGATCAATATCCTGAATTTTCAGACCCGCTTTTTCAAGAACCTCTGCTGCGACTTCCGGCAGACGTTTCACAGCGTGCTTAAAGACGGCTCTCCCGTCCATTTTCGGCCAATGCCTGCCCTGCTTCAACAGATCTTCATCAATATAGGGAGAATGGCGAAACGTGGGCGCTTCGATCATCAGGCTGCGTGCAAATTCTCCCTGGGAATGAAGTGCGGATGCAAGGATGCCGACAGGTTCATCCGCTTCAATTCCTTCCAGGCAGATGGCTCCCCCGCCATCTCCGAAAATAACGGTCACATCGCGGCCCTCGTTGGACTTATCCAGGCCGCGGCTGTGGATTTCCGCACCGACAAACAAAATCCGATTAAACTGACCGCTTTTGATAAAGGCATCGGCAGTAGCAAGGCCGTAAAAAAAACCGGAGCACTGCTGCCGGATATCCAGGGCCGGCGTGGTAGTCAGTCCGAGCTTATGCTGCAGTAGGCATCCTGATCCCGGGAAATACAGATCAGGACTCAGGGTAGCAAAAATAATCAGATCAATGTCATCGGGTTTCCATCCGGCTTTTCCAAGCGCAATCTCCGCTGCTTTCGCACCCAGATCAGAGGGTCCGATTTCCAGATCATCCGGAACCCAGAACCGCTGCTCAATGCCGGTTCGCTGTCGTATCCATTCATCTGATGTATCCATTATTTTTGCAAGGTCATCATTTGTTACCAGCCTTTCCGGCAGATAACGTCCTGTGCCTTGAATCACTGTTTTTTTCATTTTATTTCTCCTTGATGTTCATGAGATGTGCTAAAAATTTTTGTTATGTACAATATTTTATAATCCATCCATCGTCAAGAATAACAACGGTTATCAAAAGAAAAAAGGCCTCTCCAAATCAGAGAAGCCTTTTTTTCCGCAATCTTATTTGCGTTGTTTGGTAACCTGTTTAATAAACGAAAGCGTATCCGTAAAATCGAAATCTATCGTTTCTGGACGTTTTTCGCAGCAGGTCCTTTGTCTGTTTCTTCAACATCAAATGTTACACGTTCACCTTCCGTCAATGTTTTAAAACCATCCATTTTAATTGCACTGTGATGAACAAAAATATCGCCGCCTTCTTCCTGTTCAATAAATCCAAAACCTTTTTTGTTACTGAACCATTTCACAATTCCGTTTGCCAAAACTATTTCTCCTTTTTGCCATTTTGTTCCGTATTTCCGAGACTGATTTGACCGGATTTTCGGAATCATGTTGAAATAAACCATGAACCATCTGGTATATTAGTTATTACTATAACTTATCAAATCCTGTCTTGTCAAATACTATTTCATGGCAAAAAACGATATCCGAAGGAATAAATGTCTGTAAGAATTCCTTTAAAGTGCGCCCGAAGCAAACGGATTTCCGTTCACCTCCGGGAATCGGATATTGATGGAACTGGAGCTCAAATTGCGTAAATTTCTTCGAAAAACATCCCGTCCGATGCCGGATATTGAAACATTTTCCAGGTTGTCCGTATGAATAAACACCTGGTTGGTGCCGATGCAGTTGTCCTTCAGGACATCAAGCAATTCACAAATGGAAATATCATTGAAATCGCCTGCTAATCGTAGATGAAGATTGTCTTTCTGCCGCTGTTTTGAAATCCTAAATTTTGAGCTCATGTCCTAACCTCCTTCAAATTCAGAGAAAAATTTTAGCACTTCACGGAAAAATGATTTTCTGTTTTTCGACATGGTTTTACTTCAAAATTCAGGCCAAAAAATTAAATTTTTTTAAAAAATCTTTACCACATAAAAACAGACAGATAGGAATTTCGCAGGTCTTTCATATCTCGATTGATAATTTTAAAAAACAGACCTGTCTCAGATCATAGGATTGGAGTCCTGCAAGAGTGGACAAAATGAATAAAATTAAATAAAATCAGAATATTAAATTCATTTCCTGGTAATTTCATATTTTTTCATCAGTCCGTACAGACGGGAACGGGATAAATCGGAGACCTGACAGGCCTGTTTGACATTTCCTTTTGTGACGGCCAGCAGTTTTTCAAGGTATTCTTTCTCAAGCGCCATCAAACCGTTTTCCCGGTAACCCTTTAATGTCGGAAGCGTGCTCGCAGATATATCATCATAGGATATGGAAGATGGGGTGATTGGTTTCTGGGTATCGCCGATGGATGCCTGGGTTGCGCAAATACGGATATTTACCGGAAGATGGTAGGGTACCAAAATGGGAGAGTCCAGCGATTCTGCCACAACGCTCTCGATTGTGTTGATGAATTCCCTGACATTGCCGGGCCAGTCATAGGCCTGCAATGCTTCAAAAAATTCAGGGGAATAACCCTTGATCGCGATATTGTTGTTCTCGCATAATTTTGCGAGATAATATGTCAGCAGTTCCCGGATATCCTCTTTTCTTTTGTTCAGCGGCGGCAGGTTGATGTGCAGGGATTTTAATCGATAGATCAGGTCTTTCCGAAAATGTTTGGCTTCCACCATGGCTTCCAGATTCCGGTTGGTCGCGGCAATCAACCGGAAATTGCTGTGGATCTCCGTTTTTCCGCCAACCGGCCTGAAATGATGTTCCTGAAGTACCCGCAGAAATCTTTTCTGGACACTTAAGGGCAACTCTCCTACTTCATCTAGAAATACGGTTCCGCCGTCCGCCTGCTTGATCAGTCCTTCCTTTGAAGTGGCGGCCCCGGTAAATGCCCCCTTTTCATGACCGAACAGCAGGCTTTCAACAAGTGTTTCCGGCAGCACCGTACAGTCAACCACGACAAAATTTTTATTCGCCCTTGCGCTGTTCTTATGAATTGCCCAGGCAAACAGCTCTTTTCCCGTGCCTGTTTCACCGGTAATCAGCACATTGGCATCACAATTGGCCGCCCGTGCCACGACATCAATACATTCCTTTATCGAAGGACTTGAACAGACAATACCGTCCAGATTCAATGCAACTGATTTTTCCGATTCAATCTTATTCTTCCGGTATTGCAGAACACGCAGAAGAGGAAGCGTCATTTCCTTGATGGACGACGGTTTCCTTACATAATCCCAGGCACCGCTTTTGATTGCCATTTCCGCGCCTTTTGAATTGGCATAGCCTGTCATGATGATGATTTCCGGGGCGGACGGTGCTTTCCGGAATTTGGTAAGGCTTTCCAGGCCGTCACCATCAGGCATCCTGACATCCAGATAAACCACATCATATTGGTTTGAATAGACCTCATCCAAGCCTTCCCGGATGCTTCCCCTGCATTCAACCTCATGCCCGGTTCGCTGAATGGCGCGGGACAATGCGTCGTTCATAATTTTGTCATCATCTACAATCAAAATCCTTGACATGGATGATTTTCCTTTGTCTTATCAGTTCAACCAAATATGACAAATCAGAGAAAAGGAAGCTATTCAGTTGATACGGGTTAGGGTCTACTTTGAGTCGGATTGTTGCCGGAACAGGTAAATCTAAGGGATTTTTTTTTAATCATATGCAATTGTTTATAAATACCGTCAAGAATCGAAATCGGAAATCAACAGCAGCAATACGATATTTAATATGAGTCCTATAATATAGGATTTTTATTTGAATTGCAATATTGTTTTTTAATTTCCCAGCTTTTCTGTCCAAAGAATGCGGGGAAACGCTCATAACCAAGATGAACCGGAATGATTCACACGCTTTCATGCATAAAAAAGCTTGCTTTTATCCGGTAATCCGGTTTATATGACCACATGGTCATTTTCTGCAATTTTTGATAAAATATTTAAGGGTTATGAAAAAAAACTACCGCCCCATATGAAACTTTTAATGTGTGTACAACCATGGGATTGAAATCATGAGTCATCATCAAATCGGCTGGTGGAACGGAACGGACCAAGGGACGGAATACGGAGACCAGGTGCTGAGAAATGCCATCTTGCAGGTTTTAAAACCTGTCTTTCTGTCTGAAAAAAACAATAAAATATATATCACACATGGCGGGACTGCCGTTATCGGAAATGAAATCCGGTCGGGTGACGGATATTGTCCTCTTTTTGCCTATATACCTCCCCTTGATCCATCCGGGCTGGGAGACCCTCAATTCAAAAAATCATTCCATATTCGATACGCATATATAACCGGCGCAATGGCCAATGGAATTGCCTCTGTAGAAATGGTTCGGGCTGCCGGGGATGCAGGGATGCTCGGTTTTTTCGGCGCAGGCGGTCTTTCCGTTGAGCAGATCGACAAGGCTATCCACAGCCTTCAGAAAAACATGGGGGACAAACCCTTTGGAATCAATCTCATCCATAGCCCCAATGACCCTGAACTGGAATCAGCGACTGTTCGGCTTTATCTTGACAGAGGGATTCATCTGGTCAGTGCAGCAGCCTATCTGAGACTCACCCTTCCCCTTGTATATTATCGTGTCAAAGGGATTCATCGGGACAGCAGCGGCAATATCATCTGCCCGAACCGGATCAAGGCAAAAATCTCCCGGATTGAGGTGGCGCAGCAATTCTTTTCACCGCCGCCGGAAAAAATCATCAATCAGCTTCTGGATAAAAAAATGATCACCCGTGAGGAAGCCGAACTGGCCCGGTTTATTCCCATGGCCGACACCATGACCGCAGAAGCGGATTCCGGCGGACACACGGACAATCGGCCGGCGCTCTCTCTGCTTCCGACGATTTTATCCTTAAAAAGCCGGATGATCCAGGAACATAAGTATCAGACCCCCCTGTTTGTCGGACTCGGCGGCGGAATTGCCACACCGGAATCGGCTGCAGCGGCCTTTTCCATGGGAGCCGCATTTGTGCTGACCGGAACGGTCAATCAAGCATGCATTGAATCCGGGACTTCGGAAACCGTCCGGCATATGCTGGCAGAGGCCGGACAGGCGGATGTCACCATGGCGCCTTCGGCCGACATGTTCCAGATGGGGGTAAAGGTTCAGGTACTGAAACGCGGTACCATGTTTCCGGTACGCGCATCCAAATTATATGATCTTTACAACCGGCATGACCGGTATGAGGATATTCCGGAAAAGGAAAGGACGACCCTGGAACAGAACTTTTTCCGGTCCGGCTTTGAGGAGGAATGGGAGCGGACAAAGGCCTTTTTCAGGATTCGTGATCCCCGGCAGATTACCAGGGCCGAGGCGGAACCAAAACACAAAATGGCCCTTGTATTCCGCTCTTATCTGGGTCGTTCCTCCAACTGGGCGGTTTCCGGAGATCCTTCCCGGAAAATTGACTATCAGATCTGGTGCGGTCCTGCTATCGGTGCTTTCAACGAATGGGTAAAAGGATCATTTCTGGAAAAGCCGGAAAATCGAAAAACAGCGGTTGTTGCCCTGAATATTCTGCTCGGAGCCTCTGTTGTGACAAGGGCCAACTGGCTTCGGAACCAGGGTATTGAAATCCGTGATGATTTCTTCAGATTCAGTCCATTGCCCGATGAAGAAATCCGAAAAATCATCACTCCATAACAACGACAATCACAGGTATGATATTATAACCATGAGCATTCAAAAAAGAAAAAATCAATCAGTCGCCATTATCGGTATGGGGTGCATGTTTCCCAGGGCTACAGACCTGAAAGAGTTCTGGAGGGTCATATTGAATGGTGAAGACGGCATCACAGACGTTCCCAAAACCCATTGGTCGGTCAAGGATTATTACCATTCCAATCCAAAACATCCGGATCATACCTACTGCAAAAGAGGCGGATTTCTGTCTCCCGTTTCCTATGACCCGGCGGAATTTGGAATACCGCCAAACAGCCTGGAAGCAACGGACACCTCGCAATTATTAAGCCTGGTGGTTGCCAAGAAAGCGCTTGAAGACGCGGGATACGGCATGGGCAGAGAATTCAACCGGGACAAAACCAGCGTCATTCTCGGTGCCACCGGAACACAGGAACTGGTCATTCCCCTGGGGGCAAGGCTTGGGCATCCGATCTGGCGAAAAGCCCTTCTGGACTCGGGAATTGATGCGGATCTGGCCGAAGAAGTCATGGAAAGAATATCCGCATCCTATGTATCCTGGCAGGAAAACTCGTTTCCCGGCCTTCTCGGAAATGTGATTGCCGGAAGAATAACCAATCGTCTTGATCTGGGAGGCACAAACTGCGTCGTGGATGCCGCGTGTGCGAGTTCCATGAGCGCCGTCAACCTGGCCGTCCTGGAATTGATCACCGGAAGGTCCGACATGGCGGTTACCGGTGGTGTGGATACATTGAACGATATTTTTATGCATATGTGCTTTTCCCAGACAGGTGTCCTTTCCCATACCAGCGACGCCATGCCGTTTTCCGAAAACGCGGATGGAACCGTGCTTGGGGAAGGCATCGGTATCCTGGTAATGAAACGTCTGGAAGATGCGGAAAAGGACAATGACCGCATTTATGCGGTTATCAAGGCAATCGGATCTTCCAGTGACGGCAAATCCCAGAGCATCTATGCCCCGAATGCAGCCGGTCAGGCCAAGGCCTTGCGCATGGCCTACCGTGATGCGGATATCGATCCCGGAACAATAGAGCTGATCGAAGCCCACGGCACCGGAACCCGTGTCGGTGATGCGGTTGAATTCTCAGCCCTGAAAGAGGTATTCTCCCATGAAGAAGTCAAGGAAAACCCGTGTGCACTCGGTTCCGTCAAATCGAATATCGGTCATGCCAAAGCAGCGGCAGGAGCTGCCGGGCTGATCAAGGCAGCCCTTTCGCTTTACCATAAAGTACTCCCCCCGACCCTGAAAGCGGAAAAACCGGACCCGAAACTGAATATCCAAGACTCGCCGTTTTACCTGAACCCCTCATCTCGTCCCTGGATTGCCCGGGAAAGCCATCCCCGAAGATCCGGTGTCAGCGCATTCGGTTTTGGCGGAAGCAACTATCACGTGGTTCTGGAAGAATATACACCCCGGAAGCAAACCATCTCCTGGGATGGCAAAATTGCCATTTCCGCCCTCTCCGCACCGCAGAAGGAGACTTTGCAGGCAAAACTGTCATCGCTCAAACAGGATGTCTCCGAAAGCACCTCTTTTGAGTCGGTCATCCGGATTACTTCCGATTCGAACAACTCTTTTTCCGCAACAGACAACTTCCGCATCCTTCTTATCCTGGAACGTTCGGGAGAACATGACGACCAGAACCGGTCTTCCCTGGAAACCATAAACAAGGCCATGGAAACCCTTGAAAAGCCGGATACGGAAAAAATTGACGAAAACAACATCTATTTCAGCGGTCCGGTGCAGAAAGGCAAACTTGCCTTTCTGTTTCCCGGTCAAGGCAGCCAGTATCCGGAAATGGGAAAAGATCTGATCTCCATGTTTCCGGCAGCTTCGGAAGCATTGGAAAAATTCAATCAGATCCATCAGAAGGAATTCAAAGAACAGCAGGCCCGGATCAGTGACCGGATCTTTCCCCTTCCCCAGTCCGACAAGACGGACAATGAAGACAACCTGCGATCCACGGATATCGCCCAACCCGCGATCGGTGCAGTCAGCCTGGGAATGCTGAAAATTCTGGAGTATTTCGGAATCAGACCGGATGCTGCATGCGGACACAGTTATGGCGAACTGCCTGCATTATATGCTGCGGGAATGATCAACGAAGACGATCTGGTTTCACTCTCCGTTAAACGGGGAAAATATATGGCTGCCGCAGGACAAGGGGATTCCACCATGCTGGCGGTAAAAGCGCCTCTGGCCGATATCGACGCCATGCTGGCTGAACATAATCTGGACGTGGTCCTGGCAAACCGGAATGCGCCCCAGCAGGGTGTTCTGTCCGGAAGCATTGAAACCATCGAACAGGCACAAAAAATATGCAAGGAAAAAAAGTTTCGTGCCGTACTGCTTCCCGTAGCCGCTGCATTTCACAGCAGGCATGTTCAAAAGGCGGCAAAACCGTTCCGACAGGCTGTAAAAGCAGTGACAATCCATCCACCCCATATACCGGTTTATGCAAATACTACCGGAATGCCGTATCCGGATGACTCCGAACAAGCGGCAACGCTTCTGGGGGAACAACTGCTCAATCCGGTTAATTTCATCAAGGAAATTGAAAATCTCTATGAATCCGGCGTCCGATCTTTTGTTGAAGTCGGCCCCAAACCGGTTCTTACCGGCCTGGTAAAAGCGATTCTAAAAGGAAAAGAAATCCATTCAATCGCTCTGGACAGCTCTTCCGGCAAAAAATCGGGAATGGTTGATCTGGCACAGACGCTTTGCCTGCTGGCGGCTGAAGGACATGATGTGGATTTCACCAAATGGGAAAACCCGGAACCGGAACCCCGGAAGCAGAAGATGAGCATACCGCTCTCCGGTGCCAACTACCGGTCGGCATCAAAACAAATGCCTCCGCGTGCCGGAAAACCCTTGAAGACATCTGTTGCCGTTGAAAGGCAACCCGGACCCCAACAGAAACCGGCCAAACCAATGCCTGAAAAAGCGGCACCGCATTTGGCGAAAAATGATCAAGTCACCTCTTCCCCTGTGCAAACCGGCAACAGCCATCTGATATCGGAAGCACTCCATGTGGTTTCCGAAAGCCTGAAATCCATGCAGGCCCTTCAGATCCGGACAGCGGAGACCCATAAAAAATTTCTGGAAACCCAGACAGAGGCAAGCAGAAATCTTCAACTGATGATGGAAAGAACACGGAACATGACTCAGGCCGCCATGGGGCTCCCGTCACAACCACTTGAATATCGACCGGAATCGCCTGTTCATTCCTTTGTTCCTGAACCGTCTTTCTCATCAAGACCGGTTGAAGCAGCCGTCCCCGGCATACCGATATCAGTGCCGCAACCCTCTGCGGAACCGGTTCCCGGCGATACAAAACCCGTTCAAAAAGCAAAACCTATCGATATTGTTCGCAAAGATATCCAGAAAAACATGCTCGAAGTTGTCAGCGAACTCACCGGGTATCCGATTGACATGCTGGAACCCCATATGGACATTGAGGCGGATCTCGGCATCGACTCCATCAAGCGGGTGGAGATCCTTTCCGCCTTTGAAGAAAAAATGCCCG